>DATAGP010000049.1:0-16246 GCA_036263655.1 Caldimonas sp. | reverse complement strand
CGGCGCGGTGGTGGACACCTCCGACCGCGTCAGCGCGCAGGATGCGTCACGCGCCAGGGCGGTGGCGCAGTCGGATGCGAAGCTGGCGCAGGAGATGGAAAAGGCGCGGCTGGCGCAGGAGAAGGCCGCGCCGAAGGCGGTGGTGATGGGGCCGAAGGAAGCCGCTTCGGCGCCGGTGAAGGTGGCGGAGAAGAAGAAGTCCGGCAAGGACAAGAAGCAGCCGGAACATTTCACGGCTGTAGGTCCAAAGCCCGCCAAGAAGTAACGTCATCCCCGCGGAGGCGGGGACCCAAAGCGTTGGAGAGTGCGCGGCGCGCACCTGAATGCGGAAGCCCTGGGTTCCCGCCTCCGCGGGAATGACGGCTACTTTTGCTGCGCCTCGGCGATCAATCGCCGGTACTTCTGGAACAGCGTCTCCCGGTCCTCCACCCGCGCCGGATTCACCGGGATGCACGCCACCGGGCACACCTGCACGCACTGCGGCTCGTCGAAGTGGCCGACGCATTCGGTGCACTTGTCCGGATGGATCTCGTAGATCTCCGGCCCGAGCGAAATCGCTTCGTTCGGGCACTCCGGCTCGCAGACATCGCAGTTGATGCACTCGTCGGTAATCATCAATGCCATGGTGGGCGGGACTCCTGGTGAGGTTCTGGCATTATCCCGCGCTGCATGAGCCTGTTCCTGTTCAAGCGGCTGATCACCCTGATCGCGACTCTGGTTGGCACCTCGGTGGTGGTGTTCCTGGTGCTGGAGATCCTGCCCGGGAACGCGGCCCAGATCATCATGGGGCCGGACGCCTCGCCCGACGCCGTCGCGGCCATGGCTTCCAAGCTCGGCCTCGACCGTCCCGCCACCGAGCGCTACTGGGAGTGGGTCACCGGCATGCTGCGGGGCGACCTGGGCCTGAGCTACGCCTACAGCACTCCCGTGGGTGAACTGGTGCTGGAACGGCTGGCCCTGACCGTGCCGCTGGCGCTGATGGCGATGGCGATCACCACGGTGCTCGCACTGGCTGCGGGCATCTACGCCGCCTCCCGCCACAACCGGCTGGGCGACGTCGGCATCATGGGGCTGACGCAGGTCGGCATCGCCATCCCCAACTTCTGGTTCGCCATCCTGCTGATCCTCGCCTTCTCGGTGAAGCTGCGCTGGTTCTCGGCCGGCGGCTTTCCCGGCTGGAGCGTCGACGGCGGCGGCGGGCTGGCGGCGGCGCTGCGCGCCCTCGTGCTGCCGGCGGTGGCGCTGGCGGTCGTGCAGGCCTCGATCCTGACGCGCATCGTCCGCTCAGCGGTGCTCGACGTCCTGCGCGAGGACTTCGTCCGCACCGCCCGGGCCAAGGGCGTGTCGCCGCGCGGCGTGCTCTGGGGCCACGTCATGCGCAATGCGATGGTGCCGGTGCTCACGGTCATGGGCCTGCAGTTCGCCAACCTGCTCACCGGCACCGTGGTCATCGAGCAGGTCTTCTCGCTGCCCGGGCTCGGCCGCCTCGTCTTCCAGGCGATCGCCAACCGCGACCTCGTCGTCGTCCGCAACGTCGTGATGCTGCTGGCCGGCACCGTCGTCGTCATCAACTTCGTCGTCGACGTGCTCTACGTCGTCATCGACCCGCGCCTCAGGCTGCGGCCGGCATGAAGCGGCGCGCCTCGGCCAGCTTCGTCATCGGTGCCGTGCTGGTCGCGCTGCTCGTCGGCGTGGCCCTGCTCTCCTACGTGTGGACGCCGTGGCCGGCGGCCGAGATCGACATCCCGAACAAGCTCCGGCCGCCGAGTGCCGCGCACTGGCTCGGCACCGACGGCTTCGGCCGCGACATCGTCTCGCTGCTCATCGTCGGCAGCCGCGTGTCGATCGCCGTCGGCCTGATCGCCGTCGGCATCGGCGTGGCGTTCGGGGTCATGCTCGGCCTGCTCGCGGCCGTGAAGCGCGGCTGGATCGAGGAGCTGGTGATGCGCTTCGCCGACTTCAGCTTCGCCTTCCCGGCGCTGCTCTCGGCGATCATGCTGACGGCCATCTACGGGCCGGGTCTCGTCACCTCGATCGTCGCCATCGGGATCTTCAACGTGCCGGTGTTCATCCGCATCACGCGGGCCAGCGCCCTCGTCGTCCGCTCGCGCGAGTTCGTGACGGCGGCGCGCGCCCTCGGCAAGGGCGAGCTGCAGATCACGCTCGAGCACGTCCTGCCGAACATCGTGCCCATCCTCATCGTCCAGGCGACGATCCAGTTCGCGCTCGCCATCCTGGCCGAGGCCTCGCTCAGCTACCTCGGCCTCGGCACGCAGCCGCCGACGCCGTCGTGGGGCCGGATGCTCAACGAGGCGCAGACGCAGCTCTTCCAGGCGCCGCAGCTCGCCGTCTATCCCGGCGTCGCGATCGCGCTGACCGTGCTCGGCCTCAACCTCATGGGCGACGGCCTGCGCGACATGTTCGACCCGCGCCTGATCCGCACCCGCGCCGGCAAGGCGCCGTCGTCGTTGCCCGACGCCGCCGCCGCGGCACCGGCAGCGGCCGTCGCGGCGAGTGCCGACAATCCGGGCCGATGAGCCCTCTCTTCGAACCGTGGCGGATCGGCGACCTCCGCCTCGACAACCGCATCGTCATCGCCCCCATGTGCCAGTACTCGGCGGAGGACGGCAACGCCCTCGACTGGCACCTGATCCATCTCGGCCACCTCGCCTTGTCGGGCGCCGGGCTGATGATCGTCGAGGCGACCGCGGTCTCGGCCGAAGGGCGGATCACGCCCGCCGACCTCGGCCTGTACTCGGGCGACAACGAGGCGGCGCTGGCGCGCGTCCTCGCCGCCATCCGCAGGCATTCGCCGATGCCGCTCGCGCTCCAGCTCGCGCATGCCGGCCGCAAGGCGTCGAGCCGGGCGCCGTGGGAAGGCGGCGCGCAGATCCGTCTCGGCGAGCCGGGCAGCTGGCGCGCCGTGGCGCCGTCGCCGCTGCCGCATGCGCCGCACGAGGACCCGCCGCAGGCGCTCGACCGCGCCGGCCTGGAGCGCGTCCGCGAGCAGTTCGCGGCCGCGGCGCGCCGAGCCGCCCGGCTGGGCTTCGACGCCGTCGAGGTGCACGCGGCGCACGGCTATCTGCTGCACCAGTTCCTGTCGCCGCTCGGCAACCAGCGCGACGACGAGTACGGCGGCAGCCTCGAGAACCGGCTGCGCTTTCCGCTCGAGATCTTCGACGCCGTGCGCGCCGCGTTTTCGGCCGACAAGCCCGTCTGGGTGCGCATCTCCGCCACCGACTGGGTGCCCGGCGCCTGGGACATCGACGGCACGCTCGCCTTCGCGCGGGCACTGAAGGCACGCGGTTGCGCCGCGATCCACGTCTCGAGCGGCGGCGTCTCGCCGCAGCAGTCGATCCCGGTCGGGCCCGGCTACCAGGTGCCGTTCGCGCAACGCGTCAAGGCCGAGGTCGGCCTGCCCACGATCGCCGTCGGCCTGATCACCGAAGCGGAGCAGGCCGAGGCGATCGTCGCCAGCGGCCAGGCCGACGCCGTGTCGCTGGCCCGGGCGATGCTCTACGACCCGCGCTGGCCCTGGCACGCCGCGGCCAGGCTGGGCGGGCAGGTCGACGCGCCGCACCAGTACTGGCGCTCGCAGCCGCGCGAGTTCAAGGACCTGTTCCGGGACGCCAGCTTCGGGGCGCGCTGAATTCCGCCGCCGGCCGGCGGCCGGCCGCGCGCGGCGGCGGCGCCGCCAGGGCTTCCGCCGGCGCCGCGATCGACAGGCTGTAGCCGCGCCCGTGGATGGTCGCCAGCTCGAGGTCGGTGGCGCCCACCATCGCGAGGTGCCGGCGGATGCGGTAGATGCGGGTGTCGATGCTGCGGCCGACGGCCGCCTGCAGCGACGACGCCGAGCCGGCCAGATCGCCGCGGCTGACCAGCTGCCCGGCTCGCGATGCGAGCACGAACAAGGTGTCGAACTCGCCGGCGCTGAGGTCGAGGAGCTGGTCGTCGTAGCTGGCGCGGCCCCGCGCCGGATCGAGGCGCAGGCCGCCGAGGCGGACCTCCTGTCGCTGCACCGGCTGATGCGCCGCGACCGCCTGCACGAGCTGGCGCAGCTTCAGGCCGACGAGCCGCGGCGAGGCGCCGGGGCCGACCGAGTCGGTCGCTCCCGCGGCCAGGCACTGCAGCTGGCGCGCCTCGCCGCGGTGGTCGCTGAGCACGACGATGGGCGCGGCGCACCGGGCCCGCAGCAGGCGGACGCCATTGACCGTCGACGCCTCCAGGCCGCCGGAATCCAGCACGACCGCGTCGAAGCTCCATTGCCGGAGCGAATCGAGGGCCGAGCCCAGGCCGTCCGAGCCGACGATCCTGAAGCCGCACTGCTCGATGCCGCGCCGCACCCGCGCTGCCGCGGCAGCGCCGGCCGAGATGAAGAGGCAGAGGTGGGTCATGCCGTGCAGTGGTCGAAGACCGCATGCTGCGGCAACCGGTGGTCCCGTGGGAGCGCGGTCCGACGGGATGCAGTTTTCGAGGCATGAGCCGCCGCGGACCCAGGCTCAGGCCCCGGTCGCGCGCGGCCCCTGCAGGAGGCGCATGGCCAGAACCGCCGCAGCCAGCGCGAAGCCGGCGAACCAGACCCACGCCGCCGGCCCCTCGAACCGGAACAGGGGCAGGTGCAGCAGCGAGGCCACCAGCGCGAGGACGGTGAAGGTCAGCATGCTGGCGAGGACGATGCGCCGTGCCGCGGGCCGCGCCTCGCGGGCGAGCATGAAGGCGCACACCCCGTAGGCGAAGAACGGCCCCGCGTAGATGCTCGCCAGCAGCGGCGACACCTTCCAGGGCCACGCCTGGACCATGACGGCCGGCGCGACGAGCAGCGCCGCCGCCAGGAGCAGGCACAGCGCGGCGACGAGCAGCAGGGCCGGGTCGGGGCGCGGCCGCGGCTCGGCGGCGGCCGCTGCGCCGCGCGCGAAGTAGAGCCACGCGCCCCAGATCGGAAAGACGGCGTAGGCGAACATCCAGAACGCCACCTGCGGCTTGGCGAAGTCGAACTCGCCCAGGTGGAGCAGCGACACGAGCAGCAGGGCGCCCGTCCACAGCGAGGCCAGCGCCACCGGGATGCGCACTTCCGCGACCGTTCGCGCGAAGAAGCTCCAGGCCATCGCCAGCAGGCCGGCGAGGTAGATGGCGGCGATGAAGCGCGCGTGCAGCGGCGGCACCGTCCAGGGCAGCGCCCGGCTCACCTCGGCCGGCGCCGCGAAGCCCCACGCGCCCACCCACAGCGCGAACAGGCCGACGACCACGAAATAGGTTCGGTAGGCAGCTGGCATGTCCCTCTCCCTTGTCTTGCTGTCGCGACGAGGATACGCAGGCCCCCGGCGATGACAAGGTCAGCGCGTGGCCTGCGCAGCCGGCCCGCAGGTGTCCCGGCGGCGCTGCCCGAGGCGGCGTTCCCGTAAAGTCGCGGCTCTCTTTGCGAACCGGAGCCCACCCATGGTCACTCGCCGACCGTTCCTCGCCTCCCTGGCATCGGCCGCCGCGCTGATCGGCTTGATCGCGGTGCTGGGCGTGCCCGTCGACGCCGCGGCCCAGCAGCGCAAGGACAGCGTCATTCTCGGCATGACGCTGGAGCCGGCGCCGGGGCTCGATCCCACGGCGGCGCCGGCTGCCGCGATCGGCGAGATCGTGCACATGAACGTGCTCGAAGGGCTGACCAAGATCAACATGGACGGCAAGGTGACGCCGCTGCTCGCCGAGAGCTGGACCATCGATCCCGACGGCAAGGTCTACACCTTCAGGCTCAGGAAGGGCGTCAGGTTCCACGACGGCGAGGAGTTCGACGCGAGCGACGTGAAGTTCAGCTTCGACCGCGCCAAGGCCCCGACCTCGACCAACAAGGCGAAGAAGGCGGTGTTCGACAACGTCAGCCGCGTCGACACGCCCGATGCGCACACGGTCATCGTGGTGCTCAACAACGCCGAGGGCAACTTCCTGTTCCGCATGGGCGAGAACACGGCCGTGATCCTCGATCCGAAGAGCGCGCCGACGACGGCCAGCAAGCCGATCGGGACCGGCCCGTTCAAGTTCGAGAGCTGGGCCAAGGGCTCGGCCCTCACGCTGGTCAAGAACGACCAGTACCGCGACGCGGCCAAGGTGCAGATGAAGAAGGTGACCTTCCGCTTCATCAACGACCCGGCGGCGCAGGTGGCGGCGCTCCTCGCCGGCGACATCGACGGCATGCCCCGCTTCGGCGCGCTCGAGAGCCTGAAGCAGTTCCAGAACGACCCGCGCTTCTCGGTCGCCATCGGCGGCACCGAGGGCAAGACCATCCTGACCATCAACAACAAGCGGAAGCCGTTCGACGACGTGCGCGTGCGTCGCGCCATCGCCGCGGCGATCGACCGCAAGGCCGTCATCGACGGCGCCCAGGAAGGCTACGGCGTGCCGATCGGCAGCCACATGGTGCCGAGCGACGCCGGCTACGTCGACCTCACGAACGTCAATCCCTACAACCCGGAGAAGGCCCGGGCGCTGCTCAAGGAAGCCGGCGTGCAGACGCCGCTCAACGTGACCCTGACGCTGCCGCCGCCGGCCTACGCGAGGAAGGGCGGCGAGATCATCGCCGCGCAGCTGGCCAAGGTCGGCATCGTCGCCAAGATCGAGAACGTCGAGTGGGCGCAGTGGCTGTCGGGGCCGTTCAAGGGCAACTTCGACCTCACCGTGATCAGCCACGTCGAGCCGCTCGACTTCGACCGCTATGCCGACACCAGCTACTACTACGGCTACGACTCGAAGGCGTATCGCGACCTGCTCGCCGCCTACAACTCGACGGCGGACCAGAAGAGCCGGCTGAAGATCCTGGGCGACATCCAGCGCCAGCTCGCCACCGACAGCGTCAACGCCTACCTGTTCCAGCTGCCGCAGTTCGCCGTCGCCAACAAGCGACTGAAAGGGCTGTGGAGCAGCTCGCCGATCTTCGCCAACGACCTGGCGGCGCTGACCTGGCAATGAGTCGGCGATGACTCGGCGATGACTCGGCGATGAGCCGGCTGCACGAGCTCGCGGCGACCGAGCTGCTCGCCGGCTACGGCGACGGCTCGCTCTCGCCGGTCGAGGTGACGCGGGCGGTGCTCGACCGCATCGCGGCGTGGGAGCCGCACCTGCACGCGACCTACGCGCTCGACGCGGAAGCGGCGATCGCCGCGGCGCACGTCGCCGAGACGCGCTGGCAGAAGCACCGCGACGGCGGCGCGCCGATCGGCGCCCTCGAGGGCGTGCCGGCGACGATCAAGGAGAACATCGCCACCCGTGGCACGCCGACGCCGCTCGGCACCGCGGCGACGCTGCTGGCGCCGGCGCTGCACGACGCGCCGCCCGCGGCGCGGCTGCGCGAGGCCGGCGCCGTGATCCTCGCCAAGACGACGATGCCCGACTACGGCATGTTGTCGTCGGGGCTGTCGAGCTTCCACCCGCTGGCGCGCAACCCCTGGGACCTGAGCAGGAACCCGGGCGGCAGCAGCGCCGGCGCCGGCGCTGCCGCGGCCGCCGGCTACGGGCCGCTGCACGTCGGCACCGACATCGGCGGCTCGGTCCGCCTGCCCGCCGCCTGGTGCGGGATCTTCACGCTGAAGCCGAGCCTCGGCCGGATCCCAATCGACCCGCCCTACGCCGGCCGCGTCGCCGGGCCCATGACGCGCACCGTCACCGACTCGGCGCTGCTGATGAGCGTGCTGTCGCAGCCCGACGAGCGCGACACCATGAGCCTGCCGGCGCAGCGGATCGAGTGGATGCGACTCGAGCGCGAGCCGCGCGGCCTGCGCATCGGCGTCCTCCTCGACGCCGGCTGCGGCCTGCCGGTCGATCCCGAGGTGAGGGACGCGGTGCAGGCCGCCGCCGAGCGCTTCGCCGCCGCCGGCGCGCACGTCGAGCGGATCGCCCCCTTCTTCACGCGCGCCATGCTCGACGGCATCGACGCGTTCTGGCGCATGCGCTCCTGGCTCGACTGGTCGGCCCTGCCGCGCGATCGCCAAGCCAAGGTGCTGCCCTTCATCGTCGAGTGGCTGAAGGGCGGCGCGCAGCTCACCGGCGAGCAGGTGTTCCGCGGCTACAGCCAGATGGGGGCGATGCGCGACGCTGCCGTCGCCGCGCACCGGCCGTACGACGTCGTGCTGTCACCGACGGCGCCGATCCCCGCCTTCGCCGCCGAGCTCGCCTCGCCGACCGACGACCCGCAGCGGCCGCTCGAGCACATCGCCTTCACGGTCGCCTACAACATGAGCGAGCAGCCGGCCGCCAGCATCAACTGCGGCTGGACGCGGAGCGGCCTGCCGATCGGCCTGCAGATCGCCGGCAAGCGCCACGACGACCTCGGCGTGCTTCAGGTGGCGCGCGCGTGGGAGCAGCTGCGGCCGACGCCGCGGCCCTGGCCCGAGCCGCCCACTGCCTGAAGGGTCGCTCGCCGGCGAGCCGACGCGATGAGCTTGCGCGACGCGCACGGCAACGCGGTCTCCACGTCCTCGGCCGCGGCGCTCGCCGCGAGCGATTCGGCGCTGTGGCGGATGATGTCCTTCTACGGCGTGCCGGGCGACGACCTCGACGCCGCGGCACGGCACGACCCGGCCTGGCTGCTGCCGCCGGTCATGAAGGCCGGCTTCCTGCTGAGCCTGACCGAGCCCTCGCTGCACGCCGAGGCGCGCGCCGCGCTCGGCGCCGCCGATCGGCTCGGGCCCGGAGGCAACGACCGCGAGCGGGCTCACCTCGCGGCCGTGCATCGCCTCGCCGCCGGCGACTGGAGCGGCGCGGCGGCGGCCTGGGACGCGCTTCTCGCGGGCCATCCGCGCGATGCGCTGGCCTTGCAGTGGGGCCACCTGCTCGACTTCTACCGCGGCGACGCCGAGTCGCTGCGCGAGCGCATCGCCCGCGCCGTTCCGGCGTGGCGCGCCGACGATCCGCTGCAGCCCTACGTGCTCGGCCTGCACGCCTTCGGACTCGAGGAAGCGGGCCGCCACGCCGAGGCCGAAGCCGTCGGCCGGCAGGCGCTCGCCGGCCCGGCGCGCGTGCCCTGGGCCATCCACGCAGTCGCCCACGTCATGGAGATGCAGGGACGGCACGAGGAAGGCCGGCGCTGGATGGGCGAGTGGCGTGCGCACTGGGGCGAGGGCAACGGCTTCGCCGGCCACCTCGGCTGGCATGAGGCGCTGTTCGCCCTGGAGTCGCTCGACCACGCCGGCGCGCTCGCCGCCTTCGACGCCTACCTGCGCGCGGAGGCGAACGAGATCACGCTGCAGCGCGTCGACGCGGCCTCGATGCTTTGGCGCCTGATGTTGCACGGCGCCGACGTCGGCGAGCGCTGGCAGGCGCTGCTCGCGCGCTGGCCGCTCGACGATCCCGACAGCGCCGGACACTCGGTCTTCAACGATCTCCACGTGCTCCTGGCGATGCTGGGCAGCGGCGACCTGCGTCGCGCCGAGGCCTGGGTCGAGCGCTCGATCGCCGATGCATCGCTTCGGGACGGCTGGAATCGCGAGGTCATGGCCGAGCTCGGCGCGCCCTTGCTGCACGGGCTGCTCGCCTTCGGCAGCGGCCGCTTCGACGCGGCGACGCGCGCCCTCCGGCCGTTGCGCGGCCGGCTCGCCCGCATCGGCGGCAGCCATGGGCAGCGCGACCTCGTCGAGCAGACGCTGCTCGCCGCCGCGGTGCGCGGCGGCGACAGCGAACTCGGCCGCCAGCTGCTGGCGCAGCGCCTCGCGGCGCGACGGGCGACACCGCTCAGCGAGTGGTGGGCGTCGCGGCTGGCCGACCACTGATCGGCCGCCAGCGCTCATCGCGGGCAAGGCCGATCGACGAGCGCGGCTCCCCCGGCGCACGCCGCGGGCGCTCGCTGCGCCCCCACTCCCTGGGCCCACGCGCCGGCATGCAGGTTGCCGCTGCCCGCCTTCCTAGTGCCCTCCACGCCGACGCATGCGCGAAGCACGAACCTCCTCACGCTGGCGCCGCGGCCTGCTGCTGGCGCTGGTGGTGCTGGCGCTCGCCGGCATCGCCTTGGCGGCGCTCGCCTGGCGGCCGGAGATCGCGCCCATCGACCCGCCGGCGCGCAGCGCCTTCGAGCCGCAGCTCATCGAGCGCGGCGCGCAGATGGCGAGCGCCGGCAACTGCATCGGCTGCCACGCCACGCCCGACGGGCGCCCCTTCGCCGGCGGCCTGCCGCTCGAGACGCCTTTCGGCACGCTCTACTCGACCAACATCACGCCGGATGAAGAGACCGGCCTCGGCCGCTGGTCGCAGGAAGCGTTCGACCGCGCCATGCGCGAAGGGGTCGATCGCCGCGGCGCGCACCTCTACCCGGCCTTCCCCTACACCCACTACACGCGCGTCAACGCCGAGGACCTGCGCGCGCTCTACGCCTACCTGATGACGCGAACGCCGGTGCGCGCCCGCGCGCCCGACAACGAGCTCGCCTTTCCGCTCGGCTTCCGGCCCCTGCTCGCCGGCTGGAAGCTGCTCTTCTTCCGCCCGGACGCCTACCGCCCGGACCCGACCCAGAACGCCGAGTGGAACCGCGGCGCCTACCTCGCCGAAGGCCTGGGCCACTGCAGCGCCTGCCATTCGCCGCGCAACGCCTTCGGCGCCGAACGGCGCGACCAGCACCTGAACGGCGGCTTCGCCGAAGGCTGGTACTCGCCGGCGCTGAACGCCTCCTCGCCGTCGCCGCTGCCGTGGACGGTCGACGAGCTGACGACCTACCTGCGCACCGGGCTGGCCGAGAACCACGCCATCGCCGGCGGGCCGATGCAGGGCGTGGTGCGCAGCCTGGCCCGGCTGCCCGAGAGCGACGTCCACGCCATCGCCACCTACATCCATGCGGCGATGGGCGGGCCGACGCCCGAGCGGGCGGCGCGGGCCAAGGCGAGCGCGCAGCGCGCCGCGCTCGGGCCGCTGGCGCTGGCGACGTCGCGCCAGGCCGCACCGTCGGCGCAGGACGAGCCGGCGCTGCGTCTCGGCGCCGCGGTCTACGCCGGCGCCTGCGCCGGCTGCCACGAGCTGGGCCGCGAGCTCGGCTCGGGCAGCGGCCTGCAGCTGCCGCTCGCCGTCGCCGTGCACGAGCCGTCGCCGGCCAGCCTGATCCGCATCGTCCTCGAGGGGATCACGCCGGCGGAGGGCGAGCGCGGCCGCTGGATGCCCGCCTTCGCGGGCGCGCTGACCGAGGAGCAGACGGTCGCCCTGACGCAGTACCTGCGCCGGGCCGCCGCCGACATGCCGCCCTGGCCCGACGTGGCCGGCGAAGTGAGGAAGGCCAGGCACCGATGATCAAGCTGCACGTCAACGGTGCCGAGCGCCCGGTCGATGCCGATGCCGACACGCCGCTGCTCTACGTCCTGCGCGACCAGCTGCAGCTGAACGGCGCGAAGTTCGGCTGCGGCCTCGGCCAGTGCGGCGCCTGCACGGTGATCGTCGACGGCGAGGCGGTGCTGTCGTGCATCACGCCGATCTCGGTCCTGCCGGGCCGGCGCATCACGACGCTCGAGGGCCTGGGCACGGCCGAGAAGCCCGGCCCCGTGCAGGCCGCCTTCATCGAGGAGCAGGCGGCGCAGTGCGGCTACTGCATCCCGGGAATGATCATGCGGGCGCAGGCGCTGCTGCAGAAGAGCGGCACGCCAAGCGAGGCGCAGATCCGCCTGCACATGAACCCCAACCTCTGCCGCTGCGGCACGCACAGCCGCATCCTGCGCGCCGTCGGCCGGGCGGCGCGGGCCATGAAGGGCGGCGCATGAAGCGGCGTGCCTTCATCGGCGCCGGCGGCGCGCTGGTGATGAGCTTCAGCCTGCGCGCCGCCGACACGCCGCGGCGCGAGCCGCAGAACCTCGGCGAGGTGCCGGTGCAGAACCCGAAGCTGCCGGGCAGCCTCGAGCAGGAGCCGATGCTCGATGCCTGGATCCGCATCGGTGCCGACAACAGCGTCACCGTCGTCACCGGCAAGGTCGAGCTCGGCCAGGGCATCAAGACCGCGCTGCTGCAGGTCGCCGCCGAGGAGCTGGTGGTCGATCCCGCCCGCATCCGGCTGATCACCGCCGACACCGGCGCGACGCCGAACGAGGGCTACACCGCCGGCAGCGCGTCGATGCCCGACAGCGGCACGGCCTTGCTCCATGCCGCCGCGCAGGTGCGGGCCATCCTCGTCGACCGCGCCGCCGCGCGGCTCGGCGTCACGCCGGCGCAGCTGACGGTGCAGGACGGCGTCGTCGCGGCGCCCGGCGGCCAGCAGCTCAGCTACGGCGCCCTCGTCGAGGGCAGCACGCTGCACGTGCGCGCGCAGCCGAAGTCGCCGCTGCGCGACCCGCGCACGCGCACGGTGATGGGCCGGCCCATGCGGCGCGTCGACATCCCGGCCAAGCTCACGGGCCAGCCGATCTACGTCCACGACTTCCGGCCGCCCGGCATGGTCCATGCGCGCGTCGTGCGGGCGCCGAGCTACGCCGCCCGCCTGCTCGCCTACGACCCCAGCCTCGAGAAGAGCCTGCCGGGCGTGCTGAAGATCGTCAGGAACGGCAGCCACCTCGCGGTGATCGCCGAGCGCGAGTACCAGGCCGTCAAGGCGGTGCGGGCGCTGGCGCGCAGCGCCAAGTGGGAAGAGCGCCGCGACCTGCCCGCGTCGGCCGACGTCTACGCCCATCTCGACAGCCTGCCGGCGCAGCGCCGCGTGATCGTCGAGCGCGAGCCGGGACTGCCCGGCGGACGCGTCGTCGAGGCGACGTACCGGCGGCCGTACCAGATGCACGCCTCGATCGGGCCGTCGTGCGCGGTCGGCCTGGCGCAGGACGGCGGGCTCACGATCTGGACGCACAGCCAGGGCGTCTACCCGCTGCGCGGCGCGATCGCCGAGATGATGTCGCTGCCGCCCGAGCGCGTGCGCTGCGTGCACATGGAGGGCTCCGGCTGCTACGGGCACAACGCCGCCGACGACGTCGCCGCCGATGCCGCGATCGTCGCCAGCGGCTTCCCCGGCCGGCCGGTCCGGGTGCAGTGGATGCGCGAGGAAGAGCACGCCTGGGAGCCCTACGGCTCGGCGATGGTCGGCAAGGTAAGCGCCCGGCTCGGCGACGGCGGCGAGGTGCTCGACTGGCGCTACGAGGTGCGCAGCGGCTCGCACCTGACGCGCCCCGGCCGTGCCGGCAACCTGGCGCCGGCCTGGCAGCTCGACCCGCCGTTCCGCCTGCCGACGCCGAAGCCGCTGCCGCAGCCGGCCGGCGGCGGCGACCGCAACGCCATCCCTTACTACACGTTCCCGGTCTCGCAAGTCGTGCACCACTTCATCCCCGAGATGCCGGTGCGCGTGTCGGCGCTGCGCGCGCTCGGCGCCTACCTCAACGTGTTCGCGCTCGAGTCGTTCATCGACGAGCTGGCCGCCGCGGCGCGAGTCGACCCGGTGGACTTCCGCATGCGCAACCTGGGCGATCCGCGCGCGCAGGCGGTCGTGCGCCTCGCCGCCGAGCGCTTCGGCTGGCGCGACTTCAAGCGCACGCCCGGGCGTGGCCGGGGCATGGCCTTCGCCCGCTACAAGAATTTCGCGGGCTACGCGGCGATCGCGCTCGAAGTCGAGGTCCATCGCGACACCGGCCGGATCCAGGTGCTGCGCGCCGTCGCCGCGGCCGACAGCGGCGAGGCGGTGAACCCGGACGGCATCCGCAACCAGATCGAGGGCGGGATCCTCCAGGCCCTGTCGTGGACGCTGTTCGAATCGGTGACGATGGAACCGGCGCGCATCACCAGCGTCGACTGGGGCGGCTACCCCATCCTGCGCTTCTCGTCGGTGCCGCCGGTCGTCGAGGTGCACATCATCTCGAGGCTGGGCGAGCCGTTCCTCGGCACCGGCGAGTCGGCGCAGGGGCCGGTCGGCGCGGCGCTCGCCAACGCCGTCGCCGACGCCACCGGCGCGCGCATCCGCGAGATCCCGTTCACGGCGGAACGCGTGCGCGCCGCCGTGGGGGTGTGACCATGGCTGGCGTCGCGCTCGCCGCCGAGGGACGATCGCACGAGTTGCGGACGCGCGACCTGCGCATGCACTGCGTGGAGTACCCCGGAGGCGCGCCGACGCTCCTCCTCCTGCACTCGCTCACCGGCAACGCGCGCATCTTCGACGGCCTGATCGCCGCCGGCCTGGCCCCCGCCTTCCGCGTCCTCGCGCCCGACATGCGCGGCCGCGGCGAGACCGAGATCCGGCTCGCCGGCTACTCGCTCGACGACGGCTGCGCCGACCTGATCGCGCTGCTCGACGAACTCGGGGTCGGGCGCGTCGCCGTCGCCGGCCATTCCTTCGGCGGGCTGCTCGGCATCTACTTCGCCGTGAGGCACCCGGAACGGGTCAGCCACCTGGTGCTGCTCGATGCCGCGGCCGAGATGCATCCGGCCGCGCCGTTGATGACCGCGGCGGCGACGACGCGGCTCGACCAGGTGTACCCGTCGCTCGCCGCCTATCGCAGCGCCGTGCAGATGTCGCCGTTCGTGAACCGCTGGCACGAGGAGATGAACGCCTTCGTCGAGGCCGATGCGCAACCGCTCGGCGGCGGTGCCGTCACCAGCCGCAGCCGCGGCTTCGTCGCCGCGGCCGCCGCCCTGCACATCCACGGGCTCAGCCGGCGCGACTGGCGCGGCCTCGCCGCGGCCGTCGGCCAGCCGGCCCTGCTGATCCAGGCGACCGAGCCGTTCCTGCTCGGCATGCCGATGGTCCCCGACGACCAGGCCGAACAGACGGCGCGCCTGATGAACGCGCGGCAGGCCCGCGCCACCGGCAACCACTTCACGATGCTCTTCGGCGCCGGCGCCGACGAGATCACCGCCAGCATCACCGCCTTCCTGCGCGGCCGGCCGGCGCCGCTCACCTGAGGCTCACCGAGTCCCGCTTCCAGGCGGCGTCGGGCCAGCGCTGGAAGGCGGCCAGGGCGACGGGATCGCCCGACTGGCGTTCCACGGACAGGCCGTCGAGGCGGATGACCTCGAAGCTGCGCCGGTGCCTGCCTTCGCCGCGCGCCTCGCGGGCGACGAGCATCTGCCGGCCGCCGGGCACCCAGCCGGCGAACTCGGCGAAGCCGATGCCCGGGGCGGTGCTCGCCGGCGGCAGCACGCTGACGTCCCAGCCGTCGGCGCCCCGGCGGAAGACCCAGAGCTCGCGCCAGGCCTCGAGGGGCTGCACGGCCACCGCGACGGCGCTGCCCTCGCGGTTGCGCGTCGCCGACGCCGTCCAGACGATCCCGTAGGTGCAGCGGCGGGCGAGCGGCCGCGCCGCCGCGTTCCGCGCATCGACGAGGAGCACGCAGGTCTGGCCCGGCTCGCCGGGCTCGGTGGCGATGGCGACGCCGGCAGCGCTCATGCGCGCGGCGACCGGAGTCCGTGCCGCCCAGCGCGAGGCGTTGACGCGCATCGCCGCGTCGCTGTAGGCGGGCCGGTCCTCGTCCACCAGCTCGGCGCGGTCGACGCTCGCCAGCTCGGCCAGGGCGCGCTCCGCCGCCTCCGCGGCGGCGTCGCCCGGGGATCCGCCGCGCGCCTGGCGGAACGCGATCGCGCTCCACAAGGCGGCGCGGCGCAGGGCGACGCGGTTGCGCAGCCAGGCCGGCAGCCGCGCGACATCGACGCGGTCGAGCACGCCGGCGCGCCAGTCGTCGAGCGCCGCTCGTTCCGCCGCGCTCCGGGCCGGATCGGTGCACTCCGGTCGGGTCAGGGCGAGCGCCGCGCGCGCCTGCTGCAGCGGCTGCCCGCCGAAGGCGAGGACGCGGCGGAACGCTTCGCCGTCGTAGCAGATCTGCATCCTGCCCTCGCGCTCGAAGCTCGCGAAGCGGACGCCGTAGCGGCCGGCCACCTCGAGATGCGCGGCGAGCGCTGCCTCGGCCACCTTGCTCGACGGCACGCCGGCCGACGCGCGATGGGCCAGCCGATCGGCGAAGGTGCCCAGGGCGTCGAGCGCCTCGATGCCGGCGGCGCCCTGCACCTTGTCGGCGGGCGCGGCGCCGAGCCAGGCGGCGGCCAGGCCGAGGCCGAGCGCTTCGGTGCCCACCCGCTCGCGCGTGAAGTTGACGAGGGCGAGCAGGCCGGGCGCCTCGGCCTCCGCCAGCGTGCTGCGATGGACCTGGCTGGCGCGAACGAAGCCGCCGCGCTCGCGGGCATGGTCCCAGACCTGCAGATGGTCGAGGCGCTCGCCGCGCACCTCGAGCAGCTCGCCCTGCCAGAGCACGGCCTGCTGCGGTGCCGAATCGCGCGGCGACGCGCGCAGCGCCGTCTGGTCGCGCAGGACGATGGCGACGGTCGGCGCCGG
>DATAGP010000048.1:0-8480 GCA_036263655.1 Caldimonas sp. | reverse complement strand
GACGCGCGCTCGCACGTCGGCGCCTCCGGCCTGATGCAGCTGATGCCGGCGACGGCGCGCTGGACGGCGAAGAAGATCGGCCTGCCGTACTCGCCGTCGCTGATCACCGATCGCGACACCAACCTGCGCCTGGGCAACGCCTACCTGAAGCTGGTCCTCGACGACATGGGCGGCTCGCAGGCGATGGCCGCCGCCGCCTACAACGCCGGGCCCGGCCGGCCGCGCAAGTGGCGCGAAGGTCCGGTGCTCGATGCCGCCGTGTGGGTCGAGAACATCCCGTTCGCCGAGACCCGCGACTACGTCAAGAAGGTGCTGTCGAACGCGACCTACTACGCCGTCCTGCTCGGCAGCAAGGGCACGTCGCTGCGCGCTCGCCTGGGCCGCACGGTCGGCCCGCCCGACCCGAACGCACCGCCGCCGGAGAAGGACCTGCCCTGACGGGCCGCGGGAGGCTCGGCGAGAATCGCCGCTTGCCGGCACCCAGCGGGCACGAACCCGGCCCCATGCGCAACCTCCTCGTCCTCGGCGCGACCGGCTTCGTCGGCCACAGCGTCTGCGAAAAGCTGGTCGAGCGCTCGGGCGGCGCCAACGGCTTCATCCGCATCGCGACCCGCCGCGCCGCTCGGGCCAAGCCCCTGCAGCTGCTGCCGACGGCCGAGGTCGCCGTCGGCGACGTGCACGACGACGCCACGCTGGCGCGGATGCTCGGCGGTGTCGACGCGGTGATCAACCTGGTGGCCGTGCTGCACGGCAGCGAGGCCGACTTCGAACGGGTCCACGTCCGCCTGCCGCAGCGACTCGGCGCCGCGTGCGCCCGTGCCGGCGTGCGCCGCGTCATCCACGTCAGCGCCCTCGGCGCGGCCCCGGATGCGCCGAGCCGCTATCTGCGGTCGAAGGCGCGCGGCGAAGCGGCGCTGGCGGCTGCCGGCCTCGATCTCACCGTGCTGCGGCCGTCGGTCATCTTCGGGCCACGCGACCGCTTCATGAACCTCTTCGCCAGGCTGCAGGCGCTGTTCCCGATCGTCCCGCTCGCCGGTGCCGAGGCGCGCTTCCAGCCGGTCTGGGTCGAGGACGTGGCCAGCGCGGTCGTGCGCTCGCTGGACGACCGCTCGACCATCGGGCTGACGATCGAGTGCTGCGGCCCGCGCCAGTACACGCTGAAGGAGCTCGTCGAGGCGGCGGGCACCTGGTCGGGCCGCCCGCGCCGGGTCGTGAGCCTGCCCGCAGGCATCGGGCGCCTGCAGGCGCTGACCATGGAATGGCTGCCCGGCGAGCCCCTCATGTCCCGCGACAACCTCGACTCGATGCGCGTCCCCAGCGTCGCCAGCGGCAGGCTGCCCGGGCTCGAGCGCCTCGGCATCGAGCCGACGCCGCTCGAGGCCATCGCCCCGCTCTACCTCGGCGGCGGCCTCAGCGAGGAAGCCAGGCTCCAGGCCTGGCGATCGCGCGCACGCCGCGGCTGAGCGACCCGCCCGCATCCGGCCGATGCGCAGGCGGCATCGGCCGGATGCGGAAAGCTCAACGCGGCCGGCAGCGGCTCCGACTAGCATCGGCGGCCCAACGAACGAACGAGGACCGCGCCGTGCTCCAGCTCTACATCGGCAACAAGAACTACTCGTCCTGGTCGCTGCGCGCCTGGCTGCTGATGCGCCACAGCGGCATCGCCTTCGAGGAGAAGCGCCTGCGCCTCGACTGGGACGAAGGCTCGGCGTTCAAGAAGACCCTGCGCTCGATGGCGCCCACCGGTCGCGTGCCGCTCCTGATCGACGACGGCTTCGCGGTCTGGGATTCGCTGGCCATCGCCGAGTACCTGGCCGAGCTGCATCCGGAAAAGTCGCTGTGGCCGCTCGACCGGCGCCAGCGCGCGCGGGCGCGCAGCCTCTGCGCGGAGATGCACTCCGGCTTCGCCGAGCTTCGCAACACCTTCGGGATGAACATCGAAGCCTCGCTGCCCGAGGTCGGTGAGCGCATGCTGGCCGAGAAGCCCGCCGTGGCACGCGAGGTCGCGCGCATCGACGAGATGTGGAGCGACGCGGTCGAGGCGAGCGGCGGCCCGTTCCTGTTCGGCGCCTTCAGCATCGCCGACGCCTTCTTCGCGCCGGTGTGCTCGCGCGCGAAGACCTTCGCCCTGCCCTTGTCGCCCCGCTCGGCCGCCTACGCACGGCACATGCTCGCGCTGCCGGCCTTCGCCGAGTGGACGCAGGCGGCGCTGGCCGAGCACGACTTCATCGTCGAGGACGAGCCGTACCGCACCCGGGCTTGAAACTGCTGCCCAGGAGCGGCCACAAAAAAGCGGGCCGAAGCCCGCTTTGAACTCTCCACCAAGTCGCCGGAGTGGTGCGAGCCTTCAGGCTTTCTTGCGGCGACGCGACATGTAGCCGACAGCTCCCAGGCCGGCCAGCATCAGGGCATAGGTCTCGGGTTCCGGGATGGGCGTCGTGATCGATTCGACCTTCACGACCATGTCGTTGTAGTCCCAGTCGGCGTACCTGCCACCGTCCTCGTAGGCGAGAAGCCAGTTCGTGCTGGCGCCCTGCTGGAAGGCGATCACCCGATCGGTGCGGTCGCCGGTGTTCAGCTGGTCGAGCGAGTAGTAGGTGGGATTGTTGTCCGGCGCGCCGAGCGGCCGGAAGTAGAAGCCGAAGGAGTACGGATTCACCAGGGCGTGCTCGAACTTGCCGCAATTGACCTTCACGCCGCAATCGTCGATGTCTGAGCTGCCCACCTTCAAGGTGTTGCCGACGAACGAGATCGCCGCCGTGGTCAGCGCCGTGGCGCCGCCGAGCATCAGGTCGTAGGTGACCACGTTGGTCGTGTCGGTGCCGAACCACATGCCGAAGCGCTGGTTGGCCGAGTTCGCCGTCCACTCGGCGATCATCGTCGGGATCGACGAGGCCGCGCTCGGCGTCGCCGACGCGAACATGCCGGCCGAGCTCTGGCCGGTGTTGACGTTGATGCCGGCGCCGAACAGGCCGTTGACGATCGACTGCAGGGTGGCTTCCGATGCGGGCCCGGTGCCGATCACCGACTGCGCGCCGCTGTTGGCAACGAAGTCGACCGCGAATGCCGGCACGCAGGCGGTGAGGCCGAGCAGTGCGACGACGTGTTTCAGTTTCATGAGTAGCTCCGTGTGTGGACCGCTCGAGGACCCCTCGCGGCAGGAGCGCAATCTAGTTTTCGGGGCTGCACCTGCGGCACCCCACGAGCGCGGGGCAGCGCCGACGAACGGTCGATCCCCTGACACGCGGTAACGATTCGGTGCCGCTCTAGACTCTTTCCATGATTCGTTACCTTGTCGGCGGGGCGGTTCGCGATGCGCTCCTCGGCCTGCCGCAAGGCGACCGCGACTGGGTACTGGTCGGTGCCCGCGCCGACGAGCTGCTGGCCGCCGGCTATCGGCCGGTCGGCGCCGATTTCCCGGTCTTCCTCCATCCCGAGACGAACGAGGAGCACGCGCTGGCGCGCACCGAGCGCAAGACGGCGCCCGGCTATCGCGGCTTCCAGTTCAACGCCGATCCGTCGGTGACGCTCGAGGAGGACCTGCTCCGGCGCGACCTCACGATCAACGCCATCGCGCAGGACGAGAGCGGCGCGGTGATCGATCCGTACGGCGGTCGGCAGGACCTGCGTGACAAGGTCCTGCGCCACGTCTCGCCGGCGTTCGCCGAGGACCCGGTCCGCATCCTGCGCGTCGCCCGCTTCGCGGCGCGCTTCGTCGACTTTCGCGTCGCGCCCGAGACCGAGGCGCTGATGCGGCAGGTGGTCGAGGCCGGCGAGGTCGACGCGCTGGTGCCCGAACGCGTCTGGCGCGAGCTCTCGCGCGGGCTGATGGAAAGGCGCCCGTCGCGCATGTTCGAGGTGCTGCGCGCCTGCGGTGCCCTGGCGCGGGTGCTGCCGGAGGTCGAGCGCCTGTTCGGCGTGCCGCAGCGGCCCGAGTACCACCCGGAGGTCGATACCGGCGTGCACCTGCTGATGGTGCTCGACATGGCGGCTCGCCTGCAGGCCAGCCTGGCCGTCCGCTACGCCTGCCTCGGCCACGACCTCGGCAAGGGCACGACGCCGGCCGAGGTGCTGCCCAAGCACATCGGCCACGAGGAGCGCAGTGTCCGCCTCGTCCGCCGCCTGAGCGACCGGCTGCGCGTCGACAACGCCTGCCGGGCGCTCGCCGAGGTCGTCGCGCGCGAGCACGGCAACGTCCATCGCAGCGGCGAGTTCGGGGCCGCCGCGGTCGTGCGCCTGCTCGAGCGCTGCGATGCCTTGCGCCGCCCGGACCGCTTCGCCGAGCTGCTCCTCGCCTGCGAGTGCGACGCACGCGGGCGGCTCGGACTCGAGGAGCGCGAGTACGCGCCGCGCGTGCGGCTGATGCAGGCGCTGAAGGCCGTGCAGGAGGTCGACGCGACGCGCATCGCCGAAGAGGCGGCGGCGCGGGGCCTGGCCGGGCCGGCGGTCGGCGGCGCGATCCACGCCGCGCGCATCGAGGCGGTGCGTGCGCTGCTCGCGCCTACAGGAAGTGGCTGATCGCGAGCCCGATCAGGCCGATCAGGACGCTGCTCGCGAACGGCAGGAACCAGGTCCGGCCGGCGAAGCGGAAGCGCACGTCGCCGGGCAAGCGGCCGAAGCCGAACTTCTCGAGCCACGGGCTGAAGGCGGCGAAGATCACCAGGGCGAGGAAGACGATGAGGAGCCAGCGGATCATGGTGCTGCCTGGATGGCCTAGAGCCGATGCCGCCGGTCGCCATGGACGAAGCCGATCGGCGCGAAGTCCTCGATGCCTCGCGCGAAGGCGAGCACCTTGAAGAGCTCGCCCATCTCGTGCTCGTTGAGCAGCTTCATCGCGTCGGCGCGCGTGCGCAGGTCGGCTTGCTCGATCAGCGCACCGATGCCGCAGTCGAGCAGGAAGCTCGCCTGCGAGGCGTAGCCGACGACCTCGAGCCCGGCGTCCTGGCCGGCCAGCGCCAGGGCGGTGAAGTCGAGGTGCGAGGTGATGTCCTTGAGGCCGACGTCGACCAGCGGGTCGGTGTCGGCGCGGTGGGCGCGATGGCACATCAGGGTGCCCTCAGAGCGTTGCGGGTGGTAGTACTCGGCCTCGGGAAAGCCGTAGTCGATGAAGAAGGCCGCGCCGCGCTCGAGCCGGTCGGCGAGCGTGGCGACGAACGCGGTGGCGTGCGGATGCAGCTCGGTCGTCGTGCCCGCGGCGTACGGTCCCGGCAGCGGCGGGTGCTTGTCGCCGGCCCGATCGGCCCAGTCGAACCGGCCCGAGCCGGCGCCGGCGCGCACCACACCGCGCTCCTGCCAGACCTCGCCGTCGAAGTGGATCAGGTCGACCGGCATGGCGTCGAGCACCTCGTTGCCGACGACGACGCCCGACAGGCGCGGCGGCAGCTCGTCGACCCAGCGCACGCGCTCCCCGAACCCCTGCGTCTGCCGGCGCTGCCGTTCGCGGAACGACGCCGAGACCTCGACGATCGAATAGCGGCGAATGCGATCGCCGAGCACCCCCAGCAGCCCCGCCGCGAGCGCACCGGTGCCGGCGCCGAACTCCCAGACCTCGTCGGTGCCGCTCGCCTCCAGCGCCTGCGCGACCTGGTTCGCGACCGCCACGCCGAACAGCGGCGAGAGCTCGGGCGCGGTGACGAAATCGCTGCCGGACGACGGCATCCGGCCAACGATCGGCCGGCCGCTGGCGTAGTAGCCCAGGCCCGGCGCGTAGAGCGCCATCGCCATGAAGCGGCTGAACGGGATCCAGCCGCCGGCCCGGTCGATCGCCGTGCCGATCAGTCGGCCGAGGGCCGCCGATACACTGCTGTCGTCCGGGTTGTCCTGCACCGTCGCATTGTAGAAATCGTGTCGTCACCTGCTGCGTCAACGGTCGTCGAAGCACCTGCGCCGCGCGCGCGCGCCTCGGTGGAAAGCCGCAAGCTCGGCAAGCGCCTGCATCGCCAGCTCGGCCGGGCCATCGCCGACTTCTCGATGATCGAGGCCGGCGACCGTGTCATGGTCTGCGTCTCCGGCGGCAAGGACAGCTACACCTTGCTCGACCTGCTCATCGACCTGCAGGCGCGGGCGCCGATTCGCTTCGAGCTGGTCGCCGTCAACCTCGACCAGAAGCAGCCCGGCTTTCCGGAGGACGTGCTGCCCGCGTACCTGGCCGGACGCGGCATCGACTTCCGCATCGTCGAGCAGGACACCTACTCCGTCGTCAAGCGGCTGGTGCCCGAAGGCAGCACGATGTGCAGCCTGTGCTCGCGGCTGCGCCGCGGCGCGCTGTACCGCGTCGCGTCGGAGCTCGGCGCGACCAAGATCGCGCTCGGCCACCATCGCGACGACATGGTGCAGACGCTGTTGATGAACATGTTCTTCGGCGGCCGCCTGAAGGGCATGCCGCCGAAGCTGGTCAGCGACGACGGCCGGCACGTCGTCATCCGCCCGCTCGCCTACGTCGCCGAGAGCGACCTCGAGCGCTGGGCCGCGCTGCGCGACTTCCCGATCATCCCGTGCAACCTGTGCGGCAGCCAGCTGAACCTGCAGCGCGTGCGCATCCGGGCCATGCTGCGCGACTGGGAGCGCGAGCATCCGGGCAGGATCGACCGCATCTTCGACGCCATGGCGCGGGTCGTGCCCTCGCATCTGATGGACCGGAACCTCTTCGCCTTCGATGCGCTCCAACCGACGGGGCAGGCCGATGCCGGCGGCGACCGCGCCTTCGACGAGGACGACGCGGCCGACCCGTGCGGATCGCCGGCGACCGGCACCCGGGTGGTCGCCGGTCCACGCCGCCGCGCGGCACCGCCCTTGCCGGAAGAAGGCTCGCCATGATCACGAAGTCGCTCGCCTGCCTCGGCCTCGTCGCCGCCCTGACCGGTTGCGCGGCGCTGAACCGCGTGGACAGCGACGTCTCGAGCTTCAGCCGCTGGCCGGCAGGCCGGGCACCCTCGACCTACGCCTTCGAGCGGCTGCCGTCGCAGCAGGCGCAGCCGCAGCAGGCGCAGGTGCTGGAAGACGCCGCCCGGCCGGCCATCGAGCGCGCCGGCTTCGTGCTGGCGGCCGACGCACGCAACGCCGACGTCAGCGTGCAGATCGGCGCCCGCATCACGGTGACCGATCGCTCGCCCTTCGACGATCCCTTCTGGCACGGCGGCTTCGGCCCGTGGCATCGTCCGTTCGGCTACAGCCGCTTCGGCCGCGGCTACTGGAGCCCCTACTGGCGCGGCGGCTACTGGGGCGGCGGGAGCTACCTGCCGAGCTACGAACGCGAGGTCGCCGTCCTGATCCGCGACAAGCGGACCGGCGAGCCGCTCTACGAGGCGCGGGCGGAGAGCGAGGGGGCGACCGCCGGCGCGGCGACCGTGCTGCCGGCGATGTTCCAGGCGGCAATGCAGGACTTCCCGCGCGGCAGCGCCACCAATCCGCACCGCGTCAGCGTCGATCTGGCGCCGAAGCGCTAGGGCGACGAACGCGCGATCAGCTCGCCGCGTCCGCGGCGAGGGCGCGGAAGTCGGTCTCGTAGCTCTTCAGCTTCTTCACCGCGGCCCGCCGCTGCTCCGCGGACGTGCCGTTGTGCAGGGCGCTCGCGTAGGCGCAGTTGTGCGCCACCACGCGCTCGGCATAGCTCCGATAGGCCTCGCGCGGCGAGCGCTGGAACGACCGCGTCCAGGCCCGGAGCTCGGTCTCGGCCTGGGCCTGGCTGGCGCCGGAGGCGGGCAGCCGGCGCAGGAGCTGCAGCAGGTCCTGCTGCCGCTGCTGGCGCTCCGCGAAGGCGACGTCGGCGTCGTAGGGCGAGGCGGCGACGCTGCGCGCGACGAACTCGCGCTGCGCCGGATCGAGCGTGCCGTAGAAGGACTCCGCCCGCTCGATCTCGCGCTGCACGGCGGCACGGCGGCGCTTGGCCGGATCGCGCTGCACGAAGTCGTCGCGGAACTCGTCGTTGGCCTTGGCGTTTCGCTTCTCGATGGCCGCGATCTGCGCCGGGGCGACGGTGAGCGCGATCTCGGCGATCACCGGCAGCGCGCGCTCGAGGGCGGTGTCGATGCGGGTCCGGATCTCGCGCGACCAGGCGCACATGCGCTCGGGCGGCACGTCGTCGAGGGCCTCCGCCTGGGCACGGGCGAGCAGGTCCGCATAGTCCGGCAGCTGCGTCCGCCGGTGCCAGGCGAACCATTCGTCCAGCGCCGTGCGCACGCGCAGCGACTGGGCGTCGTTCATGTCGAGATAGCCGTCGATCCAGCGGAACGCGAATCCGCTGCCCTGCCCGTAGCCGATCTTCAGCATGCTGCAGCCGGCGAGCAGCACGACGGCCGCCAGCGACAGCGCCGCGATAATCGACCCGCGGCGCGAACGCCGGGGCGAGGCGGATGGCGGCATGGCGTTGAACATCGTGATCATGGCGGCGGGCAAGGGAACGCGGATGCGGTCGAGCCGGCCCAAAGTCTTGCATACCTTGGCCGGGCGCCATTTATTGCAGCATGTCCTGCAGGCCGCCG
>DATAGP010000047.1:0-114644 GCA_036263655.1 Caldimonas sp. | reverse complement strand
TCGCCGCGCCGGATCGGCGAGCGCGCCGCGCGGCCGCGCCGGGCCGCGTCGGCGTCGACGGGCGCGAGCGGCCGCACGGCGGATGCGGTGGACACTGCTGCACTCATAGGGAGCCGATTCTGGAGGCCGGCACCGGCGCGTCGCAAGCAGCTTGTTTCTTGCTCACCTCATCGATTTTTTCGATGCCGGTCGGCCGACCCCCAGGCGCTGGCAGACGCTGTCGATCAGCGCCTGCTGGGCCAGCGAGGTCGGATCGAGGCGCCAGCTCAGGTGGATCGGCAGCGCCGGCAAGGCGGTGTCGACGAGCAGCGCCTTCAGCGGCAGGCGCCTCGCCAGGCGGGAGACGACGGCGCGCGGCAGCGTCGCGACGCCGAGCCCTTCCTCGACGAGCTCAGCCATCGCGCTGATGGAGGAGATGCTGTGCACCCGGGCCTGCTCGAGGCCGGCGCGGCGCAGCAGGTCGAGCAGGGCCAGCTGCGGCTGCGAGCCGCGCTGGAAGGTGAGCAGGCCCGCCGCCACCAGCTCGTCGAGGGCGTAGCGGCGCCGCCGGTGCAGCCCGGCGTGGCCGGCGAAGGCCATCTCCATGGCCGGCAGGGCCTGCGAGCGCAGCTCGCCGCCGCTCGCCGGCAGGGCGGCCACGGCGAGGTCGAGCGTGCCGCGGCGAAGCTGGTCGACGAGGATCGGCGACGTCTCGACCGTCAGCTCGAGGGCCAGCCCCGGTTCCTGCGTGCGCATGTCGCGCAGCCAGTCGATCAGCCACGAGTGGACGACCGACTCGATCGCACCGATGCGCAGCGTCACGGGCTGGCTCCCGCTCGAGCCCATCTCCGCCTTGATGTCGCGCTGCAGCGCGAGCAGCTTCTCGGCGTGCAGGAAGAACCGGGCGCCGGCGCCGGTGACCCGGAACTGCCGGTCGCGGCGATCGAGCAGCAGCGTGCCGAGCTCCTCTTCCAGCGATGCGACCCGGCTCGACATCGCCGACTGCGTCAGGTGCAGCTTCTCGGCCGCGCGCGTCATGCTGCGCAGCGTGACGACCCAGTAGAACGCCTCGACGAAGCGCAGGTTCATCGCCGCGCCGGCGCGAGCCCGAGCCGCTCGTGCAACAGGGTGACGAGATCGTGCACCGGCCGCCCGGTGGCGGCGGCGATGGCGGCGGCGTAGGGCGGCAGGTTGGTGCACTCGAGGACGATGGAGTCGATCTCCGGGTGTCGTGCCACGAGCCGCTCGGCGGCAGCGACCGCGTCGGCCTCTGCGCGGGCGCGATCCAGCTCGGGCCGGTCGTCGAGCAGCGTCCGCTGCAGGTGGCAGCCGCGCCCCAGGCCTTCGACGGGAACGTCTTCAGCGGCACCGGCGGCGCGCAGGTGGGCGGCGCCGAACGCATCGGCGTCGACGGTCACGACGCCGGGTCGGCCGAGCTCGGGAAGCTTGAGCAGGCTGGAGGTCCAGACCGGCACCGGCACGGCATGCTGCAGCTCGTGCTGGAAGAGCACGAGGAAGCCGCAGCTCGTCGTCAGGGCCGTCGCGCCGGCGCCGACGAGGTCGCGGGCGGCGTCGACGAAGGGCGCCAGCAGCGAACGATCACCGCCGTGCACGACGCGCCGCGGCGATGCGCCGGCCACGCTCCGATGGAGCATCGGCAGCGGCAGCGTCGCGGCGTTGCCGATGTCGCCCACCAGCCGGGGAAAGCGCGTGTCCAGCATGAGCACGCCGAGACAGGCGGCGGGTTGCGGAGAGAGGTGGGAGTGCGGCACGGCTCGTCGCGACCCGGGGTCGGGCGCCGCAGTCTAGACTGCCGCCCCGGGCAAGAACCGATGCCGGCCGCAGAGGCACGCTCTATGCTTTGCGTCTTCTGCCCGTTCCGGAGTCGCTCCATGACCGTCTTTCGCCGTCCCTTGCCGCTCATCCTGCGTGCCCTCGCAACGCTCGCGCTCGCCGGCAGCGCCGCCGGCGCCGCGGCACAGGTCAAGTGGGACCTGCCGGCCGCCTACCCGGCCAACAACTACCACACCGAGAACCTGGTGCAGTTCGCGAACGACGTCGACAAGGCGACGGGCGGCAAGCTGAAGATCACCGTGCATCCCAACGCCTCGCTCTTCAAGGCGCCCGAGATCAAGCGGGCGGTGCAGGGCGGGCAGGCGCAGATCGGCGAGATCCTGCTCGTCAACTACCAGAACGAGTGGCAGCTCTTCGGCATCGACGGCCTGCCCTTCCTCGCCGACAGCTACGCGCAGTCGATGAAGCTCTACAGGGCGAGCAAGCCGGTGCTCGAGAAGAAGCTGGGCGAGCAGGGGCTGATGCTGCTCTACACCGTGGCCTGGCCGCCGCAGGGCATCTACGTGAAGAAGCCGATCAACTCCGCGGCCGACCTGAAGGGCGTGAAGTGGCGCGCCTACAGCCCGGCGACGGCTCGCATCGCCGAGCTCGTCGGCGCCCAGCCGGTGACCGTGCAGGCGGCCGAGCTGTCGCAGGCGATGGCCACCGGCGTGGTCGAGAGCTACATGTCGTCCGGCTCGACCGGCTACGACAGCAAGACCTACGAGCACATCAAGTACTGGTACGACACGCAGGCCTGGCTGCCGAAGAACGCCGTGCTCGTCAACAAGGCCGCCTTCGATGCGCTCGACGCACCCACCAAGGCGGCCCTGCTGAAGGCCGGGGCCGACGCGGAGACGCGCGGCTGGGCCCTGTCGCAGCAGAAGAACGGCGAGTACATCGAGCTGCTGAAGAAGAACGGCATGAACATCATGCCCCCTCCGCCCCAGCTCAAGGCCGACATGCAGAAGGTCGGCGAGACGATGCTGAAGGAATGGCTGGACAAGGCCGGGCCGGAAGGCCAGGCCGTGGTGGACGCCTACAGAAAGATGTGATCGTGGCGGCCGCGCGCGCCCGATCCGGCTTCGGGCGCGCCCTGGACGCGCTCTACGACGCGACCGCGGCGCTCGCGGCGCTGGCCATGGTGCTGCTGCTGGTAATGGTGGTGCTGTCCGTCGTCTCGCGGCAGATCGGCTTCAACGTCGCCGGCATCGACGCCTACGCCGGCTACATGATGGCCGCGGCCGGCTTCCTCGCCCTGGCGCACACGCTCAAGAGGGGCGAGCACATCCGGGTCACGCTCCTGCTGTCGGCCCTGCACGGCAAGCGACGCCGCGCCCTCGAGCTCTGGGCGCTGTCCGCGGCGACGCTCCTCGCCCTCCTCCTCGCCGGCTACAGCTGCAAGCTCGCCTGGCAGTCGTACACCTTCCACGACATCTCCACGGGCAACGACGCGACGCCGCTCTGGCTGCCGCAGCTGACGATGGCGCTCGGCACCGTCGTGCTGGCGATCGCGTTCATCGACGAGCTCGTCCTCGAGCTGCGGGGCGTGCGCGTCCTGCCGCAGAGCGCCGAAGCATTGCGAAACGAGTAGGCGATGAACGACATCGCCATCACCGCGCTGCTGGTCGCGTCGCTGTTCCTGATCCTCGGCAGCGGCGTCTGGATCGGCCTGACACTCTCGGGCGTCGCCTGGATCGGCATGCAGCTCTTCAGCTCCCGCCCGGCGGGCGACGCCATGGCGGTGACGATCTGGGGCACGGCGTCGAGCTGGACCCTGACCGCCCTGCCGCTCTTCATCTGGATGGGCGAGATCCTGTTCCGCACGCGCCTGTCGCAGGACATGTTCCGGGGCCTCGCGCCGTGGATGCAGCGCCTGCCCGGCCGCCTGCTGCACACCAACGTCGTCGGCTGCGCGATCTTCGCCGCGGTGTCCGGGTCGAGCGCTGCCACCTGCGCCACGATCGGCAAGATGAGCCTGCCGGAGCTCGCCAAGCGCGGCTATCCGGAGATGATGTCGATCGGCTCGCTGGCCGGCGCCGGCACCCTCGGCCTGCTCATCCCGCCGTCCATCATCATGATCGTCTACGGCGTGACTGCCGACGTCTCGATCTCGCAGCTGTTCATCGCCGGCGTGATCCCAGGCATCGTGCTGGCGCTGATCTTCTCGCTGTACATCGCCGGCTGGTCGATCCGCAACGCCGAACAGATCCCGCCGGCCGATCCGCCTATGAGCTTCGCGGAGAAGCTGCGCGAGTCGAAGAGCCTGATACCGGTCGTCCTGCTCATCCTCGCGGTCCTCGGCTCGATCTACGCCGGCATCGCCACCGCCACCGAAGCGGCGGCGATCGGCGTCGTCGGCGCGCTCGCCATTTCCGCGGCGCAGGGGTCGATGAACTGGCGCACGTTCAGGGACTCGCTGATGGGCGGCACGCGCCTCTACTGCATGATCGCCCTGATCCTCGCCGGCGCCGCGTTCCTGACGCTGAGCATGGGCTACATCGGCCTGCCGCGGCACCTCGCCGAGTGGATCGCCGGACTCGGCCTCACGCAGTTCCAGCTGATCATCGCCCTCACCGCCTTCTACGTCATACTCGGCTGCTTCCTCGACGGCATCTCGATGGTCGTGCTGACCATGGGCGTGATCATGCCCACGGTGCAGAAGGCCGGCATCGACCCGCTCTGGTTCGGCATCTTCATCGTCATCGTCGTCGAGATGGCCCAGGTGACGCCGCCGGTCGGCTTCAATCTCTTCGTGCTGCAGGGCATGACAAGGCGCGAGATCGGCACCATCGCCCGCGCGACATTTCCGTTCTTCCTGCTGATGGTCGGGATGGTCATCCTCCTGTACGTCTTCCCGCAGATCGCGACCTTCCTGCCGCAGCAGATGCGGCGCTGAGAGCCGTGACCGAGCGCATCCGCAACCCCCACATCGGCAGGCTGCCGTACCCGCCCGAGACGCTGGGCCGCGTCCGCGTCGAATGCGATCCGCGCACGGTCGCCGGCTCGATGGCCACCGTGCGCATCACCTACACCTGCGGCAAGTTCGGCATCGACGACCAGGGCAGCGTCCGCTTCCTGCTCCGCTTCGCGAGCGATGCGGGCCGGCCGCAGTTCGATCGGCCCGGCGCGCCGAACCACTGCACCGCCACGGCGTCGAACGGCAGCACGCTGCTCCTCGAGTACCACCCGCGCGGTGCCTTCCGGCCGTGGTTCAAGGCCATTCGCGTCAACGTCATGCGCGATGCGCTGCGCGAGGGCGACACGATCACGCTCGTGCTCGGCGACCGTTCCCAAGGCGGCGCCGGCTGGCGCACGTCGACGATGCGCGAGGAGCGCTTCGAGCTGCGCACCCAGGTCGACCCGTTCGGCACCGTCGTCTACGGCGATGTCGCGGGCGACCCGTCGATCGACCTGCTGCCCGGCGAGCCAGCCGTGTGGAAGGTGGTCGTGCCGACGCTGCGCCGCGTCGGCGAGCCCTTCGAGCTGCGCCTGCGCGCCGACGACGCCTGCGGCAACCCGGTGGCGGCGCTGAACGGCCGCTTCGCGCTCGAGGCCGACGTGCCCATCGACGGCCTGCCGCGCCACGTCGAGGCCGACGGCAGCGGCAGCCTCCGCGTGCCCGGACTGCGCATCGGCACGCCCGGGACCGCGCGCATCCGGCTGGTCGCGGCCGACGGCACGGCGCTCGCCGAGTCGAATCCCGTCGTCGTCCGTGCCGAGCTGCCCCGCTCGACCTGGTGGGGCGACTTCCACGCCCAGAGCGAGGAGACGATCGGCACCAACAGCGCCCGCGCCTATTTCGAGTTCGCGCGCGACAGCGCCTTCTGCGACTTCGTCGGCCACCAGGGCAACGACTTCCAGATCTCGAACGAGTTCTGGGCCGAGCTGAACCACTTGTACCGCGAGTTCCACGCGCCCGGCCGCTTCGTCACGCTGCCCGGCTACGAGTACTCGCCGATGACCCACCTCGGCGGCGATCGCAACATCTTCTTCTTCGACGAGGGGCGGCCGATCCGCCGCTCGTCGCACGCGCTGGTCGGGGACCTGTCGGACATCGGTACCGACTGCAACCACGTCCTCGAGCTGTTCGCCGCCCTGCGCGAGGCGAAGGAGCGCGTCTTCGCCTTCGCCCACGTCGGCGGCCGCTACGCCGACCTGCACGCCGGGCACGACGTCGCCATCGAGCGCTCGGTCGAGGTCCATTCGGCCTGGGGCACCTTCGAATGGCTGCTCTTCGACGCCTTCGAGCTCGGCTACCGCGTCGGCGTCGTCTGCAACTCGGACGACCACAAGGGACGGCCCGGCGCCAGCCACCCGGGCGCTTCCATCTTCGGCGCCTACGGCGGCCTGAGCTGCCTCTACCTCGACGACGGGCTGACGCGCGAGTCGATCTGGGCGTGCATGCAGGCGCGCCATCACTACGGCACGACCGGCGAGCGGCTGCACCTGGAGGTCGACGCCGAGCTGCCCGACGGCAGCCGTCGCTACGCCGTCGATCCGAAGCTCGATGCAGCGGCCGCCGGCGAGCCGGTGCGCGGCGCCATGATGGGCGACATCGTCGCCGTCGGCGCCGCCCGGGTGCGGGTCCGCGTGCGCATCGACTCGCCCTCGCCGATCGAGCGGGTCGATGTGCGCTGCGGCGCCCGCACGCTGGAGACGGTCCGGCCGTACACCGACACGGACCTCGGCCGCCGCATCCGCGTCGTCTGGGAAGGCGCGGAGTACCGCGGTCGCGGTCGCATGACGACCTGGGACGGGACGCTGCGCGTGAGCGGCAACGACATCGAGTCCTTCACGCCGATCAACTTCTGGCACCTCGACAAGAAGCTCGAGCGGCGCGGCGCCGACACCCTGGCCTGGGAGTCGGTGACGACCGGCAACTTCGCCGGCGCGGAGGTGTTGCTGCGGGAGGCAAGCGCGGGCCGCATCGACATCGCCACGCCGCACGCGAATGCGTCCATCGTCGTCGCCGAGATCGGATTCGACGACACCGTGATCGAGGCCGGTGGCCTGGCCCGACGCATGCGGGCGTTCCGCCTGCCCGACCGGAACCCGGCGCGCGCCCTGAGCATCGAGCGCGAGGTCGACGTCGCTGCGACCGGCGATTCGCCGATCTACGTCCGCGTCACGCTCGAGAACGGCCACCAGGCCTGGTCGAGCCCGATCTACCTGTTCCGGCAGCCCTGACGCTGCCGTCTGCCCCCGAGGAGCCGTGATGAAGATCGTTGCCGCCACGCTGTTCTGCGCTGCCGTCCTGGCCACGTTTCCCGCCGCGGCGCAGCCGTATCCGGCGCGGCCGATCCGGCTCATCGTTCCGCTCGCCGCCGGCAGCACCGCCGACATCCTGTCGCGCACGCTCGGCAACGAGCTGGCCAAGGAATTCGGCCAGCAGATCGTCGTCGACAACAAGCCGGCCGCCGGCGGCAGCGTCGCCATGGCCGAGCTCGCCCGCTCGCCCGCGGACGGCTACACGATCAGCTTCGCGTCGCAGGGCACGCTCGTCTTCAACCAGGCCCTCTATGCCAAGCCGGGCTACGACTCGCTCAAGGATTTCGCGCCCATCATGCTCATCGGCGGCGTGTCGAACGTGATGGTCGTGCCGCCGACGAGCACCGCCGCGTCGGCGGCCGACGTGATCGCGCAGGCCAAGGCCCGGCCGGGCGCGCTCACCTTCTCGTCGGGCGGCAGCGGCACCAGCCACCATCTCTCGGGCGTCCTGTTCGGCCAGCTCACCGGCACCGAGCTGCTGCACATCCCGTACAAGGGCGCGCCGCAGGGCATCTTCGCGGTCATGGGCGGCGAGGTCAGCATGGGCTTCTTCAACACGCCAACCGTCATCTCGCAGATCAAGGACGGCAAGCTCAAGGCCCTGGCGGTGACGAGCCGCGAGCGCTCGCTGCTGCTGCCGCAGCTGCCGACGCTGCAGGAAAGCGGCGTCAAGGACTACGAGGTGAACACCTGGTTCGGCTTCGTCGCGCCGGCGGGAACGCCGGCCGACATCATCGCCCGCCTGCACTCGGCGATCGCCAAGGCTGTCTCCCAGCCCACGATCCGCGACAAGCTGGCGGCGCAGGGCTTCGACCTGGTGCCGATCCAGCCGCCTGCCGCGCTGACGAAGCTGCTGCGCGACGACATGGAGAAGTGGCCGGCGGTCATCAAGGCGAGCGGCGCCAAGGTCGACTGAGCCGCCCGGCCGGATGGCCTGAACTGGCCGCCGGAAGCCGCGCATTTCGACCCATTCCCGGGGTTGGCGGCGGCGATCATGGGCCGCCCCTTCGAGCGGCAGGTCCCTCCATCGCGGAGCGGCGCCGACTCGCGGGGCAGCACGCCATGACCGACCTGTCGACCCCGTTGAGCTGGGACACATCGGTGCCGCCGCGACCGCCGCAGCGCCCGGCGCCCGCCGCCCCCCAGGCGCCGGCCGCTGCCAAGGACAAGGGCAGCCGCGCGGTGTTCCTGTGGCCGACGCCGCCGTACGCCAGCTACCCGGCGCCCGCCGAGCAGACGGAGACGCTGCCCTGCCAGGTGACGTCGGGACCGAACAACAAGGCCTTCTCGGCCCGGCTCACCTTCTTCGTGTCGGAGACGGCGGTGGCGCACGTGCAGATGCCGCCGGCGCGGACCACGGTGCCGCTGCGCTTCGACCAGTTCACCGCCCTGACGCTGACCACGCCGTTGCGGCCGCTGCCGCTGCCGCTGTCCGACCCGCACGCGCAGCTGCTGCGCCAGCGCGACAGCAACCCCTACACGGTGAAGGTCACGCGCGGCATCGACCTCGAGGGCCGGACCGTCGGCCACGTCGAGACCGACCTCGGCCTCTTCCTCTTTCCGCCGTGCGACGAAGACGGCAGCGTGCAGCGGATGTTCGTGCCGCGCAGCGCCTACAGCGCCTTCGAGATCGGTCGCGCCCTCGGCGAGGTGCTCGTCGAGGAACAGCACGCGACCTTCGACCAGGTCACCGAGGCCATGGGCCTGCAGGAAGAGCTGCGCAGCCAGAAGATCGGCGACATCCTCGTCACCAAGCACATCGTCTCTCCCGACCAGCTGCTCGAGGCCATCGAGCAGCAGCACAAGATGCCGATGGTGAGGATCGGCGAGGCGCTGCTCTCGCTCGGCATGGTGCGCCAGGCCCAGCTCGACGAAGCGCTGCAGCAGCAGCAGCTCGACCGCACCGTGCCGATCGGCGAGGTCCTGGTGCGCACCGGCGTCGTCTCGCGCGACGACCTGCAGACCGCGCTCGCCCGCAAGATGGGCTACCCGGTCGTGAACCTCGACGCCTTCCCGGCCGAGGCCGAGGCGCTGCGCAAGCTCAACTACACGGTTGCGGCGCGCCTGCGCGTGATGCCGCTCCTGATCCGCGAGGGCCGGCTGGTCGTCGCGCTCGACGACCCGTCGCGGCGCGCCGCCCTCGACGAGATCGAGTTCAACGCCGACATGAAGGTCGTGCCGGTGCTGGCCCGCGGCCTGGCCATCGAGACCGCCCTGCTCGCCGCCTACGAGAAGCTCGGCTCGGCGGTGAACCGGAAGAAGGAGGACCTCGGTGCGCCGATCACCTTCGACCTGACGCCGCTGCCGAGCACCACCGACCAGCTGGTGCAGTCGCTCGAGAAGGAAGGGCTCGAGCGCAGCGCCAGCGTCAGCGACGAGGAGAAGCCGATCGAGCAGAGCGACAACTCGCTCGTCCGCCTGCTCAACAACATGATCATCGAGGCGCACAAGGACGGCGTCTCCGACATTCACATCGAGAGCTATCCGGGCAAGGAGAAGATCCGCATCCGGTTCCGCAAGGACGGCGTCCTGCGCACCTACATCGAGCTGCCGCCGAACTATCGCAACGCGCTGATCGCCCGCGTCAAGATCATGTGCGATCTCGACATCTCGGAGCGGCGCAAGCCGCAGGACGGCAAGATCAACTTCGCCAAGTTCTCGGCCCAGCACCGGATCGAGCTGCGCGTCGCCACGATTCCAACCAACGGCGGCCTCGAGGACGTGGTCCTGCGCCTGCTCGCCTCGGCCCAGCCGATCCCCGTCGACAGCCTCGGCCTGTCGGAGCGCAACCTCAAGGCCTTGTTGACCGCCGTGGAGCGGCCCTACGGCATGTTGCTCTGCGTCGGCCCGACCGGATCGGGGAAGACCACGACCCTGCACTCCGCGCTCAGCCACATCAACGTTCCGGAGCGCAAGATCTGGACCGCGGAAGACCCGGTCGAGATCACCCAGCCCGGGCTGCGCCAGGTGCAGATCAACCCGCGCATCGAGTGGACCTTCGCCAAGGCACTGCGCGCCTTCATGCGCGCCGACCCGGATGTGATCATGCTCGGCGAGATCCGCGACGAGGAGACGGCGAAGATGGCCGTCGAGGCGTCCCTGACCGGCCACCTCGTCCTCTCCACCTTGCACACCAACAGCGCGCCCGAGACCGTGACCCGCCTGCTCGACATGGGCATGGACCCGTTCAATTTCGCCGACTCGCTGCTCGCCGTGCTGGCCCAGCGGCTGGTCCGCAAGTCGTGCCGGAGCTGTCGGACGAGCCGCGCGGCCACCGCCGAGGAAGTCGACGAGCTGCTCGGCGACTACATGGCGCCCTTCGGCGCCGATCCGCCGGTCTCGCGCGACGACGTGCTGGCGGGCTGGACGCGGCGCAACGCCGCGGGGGGGCGCCTGCAGCTGCACCGCAGCACGGGTTGCGACAAGTGCGACCACACCGGCTTCAAGGGTCGCGCCGGCGTGCACGAGCTGATGGTGGTGTCGCGCGAGCTGCGCCGCCTGATCCAGAACGGCGCGCGTGCCGAGGCGCTGCAGGCCGAGGCGATGAAGGACGGCATGCGCACCCTGCGCCAGGACGGCATCGACAAGGTCCTCGCCGGCCTGTCCACCATCGAGGAAGTGCGGGCCACCAGCAACGCCTGAGGCCCGCGGCCCTGCCGTTTCTCCGGGGCTCAGCGCAGGAAGACGAAGTACGCCGTCGCGAGCACGACGGCGGCGGCAAGCCCCCATTCCACGGCTCCGGCGGGTGCGCGGGCGCGCACCTGCGCCGCCGGCGAGACCAGGTCGGGCGCGGCCGGTCGGACCGGCGCCGTCTCGGCCCCACCCGGCGCCTGCGATCGCACCTGCGCCTCGAAGGCCTTGAAGAAGTCGTCGGTGATCTTCGCCGCCGTGGCATCGACGAGGCGCGAGCCGATCTGGGCCATCTTGCCGCCCACGGTCGCGCGTGCCAGGTAGGCGAGCCGGGTCGCCGCCGCGCCTTCGGCGGCGAGCTTCACATCGGCCGAGCCCTTGCCGAAGCCGGCTGCGCCGCCCTGCCCGTCGAAGTGGATCGTGTAGCCGTTCGGCGGGTCGACGTCGGTCATGCGCAGGTTGCCCCTGAAGCGCGCGCTGACCGGGCCGATCTTCATCGCCACGACGGCAGCGAAGGCGTCGGGGCCGGTGCGCTCGAGCGACTCGCAACCGGCGATGCAGGCCTTGAGCGTCGCCGGGTCGTTGAGCGCGGCCCAGGTCGTCGCGACCGGCGCGGGAATGAGGCGTTCGCCCTTGAGCTCCATCGGCGCATTCTGCTATGCGGCGCGGCGCGGCGCGGGTGGGGTCTTCAGCGCCAGCGCCAGGTCGGCGAGGCTGGCGAGGTTGTGCACCGGCAGGAAGCGGTCGACGTTCGGCAGGAGGGCGCGCACGCCGGCCGCGCGCGGCTCGAAGCGGTCGAAGCGCAGCAGGGGGTTCAGCCAGACGATCTGCCGGGCGAAGAGACGCAGCTGGCGCGCGGCGCGCGTCAGGTCGCCGCTCTCGTCGCGATCGAGCCCGTCGCTCACCAGCAGCAGGGCCGCGTTCGCGCCCAGCAGGCGCCGCGCCCAGCGATGGTTGAACTCGTCGAGGCAGGACGCGATGCGCGTGCCGCCCTTCCAATCCTGGACCTGCCGGCCGGCGAGCTCGAGCGCCCGGTCCGGATCGCGGTCGCGCAGGGCGCGCGTGATGTTCGTGAGCCGGGTGCCGAAGGTGAGCGTGTGGACCTTGAGGTGGCGCCGCGTCAGGCCGTGCAGGTAGTGCAGCATCAGCCGCGCGTAGCGGTCCATCGAGCCGGAGACATCGAGAAGGACCACGATCGTCGGCAGCTCGGTGCGCGGCTCGCTGAAGCGCGGCAGCAGCGTCTGCGGCTGGCGCGCCATCGCCAGCATGGTCGCGCGGAGGTCGACGCGACCGCGGCTGCTCGCCTCATGGCGGCGCCGCCGCACCGGCGCGACCGGCACCGGCACCTCCTCGGCGAGCGCCTTGGCCAGCTCGAACTCGGCGGCCGTCATCGATTCGAAGTCGGCGCTCTGCAGACGCTCGCGATCCGAGAAGGTGATGCTGGCCTCGAAGTCGAGCTGCTCGCGCCCGTCGTCCTTTGGAGGCGACGGCGCTGCCTCGCGCGGGGGCGCGAGGGCGTCGGCAAGGCGCGCCTGGCGCGCCGGCCGCATCCTGTCGCCGCGGCCGGTGATCTTCGGCAGCAGCTGCGCCATCAGCTGCTCGAGCAGCTTCGGGTCGCGCCAGAACGCGGCGAACGCGTCGTCGAACAGGGCCTGCTGCTCGTGCCGGTCGAGCATGACCGCGGAGAGCGCCGCGTGCACGTCGTCGCGCCGGCCCAGGCCCACCGCCTCGATCGCCTCCAGCCCGGCGAGGACGCGGTCCGGGCCGACCGCGATGCCGGCACTGCGCAGGACCCGCGCGAAGTGGACGACGTTCTCAGCGAGCATCGGCCGGCGCGCGGGCGAGCGCCGGCAGCTCGGCGAGCAGCTTCTGCAGGTCGCCGCCCTGCATGGTCGCGATGTCGTCGCGATGCTTGAGCAGCACGCCCAGGGTGTCGCGAACGTTCTCTGGAGCCAGGCTCATCGAGTTCAACGCCACCAGCGCGTTGGTCCAGTCGATCGTCTCGGCGATGCCGGGCGGCTTGAAGAGGTCGAGGCTGCGCATCCGCTGCACGAAATGCACGACCTGCGCGTAGAGGCGCTCGGAGGCGCCGGGCGCGCGGATGCGCACGATCTCCATCTCGCGCTCGGCATCGGGGTAGTCGACCCAGTGGTACAGGCAGCGCCGCTTGAGCGCATCGTGGATCTCGCGCGTGCGGTTGCTCGTGATGACGACGATCGGCGTCGCCGCGGCGCTGGCCTTGACCGTGCCGAGCTCGGGGATCGTCAGCTGGTTCTCCGCGAGGACCTCGAGCAGGAAGGCATCGAAGGGCTCGTCGGCCCGGTCGAGCTCGTCGATCAGCAGCACCGGCGAGCGCTCCTGCGTCAGCGCCTGGAGCAGCGGCCGCTCGATCAGCATGGCGCGCGAGTAGAGGCTCCTGCCCAGCCGCTCGCGCGACGCGGCATCGCTCACCTCGTGCGCCGCCTCGGCGAGCCGGATCTCCAGCATCTGCCGCGCCACATTCCATTCGTACGCGGTCTGCGCCACGTCCAGCCCCTCGTAGCACTGCACGCGCAGCAGCGTCGTCGACAGTGCCGTCGCCAGGGTCTTCGCCAGCTCCGTCTTGCCGACGCCCGGCTCGCCTTCGACGAACAGCGGCCGCTTCAGCGTGAGCGCGAGGAAGACGGTCGTCGCGAGCCGCCGGTCGGCGACGTAGTTCTCCTTGGCGAGCAACTCGAGCACGCCGTCGACGGAGGTGGGTTGCGAGGGGTGCGTCATGGGCTTGCTCGGGTCCAACCTATTCTGCGTGAGTGAACGCTGCTCGCAGCAACGATCGCCGCTGGATCGCGATGGTGGGGTGCTCCGCGCAGTGAAGTAAAGGAGGAGAAGGCGGCCACCGGCCGCCTTCGGGGAACATGAACGGAGCGGAGTACCCGGCCGTCGCGATCCCGCTCGATGAACGCGGCGGAGCGCGCGCCGTTGAAGCCCCCAGGCAGCGCTATCGCGCCAGCGCCGCAGCGACGGCCCGCGAAGCCATCACGCTGATCATCGCCGCCCGGTATTCGGCCGAGCCGTGCAGGTCGGCGTTGATGTCGGTGGTCGGCATCTTCACGGCCTTGGCAGCGTCGGGCGTGAAGCTCTTCCCCAGCGCGTTCTCGATCTCGGTGGCGCGAAAGACGTGACTCCTGGCCCCGGTCACGGCGACGCGGACACCCTGCGCCGTCTGCGCCACGAAGACGCCGATCAGGGCGAACCGCGACGCCATCTGCTTGTACTTGACGTAGGCCGCGCGCTGCGCCGGCGGAAACACCACGTGCGTGATCAGCTCGCCGGGCTGCAGCGCGGTCTCGTACAGGCCGGTGAAGAAGTCGTCGGCGGCGATGGTGCGGCGGTCGGTGTGGATCGTCGCGTTCAGCCCCACCACGCCGGCCGGATAGCAGGCCGCCGGGTCGGCGTTGGCGATCGAGCCGCCGAGCGTGCCCATGTTGCGGACCATCGGGTCGCCGATGCCGCCGGCCAGCTCGGCGAGCGCCGGCAGGACGCGGCGGACGTCGGCGTTGGCGGCGACGCTCGCGTGCGTCGCCATCGCACCGATGGCGACGCCGTTGCCTTCGGCGCGGATGCCCTTCAGGTCGGCGACGCCGCCGAGATCGACGAGGCGCTCCGACTGCGACAGACGCAGGCGCATGGCCTGGACCAGGCTCTGCCCGCCGGCGAGATAGCGGGCGTCGGCGCCGGCCGCGGCCCGGGCGGCATCGCGGCTGGTCGGCCGCTGGTATTCGAATGCGTACATGGGGTTCTCCGTTCAGGCCGACAGGCCGTGCGCCGCGCGCCAGACGCGCTCCGGCGTCGCCGGCATCGCCAGGTCGACGACGCCGAGCGCGTCGGTGATCGCGTTGATGTAGGCGGCCGGGGAGCCGATCGCGCCCGCCTCGCCGCAGCCCTTCACGCCGAGCGGGTTGTGGCTGCACGGCGTGACGGTCGTGCTGACCCGGAAGTTCGGGATGTCCATGGCGCGCGGCATGGCGTAGTCCATGTACGAGCCGGTGAGCAGCTGGCCCGACTGCACGTCGTAGGCGGCTGCTTCCATCATCGCCTGGCCGAGACCCTGGGCGATGCCGCCGTGCACCTGGCCCTCGACGATCATCGGGTTGACGACGTTGCCGAAGTCGTCGACGGCGACAAAGGACTCGATCTTCACCTTGCCGGTCTCCGGGTCGACCTCGACCTCGCAGACGTAGCTGCCGGCCGGATAGGTGAAGTTGGTCGGATCGTAGAAGGCGTTCTCGTTGAGACCCGGCTCGAGCTTGTCGAGCGGGTAGTTGTGCGGCACATAGGCCGTCAATGAGACGTTGCCCCAGGCGACCTTCCTGTCGGTGCCGGCGACCTTGAACTCGCCGTTCTCGAACTCGATGTCGGTGTCGGCCGCCTCGAGCAGGTGGGCGGCGATCTTCTTCCCCTTGGCGATGACCTTGTCGACCGCCTTGACGATGGCCGTGCCGCCGACCGCGAGCGAGCGGCTGCCGTAGCTGCCCATGCCGAACGGCACGCGGCCGGTGTCGCCGTGCACGATCTCGACGTTCTCGATCGGGATGCCGAGGCGGTCGGCGACCACCTGCGCGAAGGTCGTCTCATGGCCCTGGCCGTGGCTGTGCGAGCCGGTGAAGATGGTCACCGTGCCCGTCGGGTGCACGCGCACCTCGCCGGCCTCGAAGAGCCCGGCGCGCGCCCCGAGCGCGCCGGCGATGTTCGACGGCGCGATGCCGCAAGCCTCGATGTAGCAGCAGTAGCCGAGGCCGCGCTTCTTGCCCTTCGCCGCCGAGGCCGCCTTGCGCGCCGGGAAGCCGGCGACGTCGGCCATCTGCACCGCCTTGTCGAGATGCGCCTTGTAGTCGCCGACGTCGTAGGTGAGGCCGACCGGCGTCGAGTACGGGAAGGTGGTGATGAAGTTGCGCCGGCGGATCTCGGCCGGATCGATCTTCATCTCGCGCGCGGCCTGCTCGACGATTCGCTCGACCAGGTAGGTCGCTTCGGGACGTCCGGCGCCGCGGTAGGCGTCGACGGGCGCGGTGTTGGTGAAGACCGCCTTGACCTCGGCGTAGATCGCCGGCGTCTTGTACTGGCCGGCGAGCAGCGTCGCGTAGAGGATGGTCGGCACTGCCGAGGCGAAGGTCGACAGGTACGCGCCCATGTTGGCGACAGTCTTGACGCGCAGGGCGAGGAAGTGGCCCTGCCCGTCGAGCGCCATCTCGGCGGTCGTGAGGTGGTCGCGGCCGTGCGCGTCGGTGAGGAAGGATTCGCTGCGCTCGGCGGTCCACTTGATCGGCCGGCCGACGCGCTTGCTGGCCCAGACGAGGGCGACGTCTTCCGGATAAAGGAAGATCTTCGAGCCGAAGCCGCCGCCGACGTCGGGCGCGATCACCCGCACCTTCGATTCCGGCAGGCCGAGCACGAAGGCGCACATCAGCAGCCGCTCGACGTGCGGGTTCTGGTTGGCGACGTAGAGCGTGTAGCTCTCGTCGTGCTTGCTGTACGTGGCGTTGCAGGCGCGCGGCTCCATCGCGTTCGGGATCAGCCGGTTGTTGACGAAGGAAAGCTTCGTCACGTGCGCCGCCTTGGCGAACGCCGCCTCGACCGCCGCCTTGTCGCCGTGCCCCCAGTCGTAGCAGGTGTTGTCGTCCACGTCGTCGTGCACGGCCGAGCCGATCGAGTCGGCCGAGCCGAGGTCGATCACCGCCGGCAGCTCGTCGTACTCGATGTGGATCAGCTCGGCGGCATCGCGCGCCTGCAGCATCGTCTCGGCGACGACGAGCGCGACCTGGTCGCCGACGTAGCGCACCTTGCCCTGCGCCAGCACCGGATGCGTCGGCTCCTTCATCGGCGAGCCGTCCTTGCTGTGGATCAGCCAGCCGCAGGGGAGACCCCCGACCTTGGCCTCGGCGAGATCGGCACCGGTGAAGATGTCGATGACGCCGGGCGCCTGCTTGGCCGCGCCGAGGTCGATCGAGACGACGCGCGCATGCGCATGCGGGCTGCGCAGGAAGACGCCGTAGGTCTGCCCGTGCAGGTTGACGTCGTCGGTGTAGTTGGCCGCGCCGGTGAGGAAGCGCTGGTCCTCGCGCCGGCGCACGCTCTTGCCGATCGGCCCGGAGACGGCGCCCTCGACTTCGTTCATGTTGCCCATGTCGTGCTCCTCAGGCCGCCGCCGGCGTCTTGCCGGACTGGCAGAACTGGATCGACTTGACGATGTTCTGGTAGCCGGTGCAGCGGCAGATGTTGCCGTCGAGCGCCTCGCGGATCTCCTCCTCGTTCGCCTTCGGGTTGTCGGCGAGAAGCTGCACCGCCGACATCACCATGCCCGGCGTGCAGAAGCCGCACTGCAGCCCGTGGCACTCGCGGAACGCGGCCTGCATCGGATGCAGCTCGCCACCCTTGGAGAGGCCCTCGATGGTCAGGATGTCGCTGCCCTGCACCTGCAGAGCCAGGATCGAGCAGGACTTGATGGCCCGGCCGTTCATGTGCACGGTGCAGGCGCCGCACTGCGCCGTGTCGCAGCCGACGTGCGTGCCGGTGAGCTGCATCTGCTCGCGCAGGAACTGCACGAGCAGGGTGCGCGGATCGATCGACTTGGTGACGGACTTGCCGTTCACGGTCAGGGTGAGGGGGACGTCCACGCCGGTCTCCTGTTGCGCGTTCTTATCGGCCCTCGACGAGGGTCGTTCGACCCATTGTTCGAGCGGCGGACCGGCCGAACCAAACGGGCTTTCCCTAATGGAGATGCAGGGGGGCAGCGGGACGTCAGTGCCGGTCTTCTCGGCGCAGCGCGAAGGTTCTCAAGGCGCGCAGCTCCTGAAGCCGTAGAAGCCGTCGTCGCTCTCGGCCGCGGCGGGGCGACGGAAGCGTGCGCTGCGCAGGCCCGGCCGCGTCGCGAACGAGGCACCGCGAAGCACCCGGTGCCTGCCGAAGGCCGGCTTCGAATAGTCGCGCCACGGGCCTGCCACGTAGCCTGGGTAAGGGCGGAAGATGCTGGCGGTCCATTCCCAGACGTCGCCCCAGCGCATGCCCTGCGTCGCGCCCTGGTGCGCCGCCGCCTCCCACTCGACTTCGCTCGGCAGGCGGCGGCCGGCCCAGCGACACCAGGCTTCCGCCTCGTAGCTGCAGACGTGCGCCACCGGCTGGTTCAGCGGCACGCGCGCGAGCTGGCCGAAGCGGCGCTGCAGCACGCCGTGTCGCATCTGGTCGACGTGCCGCGGCGTGCGCCGCCCCTCGCGCTCGACCCAGGCCCAGCCGGCCGGGCTCCAGTGCTCGCGCTCGTCGTAGCCGCCGTCCTCGACGAACTCGCCGAACTGCCCCCACGTGACCGCCTGGGCATCGATCTCGAACTCGGGGATGTCGACCGGATGCGGCTCGCGCTGGTCGTCGAATCGAAAGCCCGGCGCGCCGGCGCCGAGCAGCCAGCGCGTGGCCGGAAAGAGCAGCGGCGGTCGCGCCGCCTGGGTGGTCGGGCGGACGATGCGCAAGGTGTCGATGCCGAGCGTCTGCGCCAGCACCGCGAAGGCCTCGAAATGCATCTCCTCGTGGAACAGCGCGAGCCGGTGGAAGTAGAGCGCGTCGTCGCTCTCCTCCTTCACCGCGGCGAGCAGCTCGAGCGTGGTCTCGAGCGTTTCGACCAGGTACTGGCGGGTCTCCTGCAGGTCGGGCAGGTCGCCGGCGGCAAGGGCGCGGCGGCGCGGCCGCGGCACGAGCGCCGGGTCGTACCAGCGGTCGGCATGCGGCAGGATCGAGGCGAGGCGCGGATAGGTCGGATCGGCGGCTTCGCCACGCGCGCGCTGCACGTTGCGCGCGATCCAGTGCTCCTGGAACCAGGCGATGTGGCCGAAGGTCCAGAGCGGCGGGTCGAGCTCGCCGGCCGGCAGCGGACCGAGGTCTCCGGGCAGCACCAGCGCCTGGCCGTCGCGCGCCGCCTCGAGCGCCGCCGCCCAGCGCAGGGTCTGGTTGCGGGCATCGATCAGGGCCAGCGAAAGAAGGTCCTTGCCGGCGGTGCGCAGCCGGGCATGGTCGAGATGGGGAGCATCGAGGTCGAGCACGGTTCTCGGGCCCTCGGTCGGGCCATGGCATCGTGTGTTCATCCTATCAACGGCGCGAGCGGAAGTGGCGCCGACGCGAAACACCGACCGCGCGGCGAAGCGCCCGTGCCGGCACTCGATACTTGTCCCCTGCGCCGCCGCACACGGTGGCGCAGGCATCCAACGAGACAAGGAGACGCCCCGTGTGGAACGAGATCCTGGAGACGGCCCGGCAGGAGTTCTCCGACGTGCCCGATGTGGTGCAGCTGACGCGGCTCCTGCTGCGGCTCGGCCTGGCGATGGCGCTCGGCGCCATCATCGGCTACGAGCGCGAGAGCCGCGACAGCAGCGCCGGCCTGCGCACCCACATGCTGGTGGCGCTCGGCACGGCCCTCTTCGTGCTCGTGCCGCTGCAGGCCGGCATGGATGCCGACGGAATGAGCCGGGTCATCCAGGGCCTGCTCGCCGGCATCGGCTTCCTCGGCGCCGGCGCGGTGATCAAGCAGAGCGAGAGCGGCCACGTGCGCGGCCTCACCACCGCCGCCGGCATCTGGACGACGGCCGCGATCGGCATGACGGTGGGCCTCGGCCGCGAGACGACGGCGATCATCAGCACGGTGCTGGTGCTCGTCATCCTCTCTCTGCTGCTGCGCCTCGAGCGTCGCATCGTCAAGGGCAAGGAGGAGCGCGGCGAGATCAGCTCAGGGGAGCGACAGGTGCGAGAGCACGACAGTTGAGCGGCAGGAACTTCAACGGGATGTTGGTCTTGTTGAGGCCCTTGGCGGTCATGCGGTTCGGCGGCTCGGCATTGCCGCAGACCCAGGCCACCGGCACCATCGGCGCGGCCTCGACGACGCCCGGGCGCAGGCTGAGGATCTTGCCGCGGATGCTGGCGTTGGCGCGGTTGCCGAAGGTGACCTGGATCGCCCCCGACTCCACCGCCACCGAGCTGATGTAGTTGTTGACGATCTGCTCGGCCGCGGGCAGGCCCGCCTCGGCGTTGTTGACCGGAAGCCGGGCGCCGATGGCCCACGACAGGGCCACCGGTGCCTTGGCGAGGTCGGTCAGCTTCATGCCCTCGACGATCTGGTCGCGCACCACCTTGTCGGGAATGCCGGGCAAGGCGATGAGGGCCAGGATGACGATGATCGCCACCACCACCATCAATTCGAGCAGCGAGAAGCCGGCGCGGCGGCCGCGCCGGGACGGGCCGATGCGGTGCGTGGGTGGAGGAGTGGGGATGCGCATGCGGCAGCCGGTGGCGCCTCGGCCCGGCAGGGGCTCGGCGAAGCCCGGCCATTCTCGGCGGCATCGTCCCCTGCGGAGCCGCCCAGCGTGCGCACTTGTGCGTGAAAGCACCGGCCGGCACCGGTAAACGGGAGCTTCGGCGGCGTGACGTCCCGGTCCCGTCCTACGGCCCGGCCGCGCAATGGCGTCGTACCTTCACCGGATCGCGACAAGACGAAGGCCTCTGCGGAGGACAACACCATGAACCGCTTCATTTCATCCCTGGCCGGATCGGCCCTGATCGGCGTCGCCGCCCTCCTCGCCAGCCCTGCATTCGCGGCGTCCGCGAGCGCACCGGCAGGCAAGGCGGCCTACACCAAGGAGCGCGCGGACTGCGAAGCCGGCCGCACGGCGCAGGACCGTGCCACGTGCCTCAAGGAAGCGGGGGCCGCCGCCGACGAGCGCAAGCGCAACCGCCTCGACAACAGCGGCTCGCTGCCGCAGAACGCGGCCGAGCGCTGCAACGCCCTGACTGGAACCGAGAAGAGCGACTGCCTGGCCCGCGCCAAGGGCACCTCGACGGGCAACCAGAAGACGACGACCTCCGGCAGCGTCGGCGGCGGCGGCGTGATCAAGGAAACGACTACGACCACCACCGTCGGCAGCCCCACGATCGTGATCGTGCCCGGCGGCTCCGCCGCCAGCGGCCCGACCAAGTAGCCCCTGCGCCGGTCCTGCGCACGCCGCCGGCGACCCGGCGGCGGCTGCTATTCTTCTTCGCCTGCCCTGACCCGCCTCGCGCTGCGCCGAGGTGCTGCTCTCCGTGGCCGCCCTGCACATCACCGACATCGAATCCGCCATCAACTGGTGGCGCGACAGGAAGCCTTCCCCCGACGGCATCACCGCGTGCCCCGAGGTGCGCGCGCTCGCCGAGGTGTATGCGCTGATGGTCTACTACCACGAGACCGAATGCGACGAGGCCTCGATGCCGCCCGCGGCGGCGCAGGCCTGGCTGGCCTGGTATGCGACGACGCCGGACGCGCCGTGCATCGCCATCTGCTCGACCAGCCAGGGTGACCCGGTCTGCAAGGGCTGCGGCCGGACCTTCCTGGAAGTGCAGCGCTGGACCGAGATGACGCCGGCCGAGAAGCGCCAGACCTGGCGCCGGATCACGCTCGAAGGCACGGCCTGGCGCTTCAACCGCTACGCCGAGCGGGCACGCGACCCCGAGACAGCGAAGAGCGCCGCCGCCGCATGACGCGGCCTTCGCTCGCCGCGAGCGCGCGCCGCATCGCGCCGCTCGCCTGGCCGGTGTTCGTCGGCCAGCTGGCGGTGCTCGCGTTCAGCACCGTCGACACCGTCATGGTGGCGCGGACCACGCGCATCGACCTCGCCGCGCTGGCCATCGGCGGCTCGGTCTACATCTCGGTGTTCGTCGGCTTCATGGGCATCGTCCTCGCCATCGGCCCCATCGCCGGGCAGCTCTACGGCGCCGGCAAGCTGCGCGAGAGCGGCCGCGCGACCGAGCAGGCGGTCTGGCTGGCGCTGGCCCTGGCCGTGCCGGGCTGCGCCCTGCTCCTCTTTCCGGAGCCGTTCCTGGCCCTCGCCCGCGCCGAGCCGGACGTCGCCGCCAAGGTGCGCGACTACCTGCGCGGCCTGGCCTTCGCCCTGCCGGCGGCGCTGGTCTTCACTGCCTATCGGGGCTTCAACATCGCCGTGTCGCGGCCTAAGGCCGTGATGGCGCTGCAGATCGGAGCCCTCGGCCTGAAGGTGCCGCTGAACGCCCTGCTCGTCTTCGGCGCCACCCTGCCGCTGCCGTTCGGCGAGCTTCGCTTGCCAGCGCTCGGCGCCGCCGGCTGCGGCATGGCGACGGCGATCGTCATGGCGGTGCAGCTGCTCGCCGCCTGGGTGCTGCTGCGCCGGGACGCCTTCTACGAGCCCTTCGGCCTCGGCCGCCACCTGAGTCGCCCCGACCCGGCCCGGATCGGGGCGCTGCTGCGGCTGGGCGTGCCGATGGGCCTCGCGATCGTGGTCGAGGTGACCGGCTTCACCTTCATGGCCTTCTTCGTGTCGCGCATCGGCGCCACCGCCGTTGCCGGCCACCAGGTGGCGGTGAACATGGTGTCGATGATGTTCATGCTCCCGCTCGCCATCGCCAACGCGACGAGCACGCTGGTGGCGCAGCGGGTCGGCGCCGACGACGTGCGCGACGCGCGGCAGATCGGCTGGGCCGGCCTCGAGATCGGCATCCTGATCGCGGCGGCGCTCGGCGGCGCCGTCTACCTCCTGCGCGGCATCGTCGTCGAGCTCTACACCAGCAACCCGGTCATCGTCGCCGCAGCCGTCCCCCTGCTCGCCTGGGTGGCGCTCTTCCACGTCGCCGACGCGGCGCAGACGATCGCCGCCTTCGTGCTGCGCGCCTACCGCATCGCCACGGTGCCGCTGATCGTCTACGTGCTGGCGATCTGGGGCGTCGGGCTCGGCGGCGGCTACGTCGTGGCCTTCGACCTCGCGGGCATCGGGCCGCCGTCGTGGATGCGCGCGGCGCAGGGCTTCTGGTCGATGGCCACGCTCGGACTCACCGTCGCCGCCATCGGCATGACGGCCTTCCTGGCTTGGACGCTGCGCCGGCAGCGCCGGGCGGAGGTTGCATCGCTCGCTGCCGGCGCCTGACGCTTCGCGGCTGCGTGGCCGCCCAGGCCAATCGCTAAGCCGTGGCGAGGGCCGCGGCGGCGGGCGCGTGCATCGCTGCCACCGGCAGTTCGATCACGAAGCAGCTGCCGCCGCCGGCGCGCGCCTCGCAGCGAACGCTGCCGCCGTGCCGCTCGGCGATCTGCTTGACCAGAGCCAGCCCGAGGCCGACTCCGCCGTCCTGCTCCGCGTGCCCGGGCATGCGGAAGAACGGCTCGAAGATGCGCTCGCGCATCTCGGCCGGAACGCCCGGGCCGCGGTCGCAGACGCGGATCTCGGCGCGGGAAACGGCGGCTCCGGGCAGGCTGCGCAGCGACACCTCGATCGACCCGCCGCCGTAGCGGCGCGCGTTCTCGAGCAGGTTGCGCAAGGCGCGATGCAGGAGGCGGGTCTCGCCCGAGACGAAGAGGCTGCCCGGGGCGTCGACCACCGCGTCGACGTGCGACGACTCCTCGACCGCGACGGCCAGCAGGTCGACCGGCTCGCCGCGCAGCTGATCGCGCGTCGCGTCGAGGCGGCTCGCCAGCAGCACCTCCTCGACCAGCGCATCGAGCTCGGCGACGTTGGTGTCGATCTCGCGCTTCAGCCGCTCGCGCTGCTCGGGGCCGGCCTTGTCGAGCATCGACACCGCCATCTTCATCCGGGCCAGCGGCGAGCGCAGCTCGTGGCTGGCATTGGCGAGCAGCGACTGGTGCGAGCGCACCAGTGCCTCGACCCGGGCCGCGGCGACGTTGAAGCTCGCCGCGACGGCGCCGACCTCGTCGTGGCCGGAGATCGCCACGCGGTGGCCCAGCTGGCCGGCGCCGAACTGCTCGACGCCGCTCTTCAGGGCCTCGAGCCGTCGCGTGAGGCGGCGGACCACCGGGTAGGCGCCGGCGGCCACCGCGATGAACAGGACAATCAGGACGACCACCAGCCCGGCGCCGCGTGACAGGCCCGGCAGGACCATCGGCCACTGCTGCGAGGCGCGGCCGCGCGGTCGCTCGTCGGCGGCGCCGCTCGCCTGCGCCCCGCTGCCGGCCTGCCGTCGGCCGCCCCAGCGCATGGTCCAGAGCGTGCGACCGTCGTCGAGCTTGAACGAGAAGGCGCGCTGGCCGTCGGCGGCGCGCCGGAGAAAGCTCTCGGACGCGCCGATGCGCTCGCCGGTCGGGCTGTCGAGCGCCAGGGGCACGCGCAGCCGCTGCGACCACTCGTTCAGGGCCGCGGCCTGGACTTCCGGGGCCGCGTTCACCCCCGGCAGGGCGTTCTCGAGCAGGTCGGCCCAGGCGCCGAGCCGCTCGCTGACGACCTGCTCGTTGCTGGCACGCTCCTGGTCGAGGTGACGCTGGACGATCCAGCCCGATCCGAACGCGAACAGCAGCAGGACGACGACGACCGTCGCGTAGATGCGCAGGTACAGGCTGGTCATGGCGCCGCCCCCGGGCTCTCGCTCATGCCGCGCTGTCGGCGTCCTGCTTTCTCGCGAACACGTAGCCTGCGCCGCGAACGGTGAGGACGCGGCGGGGCGCCTTGGGGTCGTCCTCGATGGCCGCGCGGATGCGCGAGATGTGGACGTCGATCGAGCGGTCGAAGGCCTCCAGCGGGTGGCCCTTGAGCGAATCCATGATCTGGTCGCGCGAGAGGACCCGCCCCGGGCTCTGCGCGAGCACGACGAGGAGGTCGAACTGGTGGCCAGTGAGATCGCAGATCTTGCCGTCCAAGCGCGCTACCCGGGCACCGAGATCGATCTCCAGGCGACCGAAGCGGAGCACGTCGTCGGCGGCGGCCTGCGGCGAGGCGCGGCGCAGCAGCGCCTTGACCCTGGCGAGGAGCTCGCGCGGCTCGAAGGGCTTGCCCAGGTAGTCGTCGGCGCCGAGCTCGAGTCCGACGATGCGGTCGAGCGGCTCGCCCCGGGCGGTGAGCATCAGCATGGGCAGCTGGCGCGTGCGCGGGTTGCCGCGGACCTCGCGGCACAGGTCGAGGCCGTCGCCGTCCGGAAGCATGAGGTCGAGCACGAGGGCGTCGTAGGTGTTGCCGGCCAGGCGGTCGCGGCCCGCCGCGATGGTGCCGGCGGTCTCGACCTCGAAGCCGGCCTGGCCGAGGTAGTCGCCCACCATTGAGGAGAGGCGGGTGTCGTCGTCGACGAGGAGGATTCGTGGCGTCATCGAGGCGAAGCGCCGGGCGTCCTGCGACGGCCGGCGCACGAAGGGCTGGGCGGGATTATCGGCGCGGCTCGCGTTCCATCCGCTTCATCCGGTCGGCGTGCCGGGCCTGGCGGTCGCGGATGCGCTCGCCGATCCTGGCCCGCTGATCGGGCGTGAGGACACGCGCCGCCTCGAGCATGGCCTGGCTGGCGCGGCGGCTCATCTGGTCCTGGTGCTGGAGCATCTCCTGGCGCGCCCGCTCGGCGGCAGCGGCGTCGACGCTCGGCGAGGTGAAGGCGAGCATGCCGCGCTCGCGGATGGCCCGGCCGGCCTGCGCCTGGGCGCGCAGATCGGTCGCGGCAGCCGCCGCGATCTGCTTGATCTGCGCTCGCTGCGCGTCGGTCGCGTTGAGGCCGTCGAGAAGGCGGTCGATCATGCGGCCCATGCGTTCCGGCGAGCCGCCGAACATCATCCCGCCCATGCCGCCCATCCCGCCATGCATGCCGCCGCCGTGGTGCATGGCGCGCTGGTGCATGCCCGCGTGCTGCATGCCGCCGTGGTGCATCGCGCCGTGCATTCCCGGGCCGCCCTGAGTCGAGGCCGACGCGCCCGCCTGAGCCCAGGCCGTGGCGCACACGACAGCGAGCAGCGTCGCCAGCATGCCGATCATGACCACGCGCACCTGTCGTGCCGCCGTCGCCGCCTTCGCTTGGGTCGCGCTGCCTGTCGTCTTCATCGTCTGCTCCCGTCCGGACATCGGACACGAGCCCATCATCGGCGGGCCGCGTGAGTGCACATTGCGCCCGCGGTAAAGATCTGTGAATGCCTCCGCGGGACGTCGCTGCCTCTGCTGGCGCGCCGCTTGCGTTCGCTCAGGGCCGGGGCGCGACGTTCCCCAACCTGGTGGGTTCACCGTGCCCCACACGCTGCCTACATTGAACCGATGAGCCCCCCCGATCCGTTTCGCAGCACGCCCGGCCAGGACGATCCGCCCTCGTCGCCGTGGTGGGGGACGCTCGCCGTCGCCCTGGTGCTGACGATCGCCGCCGCCGGCGCCGGCCTGCTGGCCGGCAGCATCGCCTAGGGGCTGCTCGTCACATCATCGCGCCGGCGCCGACGGCGGCCTGCTCGTCTTCTTTCTGCTGCAGCGAGAAGATCGAGGTGTAGCCGCGCGACCAGTCGGGCGGGATCAGGCACGGGCGCGGGTCGTGGTGCGCAAACGCGGCGCGGCGGCCGCGCAGGATCGTCTGGTCGTGGATCGGCTTGATCGGGTTGGCCGTGTACGGGAAGGCATCGGCCGAGCTCAGCGTGTAGAGCAGCAGCGGCCGGCCGAGGTCGGAGTCGTTGCGCGGCGAGCCGTGGATCGTCCGGCAGTTGTGCAGCGTCAGCGAGCCGGCGGGTCCCGTCAGGTAGACGGCCCGGTCGACATCGATGCGGGCGAGGTCACGCTCGCCGAGGCAGCCGACCCACTTGCCGGCGTCGTCGTACTGCGTGAGCATCGGCTCCAGGAGGTGGCTCCTGGGGATGACGCCGAGCGGCCCCTGGTCCATGCCGCAGTCGTAGAGATAGGTGCCGATCGTCAGCGGCGAGTAGTTGGTGTGCGGCCAGAAGGAGATGTCGTAGTGCCACTTCACTTCCTCGCCGCCCTTGCTCCACTTGAAGTTGAGCTTGGAATGGTGGAACTTCACGTCCGGACCGACCAGGTCGGCGACGGCATCGGGCAGGACCGAGCGATTGACGTACTCCCAGAACACCGGATGGTGCTCGGTCGGGTTGCTGACCCGGCGCAGGCGCGGCGCGTCGGGCCGATGGTCGGGCTCGAGATCGAAGGCAGCGTCGGAACGCACGACCTTGCGGCTGCGCTCGACGAGCTCGTCGGTGGCCTCACGCAGCCTCTGCACCCAGTCGTCGCCGACGATCGCCTCGAGCAGGATGTAGCCCTCGCTGAAGTAGAACTCGCGCTGCGCCTGGGTCAGCACGCGCGGCGGGATGGCGAAAACCTGCTCGGGGGTCATGGCGGCTTGTCTCCTCGTGCGGCGGTGCGGCGCCTCAGGCCCGGAACTCCTGCTTGTCGGTGCCCTGGTAGAGCGCCTTGACCTGCCGCTCGACCGATGCCGCATGGGCGGCGAGCGCATCGGCGTCGAGGTCGGCGCGCGGGCGCGGCTCGTCGTCGAAGTGGTGGTACTTGTCGACGCCGCGCACCAGCATCGCCGAGTCGCGCACCTTGGTCTGCTTCACGTAGGTCGGGATGTAGCGGATCGCGAGGCCGATACGCCGATCGTTGCTGCGGTTCGGCTCCGACCCGTGCACGAGCTTGATGTGGTGCAGCGACATCTCGCCGGCCTGGAGGGCGATGCCGACCGCCCTCGATGTGTCGACGTCGACTGCAATCTCCTGGCCGCGCGACAGCAGGTTGTCGCGATGGAAGGTGTCCAGGTGCGGCAGCTGCTCCACCTTGTGCGTGCCCGGGATGAACTGCATGTAGCCGTTCTCGGGCGTGGCGTCGGTGAACGCGACCCAGGCCGTGACCACGTCGTCGGGCTCCAGTCCCCAGTAGGTGGAATCCTGGTGCCAGGAGACGAAGCCGGCGCTGCCCGGCTCCTTGATGAAGAAGTTGGTGGTCCAGCACAGCAGTTCGGGGCCGAGCACGTCGGACACGGCGTCGAGGATGTTGTCGTTGTGGACGAGCTCGTCGGCCCAGGTGAAGAGCAGATGCGTCTTGTGGCGCCAGTTCCCCTGCAGCGGCTTGCCGGCGAGCGCCTCGTGCGTCTCGAGGCAGTTGCGGTAGTGCTTGGCCTCCAGCGTGCTGAGGACGCGGAACGGGAACACGCAGCCGTCGCGATGGAAGTCGCCGACTTGTTGCTGGGTCAGGTGCATGGCCGCCTCCGGTCGATCTGCGATATCACTGACATATTACAGGCTCCGCATCGCCGGCCGGCCGGCGCTCAGAAGCCCCTGGTGATGATGCGCTTCGCGAACTCCTCGGCGTAGTCGATCTGCCGGTCGCTGGCCAGGCCCGCCTTCTCCTCGTCGCCGGTGGCCACCGCGCGCAGCAGGTCGGCGTGCAGTCGCGCCACGACGACCACATCGTTGAGCTCGCCGTAATGCGTGAAGTAGAAGCGGCGCGACAGCGTGTACAGCGGCGCGATCGCCTGCTCCGAGAAGCGGTTGCCCGCGCAGCGCGCCATGAACTTCTTGGCGGCGAAGTACTGGCGCAGCATCTCGAGCACGTCGCCCGCCTTGCCGGCGGCGATCAGCGCCTGGGCCATGGCCGCCATCGCCTGCTTGTCGGCGCTCGAGGCTCTGCGCGCCGCCCGCACGGAGATCAGCCGCTCCAGCTCGCGCCGGGTCTCGAGGACGAGCAGCTGCTCCTGCTCGTTGACCTCGGCGATGCGGATGCCGTGCCGGCGCATGATCACGACGAGGTGGAACTCGGCGAGTCGCTGCACGGCCTCGCGCACCGGCGTCCTGCCGATGCCGAGCGCTTCGCTGAGCGCCGCTTCCGACCACAGGCTGCCCGGCGGCAGCTGCAGCGTGACGATCATTTCCTCGAGCCTGTCGAACGCCTGCTCGGACAGGCTGCTCCTGAGCGGAGGTGCGCGCGGAATCTTGGCTCTCGCTGATACGGGAGGCATGGGCGGCTCGGGCCTCGCGGCCTCGTCGAGAGGGCGTTGGCATGGTATCAATATATTTACCTATTGCAGCGCCTTGGGGCCGGTGCCTCAATCGATGCATCGCCCGGAGCTCCGCGCGATCCACCACGAAGGGAGACACGCATGCAGAGACGCAAGTTCATCCGGGCGGCCGGTGCGGTCGGCGCCGGTGCCGGGCTCATCGGCGCGCCGGCGGTCGTCGGAGCGCAGCAGTCGGCGAAATGGAAGATGCAGTCGATGTGGAGCTCGGCGGAGCTCACCTACAAGGTGTTCGAAGACCTCTGCGGGCGCATCAACAAGCTCTGCAACGGCCGCCTCGAGATCACCCCCTTCGCCGCGGGCGCCGTCACCGGCGCCTTCGAGACGCTCGACGCCGTCTCCGCCGGCGTCCTGCAGGGACACTCGTCGTGGCCGGGCTACTTCTCGGGCAAGGACCCGGGCCTCGCCGTGATCAGCGACTTCGTCTTCGGCTACCAGCACCCCTGGCAGGCGGAAGCCTGGTTCTACCAGCGCGGCGGGCTCGACATGCTGCGCGAGGCGTACGCCCGCTACAACGCCTACCCGGTCGGCGTGAGCTGGTGGGGCGTCGAGTCGATCGTCGCCAAGAAGGCGATCCGCAACATGGGCGACTTCAAGGGCGTCAAGTTCCGCTCGCCCCAGGGCATGACGGCGGAGATCCTCACCAAGCTCGGTGCGTCGATCGTCGTGCTGCCCGGCGGCGAGGTGTTCTCGGCGCTCGACAAGGGCGTCGTCGACGCGGCCGACTGGGCCACGATCTCCATGAACCAGCGCATGGGCTTCCACGACGTCGCCAAGTTCCCGGTGATCGTCGAGCACTCGATGCCGGTGCAGGAGTTCACCGTCAACCAGGCGACCTGGCGGGCCCTGCCCGACGACCTGAAGCTGCTGGTCAGCACCGCCGTGCGCGAATGGACCTGGGACCAGGTCCAGCGCGTCGCCGTCGAGGACGTGCGCATCCTCAACGATCTCAAGAAGAAGGGCGTCGAGCGCATCCGCTGGGACGACGCCGAGATGCGCAAGATCCGCGAGCTCGCGCACAAGACCTGGGAAGACTGGTCGAAGAAGGGCCCGCTGGCCAAGAAGGCATTCGACTCCCAGCTCGCCTGGCTGCGGGACCTGGGGCTGGTGGCGTGACGTCTGCGGGTGAGCCGGGCGGCGACCGCGCCGCCGGTTCCACCCCGCCCGATCCGACCCGCGCTCCGGTCACGCGCGGGCCGATCGGGCGCTTCTGCGCCGCCGTCGATGCGCTCAACCACTGGGTCGGCCTCTTCTGGGGCTTCACCATCGTCCTCGTCACCCTGGCGGTGCTCTACGAGGTGTTCGCCCGCACCGTGTTCGGCTCGCCGACGCAGTGGGCCAACGAGACCACCATCTACCTCTCGGCCATGGCCTACCTGCTGGCCGGCGGCTATGCGCTGCTGCACCGCAGGCACGTCCGCATCGACGTGATCTACGACCGGCTGTCGCCGCAGGTGCGCGGCCGCCTCGACGCGTTCACCTTCCTCTTCTTCGCAGCCTACGTGCTCACGCTGATCTGGACCGGTGGCACGGAGGCCTGGAACTCCTTCCAGTTCAGCGAGACGACGAGCACGCCGTGGAACCCGCCGATCTGGCCGGTGAAGATGGCGATTCCGCTGGCCGGCGTCCTGCTCCTCCTGCAGGGCTTCGCCAACCTGGCGCGCGACCTCGGCTGGACAAGAGGGGAACTCCCCGCATGAGCATCGAGTTCCTCTCGATCCTCTTCGTCGCCGTCTTCGCCGTCACGCTCCTCACCGGCCTCCCGCTGGCCTTCGCGACGGGCGCGGTGGCGGTCGTCTTCGCGGTCGTTCTGTTCGGGCTGCCCGGACTCAACCTCATCGTCAGCCGCATGTTCACGCTGATGGGCAACTACGTGCTCGTCTCGGTGCCGCTCTTCATCTTCATGGCCTGCATCCTGGAGCGAGCCGGCATCGCCGAGGCGATCTTCCGGGCCGTGCACGTGTGGGCCGGCCGCCTGCGCGGCGGCCTCGCGGTCGCCGTCATCATTTCCTGTGCGCTGATGGCGGCGATGGTCGGCGTGATCGGCGCCGAGATCGTGACCATGGGCGTCGTGGCGCTGCCGGCCATGCTCGCCAAGAACTACAAGAAGGACCTCGCCCTCGGCTGCATCTGCGCCGGCGGCGGCCTGGCGACGCTGATCCCGCCGAGCGTCGTGTTCATCATGTTCGGCCTCACCGCCGGGGTCTCCATCGGCCAGCTCTACATGGCCGGCGTGATCCCCGGCCTGATGCTGGCGGGGATGTACATCGTCTACATCATCGTCCGCTGCAAGCTGCAGCCCGACCTCGCGCCGCCGGCCTCGGCCGAGGAGCTGGCCATGCCCCTGCGCGAGAAGCTCGCGCTGCTGAAGGAGCTGATCCTGCCCGGGCTGGTCGCCTTCAGCGTGCTCGGCTCGCTCTACATGGGATGGGCGACGCCCACCGAGGCCGCCGGGGTCGGCGTCGCCGGCGCCGTGCTCGCCGCCGCATGGAACCGCAGGCTCAGCTGGAAGAGCATCCGCGCCGCCGTGGAGGACACGACCAAGGTCACGGCGATGCTCTATTGGCTGTTCTTCGGCTCGTCGGCGCTGATCGGCGTCTACACGCTGGCCGGCGGGACCAAGCTGATCCAGGACGCGATGACCGGCCTGCCCGTCGGACCGATGGGCGTGATCATCATCATGATGCTGATCTGGATCGTCCTCGGCTGCTTCATCGACTGGATCGGCATCCTGCTGCTGACGGCGCCGATCTTCGTGCCCGTGGCGTCCACGCTCGGCTTCGATCTCGTCTGGCTCGGCGTCCTCTTCTGCATGAACATGCAGATCTCGTACATCTCGCCGCCGTTCGGGCCGGCGGCGTTCTACCTCAAGGGCGTGGTCCCGCCCGACATCAGCCTCGGCGACATCTTCCGCTCGATCTGGCCGTACATGGCGCTGCAGGTGCTGGCGCTCGGCCTGGTGATCGCGTTCCCGCAGATCGCCCTCTGGCTGCCGAGCACGATGGCGAAGTAGCGCGTCGGCGATGGAAAGGCGCTTGCACCAGGTGGTCGACGTGATGCGGGTCCCGGCCGCGGGCGACCCGGGCGTCGCCGTGATCGAGGTCGCGGGAGCGCCGCCGGGAGAGGTCGTCGCTTGCGAGGTCCTGGTCGTCGGCGGCGGCACCGGCGGCGTCGCCGCCGCGCTCGCGGCCGCGCGCCGCGGTTGCCGGACCTGCCTTCTCGAGGAGACCGACTGGCTCGGCGGGCAGCTGAGCGCGCAAGGCGTGTCGGCGCTGGACGAGCACGAGCACATCGAGGCCTTCGGCGCCACCGCCTCCTATGCCGACCTGCGCTCGCGGCTGCGGGCTCGCTATCGGCCGATGGCCGGCGCCGCGGGCTCGGCGGCCGACTTCAACCCGGGCGCCTGCTGGGTGAGCCGCCTCGCCTTCGAGCCGGCGGTCGCGGCGGAGCTGATGCGGTCGCTCCTCGCGCCGCATGTCGCGAGCGGCCGCCTGAGCATCCACCTGCGCACGAAGACGATCGCGGTCGACGCGTCCGGCGACCGCATCCGCTCGCTGACGGCGATGAACCTCGACGACGGCAGCCGGCTGCGCTTCGAGTCGGCCACCGTCGTCGACGCCACCGAGCTGGGCGACCTCCTGCCGCTCGCCGGCGCCGAGTACCGCGTCGGCGCCGAGTCGACGGCGCAGACCGGCGAGGCGCACGCACACCCCGTGGAGCCGAAGCCGCACTGCGTCCAGAGCTTCACCTATCCGTTCGCGGCCGAGCGGCGCCCGGCCGGCGAGACGCATGTCATCCCCGAACCGGGAAAGTACCGTCACTACCGCGACGCGCAGCCGTACAGCCTCACGATCGACGTGCACGGCGGCGAGATCTACGGGGAGGAGAGCGGCCGGCTCGCCTACCAGCTGTACGAGCGGATGCCGGGCACCAAGGGGGGCCTGTGGGATTACCGGCGCCTGCTCGCCTCGCGGCACTTCGGCGCGGCGGTGCCGAACGACGTCACCATGTTCAACTGGCCCGGCAACGACTACCGCGACCGCACGATCATCGATCGACCGGCGCACGAGGTGGCCGCGGCCCTGCAGGATGCGAAGCGCGTGAGCCTCGGCTTCCTGCACTGGCTGCAGACCGAGGCGCCCACCGAGGGCGACAGGCGCGGTGCGCCCGAGCTGATGCTGCGCCCGGACGTCATGGGCAGCGCCGACGGGCTCGCCAAGCACCCCTACATCCGCGAGGCGCGGCGCATCGTGGCGCTGAAGACGGTCCTCGAGCACGAGGTGTCGACCGCGTTCCAGGCCGGCCCGTTCGCGGCGCCGTTCGCCGACTCCGTCGGCCTCGGCTGGTACCCGATCGACATCCATCGCGCCGGCGACGAGGACGTCGGCCTCAGCTGCCGCACCCGGCCGTTCCAGATCCCGCTCGGCGCCCTGCTGCCGGTGCGCATCGCCAACCTCGTCGCCGGGGCGAAGAACATCGGCACCACGCACCTCACGAACGGCTGCTACCGGCTGCATCCGGTCGAGTGGAACATCGGCGAGGCGGCCGGTGCCGTCGCCGCCTACGCGATCCGCAACGGCACGACGCCGGCGGCGGTGCGCGAAACGCGCCTCGACGACTTCCAGCGCAGCCTGCGCGACGAAGGCGTGCCGCTCGACTGGCGCGCAGGACTCCGCGGATGAGCCCGACATGAGCACGACGATCGAGCACCATCACGAGCGCCTCGACGGCGTCGAGCTGCACTACGCCGCCATCGGCGACGGCGAGCCCGTCGTGCTCGTGCATGGCTGGCCCTCGACCTGGTACGAGTGGCGGCACGTGATGCCGCTGCTAGCGGCGCACCATCGCGTCATCGCGCCCGACCTGCGCGGCCTCGGCGACAGCTCGCGCCCGACGGAGGGCTACGACAAGAAGACGCTAGCCGCCGACCTGTGGCAGCTGCTCGGCGAACGGCTCGCCCTGCGCCCCTGGCACCTGGTCGGCCACGACTGGGGCGGGCCGGTCGCGTTCGCGCTGGCGGCCGCCCACCCGGAGGCGATCGCCACCCTGTCCATCGTCGACGTGACGCTGCCCGGCATCGGCCCCGACATCTCGCAAGGCGGCAAGCGCTGGCACCACGCCTTCCACATGACGCCCGACCTGCCGGAGGCGCTGGTGCGCGGTCGCGAGCGCGCCTACCTCGGCTGGTTCTACGAGGCGTTCTCGTGGCGGCGCGGCGCCTTCGCGCCGGCCGATCTCGACGAGTACCTGCGCACCTACACCGAGCCCGGTGCGCTCGAGGCCGGGTTCGCCCTCTACCGCAACATCCCGCGCGACGCGTCCGACAACCGCGCGCTCGTCGATGCGGGCTTGCGCCTGACCATGCCGGTGCTTGCGGTCGGCGGCGGCCGCGCCGAAGCGCGCGGCCGCGGCAGCGAGCCCGAGCAGTCGCTGGCGCTGGTCGCCGACGACGTCATCGGCGCTGTGGTTCCCGACTGCGGCCACTTCGTCCCCGAGGAGCGGCCGGCGGAGCTCGCGGCGCTGCTCATGACGCACTTCCGCAAGGCCTGACGGCGACACGCGGCACGGGCTGGCCGGGACGCGGCCTCGCTGCGGCCGCCGGCGACCTCCCTGCCGCCGTCAGCGGCTCCGTCCGAACGCCGACATGCCGGCGAAGCGTGCCCGGGCGCCGAGACGCTCCTCGACGCGAAGCGCCTCGTTCCACTTCGCCATGCGCTCGCCGCGCGCGAACGATCCGACCTTGAGCTGGCCGACCTGCCAGCCGATCGCGAGGTGGACGATGGTCGTGTCCTCGGTCTCCCCCGATCGCGCCGACACGATGCCGGCGTAGCCGAGCGACTGCGCCGTTCGCCAGGCCTCGAGCGTCTCGGTCAGCGTGCCGCGCTGGTTCGGCTTGAGCAGCACGGTGTTGGCCGCGCCGGCGGCGGCCGCCTGGCGAACGAGCGCCGCGTCGGAGACCAGGAAGTCGTCGCCGACGATCTGCAGCCGCGAGCCGGCGGCGCGTGTGAAGCGGGCGAAGGCCTCGCCGTCGTCCTCGCCGAGCGGGTCCTCGATCGAGACGATGGGGTAGCGCTCGATCCAGCGCAGCAGCAGCTCGATGAGCCCGTCGGCGTCGAGCTCGCGCCCTTCGAGGCCGAGCCGGTAGCGGCCGCCGCGGCCGAACTCGGAGGCGGCGACGTCGAGTGCGATCGCGACCTGCGTGCCGGGCGAGAAGCCGGCCCGCTCGATGGCCTCGAGCAGGCGATCGAGCGCCTCTTCGTTGGTGCGGAAGTCGGGCCACCAGCCGCCTTCGTCGGCGATGCCGAAGTGCGAGCCGCGCGCGTGCATCAGGGAACCGGCGCTGCGATAGACCTCGGCCGTCCACTCGAGGGCCTCGGCGAAGCTGCCGGCGCCGGGACACACGATCATGAAATCCTGGACGTCGACGCGGCGGTTGGCGTGCGCGCCGCCGCCGAAGACCTGGATCTGCGGCATCGGCAGCAGCGTCGCCGCGGCGCCGCCGAGGTGCTCGTGCAGCGGCACGCGCGCCGACGCCGCCATGGCGTGCGCCGCGGCCATCGAGACGGCCAGCGTCGCATTGGCACCGAGGCGGCTGCGCGACGGCGTGCCGTCGACGGCGACGAGGCGCTCGTCGAGCGCGTGCTGGTCGCTCGCCGAAAGGCCGATCAGCGCCTGCGCGATCTCGCCGTTGACGTGGCCGACGGCGCGCATCACGTCCAGGCCGCCGAAGGCCGCTCCGCCGTCGCGCAGCTCGAGCGCCTCGCGCGAGCCCTTCGACGCGCCCGCCGGGCTGATGGCGCGGCCGGTGGAGCCGTCGCCCAGCGCGACCTCGGCCTCGACCGTCGGCCGGCCGCGGCTGTCCCAGACGCGCCTGCCATGCACCGAGCGGATCGCGTGCGCGCTCATGAGCGGATCTCCTCCTGCCAGGCGGCCTTCACCTCGGCCAGACCCTGCGCCGGCGCGCGCAGCAGCGAGCGCGCCACGCGCCGCACCACGTCGCGCGAAGGCTCGTCGACGATGTATTCCACCGGCGACTTGCCGTCGACGCGGGCGAGCAGCAGGCCGGGCAGCAACGCGGCGGCGCGGCCTTCGACGGCGGCCGTGGGTTCCCAGTCGACGCCCTCCAGGTAGCTGGCGGCGAGCACGTCGAAGCTCGTGAGGAAACCGGCGCTCGCGCTCGGCGTCCACAGGCACTTCAGCAGCAGGTGGTTGAGGCAGAAGGCGATGTCGAAGGCCGGGTCGCCCCACCAGGCGCACTCGGCGTCCAGCAGCACCGGGCCTTCGGCGCCGACCAGGATGTTCTTGGGGCTGACGTCGCCGTGCACCAGCGCCCGGCGGGTCGAGCGCGTGACCTCGACCAGGCGCTCGAGCGCAGGTGCGACGTCGGGATGGCGAGCCGCCGCGGCGAGCAGGTAGGGCTCGAGGCGGATGTCGAAGAAGATGGCGTCGGTGTCGAACTGCGCCGCCAGCTGCGGCCGCGCCGCCGAATGCGCGTGGATGCGGGCCAGCACGCGCCCCACGTCGCGCGCCGTCGCCGGCTCGGCGCGGCCCTCGCGCAGCGACGCCTTCCACAAGAGATAGCGTTCCGGCTCGAGGTAGCTCATCACCAGCACGCCGAGCGCCGGATGCTGGCCGAGCACCTTCGGCGTGCAGCCCGGAGACGCCTCGCCGGCGACCTCCATCCAGCGCGCCTCGTATCGGTTGCGTTCGATGGGGGCGCGCCAGTCGGCAGCGACGCGCAGCCGGGCCAGCGCCCGCTTGGCGCACACGCTCCCGCCGGCCGTGTCGATGCGCCAGATGTCGGACGAGACACCGCCGGTGAGCGGCAAGCCCGCCAGCCGCGCGGTCGACGACACCAGGCCGAGCTCGCGCAGTGCCTGGGCGAACTCGGGCGGCACGTCGCGCGGCACGTCGGCGTCGACAGCCGATGACGCGCTGGCCGGGCCGGGCTCAGCGCTCGCCACGACCGGCCTCGATCAGCTTCACCAGCGCGTAGAGGGCCTGGTTCGCCGGCGTGGGCACGCCGAGCTCGCGCCCGCGGCGGACGACGAAGCCGTTCAGGTGCTCGATCTCGCTCGGCTTGCGCCGTGCCATGTCCTGCGCCGTCGACGAGAGCTGGCCGGGCATGGCCACCGCGATCCGCCCCATCGCTTCCAGCGACGAGCCGAGCGGCAGGTCGACGCCTTCGGCCTCTGCGAGGGCGACGACTTCGGCGACCAGCGCGTGCTGCAGCTCGCGTGCGGCGGGCAAGGCGGCGAGCTGCGCGTAGCTCGCTTGCGCGATGCCCGAGATCGCGTTGTACGCGCAGTTGACCATCAGCTTGGACCACAGCTCCGCCGTCACGTCGGGCGAGATGCGCACCGGCACGCCGGCCGAGGCGAAGAGCTCGACGAGGTCCTGCAGCCGCCGCGCGACGCCCTCGTCCTGCGCCAGGGCGGCGCTCGGCGCGCCGATGACCAGATGGCCGCGCCCGAAATGCCTGACGAGACCGGGCTCGGGCAGCGCCGTCGCGACGTAGACGACGGCGGGAACGACCAGGCCGCGCACGTGGCGGGCGAGCGTCGGTGCGTTCTCGACGCCGTTCTGCAGGCTGAGGACCAGCGCGTCGGGGCGCAGGTGGGGCGCCATCTCCCGGGCGACGGCTTCGGTGTCCGTGGACTTGACGCTGAAGAGGACCAGGTCGGCGTCGCTAACGGCGGCGAGCTCGGTGCTGGCCTGCACGGCGATCGACTCCACGGCGCCCGCCCGGTCGAGCCGAAGTCCCGAGCGCCGCATCGCTTCGACGTGCGCCGCTCGCCCGATCAGGGTGACGCGATGGCGGGCCCGGGCGAGGAGCGCGCCGAAGAAGGCGCCGACGGCGCCTGCGCCGACGACGGCGATCGAGGTGAATGCGGAGCTCACGAGCGCTGGAGGGTGGCGACGACGGACCCGGGGCGGGCCCAGCGCATCGTACCCATCCTCGCCGCGCCGGCCCTCGGGCCCGCGACGCGGAGCGCGGCTCAGAACGTCGGCTCGGTTTCCCGCAGGGTGTCGTACAGCTTGACGAACGCGGCGTCGGGCGCGGCGCCGCCGCCGAAGCGGGCCTGCACGCTCGCCGGCAGCTGGGCCCAGGCGACGTCGACGGCGTGCTTCTGCGCGACGGCGGCCGCGAGGGCGCAGGCGCCGCGCAGGGACAGGTCGAGCGGCAGGTCGTCGTCGGCGGCCGGCGATGCCGCCTTGCGGATGGTGTCGGCAACCGGCTGCGGGAAGCCGATGGTCTCGATCCAGAGGGCGCCCACGGCCGCATGGTCGATGCCGAAGTTGTCGTTCTCGGTCGCGGCCAGCTCGGCGCCGCGCAGCACGGCGAAGCCGGCGAACACCAGCGTCGCGATCTCCGGATAGGTGTGGCAGAGGATCAGGTGACCGGTCCGGTGCAGGAGGCCGCACACGTACGCTTCCTCGGGGTTGGCGCCGAGGCGCGGCGCCAGCTTGTGGGCGGCGGTGGCGGCGACGAGCGCGTCGCGCCAGAAGGTGGGCAGGTCGATGCCGGGGATCTCGACGAAGGTCGAGGCGACGCCGCAGGCGACGATCAGGCGGTTCAGCGCCTGCGTGCCGATCAGGGTCACGGCGGCGTCGATCGAGGCCATCGAGCGCTGGCCGCCGAAGAACGACGAGTTGGCAAGGCGCAGCACCTTGGCGCTCAGCACCGGGTCCTGCGCGAGCGCCTGGCCGATCTTGCGTGCATCGACATTCGGGTCGCGCAGCGCGATGAGGAGGCTCTGCACGATCTGCGGAATCGTCGGCAGCTCGACCTTGCCGGCGGCGATGTCGTTGATGAAGTTGGGCGCCTGCACGGTGGGCGCCGCATGGACCTCGGCCGCCCGCTGCTCGGGTGCGAGGGTGAACGCCGGCACGTACTGGCCGCCGCGATCGTCGATCCGCTTCGTCACGTTCGTCATGCGCTCTCCGAGGCCGCACGCGTGAGCGCGCTCCCTGCCTTTTCCCGACGCCGAAGTGTTCACCAGGTGTGCGAGGACGGAACGTCGATCAGCTCGGCGAAACGAGGCTTTCTCCGCAGTTCGGTGCGCAGCGGCAGCGCCTTCGGCCGCGACGCCGGCGGCTCAGGGCACCGGCAGGAAGCGATCGATGTTGCGGAGCAGCGTGTCGCGCGTGAACGGCTTGACGATGTAGCCGACGGCGCCCGCCTCGATGCTGCGGGCCAGCGACTCGCGGCTGGCATCGCCGGTCAGCATCAGCACCGGCACGCCCTGGAGGCGGGGCAGCCCGCAGATCGTGCCGGTCAGCGTCACGCCGTCCGCATCGGGCAGGTTGATGTCCATCAGGATCATGTCGGGCTTGCGCCGGCGGATGGCGCCGACGAGCGAGGCGCCGTCGGCCAGCATCAGCACGTCGATGGCCCGGCCGTGCAAGGCACCGGCGATCAGCTCGCGCTGGACCTCGTCGTCCTCGACGACCATCAGCGTCACCTGCGGCGCCGACATCCCCCGGCTCAGCCCGCGCACCTGCTCGGCCACCGAGTCGAGGCGGTTCTTCGCCCCCGCGGGCCAGGCCGCCGCCTCGTCGACGAGACGGCTGCCCTCGCGGAACGCCTGCTGCACGCCGTCCCGCTTCAGCCGCTCGAGCTCGCGCGCGAAGGCCTCCGGGTCGCGGAGCATGCCTGCCTCTCCGGGCCGGTGCGCCGCGACGCGCCTGCCGAACTCGTCGATCGCCTTGTCGACGGCGACCTCGACGTGGTCGAGCGCGCCGGTCACGGTGTCGGAGAACCGCTGCCCTTCGGCGAGCTCGCGCTCGAAGAACGCCTGCACGCTCCTGACCTGCTCGGCCTTCAGTGACAGCTCCCGGGCATGCACGCGCGAGGTCTCCCTCAGCACCGCCTGAGCGGCGTTCCAGACGCTCATCGACAGCCTCAGCCCGTCGTGGGCCAGCGGCCAGTGCAAGACGTAGTCGTCGTAGCAGCCCTTCTTGCACAGCTCGTAGGCGGCGCGCGCTTCGGCGTGGCTGCAGAGAAGCACGATGCGATGACGGTGGCTGCTCGCGACCTCGCTGCGCCGATAGAGGGCGAGCAGGTACTGCTGCGACTTCAGGATGGTGTCGAACGCGAGCACGACGACCTGCGGCAGCGCCGCCTCGAAATCGCGGATCGACGACTCCGAGTCCGTCGAGCCGGTGATCCGCGCATGGTCGGCGGCGAGCTGGGCAGTGATCTCGCGCAAGTCGTCGGACCTGCCGCAGGCGATCATGATGCTCCTCGCGGCCGGCGTTCGGGGGCCCGAACGCCGCTCGGGATCCTTCGACGCTGCCGATGCGGCCATGAGCGCGTGCTGCGAAGTGGAGGTCGCCGACCAGCCTAGCACCGGCGATCGTCGAGACCGCGCCGCGTCGAGCGAACGAGCGTTTCTCCTACAGTGATCTCTGCTCCGGCTGCCCAGCAATGCACATGCTCTTCGACCCCGCCCGCCACGAGCCGCTGACAACCGATCCCTGGGATGAAGCCGCTGCGCGCGCTGCCGTTCGCTCGATCGTTCGCGACATCGAGGAGCACGGCGGATCGCAGGGAGCCTGGCGCGTCCATCCGCTGGACGTGGAAGGCGATGTGCCTCGGACCGGCTTCAAGAGCCTCTATCTCGGCCGGGCCGGGGTGCTGTGGGCCCTCGCCTATCTGCAGCGCGAGGGCGCGGCCGAGACGAGCCTCGATCTCGCCGCCGCCATCGCGGCGGCGGACGCCGCTTACCCGTCCGATCCCGACACCGGCGAGCCCGTCCCCTCGTACTTCCTGGGCGAGGTCGGGATCCTGCTCGTGCTCTGGCGGCTGACCGGATCGGCCGAGGCCGCAAACCGGCTGCACGTCGCCGTCGCATCGAACATCGCCAACCCGACCCACGAAGCCCTGTGGGCCGCGCCCGGAACGATGATCGCCGCCTGGCATCTGTGGCTGGCGACCTCCGAGCCGCGCTGGCGCGCGCTGTTCCTCGACAACGTCGAGCAGCTCTGGCGGACCTGGACCCTCGACCCCCGCCACGGCTGCCATTTGTGGACCCAGGATCTCTACGGCCGCATCGTCCAGTACCTGGGCGCCGGCCACGGCTTCGCAGGCAATGCCTATCCGTTGATCCTCGGAGCCTCGCTGCTCGACCACGATCGGCGCGAGCAGCTCTTCGAGCGTGTCCTCGGCACGCTGCGCGTCACCGCCAGGCACGAAGGCTCGCGGGTCAACTGGCCGCCCGGCATGTCGGCCCCGCGGGCCGGTGGCGCGAGCATGCTCATGCAGTGGTGCCACGGAGCGCCGGGCATCGTCACGGCGCTCGCCGGCATTCCGGCACGATGGTCGACCGAGCTCGACGACCTGCTGCTCGCCGCCGGCGAGGCCATCTGGCAGGCCGGGCCGCTCGAGAAGGGCTTCGGCCTCTGTCACGGCACCGCGGGCAACGGCTACGCCTTCCTCAAGCTGCATCGCCGCAGCGGCGACGCCCTCTGGCTCGATCGCGCCCGGCGCTTCGCCATGCACGCGCTGGCGCAGCACGGTCGCATGCGTCGAACGCACGGGCAAGGACGCTACACGCTGTGGACGGGAGACCCGGGCCTCGCCGTCTACCTGTGGCACTGCATCGGCGGCACGGCGGCATGGCCGACCCTCGACATCGTGTGATCGGCGCGGCCCAGGCGTCAACTCAGCGCTTCTTCAGGCGCGGCTCGCGTGTTCCGACATCAGCTCCTGGAACGAGGCGAGGCGGCCCGCGATGGCGCTGGCCGCCGTCGTCGCCGGGCTCGCCAGCCACACCTGGCCCGGCCCCGAGCGCCCCGGGAAGTTGCGGTTGATGGCGCTGACGGTCACCTGCTCGGCAGCCGTCGAGGCACCGGGGCCGCAGTTGGCGCAGGCGCCACAGGCCGCATGGAGGATGCGTGCGCCGACCGCCTCGAACGCGGCCAGCCAGCCGGCGCGAACGCAGTGCTCGCGCACGTCCTCGCTGCCGAACTGCAGGTAGAGGGCCACGCCGGGCGCCACCCGCAGGCCGCGCTCGGCGGCCCACGACAGCACGGCGTGGTACTGGACGAAGTCCTCGCGCTTGCCGGCGGTGCACGAGCCGGCGTAGGCGATGTCGATGCGCGGCCGCTCCGCAAGCTCGGCCAGGGCGACGCCTCGGCCCGGATCGCCGGGCCGCGCGACCATCGGCGACAGCATCGCCGCGTCGACACGGATCGTCGCGGCGTACGCCGCGCCGGCATCGCTCCGCATCCACGGCTCGAGCGCGAAATCGAGGCCGCGACGCTCGCGCAGGAAGCGGAGCGTCTCGCCGTCGGGCTCGACGAGGCCGGTCAGCCCGCCCAGCTCGGCGGTCATGTTGGTGAGCGTGGCCCGCTCGTCGATGGCCAGCGCGCGCACCGCAGCGCCGCCGAACTCGAAGACGCGGCCGACGCCGGCGCCGGCGCGGATCTCCGGCAGTGCGAGCAGGTGCAGGGCCAGGTCCTTCGCCGACGTGCCCGGCGGCAGGCTTCCCTCGACCTCGACCCGCAGCACCTCGGGTCGGCCGAGGCGCACCCCGCCCGTGAGGAAGGCGTTGGCCATGTCGGTCGTGCCGACGCCGACGGCGACGCAGCCGAGCGCGCCGCTGTGCGGCGTGTGCGAATCGGTGCCGACGACGAGCTGCCCGGGCCGCGCGTAGCGCTCGGCGACGATGGCGTGCGAGATGCCCTCGGAGCCCTCGCCGCCCGGCAGGTAGCCGTGGTCCTTGAGCCCGTGGCGAGCGACGAAGGCGCGGTGCGCCGCCGACAGCCGGCGCACGTTGCCCACCAGGGCCTGCGCGACGTGCATCGGGCTCTCCTCCACGTAGGACAGGTGGTCCTCGAAGCAGACGATGCTGCCCGGCTCGTGCAGTGCGTAGCCGGGGCCGGCGTGCTGCTCGAGGAGGTGCGCGCACATGCCCGTGTAGTACTCGTGGATGTAGCGGAGGTCGGCGCGAACGAAGCCGGGCCGCACCCGGTGGCGATCGACGATCTTCTCGAACAGCGTGCGCGGGCGGCGCTCGTCGATCGGCTCGAGCGGCGACGCTGGGCCGAGCCCGTGGCGGAGCAGGCCGCCGGCACGAAGGATCGCGGCGGCCAGCGGCTCGCGGCCGGCGAGCAGCTCGTCGAGCGTCGGCACCTCGCCACGCTCCAGGCGGTCGACGAGGCCGAGGTCGGTGCTCGTGAGCAGGCCGAGGTTGTCGGCGTTCTGCCGGTAGATCCGCTCGAAGCTCTCGGCCACGACGAGGCGGATGCCGGCCGACTGCTCGGCCAGCGGCGAGTGCTCGCGCGAGCTGCCCTTGCCGTAGCGGCGGCCGCCGACGAGCACGCCGATGCCGGCGGCACGCAGCGCGTCGACGCCGATCGGCCGCTCGCCGGCAGCGACGAAGCCGGTGTGCGCATGGCGGCCGAGCGTCGCGTCGAAGTGCACCAGCGCCGGCATCGGCGTGATCTCGTCGGTCGAGATGTCGTCGCGCAGCGGCCCGGCCTCGGCCCGCGTCAGGTCGCGGCCGCCGAGCTGCTCGCCGACCAGCGCCGGGTCGACGGCGAGGTAGAGGCGCCGGCCGAGGACCGGCGCACCAGCGTTCACTGCGCCTCGACGCCCGCCTTCTTGACCAGCACCGCGTACTTCGCGCGCTCGCTGCGGAAGAAGGGCATCGCCTGGTCGGCCGGTCCCGGGTTGATGACGTTGCCCTGCTTGGCCATGGCTTCCTTGACCTCGGCGTCGTTGAAGGCGGCGACCACCGCCGCATGCACGCGCTGCACCTCGGCCGGCGGCAGGCCCTTCGGCGCGATCACCGCGAACCAGGCCTCGACGACGTAGCCGGGCAGGCCCTGCTCGACGAAGGTCGGGATCTCCGGCGCCGCCGGCGCGCGCTGCGCCGTGGCGATGCCGATGGCCCGCAGCGCGCCCGACTTCAGGTGCGCCTGCAGGCTCGGCAACGCCGCCGTCGCGAAGTCGACCTGGCCGCCGATCAGGTCGGTGAGCATCGGCCCGACACCCTTGTACGGGATGTGGCGCGCCGCGACCTTGGCCTCGTCGAGGAACATCGCCGCGGCCAGGTGCAGGATGGTGCCGTTGCCGCCCGACGCGTAGGTCATGTCGCCGTTCCTCGACTTCAGCAGGGTGATGAACTCCTTCGCGTCCTTGGCCGGCACCTTGGCATTGACGACCAGCACCACCGGCGTGTAGCCGACGACGGTGATGGGCGTGAAGTCGGCGGGCATGTCGAACGGCACGCTCTTCAGCACGCTCGGGAAGATGACGACGTTGTTCGAGACGATGCCGAGCGTCGAGCCGTCGGCGGGTGCGCGCGCCAGCGCCTGCAGGCCGACGATCCCGCCGGCCCCCGGCTGGTTGTCGATGATCACCGGATGGCCGAGCGCCTTGCCGAGCGCGTTCTGCGCCGCCCGCGCGATCGCGTCGACGCCGGAGCCGACCGCGTTCGGCAGGATGAAGCGCACGGGCTTGTCGGACTGGGCGAGCGCGGGCAGGGCCAGGCTGCCGGCGAGCCCGGCGACGACCGTGCGGCGCGTCAGGGCGAAAGTCTTCTGCATCTCTGTCTCCTCGTCGTTGAATGTGTTCGGCTGCCCAAGCCCGACGCGCGGCCGATCAGGCGACGGCGCCGGCGGCACGCAGCGCCGCCATCTCGTCGTCGCGGTAGCCGAGGCCGGCGAGCAGCTCGTGCGTGTGGGCGGCGAAGCGCGGCGGCTGCAGGCGCACCGGCAGGCGCTTGCCACCGAGCGTGATCGGCAGCAGCGTCGTCTTCACCGTCTGCCCAGCCTTGTCGCCGTCGGGCAGCTCGACGTCGGCGAGCCCGCCGGTCGCGATGAGGTGCGGGTCGTCATACAGGTCCTCGGGCTTCCTGATCGGCGCGAAGGGCAGGCCGGCGCGCTCGAAGATCGCCGCCAGCTCGCCCGCGCTGCGGCTCGCCAGCCGCTCGCGCAGCGTCGCCAGCAGGGCGGGACGGACGCGCACGCGCTCGTTGTTCGTCTGCAGCGCCGGGTCGGCCTTCAGGTCGGGCAGGTCGAGCACGTCGCAGAAGGTCTGCCATTGCGCGTCGCTGACGGCGCAGAGAAATATCTGCTCGCCGTCCTTGACGGTGAAGACGTCGTAGACGGCCCACGGGTTGTCGCGCGCCGGCATCGGCGCCGGGTGCCGCCCGGTCATCGCGAACTGCAGCATGTGCTGGCCCATCAGGAAGACGTTGTTCTCGAAGAGCGCCGACTGCACCTCCATGCCCTGGCCGGTGATGCCGCGCTGGATCAGCGCGCCGAGCGTGCCGATCGCGCCGAACAGGCCGCCCATGATGTCGTTGACGCTGGTGCCGGCGCGCAGCGGGTCGCCCGGGCGGCCGGTCATGTAGGCCAGGCCGCCCATCATCTGCACGACCTCGTCCAGCGCGGTGCGATGCTCGTACGGGCCGGGCAGGAAACCCTTGTGGCTGACGTAGATGAGGCGCGGGTTCAAGGCCGCGAGGCCGGCGTAGTCGAGGCCGAACTTCTTCAGCGTGCCCGGCTTGAAGTTCTCGACGACGACATCGGCCGAGGCCGCCAGCTTCCTCGCCACCTCGGCGCCGGCCTCCTGCTTGAGGTCGACGCCGATGCTCTTCTTGTTGCGGTTGAACATCGGGAAGAAGCCGGCGCCGGCGCCGAGCAGGCGCCGCGTCCCCTCGCCGTCGATCGGCTCGACCTTGATGACCTCGGCGCCGAGGTCGGCGAGCACCATCGCGCAGGTCGGGCCCATCACCATGTGCGTGAACTCGACGACGCGCAGGCCCTTCAGCGGCTGCGGGACGATGGGCAGCGGCGCCTCGACGCTGCCGACCACCGCACGTCCGTCGCCGCTCGGCACGACGCTCACGCCGCCTCCTGCAGCGTCTTCGGCAGGCCGGCGCGCCAGACGTGGCCGTGCAGCGGCTCGCCCTCGAGCCACTGCGCGATGCGCCCGCGCAGCGCCATGAGCGCGTCGAAGTCGAGGCCGGTCAAAACGCCCATGCTGGCGAAGAGGTAGGCCACGTCCTCCGTCGCGACGTTGCCGCTGGCGCCCGGCGCATGCGGGCAGCCGCCGATGCCGCCGACGCAGGCGTCGAAGCGACGCACGCCCGTCTGCCAGGCGGCGAAGACGTTGGCCAGGCCGAGGCCGCGCGTGTCGTGGAAGTGGCCGCAGCCGAGCCGGTCGCCGGCGATCCGGAAGCAGCGCTCGAAGAGACGCGCGACCTGGCTCGGGTCGGCATAGCCGACGGTGTCGGCGAGGCCGACCCGGTCGGCGCCGGCGTCGAGCACCGCCTGCACCAGCCGGGCCACCTCTTCCTCGTCGACGCGGCCCTGGATCGTGCAGCCGAAGGCGGTGCTGAGGCCGACCTCGAGCACGCACGGCGAGCCGCTCGCGTCACGCAAGGCGCGGATGCGGCCGATCTCTTCGACCACGTCGTCGGGCGTCTTGCGCAAGTTGGCCAGGCTGTGCGCGTGGCTGGCCGAGAGGGGCAGCAGCATCAGGTCGGCGCGGGCGTCGAGCGCCGCCTGCGCACCCTTCAGGTTGGGCACGAGAACCGAGGCGACGAGGCCCGGCAACGACCGTGCCGCATCGACGAGCGCGGCGGTGTCGGCGAGCTGCGGCAGGAGTCGCGGCGGAACGAAGGAGCCGACCTCGATTTCGCGGAGCCCTGCGGCGTGGGCGGCGCGCAGCCACTCGATCTTGGTCTCGGTGGGGACGGTTCGGGCGATGCTCTGCAGGCCGTCGCGCAGGCCGACCTCGCGCACGGTGACGGGCTGGGCGGAGGTGTTCATGTCGGCACTGTAGCGAGGCCCGCCTGCGGCGCCCGATGACCCTGCTGCCCGCCCGCGTTCCGACCCGCCAGAGCGGACACCACGAACGCCGGCGTCAGGCGATCAGCCGCAGGATCTCTTCGTGGTCCCGGCGTCAGGCGATCAGCCGCAGGATCTCTTCGTGGTCCACGGGCTTGACCAGGTGGGCATCGATGCCGGCCCGCGCCGACTGCTCGCGGCTGCTCGGCGATCCGTAGCCGGTGGTGGCGATGATCCGTGCATCGCGCCCTCCGGCCGACTGCCGCAGGCGCTGCGCCACCTCGTAGCCCGACATGTCGGGCAGGCCGATGTCGAGCAGCACGACCGACAGCGGCTGGCGTGCCGCGATGGCGAGCGCCTGGCTGCCGTCGAATGCCACCAGCACGTCGTGACCGCTTGCCGTCAGGAGCTCGGCCAGGGCCTCGGCGGCGTCGCGGTTGTCGTCGACCACCAGGATCGTGCCGGTCGCGGCCGGGGCGCTGCTCGTCACCGCGGCGAGCGAGGGCCCTTCGTCCTTGACCATCGGCAGCGTGACCGTGAACTTCGCCCCGTGGCCGGGGCCGGCGCTGGCGGCGACGACGGAGCCGCCGTGCAGGTCGACGATCCGCTTGACGAGCGTCAGGCCGATGCCGAGGCCGCCCTCGGTCCGCGCCAGCGAGCGCTCGCCTTGCACGAACGGATCGAAGGCGCGCTCCAGCAGCGACTGAGACATGCCGACGCCGTTGTCGCTGACCTCGACGCGGACCACGCTGTGGTTGCGTCGCACCGCGACTTCGATGCGCCCGTTGGGCTCGGTAAACTTCGCCGCGTTGCCGAGCAGGTTCACGACGACCTGCGTCAGCCGGACCGAGTCGCCATCGATGAAGACGGCCTGCGGGGCCAGCGTCAGCTGCAGGGCGTGACCGTGCGCATCGAGCGTGCTCCGCATCGAATCGACGGCGAGCTGCACGAGCGTGTTGAGCTCGAGGGGAGCACGCTCGAGCTCGATCTTGCCGGTGGTGATGCGGCTGACGTCCATCAGGTCGTCGACGAGGCGCGTCAGCTGCGCCACCTGGCGGCCGATCATGTCGGCGTACCGGCCCGTCTGCTGCTGCCCCTGCGGCAGCTTGAGGATGCTCACCGCGGTGCGAATGGGTGCAAGAGGATTGCGAAGCTCGTGCGAGAGCATCGCCATGAACTCCTGGAGGCGCCGTCCCTCGGCCTCGAGCGCCTCGATGCGCCGCTGCTCGGTCAGGTCCCGAACGATGTGGACGAAGCCCTTCATGGCGCCTTCGTCGGTGCGGATCGACGTGATGGAGACGTCGCACCAGAGGCGCGAGCCGTCGGCCCGGACCCGCCACCCCTGGTCGTGGAAGAACCCGGCGTGCGCCACGGCGGCCAGCTCCGCCTGCGGCTTGCCCGCGGCGCGGTCGTCCGCGGGGTAGAGCAGTGCCGCGTCCTTGCCTACCATGGCGGCCGCGTCGTGGCCGAGCACGCGCTGGGCCGCCGGATTCCAGGACACCACGCGGCCCTCCGGATCGACCAGGAACATGGCGTGGTCCTTGACGCCATCGACGATCAGGCGCAGGCGCTGCTCGCTCTCCCTCAGCTGCTCCTCGTGCCGGCGGCGCTCGGTGAGGTCGCGGGTGACCTTCGAGTAGCCGAGCAGGCCGCCCGCGGAGTCCAACAAGGGAGAGATGATGACGTTGGCCCAGAAGCGCGTGCCGTCCTTGCGGACGCGCCATCCTTCGTCCTCCAGTCGCCCGTCGCGAAGGGCACGCCGCAGCTCCTCGTCCGGCCAGCCGGACGCAACCGCCTCCGGCTCGTAGAACATCGAGAAGTGGCGTCCCAGGACCTCGTCCGCGCGGTACTGCTTGATGAGCTCGGCGCCGGGGTTCCAGGAGTTGATGCGACCCTCCGGCGTCAGCATGAAGATCGCGTAGTCGCGGACGCTCTCCACCAGGCGGCGAAAGATCTCCTCGTCGAGGGCCCTGCGCGGTGGTTCGTCGACTTGCATGGCTTTTTCTTGTCGGTACCTGTACCCGATGCGACGAGTGAGCGCCGGATGGTACCTGCCGGTCTTGCAGCGACGACATCGTGGTCGATGCGTGCCGTGACCGCCCGCGTTCAGGGGAGGGCGCCCGCGCCGCCGGGTCCCTAGACTGCAGCCATGAAACCGACAGGTGCGCAACGCGCAGGCCCGGACCTCCGGGAACCGACCGAAGAGGGTCTCGCCGCCACGCTCTGCAACACGTGGCACGCGGACGTCAGGGCATGGGCTGCCAAGGACGAGGTCGACCGGCGCATCTGGCTCGAGGTCGGCCGAGCGGCACGCGCGGCACTGGGCACCCCCGCGGAGCCGACGCTCCCGCTGCATTCACGGCGCGAGCAGCAGGTCTATCGCGGAGGATGGATCGCCGGCTTCGAGTCCCGGGAGAAGGGTCTCCGCTGACGCTGCCCCCCTCAGGTGCAAGGCGACTTCAGTCGCTTGTCGCTGCACCCGGGGTCGATGGGAGGGATCGACGTGCTACCCCTTCTTGCACCGGCGCTTTCTCGTCACCGCGCCGAGAACGCCCAGCCCCGCAAGCATCAGCGCGTAGGTTTCCGGCTCCGGGATCGCCGCCGCAATCCTGACGACCTCGCCGTTGCCTGTGCTGGCACCGAAGTTCGAGACGTAGAAAGCACCGTCGGACCCGATCGCCAGACCGGTCGGAAGCGTGAGATCCCCGTAGATGAGCGACCGTGATCCATCGGGCGCCACCTTCCAGAGTGCACCGAGAAGACCCGGGTTGCGAGAGCCGTTGGAATCGTGCTCGAGGGCGTAGAGGCTCCCGTCCAGGCCGAACGCCAAGTCGCTGATCATCGTGAAGCCGGTCGCGAAGACGGTCGGCGGGCCGCCGCCGGACGGCACCCGGTAGACCTGCGCCCCTCCGGGAGGAAACGGAACCCCCGTGAGCTCCCCGACGTAGTACGCGCCGTCCGGGCCGACGGCGAGTCCCGTCGTCACGGATTCGAAAGTTGCAGGGCCCAGGGTTCGCGAGGGGAATGTCGCGAGCGTCGAAATGCTCCCGTCGTTGCCGATCCTCAGCAGCGAGTTCCCGCCGGCGTCGGTCATCAGCGTCGCCCCGGAGACGGTCGCCAGATGCCATGGATTGCTGTCGACGGGACCGCCCGCCGGATTGTTCGTGGCTTCGTATTGGCCCACATCGACCGAGCTTCCGCCGGGGCTGAACACGCGCGCCAGGTTCGTGCCTCCGGGCGCCAGATCGGTCGAACGGACCAGCGGGTTCTGCCCGAGACCGATGGCGATGACCGGCATGCCTGCCGCGTCGAAGACGATGTCGTTCGGTCCGTTGACATGCGCGTTCACCGATCCATAGATCGACGGCAGACCGGTGAAGACGCGGCTCTGTGCGCCTGACTGGTAGCGGGTGACGGAGCCGGTCTCGGTGTACGTGAACACCTCGCCGCGGGCCGCCGTCGAGGGTCCCGAGCCTGAAGCGATACCGGCCTCAGTGATGTAGAGCGCCCCATCGGGGCCGAATGACAGGCCGCGAGGGTTGTTGAGCCCCGAGGCGATGACCGAGCCCGCGTAATCGGCTGCAGAGGCTGCCGTGGAGCATGCCAGCGTCACTGCCATCGCAGCGGCAGCCATCGGCGTGTGTTTGAACCGTGGTGAGCTCATCAATCTCTCCGTCACGCCTTGCTGCGCCGGGGCGCAAGGCGGTTGAGTGTCGTGTCCGATGCTGGATCGACTTGGGTGGTCCGTGACGTGGTGCGTCGTGTCAGCACATTGGTAGCCGGCGCCTTGGCAGCGTCAATCTCGATTGGCTCAGTCGAGATTGACTCGTTTCCACGGCGTTGCTAACTCCGCGGCCACGAGCCTGCGACCTGCAGCTCTGCCGGTGCGATCACCGGGCCGGCCACACTGCAGCGTGCGAGCCGGGCGGCATCGAGGGTCTTTGCCACGTCGTCGGCGACAGCGACAGGCGCGCCGCATGAGGAACGGCGAGCAGCCGTCCGAACCCGCTCTGGGTCTCTTCCAGCACACCGTCGAAGTCGGGCCACCGTGCTGCGCGAGGTTCGGGGACTCTGCCCAGTCCCGACAGCCACTGGGCGACGCCCGCCAGCGAGACCTGAACGTGCCAGCTCCCGCCCTCGGTCCATTGACGATGCAATGCCGTCAGCACGCCGAAGGCGAGCAGGAAGCCTGCGCCATAGTCGAGCGCCTGCAGGCACAGCGCACGCGGCCTGATCTCGTCGAAGGCCTGGGCCTCCAGCACGTTCAGACCGGTTACGCACTGCACCAGCGAATCGAAGCCGCGCCGGCACGCCCACGGTCCCTCGTGTCCGTACGCCGACAAGGACGCGTAGACGATGCCGGGTCGCAGCTCCGCAAGGTCCCTGGGTCCGAGTCCGCGCTCGGCCAGCGCTCCCGGGCGGTACGCCTGCAGGAACACGTCTGCCTCGCGGATCCGTTCACGCATGCGCTGGAGGTCGCCGTTCTCACGCAAATCGAGAACCGCCGAGAGCTTGCCGCGGCTGGTCTCGGCGATGGCATCGATGTTCGGGAGGTGCGGACCGTTGATCAGCAAGACATCGGCACCGTGCGCCGCCAGCGTCCGGCCGGTCACGGGCCCGGCGAGTATTCGGGTGAGCTCGAGGATCCGAAGCCCGGCCAAGGGGCGGGACCGTCTGGCGGCCGGTCGCAACGGTGTCGCCGGCGCGGCACCGATGCGCTCGATGCCGATGAGGGGCAGCTCACGAACCGCCGCAGCCTGTGGGTGCCGCTCCCACTGGGCCGGATCGCGCACGGCAGCCACGACCAGTCCGCGATCGGCCGCAGCCTGCTCGAAGTCGAGCGCGGCCCACGGGCGCAGCGCATCCTGCACGGCCTCCGGAGTCGTCGCAGGGCCCGGCGGCAGGCCCAGCAGGCGAAGCACGCCATCGCGGTGATGGGCGAAGTTGGCATGGACGCGAAGCCAGCCTGGGCTGCCGCCTTCGCACCAATACAAGCCCGAAAGAGGCTCCCACAGCACCGGCTTGCGCCCGTCGACGCTGAAGCGGCAGGCGCCCTCACGGACTGCGTCGAGGATGTCCACGCTGACCGCCTGCTCGGCCCCACCGCGCAGGCGCAGGAGTTCGGTCGCGGCCAGTCCCGCGGCGCCGATGGCCACCTGCAAGGCCGACCCGATCGGAAACGACGAAGGCAGCGCCGGCTCGCTGCCCGGCAGCTCCAGGCGCTCGAGCGCCTCCTCGCGCAAGCCTGCGGCGCTCCAGAGCTGGCGCACGATCGCCTGAGCCGTGCCGGGGGTGCCGAAAGCCATCGCTCGAGTGTCCGCCGCAGCTGCTGTGTAACGATTGCACGTTCCGACGCGGATGGCGTCAATCTCGATCGGCTCGATCGATGGCAGGCGCTCCCAGCATCGACAAGGAGACGACGTGGGTCTCGGCTCGGGAGGCCGCGCAGATTCTTGAGGTCAGCCTCGGGACGCTCTACACGTACGTCAGCCGCGGCCTGCTGCACCCGAAGGTAGATCCGGGCGCGCACCGAAAGCATTACTCACTGGCCGAAGTCGAGCGGCTGAGGCAGCGAAACAGCGGCGCGCGCCAAGCCGGGTCAGTGGCGCGGGCGACGCTCGACTTCGGGCTGCCGGTGCTCGAATCCGCGTTGTGCCTGATCGATCGCGGACGCATCTACTACCGCGGCCACGATGTCATCGATCTCGCGGAGACGGCATGCCTCGAAGAGATCGCTGCTCTGCTGTGGGGCTGCGATGTCGGCCAGCTGCCGATCTGCACCCCACCGCTTTCAAGGCGGGCCCGCACGGCCCTCGGGCGCACCGTCGGTTCACCGATGCCGGCACGGCTGCCTTCGGCCTACCACCTGGTCGCCGATGACTGGGCGAGCGAGATCGACCATGAAGAGCCGCCTGTCGCAGGGTGGCGGTGCGTGCAAGCGCTGCTCCTTGCGGCCACGGCCGGCTCCCGTGAGAGTGACGGAGGCCCTCTGCACGAGCGATTGCAGCGAGCATGGGACCTTCCCCGTTCAGCCACCGACGCCCTGAGGCGGGCCATGGTTCTCTCGGCCGACCACGAGCTGAACGCCTCCAGCTTCACGGCACGCTGCGTCGCCAGCACGGGCGCGACGAGTCGGGCTGCCGTCGGCGCGGCGCTCGCCGCGCTCTCGGGCAAACGGCATGGCGGGATGATCTCCGACGTCGAGGCGCTTTGGCCCACGATGCAGGCACTGGATCGGCAGAGAGTCGGAGAGGATGAACGCCCTTTCGCACAGCCTGTGCCGCTGAGCGGATTCGGGCATCGGCTCTATCCCGATGGGGATCCGCGTGGACTCCATCTGCTGTCGAGGCTTCGCCCGAAGCAGCGGCTGGAGGGCTTCGTTTCCGCCGTGTGGCAGCAGCACGGGCTGGGGCCCACGCTGGACTACGGACTGGTCGCCACGTGCCACGCTGCCGGTGCCCCTGCCGGCGCTGCGTTCGCCCTCTTCGCCGTCGCCCGCACGATCGGATGGGTGGCGCACATCCAGGAGCAGCAACGCACGGGGACGTTGATCCGCCCGCGCGCCGCCTACATCGGGGAGAGGCCCAAACCGGTGGAAGAAGAGAGAGGGCGCGTGTTCAGAAGACGTTGATCGACGCCATAGGGCAAGGCTGCGTGGCCCAAGGAGACATGAATCCGGTCAGCCGTTGCGCAGCTAGTCGTCGCGCTTCCTTGCGAGATGTCGAGCGTGAACGCCGAGCGCACAGGAGACCAATCCGAACAGAAGCAAGGGCGCGGAGACCCTGCCACTTGCATAGAACACGAGCGCGGCAGCGAGCAGCGACAGTCCGGCGAGACCACCCGATCATCATCAACAGCCAGCCAGAGTGATTCGTACGGGGCCCCAGTTCCTGAGCAAATAGCCACCGTTCAGCTGGGCTTCGTCGGTTTGACTCGCTCGAGCGAGTGTAGGGATGCACCGGTAGCGCGTCGCCCCCATAAGCGCGGGGCCGATAAGGCGCTTGATGACGGACACCGCGTCACCGCGAAGATCGCGTTCAGGGGTAGCCGAGCCGCGAGCCCGGACGCGTGCTGTCCCCGAACCGGCTAGGAGCTGCTGGAGGCTACGGCAGAGGAGAGGAGCACCGTGAGAGCCGCAGCAACCGCTTCTGCGTCCTCTTGACTCCTTGGACCTTTGGTGGAGAGGGTGGGATTCGAACCCACGTCACGGCATGACCGTGAACCGGATTTCGAGTCCGGCGCATTCGACCACTCTGCCACCTCTCCGGGTCGTGCATCGGCGGGTCCGGCCGAGGCCGGGATTCTAGGGCCTCGCCGCACTGCAGCCGGAGCACGGGGCTGCGGCGAGACGGTCTCACTCGGTCGTGCGCAAGGCGGCGCCGGGCAGGCGCTCGTCGCCGAGGCGCGTCGACCAGCGTTGGCCAGGTCGCATCGGCGCCGCGTCGGTGATCGTGCCGGTGGAGACGATGTCGCCGGCGCGCACCGGCCACTGGTGCGGCTGTGCTGCCATGCGTTCCATCCACAAGCGCAAGGCCGTGAGCGGACCGCCCAGGACGATGTCGGCGCGGCCGGCCTCGACCTCGCGCTCGTCGCAGCTCAGCGTGACGACCAGGCGGGCCAGTTCTGCGACCGGGTCGGCGAAACGCGCGATGGGCACCCGCCGACCGACGAAGAGGCGACCGTGCAGTCCGAAGTCTGCCACCGTGTCCGCCGCCTTGAAGCGCCAGCCGTCGAAGTGGGTGTGGACGATCTCGAAGCCGTGCGCGACCCAGTCGATGCAGCCGGCAAGCTCGGCCTCGGTCATGCCGGCACGCGGCGCGCTCGCGAAGCCGAACATCACCTCCGGCTCCAGGCGCGGTTGCGCGAACGCCGCCAGCGACACGACGGCTTCGCCCCGTTCGTCGAGCGATTCGACCGTGCTGTCCCAGATCGGCGCCCAGATCGGCGCATGGACGCCGTAGCGGTCCCAGATGCCCCGGTTCGTGAAGCCGATCTTGTAGCCGAGCGGCCGCTCGCCGCGCTCGATGCGCAGGCGCCGGATCTCGTCGGCGACGGCGTACGCCTCTTCCAGCGAGAAAGCAGGCTCGGCGCTGCTCGGCGCGGGCACGAGGCGGACCTCGGCGAGCGCCGCGAGCATCGACGCGGCACGGCTCGCCACCGTGGCGCCCGGCGCCGCCGGAGCAGGAGTCGTGGCCGGCGACCGCATGTCCTTCACGGCCGAAGCTCCGCCAGTCCGCCGAGGTAGGGGCGCAGCGCCGCCGGAATGCCGATCGAGCCGTCGGCGTTCTGGAAGTTCTCGAGCAGCGCCACCAGCGTGCGGCCGACCGCCAGGCCCGAGCCGTTCAGCGTGTGCACGAACTCGTTGCGCCCCTGCGCGTTCTTGAACCGCGTCTGCATCCGCCGCGCCTGGAAGGCCTCGCAGTTCGACACCGAGCTGATCTCGCGGTACGTGCCCTGCGCCGGGACCCAGACCTCGAGGTCGTAGGTCTTCACCGCGCCGAACCCCATGTCGCCGGTGGAGAGCAGTACGACGCGATAGGGCAGCTCCAGCTTCTGCAGGATCGCCTCGGCGTGGCGCACCATCTCCTCGAGCGCCTCGAAGCTGCGCTCCGGGTGCGTGATCTGGACCATCTCGACCTTGTCGAACTGGTGCTGGCGGATCATCCCGCGCGTGTCGCGACCGGCGCTGCCGGCCTCGGAACGAAAGCACGGCGTGTGCGCGGTGAGCTTGATGGGCAAGCGCGACGGCGCGAGCACCTCCTCGCGGACGCTGTTGGTGAGCGAGATCTCGGACGTCGAGATCAGGTACTGCTCGGCCGCCGTGCCGCCCTCCTCCGCCTCGCCGCCGCGAAAGACCCAGAACATGTCTTCACGGAACTTCGGCAGCTGTCCCGTGCCTTCCAGCACGTCGCGGTTGACGATGTATGGCGTGTAGCACTCGGTGTAGCCGTGCTCGGTGGTCTGCACGTCCAGCATGAACTGGGCGAGCGCCCGGTGCAGGCGGGCCACCGGCCCGCGCAGGAACGTGAAGCGTGCCCCGGAGAGCTTGGCGCCGGTCTCGAAGTCGAGGCCGAGAGGCGCCCCAAGGTCGACATGGTCGCGCGGCGCGAAGCCGAAGTCGCGCGGCTCGCCCCAGCGCCGGATCTCGACGTTCGCCGTGTCGTCGGCACCGACCGGCACGCTGGCATCGGGCAGGTTCGGCAAGGCCATCAGCTGATCGTGCAGCTCCGCCTGGATGGCCTCGAGCCGCTCGGCCGAGCGCGCCAGCTCCTCGCCGATGCCGGTGACCTCGCCCATCGCCGCGGCGGCGTCGACGCCCTGCCCCTTCAGCCGGCCGATCTCCTTCGAGAGCGCGTTGCGCCGGGCCTGCAGCTCCTCGGTGCGGGTCTGCAGCGACTTGCGCTCGCCCTCCAGGGCGCTGAACCGGGCCACGTCCAGGAACGGCTGCGGCGACTTCCGCGTTTCCAGTCGGGCGATGACCTGCGCCAGGTCCTTGCGCAGGAGCGTGATGTCGAGCATGGGCGAGGCCGGCGTGGGGAGGGGAGCGGGATTGTAGGGACGCACCCGCGCGAGGCGCGCAGTGCGCCGCCGGCCGCTCACGCCTTGACGATGCCCATTGCCCGGTCGCCGAGGCCCATCGGCAAGGGGAAGTGCACCGTCTCCGGCGTGCCGGGCAGCGTCCGCACCGACACGGCCCCGAGAGCGCGCAGGCGCTCGATGACCTGCTGCACGAGCACCTCCGGGGCCGAGGCGCCGGCCGTCACGCCGACGCGGCGCTTGCCCTCGAACCACGCGGGCTGCAGGTCGTCGGCCTTGTCGACCATGTAGGCGTCGGCGCCCAGGCGCTCGGCCAGCTCGCGCAGTCGGTTGCTGTTCGAGCTGCTCGGGCTGCCGACGACGACGAGCACGTCGACGCCCGGCGCCAGCACCTTGACGGCGTCCTGGCGGTTCTGCGTCGCGTAGCAGATGTCCTGCTGCTTCGGCTCGCGGACGTCCGGGAAGCGTCGCTTGACGGCCTCCAGGATCTCGGCGGCATCGTCGACCGAGAGCGTCGTCTGGGTGACGACCGCCAGCGGCTGGCCCGGCGCGACGTTCACGGCGGCGACGTCGGCCACGTCCTCCACGAGGTGGATGCCGTGGTCGAGCTGGCCCATGGTGCCTTCGACCTCGGGATGTCCCTTGTGGCCGATCATGATGAACTCGTAGCCCAGCTTGGCGAGCTTGGCGACCTCGACGTGCACCTTGGTGACCAGCGGGCAGGTGGCGTCGAACACCGAGAAGCCGCGCGCCTGCGCTTCCTGGCGCACCGCCTGCGACACGCCGTGGGCGCTGAAGACGAGCGTCGCCCCGGGCGGCACCTCGGCGAGGTCCTCGATGAAGATCGCGCCCTTGCGCTTCAGGTCGTCGACGACATAGGTGTTGTGGACGATCTCGTGGCGGACGTAGATCGGCGCGCCGAACTTCTGCAGGGCGCGCTCGACGATCTCGATGGCCCGGTCGACGCCGGCGCAGAAGCCGCGCGGCTCGGCGAGGACGACGTCCTCGACGGTCAAGGGATGAGCCTCACAGGATGCCGATCAGCTCGACGTCGAAGGTGACCGACCGCCCGGCCAGGGGGTGGTTGAAGTCGAACACCAGCGTGTCGGCGGCGACTTCGCGCACGACCCCGGCGAAGCTGCCCTGGCCGTCAGGCGTGGGGAAGCTGACGACGTCGCCCACGCGGTAGTCCTGCTCGGCGTCGCCGTGCTCCTCGAGCAGTGAGCGCCGCACCCGTTGCAGGAGCTCGGGATTGCGCTCGCCGAACGCGTCGCCCGGTGCCAGCGAGAACGATTCGCGGCTGCCCTCGGGCAGGCCGAGCAGGCGCGCCTCCATCGCCGGCGCCAGCTCGCCGTTGCCGAGCGAGAGCGTCGCCGGCTGGCTGCCGAAGGTATCGACGAACGGCTCGCCTTCGGGTCCGCGCAGGCGGTAGTGCAAGGTGAGGAACGAACCGGGCTGGACGCGATTCAAGCGGGACTTTCGAGCGAATAGACTGGCGTGCATTTTACGAGCCGGCGACCTGCGCGCCGGCCGGCCCGACCCGCCATGTTCAAGGACATCCCCGCCTCGGCGAGACCGCGCGAAAAGCTGCTCGCCCTCGGACCGGCGGCCTTGGCGGACACCGAGCTCATCGCCCTGCTCCTGCGCACCGGCCTGCCGGGAACCGGCGTGCTGCAGCTGGCCGAGGCGCTGCTCGCCACCTTCGGCGGCCTGTCGGGGCTGCTGCACGCCACGCCCGCGCAGCTCGACCAAGTCAAGGGCCTCGGTCCGGCGAAGCGCGCCGAGATGGCCGCCGTGCTCGAGCTGGCGCGGCGCTCGGTGGCCAGCGAGCTGGCCGCGCGGCCGGTCTTCGACTCGCCGGCGAAGGTCAAGGAGTACCTGTTGCTGCAGCTCGCCGCTCGCGAGCACGAGGTCTTCGCCGTGCTCTTCCTGGACGCCCAGAGCCGCCTGCTGCGGCTCGAGGAGATGTTCCGCGGCACGCTGACGCAGACCAGCGTCTACCCGCGCGAGGTGGTCAAGCGCGCCCTCGAGTTCGGCGCCGCGTCGGTGATCCTCGCCCACAACCACCCGTCGGGGGCGGCCGAGCCGTCGCGTGCGGACGAGTTCCTGACCGAGACGCTGAAGAGCGCGCTCGCCCTCGTCGACGTGCGCGTGCTCGATCATCTGGTCGTCGGCCGGGGCGCTGTGGTGTCTTTCGCCGAGCGAGGCTTGCTGTGACCGGCCAGCGCGTCAAGACGCACACGCTGCACGACCTCGCCGCGCTGCGCGCCGCGCTGCGCGAGAAGCGGGCCGCAACGCAGGCCGCCGAGACCCAGGAACGCCAGCGGGCGACGGCCGAGAAGCGCGAGCGCGATCTCTTCGTGCGCTCGGTCGGGACGGTACTGCCCTTGCGCCGGTCGGCACCGGCCCTGCCGGAGCGACCGAGGCCGAGTCCCGTGGCGCGACAGCGGCAGCAAGACGAGGCGGCGGTGCTGGCGGAATCGATCTCCGACGAGTTCGACGTCGAGTCGCTGCTCGAGACCGACGACGCGCTCTCGTTCCGCCGCCGCGGCGTCGGCCCCGACGTCGTGCGCAAGCTCCGTCGCGGCGTGTGGGTGACGCAGGCCGAGGTCGACCTGCACGGGCTGCGGCGCGAGGCAGCGCGCGAGCGGCTCGCCGAGTTCCTGCGCGAAGCGGCACGCGCCGGCCTGCGCTGCGTGCGGGTGGTGCACGGCAAGGGACTCGGCTCGCCGGGACGCGAGCCGGTCCTCAAGGCAAAGGTGAAGACGTGGCTGGTGCAGCGCCAGGAGGTGCTGGCCTTCACGCATGCGCGTGCATCCGACGGCGGCCACGGCGCGCTCGTCGTGCTGTTGCAGACGGCGTCGCGGCCCAGGACACCCGCCTGACGACTGCCGCGACGCGCGGGTTTGCGTCCCGTCGCGGCGGGCGGCGCGCCTTCAGGCCGTCAGCTTCTCGCCGAGCCGCTCGGCGACGCCGACCACTGCGATCGCAGCCACCGAGCCGGGCATCCACTCCAGCAGCAGCTGCCGCCGCTGCACCGCGTCGCGGACGAAATGGTCGACCGGTATCTCGCCCAGGAAGTCGAGATGGAGCGGCTCCTCGAGCACCTCGAGATGCGGCACGACGAAGCGGTCGGCCACGAGCTGCAGCTGGTTGCGCACGCGCCGGCCCTCGCCCGTGCAGCTCACCTGGTTGACGACGACAAGGATGCCGCGGCGCGCCTGCTGCGTCGCCAGCACCTTGATCGCGGCGTAGGCATCGGTCATCGAGGTCGGCTCCGGCGTGGCGATGACGAGCACGTCGTCGGCGAGCGAGATCGCATGCAGCACGACGTCGGAGATGCCGGCGCCGGTGTCGAGCAGGATCCAGTCGAACCTCGGCGCGAGCTGCTGGACGACCTCGATGAGTTGGTCGCGCACCTGCGGCGTCAGGCGCGAGTACTCGACGAGGCCCGAGCCGGCGAGCAGGGCGGAAAAGCCCCCGGGCGCCGGCAGGATGGCGGCGTCGAGCGTCGCCGTTCCGGTGAACACGTCGTGCAGCGTGACCTTCGGATGAAGGTTGAGCACGACATCGAGGTTGGCGAGGCCGAGATCGGCGTCGAGCACGAGCACGCGCTCGCCGCGCCGCGCCAGCGCCGCCGCGAGGTTGGCGGAGAGGAAGGTCTTGCCCACGCCACCCTTGCCGCTCGTGAGCGCGAGGATCCTGGCCCGCTGCGTCATGCGATGTCCCGGGTCGTTCGCCATGCGAGAGTCATTCGAGCTCCTGGAATTGCGAGGTACCGAAGAGCAGGCCCTTCTCTTCGGCGCTGACGAAGGAGACCGGCGGCGACTCGAGGCAGACGCGGTTGCGCCCCTCGGCCTTGGCGCGATAGAGGTGCTGGTCCGCACGCTCGACCCAGAGCTCGGTCGACGAGCGCACCCACTGCGGCGCGAAGGCCCCGCCGATGGAGACGGTGACGACGACGTCCTCGCCCGGCCCGATGGCGATGGGCCGCGAGGCCACCTGCAGGCGGATGCGCTCGGCGACGGCCTGCCCGAACGACGGCGCGCAATTCGGCAGGATCATCGAGAACTCCTCGCCGCCGAAGCGCGCCACCGTGTCCATCGGGCGCACGCATTCACTGAGCGATGCGGCGACCGCCTTCAGGACCAGGTCGCCGGCCTGATGGCCGTGTGCATCGTTGACTCGCTTGAAGTGGTCGATGTCGATCATCAGCACCAGCGCCGCCTCGCCGACGCGCGCGACGCGGTCGATCTCGCCGGCGAGCGTCATCTCGAAGTGGCGTCGGTTGGCGAGCCCGGTCAGCGGATCGCGGCTCGAGAGCTGGCAGAGGCCATCGACCACGGCCTGCAGCCAGGCGTCGTCGCCGGACAAATGACGGTCCGGCAGAACGTGACCCGACTGCTCCAGCAACTGCAGCGCGCCCTCGAGGCTGAGCGACGCGGCCATGCCGAACGTGGGGTCGATCTTGGATGCCACAGGTGCTGCGAGGGTTCGGGGCAGTCTAGCAGCGGCCCCGCGGCGCGACCCGTCAACGATCGGGCAGGAAAAGCTGCTGCAGGTCGTTGAGAAAGTCGAAGCCAAGGCGGGTCGGCTGCACCCGCTTCAGATCGCGGCTGACGAGCCCGCGTCGCTCGGCCTCGGCCAACGGCCGCTCGATGGCCGAGAGCGGCAGGCCCGTGCGCTCGCCGAAGCGCGCGAGCTCGAAGCCGTCCGACAAGCGCAGCGCATTGAGCATGAACTCGAAGGCGAGGTCGGCCCGGCTCACCTCGGCTTCCGACGCAATCGCGCGCCCGGCCTCCGCACCGGCCATGTAGGCCGCCGGATCGCGCAGCCGGCCCTGGCGCACGATGCGGTGCGGAAAGCTCAGCTTGCCGTGCGCCCCGGCGCCGATGCCGAGGTAGTCGCCGAATTCCCAGTAGTTCAGGTTGTGGCGCGCGCGATGGCCCGGCCGCGCGAACGCCGACACCTCGTAGCGCTCGAGGCCGTGCGCGACGGTCTGCTCGATGATGCGGTCGAGCATGGCGAAGGCTAGATCGTCGTCCGGGAGCGGCGGCGGAAAGCGCGCGAAGTAGGTGTTCGGCTCGACGGTCAGGTGATAGACGGAGAGATGCGGCGGCGCGCAGGCCAGCGCCGCCTCGAGATCCGCGGCGAAGGCGTCTTCCGACTGCCCGGGCAGCGCGTACATCAGGTCGAGGTTGAAGGTGGCGAAGGCCGAGCGGGCTTCGTCGATGGCGGCCCTGGCCTGCGCCGCATCGTGGACCCGGCCGAGCGCGGCCAGGCTCCGGTCGTCGAAGCTCTGCACGCCGATCGAGAGCCGGGTCACCCCCGCTGCCGCATAGGCGCGGAACCGATCGCGCTCGAAGGTGCCCGGGTTCGCTTCCAGCGTGATCTCGCAGCCGGGCTCGAGCGGCAGGCGGGCGCGGATCGCGCCGAGCAGCCGCTCGATGGCCTCGGGCGAGAACAGGCTCGGCGTCCCGCCGCCGATGAAGATCGTCTGCACGCGCCGGCCCCACACGAAGGGCAGCGACGACTCCAGGTCGGCGACGAGGGCGTCGACGTAGCGCGCCTCCGGCGGCCCGCCTTCGTCGCGCAGCGCGTGCGAGTTGAAGTCGCAGTAGGGGCACTTCTTCAGGCACCACGGGATGTGCACATAGAGCGACAGCGGCGGCAGCGCGGCGAGGCTCAGCGGGCCGAGGCGCATGAAACGGGCCACGCGCTCGGCGACGTCGCCCGCCGGCGGTGCGTTCGCGGCGCCCGTTCCTGCACCCGAGTCCGCGGCTGCCACGGCGACGACCTTCGCCGTCAGCGGAGCCACGACGCCCTCATCAGTGCCAGCATGCGCCGCGACGCCTGGGCGCGGTGACTGTGCCGGTTCTTGGTGGCCGGGTCGAGCTCGGCGACGGTGCGCCCGAGGGCGGGGATGAAGAGCAGCGGGTCGTAGCCGAAGCCGCCGCTGCCGCGCGGGGCTTCGAGCACCTCGCCGCCCCATCGTCCGGCCGTCACCAGCGGCTCCGGATCGTCGGCATGGCGCAGCGCGACGAGCACGGAAACGAAGCGGGCACGCCGCTCGTCGCTGCCGCGCAGGCGCTCGAGCAGCAAGGCGTTGTTCGCCGCGTCCTGCCGCAGCCGCTGTCCTTCGCGGTCGCTCGACGGCGCCGGCTGCACGGGCGCGTAATGCGCCGATGCGACGCCGGGTGCGCCACCCAGCGCGTCGACGCAGAGGCCGGAATCGTCGGCCATCGCCGCCGCACCGGCGGCCCGCGCCGCGGCACGCGCCTTCGCCAGGGCGTTCTCGAGAAAGCTGGCGTGCGGCTCCTCGGCCTCGCCGATGCCGAGCGCGCCTTGCGCGACGACCTCCATCCGCAAGGGGGCGAGCAGGGCCTGCAGTTCCGCCAGCTTCCCCGGATTGGCCGACGCCAGGACCAGTCTCACCGCATCGGTGCCGCCGCTCTCGGCAGCGGCCGTTCGAGGGCCGCGCGCTGGCCGGCGACCAGCTCGCCGATGCCACGGCCGGCGAGCGCGAGCAGCGCATCCATCTCGGCGCGCGAGAAGCTGGCGCCCTCGGCGGTTCCCTGCAGCTCGACGAAGCCGCCGCTGCCGGTCATGGCGACGTTCATGTCGGTGTCGCACGCCGCATCCTCGACGTACTCCAGGTCGAGAAGCGGCGTCTTGTCGACGATGCCGACCGACACGGCGGCGACGAAGTCGCGGATCGGCGAGCGGGCGATCCGCCCCTGCGCCAGCAGCCACGTGACGGCGTCGTGCGCGGCCACGAAGGCGCCGGTGATCGCCGCGGTGCGCGTGCCGCCGTCGGCCTGGAGCACGTCGCAGTCGAGCGAGATGGTGCGCTCGCCCAGCGCCGAGAGGTCGAACACGCAGCGCAGCGATCGGCCGATCAGGCGCTGGATCTCCTGGGTGCGCCCGCTCTGCTTGCCGCGCGCCGCCTCGCGGTCGCTGCGCGTGTGCGTCGAGCGCGGCAGCATGCCGTACTCGGCCGTCAGCCAGCCCTCGCCGCTGCCCCGCTTGTGCGGCGGCACCTTCTCCTCGACCGAGGCCGTGCAGAGCACCTGCGTATCGCCGAAGGCCACAAGCACCGAGCCCTCGGCATGGCGCGTGAAGCCGCGCGTGATGGACACCGGCCGCAGCGCGTCATGCGCCCGGCCACTGGAACGTTGGAAAGTCATGCGCGATTGTCGCCGCTCAAAAAGGGGCGCCAGAGGCGCCCGCCCCTCCCTCTCGGAGGGAGGGGAGCGAAGCGGGGAGGGAGCAGCCCTGACCGAAGCGAAGCGAGAAAGCGGGCGGGTCAGGACAAAAAGGCGTCAGCCCTTTTTGTGCTGCGACGACCGCTTGATCGCCTCGTTGATTTCCTTGATCGAGCGCTCGATCTCCGCATCGTCCAGCTCGTCGGCCGCGACCTCGGTGCCGAGCACGCTCGCCTGGATCGTCGAGGCGAAGACGCCCTCGCCGACCGCCGTGGTCTGGACGTCCTGCGTGCTGTCGCCGCCCTCGACGCCTTCCCATTCCATCGCCAGCACCGAGACGTTGTCGCACTTCGGGCCGCCGTTGCGCAGCGCCTGCTCGACGAGCTCGGGCACGGAATCGGAGAGCGGCAGCGACGACAGCTGATCGGTGATCTCGCTGTCGCTGACCGTGCCCCACAGGCCGTCGGAGCAGAGGAGGAGCCGGTCGCCGGCCTGCATCAGCAGCGGCCCGACGGTGTCGACCACCGGCTTGCCCGGACTGCCCAGGCAGGTGAAGAGAACGTTTCGGTTGTAGCGGTCGCCCATGGGCACGACCTGGCTCATGGTCTGCTGCAGCTCGGAGTACGAATGGTCTCGGGTGCGGGCGATGAGCTTGTCGCCGCGGACCATGTACAGGCGCGAATCGCCGCAGTGCGCCCAGTACGCGGCGTTGCCCTGCATCAGGCAGGCGACGATGGTCGTCCGCGGCGTGTCGATCAGCGCCTTCTGCGTCGCATAGCGCAGCAGCTGATGGTGGCCGGAGACGATGGCGTCGTGCAGGAAACGGAGCGGATCGGCGAGCGTCGGCTTGCAGTCGCGCTGGAACATCGCGGCGAGCGTCTGCAGCGCCAGCTGCGACGCGACCTCCCCCTCGGGATGGCCGCCCATGCCGTCGGCGAGGGCGAAGAGGCCGGCGTCCCGCGTGTAGCAGTAGCCCATGCGGTCCTCGTTCTTCTCGCGACCGCCCTTCCGGCTCACCTGGTAGACCGAAAAGCGCATGGAATTCTTCTTCTAGGCCTTGGCGCTGGCAGTGAGGTTCTCGAGCTGCAGCTTCAGCCGCTCGCTGAAGCTCAGCTTGGTGTACTGCCGCTCGGTCTCGCGCGACAGCTCCTTCTGGAGGGCGAAGACGCTCTGCGGCCGCGACAGCGGGTCGAGCGACATGCACCACTCGGTGACTTCGATGAGGTTGTCGCTGTAGACGTTGCGCAGGCGCGAGAGCGACAGTGCCAGCCGGTCCTTCTCGATCCGCTGCGGCGCGTCGTTCGGCGGGTAGCCCTGCATGCAGGCGTAGATGCAGGCGCCGATCGCGTAGATGTCGGTCCAGGGGCCGAGGGTGCCGTCGCGGCGGTACATCTCGGGCGCGGCGAAGCCGGGCGTGTACATCGGGCGAATGAAGTTGCCTTCCTTCGACAGCACTTCGCGTGCCGCGCCGAAGTCGAGCAGGACCGCCTTGTTCTCGTTGGTGATGAAGATGTTGGCCGGCTTGATGTCCAGGTGCAGCATCTTGTGCTGATGGACGATCCGCAGTCCGCGCAGTATCTCGTCGAACAGCGAGCGGATCGTGGATTCGCGAAATACCTTGTCACGTTTCAGGTCGCGCGCCGTGACGATGAAATCCTGCAGGGTATCGCCCTGCAGGTAATTCATGACCATGTAGACGGTTTCGTTCTCGCGGAAGAAATTCAGCACCGACACCACGCTCGTGTGCGAAATCTGCGCGAGCGAGCGGCCTTCCTCGAAGAAGCTCTTCAGGCCGAGCCGGTACAAGGGCTGCTTCTCGGGCTTGACGCGGGGCGTCAGCTCTCCCGGCGAGCGCTCGGCGAGCGACGACGGCAGGTATTCCTTGAGAGCGACGAGCTTGCGGTCGGAGTCCTCGCAGAGATAGACCACGCCGAAGCCGCCGGCCGCCAGTTTCTTGATCACCTGATAGCCGCCCACCACCGTGCCGGATGGCAATGGTGCGGGTTTCGGCTTTGACATAATCGGAGGTGAAAACTGGAGGCAAAAGCGCGTGGCAGTTTACAGCATGACCGGCTACGCAAATGCGTCCGCAAGCCCGGTGGAGGCCGGTTCGGCAGCATTGCACGAACCGCGTGCAGGCGATGCCGGCAAGGCCCCTGCGCGCGCGACCGTCGGGGTCGAAATCCGCTCGGTCAACGGCCGATTCCTCGACCTCTCGCTGCGCCTGCCCGACGAGTTCCGTGGCCTCGAGCCGGCCCTCCGCGAGCTCCTGACCGGCCGCTTCAAGCGCGGCAAGATCGAGCTGCGGCTCACCTCCGGCAGCGACCCCGAGCACGACGTGCCCGAGCCCACCGCCGAGCAGCTCGACCGCCTCCTCCACCTCGAGCGGCGGGTCCAGGACCGCCTGCGCGAGGCGCGGCCGCTCTCGGTCCACGAGGTCCTCCAGTGGTGCCGCGGGACGGCCGACTCGAAGACCTCCGAGGCCGTGGTCCTCGAGGTTGCCCGACGCTCCGTCGACGGGCTCGCCGAGGCGCGGGCCCGCGAAGGGACCCGTCTGGCGGCGATCCTGCAGGAGCGGGTCGAGCACCTGCGCGGTCTCGCCGCCTCGGCCGAGCCGCTCGTTCCCGCGGCGGTGGCGCGCCAGCAGCAGCGGTTCATCGAGCGCTGGACCGAAGCGCTCGAGAAGGCGAACGGCGCCGGGTCGGTGAGCCGCGAGGCGATCGAGGAGCGCGCGCTGAACGAAGCGGCCGCCTACGCCATCCGCATCGACGTCGCCGAGGAGCTGGCGCGGCTGCGCTCGCACCTCGACGAGGTCGCGCGCCTCCTCGCCAAGGGAGGCGAGGTCGGCAAGCGGCTCGAGTTCCTGATCCAGGAGCTGCTGCGGGAGGCCAACACCCTCGGCTCCAAGTCCCCGTCGATCGAGATGACGACCCTCGCGGTGGACATGAAGGTGGCGATCGAGCAGCTGCGCGAGCAGGTCCAGAACGTCGAATGAGCGCTTCCCTCCGCAGCGACGAGCCCACCCGCGTCTTCCACCGCCACCTGCGGGAACGCTACCCGACGGCGGTCGCCGGGGACGGGGTCTGGATCACCGACAGCGCCGGCAAGCGCTATCTCGATGCGTCCGGCGGCGCTGCCGTCTCCTGCCTGGGCCACGGCCACCGCGACGTGCGGGCGGCCATGCACGCGCAGATCGACGCCCTGGCCTACGCGCACACGAGCTTCTTCACATCGGACGTCGCCGAGGAGCTCGCCGCCCGGCTGGTGGCCACGGCGCCCGCCGGCACCAGCCATGCCTATTTCACGAGCGGCGGCTCGGAGGCGATCGAGGCGGCGCTCAAGATGGCCCGCCAGTACCACGTCGAGCGCGGCGAGCCGGAGCGCAGCCGCTTCGTCGCCCGGCGCCAGAGCTACCACGGCAACACCCTCGGCGCCCTGGCCGTCGGCGGCAACGTCTGGCGGCGCGCCCCGTTCGCGCCGCTGCTCGTCGAGGCGAGCCATGTCTCGCCGTGCTATCCCTACCGCGAGCAGCGCAGCGGCGAGCCCGATGCCGCCTACGTCGCCCGGCTGGCGGCCGAGCTCGACCGGGCCATCGTCGACGCCGGCCCCCGCCGGGTCATCGCCTTCGTCGCCGAGACCGTCGGCGGCGCGACGGCGGGCGTCCTCGTCCCGACGCCCGGCTACTGGCGCGCCATGCGCGAGGTCTGCGACCGCCACGGCGTCCTCCTTATCCTCGACGAGGTGATGTGCGGCATGGGTCGCTGCGGCACCCTGCACACCTGCGAGGCCGACGGCGTCGTGCCCGACCTGCTGGTCATCGCCAAGGGCCTCGGCGGCGGCTACCAGCCGATCGGGGCGGTGCTGGCGCAGGACCGGATCGTCGCCGCGCTGCGCGAAGGCAGCGGCTTCTTTCAGCACGGCCACACCTACCTGGGCCATCCCGTGGCCTGCGCGGCGGCGCTGGCGGTGCAGAAGGTGATCGAGCGCGACGCCCTGCTGCCGCGCGTGCGCGAGCTCGGCTCGGGGCTGCTGGCCCGGCTGGGCGGCGTACTGGGCGAGCACCCGCACGTGGGCGACCTGCGCGGGCGCGGCCTCTTCATCGGCGTCGAGCTGGTGCGCGAGCGCGCGAGCAAGACGCCGTTCGATCCGGCACATCGCCTGCATGCCCGGATCAAGCGCGAGGCGATGGCGCGCGGTCTCATGGTTTATCCGATGGGCGGAACAGTGGATGGGCGGCATGGTGACCATGTCTTGCTGGCGCCGCCGTTCATCGCCAGCGAAAGCGATCTCGACTGCATCGTCGAGCGCCTGCAGCAGGCCATCGACGCGAGCATCGCCAGCCTTTGATTCCACGCTTTCGCACCTGCCCTTTCCTCTTCCTTCACTCCCAGGAGCCACCATGTCGTCCACCACCTCCCTTCGCTGCCTGGCGCTCGCCGCGGCGGCGCTCTGTGCCGGCCTTGCCGCGCCTGCCGCGGTCGCCCAGCAGAAGTTCGTCACCGTGGGCACCGGCGGCGTCACCGGCGTGTACTACGCGGCGGGCGGCGCGATCTGCCGCCTGGTCAACAAGGACCGCGCCAAGCACGGCATCCGCTGCTCGGTGGAATCCACCGGCGGCTCGGTGTTCAACGTGAACACCATCAAGGCGGGCGAGCTCGACCTCGGCTTCACCCAGAGCGACGTGCAGTTCAACGCCGCCAAGGGGCTGGCCCAGTTCAAGGAGGGCGGCGCCTACGGCGACCTTCGCGCCGTGTTCTCGGTGCATCCGGAGCCGTTCACCGTGCTCGCGCGCAAGGAAGCGAACATCAAGACGTTCGCCGACTTCAAGGGCAAGCGGCTCAACGTCGGCAACCCGGGGTCGGGCACGCGTGCGTCGATGGAGGAGCTGCTCGCCGCCATGGGCTGGAAACTGAGCGACTTCTCGCTCGCCTCCGAGCTCAAGGCCGACGAGCACGGCCCGGCGCTGTGCGACGGCAAGATCGACGGCTTCTTCTACGGCGTCGGCCACCCGTCGGCGAACATCCAGGACCCGACGACGACCTGCGGCGCCAAGCTCGTGCCCCTCACCGGCCCGGCGGTCGACAAGCTGGTCGCCGACAAGCCGTACTACGCCAAGGTCGCCATTCCCGGTGGCCTCTACCCCGGCAACCCGGACCCCACGCCCACCTATGGCGTGCTGGCCACGATCGTCGCCTCGAGCAAGGCGCCGCCGGAGACGATCTACCAGGTCGTGAAGGCGGTGTTCGACAACTTCGACGAGTTCAAGAAGCTGCACCCCGCGCTCGCCAACCTGAAGCCGGAGAACATGGTCAAGGACGGCCTCTCGGCGCCGCTGCACGAAGGCGCGGCGCGCTTCTACAAGGAAAAGGGCTGGGTGAAGTAGGCACCCCATCCACGCACCGGCGGCCGAGCGCGCTCCTGCACTCGGCCGCTTTTTCTTGGCGAGCAGCATGACGGTTCTCCAGCACCCGCCCGCGCCGCCCGCGGACGTCCAGCAGATCGTGCAGGAGGCCGATCTCGGCGGACGCGAGCCGGTGGGCGTCGTCGGCACGGTGCTCGCCGTCGTCGCCGGCGCGTGGTCGCTGTTCCAGGTCTGGTACGCATCGCCGCTGCCTTTCACCTTCGGCTTCGGCATCCTCAACGACACCGAGGCGCGGGCCGTCCACCTCGCCTTCGCGGTGTTCCTCGCGTTCTGCGCCTACCCGGCCTTGAAGCGCTCGTCGCGGCGCGAGGTGCCATGGGTCGATTGGGTGCTGGCTTTCGTCGGCGCCTTCTGCGCCGGCTACCTGTTCCTCTTCTACCGGGAGCTGGCCACGCGGCCGGGCTCGCCGACGGCGTTCGACATCGCCGTCGGCTCGCTGGGCGTGGTCATCATGCTCGAGGCCACGCGCCGCGCCATGGGCTTCGGCATGCTGGTGACGACGGGCCTGTTCATCCTCTACATCTTCATCGGGCCGCTGATGCCCGAAGCCCTGCAGCACCGCGGTGCCTCGCTGTCGCGCTTCATCTCCCACATGTGGCTGACGACCGAAGGCGTCTACGGCGTCGCGCTCGGCGTCTCGGTCCAGTTCATCTTTCTCTTCGTGCTCTTCGGAACGCTCCTCGACATCGCCGGCGCCGGCAACTACATGCTGCAGGTTTCGCTCGCGCTGCTCGGTCACCTGCGCGGCGGTCCGGCCAAGGTGGCGGTCGTCTCGTCGGCGCTGAACGGCGTCGTGTCGGGCTCGTCGGTGTCCAACGTGGTCTCCGGCGGCATCTTCACCATCCCGCTGATGAAGCGGACCGGCTATTCGGCCGTGAAGGCCGGCGCGATCGAGGCCGCGTCGTCGGTCAACGGGCAGATCATGCCGCCGGTCATGGGCGCGGCCGCCTTCCTGATGGTCGAGTACGTCGGCATCCCGTACTCGGACATCGTCCGTCATGCGGCCCTGCCGGCCATCATTTCCTATGTCGCGCTCTTCTACATCGTCCATCTCGAGGCCCTGAAGCACGACCTCCAGCCGCTGGCGCGGGATCGAGTCGCCGGATGGCGCGAGCGCGTGCTGGGCTGGGCGCTCGGCCTGGCCGGCACGGCCGTGGCCCTGCTGCTCGTCTACTGGGGGATCACGGCGACGCGCTGGCTCGCCGGCGACGCCGCCCCGTGGCTGCTGGCGCTGCTCGGCCTGGCTGCCTACGTCGGCCTCATGGCGTACTCGGCGCGCCATCCGGCCCTGCCCGTGGACGATCCGCTCGCTTCGGTCGTGAAGCTGCCGCTGCCGTGGCCGACGGTGCGCGCCGGGCTGCACTTCTTCATTCCCATCATCGTCCTGCTCTGGTGTCTGATGGTCGAGGAGCTGTCGCCCGGTCTCGCCGCGTTCTGGGCGACCACCGCGGCGATGGCGATGGTCGTCATGCAGCCGTGGATGCTGCACCTGTTCCGCCCGGGGCCGGAGGCGAGCTCCTCGGTTCGGGCGCTTCGCAGCGGCCTGGCCGACCTGTGGCGGGGGCTGGTCCTGGGCGCACGCAACATGATCGGCATCGCCGTCGCGTGCGCGAGCGCCGGTCTCATCGTCGGTGCGATCACGCTGACCGGCATGGGCCTCATGCTCACCGACTTCGTCGAGATGGTCTCCGCCGGCAACGTGCTCGTCATGCTGCTGCTCACGGCCTTCATCTGCCTGCTGATCGGCGCCGGCGTGCCGACGACGGCCAACTACATCCTGGTGGCGACGCTGATGGCGCCCGTGGTGGTCGAGCTCGGTGCGCGCAGCGATTTGGTGATCCCGCTGATCGCCGTGCACCTGTTCGTCTTCTACTTCGGGATCATGGCCGACGTCACCCCACCGGTGGGGCTCGCCTCGTACGCCGCGGCGGCGATCTCCGGCGCCAACGCCAACGCCACGGGCCTGCAGGCGACGTGGTACAGCCTGCGCACGACCGTGCTGCCGTTCGTCTTCATCTTCAATCCGCAGCTGCTGATGATCGGCGTCGAGTCCTGGCCCCAGGTCGTGATCGTCTGCGTGACGGCAACGATCGCATCGCTGCTGTTCGCGGCGGCGACAATGCAGTGGTTCCGCACCCGCTGCACCTGGCTGGAGGTGGCCCTGCTGCTGCTCGCGACCTTCCTCTTCTTCCGTCCGGACTGGGTCATCGACCGGTTCTCGCCGAAGCACGTCAGGGCGCCCGCCGCCGACATCTACCAGGTGGCCGACCGCCTGCGCAAGGACGAATGGCTGATCGTCGGCATCGCCGGCCAGAACCTGCAGGGGGAGGCGCAGACGAAGACCGTCGCCTTGCCCATGGGCGAAGGGAGAAACGGACGCGAGCGCATCCGCGATGGCGGCGTCACGCTGGCGCAGCTCGGCGCCGACATCGAGGTCGCGGCAGTCAAGTTCGGAAGTCGCGCCCGCAAGCTCGGCGTCGAGCAGGGTTACAGGATCGTCGAGCTGAAGCTGCCGAATCCGGCGCGCCCCTCGCAGCGCTGGGTGTTCGCGGTCGCGGCATTGGTCGCCGCCTCCGTGTGGTGGCTGCAAGGCCGACGCCTGCGCCGCGCCCGGATGATGCCGTGAGCGCGCCCCGCATCGCCCTGATCCACGCCTTGACGCACTCGGTGGCGCCGGTGAACGAGGCGATGGCGCGCAGCTGGCCGGACGCGCAGCGCGTCAACCTGCTCGACGACAGCCTCTCGAGCGATCTCGCGCAAGGCCGCGGCGGGGCGGCCATGGAAGCGCGCTTCCTGTCGCTCGCCGCCTATGCCGTCGACAGCGGCGCCGACGCCATCCTCTTCACCTGCTCGGCCTTCGGCCGTTGCATCGAGGCCGTGCAGCGTCGCTGGCCGGCGCTGCCCGTGCTGAAGCCCAACCAGGCCATGATCGACGAGGCCGTCGGCGTCGCGGCCGGGCGGCCGATCGGCCTGCTCGCCAGCTTCGCGCCCACGGCGACATCGATGCCGCGCGAGTTTCCCGCCGAGGCCCGCCTGGAGGTCGCGCTGGCGCCGGCTGCCCTCGCCGCGCTCGACGCCGGCGACCTCGATGGCCACGACCGCGCCGTGCTGCGCGCGGCGCAAGAGCTGGCCGCCCGCGACTGCGCGGTCGTCGCCCTCGCGCAGTTCAGCCTGGCGCGGGCCGCGCCGCTGCTTCGTGCGTCGATCGCCGTGACGGTGCTGACGACGGTCGACAGCGCCATCGCCGAGCTGCGCCGCCGCCTCGGCGCCTGATCCCCGAGAAGCTTGTCGCGCTGCGCGCCGTGTCGCGCCCGCGGCTGCCCGTGAGCGCCGGGGCCAGCCCGTAAACTGGCGTCACCGGCAGCAGCGCTCACACGATGGATTACCCAGGCAACCTCTTCGCCGTCGCCGCGCCGAGCGGCACGGGGAAGTCCAGCCTCGTCAAGGCACTCCTCGAGCTCGACTCGCACCTGGTCGTCTCGATCTCGCACACGACCCGCAAGCCCCGCGGCCAGGATCAGGACGGACGCGAGTACCACTTCGTCGAGCACGCGACCTTCCGCTCGATGATCGACAAGGGCGAGTTCGTCGAGTGGGCGGAAGTGCACGGGAACCTCTACGGCACCTCGCGGGCCGCCATCGAGGAGCCGATCACCGGCGGGCAGGACGTGCTGCTCGAGATCGACTGGCAGGGGGCGCTGCAGATCAAGCGCCTGTTCCCGAACGCGGTGCTCATCTTCATCCTGCCGCCGAGCTACGACGAGCTGCTCTCGCGGCTGCAGCGGCGCGGCGAGGACGACGCCGAGGTGATCGCGCGACGTATGAAGGACGCGCGGCACGAGGTGTCGCAGGCCCGGCACTTCGACTTCGTTATAATCAACGCCCTGTTCGAGACGGCGCTGTTCGATCTCAAAGCGATCGTCCACTCGCAGCGGCTCAAGTACTCGGCCCTGAAGCGGGCCAAGCCCGCGATCTTCGCTGCCCTCGATCTGCCCTGAGCCCCTTGCTCCACCTCACCGGACGTCCCATGGCCCGCATCACCGTCGAAGACTGCCTGCAGAAGATCCCGAACCGCTTCCAGCTGGTGCTGGCCGCGACCTACCGGGCGCGCATGCTGAGCCAGGGCCACGCGCCCAAGGTGGAGACGAAGAACAAGCCGGGCGTGACGGCGCTGCGCGAGATCGCCGCCGGCGAGATCGGCATCGAGATGCTGCGCAAGGTTCCGGTCTAGTTTTCGTGCGGCTCCGGGGCATGACGCCCCGGCGGCGAACGGTGCCGAAAGCCGTTCCGCGCTAAATTCGGACATGGCCGCGCGCCCGTCCACGACTCTCCCAGACGCCAAGCCCGCGGCGCGCAAGCGCCCGCCGGTCGCGCCGGCGCACCCGTCGACGCCGGCGGACGCCGCCGCGGCGTCCTTCGCGGCCCTCACCGGCAAGCTCGACTACCTCGACGCGGCCGACATCCGGCGCGTCCGCGACGCCTACCGCTTCGCCGACGAAGCGCACCTCGGCCAGTTCCGCGCCAGCGGCGAGCCCTACATCACGCACCCGATCGCCGTCGCCGGCATCTGCGCCGAGTGGAAGCTCGACGCGCAGGCGATCATGGCGGCGCTGATGCACGACGCGATGGAGGACTGCGGCATCAGCAAGGCCGAGCTGATCGAGCGCTTCGGCGCGCCGACCGCCGATCTCGTCGACGGCCTCACCAAGCTCGACAAGCTGCGCTTCTCGACGCGCGAGGAATCGCAGGCCGAGTCGTTCCGCAAGATGCTGCTGGCGATGACGCGCGATGTCCGCGTCATCCTCGTCAAGCTGGCCGACCGCCTGCACAACATGCGGACCATGGAAGCCGTGGGCACCGCCAAGCGCACGCGCATCGCCGCCGAGACCCTCGAGATCTACGCGCCCATCGCGCACCGCCTCGGCCTCAACCAGACCTACCGTGAGCTGCAGGAGCTCTCGTTCAAGCACCTCAAGCCCTGGCGCGAGGCGGCCCTGACCAAGGCCGTGCAGAAGGCGCGCGGCTACCGGCGCGACATCGTCGAGCGGATCCAGAAGGACGTCGAGAAGGCCTTCGCGACGGCCAAGCTGCCGGCGCAGATCTTCGGCCGCGAGAAGACGGTCTATTCCATCTACTCCAAGATGCGCGAGAAGCACCTGACCTTCGCGCAGGTGAACGACATCTTCGGCTTCCGCGTCGTCGTGGGCTCGCTTTCCGAGTGCTACATGGCGCTCGGCGTCCTGCATCAGCTGATGAAGCCGGTGCCCGGCCGCTTCAAGGACTACATCGCCATCCCGAAGGCCAACGGCTACCAGTCGCTGCACACGACGCTGGTCAGCCCGCTCGGCACCGCCGTCGAGTTCCAGATCCGCACCGAGCCGATGCACGCGGTGGCCGAGAAGGGGATCGCCGCGCACTGGATGTACAAGGACCACGAGAGCGGTCCCGTGCAGGGGCAGGAGGCGCAGCGCCTCGGGGCGCTCTGGCTGCAGTCGCTGATCGACATCCAGGACGAGACCCGCGACGCCGGCGAGTTCCTCGAGCACGTCAAGATCGACCTCTACCCGGACGCGGTCTACGTCTTCACGCCGAAGTCGAAGATCCTGGCCCTGCCGCGCGGCGCGACGCCCGTCGACTTCGCCTACGCCATCCACTCCGACGTCGGCGACCACTGCGTCGCCGCCAACGTGAACGGCGAGCCCGTGCCGCTGCGCACGGAGCTGAAGAGCGGCGACGTCGTCGAGATCATCAGCGCGCCGAACGCGCGGCCGAACCCGGCCTGGCTGAACTTCGTGTGCACCGGCCGGGCCCGCTCGCGCATCCGCCACTACCTGAAGAACATGGAGCAGGAGGAGTCGCGCGATCTGGGCGAGAAGATGCTCGCCCAGGCGCTGCGCGCCGAGGGCCTGCCGCTGCCGTCGGCGGAAGGACCGGGCAGCGTCGTCTGGCAGCAGCTGACGCGCTGGACCGGCAACAAGACCCGCGACGACCTGTTCACCGACATCGGCCTGGGCCGCAAGATCGCCACCATCGTGGCGACGCGGCTGGCGCGGCTGCTGGCCGAGGGCGGCGTCCGCCCCGATGCGCTGACGCTGACGATGGGCCGCTATGCCGTCGACGACCTGGCGCCGTCGCAGGGCCTGGTCTTCATCGACGGCAGCGAAGGCGCCTCGATGCAGCTAGCGCCGTGCTGCCGGCCGATCCCCGGCGACGCCATCGTCGGCAACCTGGGCCGCGGCGAGGGCCTGGTCGTGCACACCGCCGACTGCAGCGTCGGCAAGCGCCTGCTCGAGCGCGACAGCGAGCGCTGGATGCGCGTCGACTGGGCCGAGCAGCCGACGCGCTCGTTCCAGACCGCCGTGCAGCTGCTCGTCAGCAACGGCAAGGGCGTGCTCGCGCAGGTCGCCTCGGCGGTCAGCCACGCCGAGGCCGACATCACGCACATCGACATGGGCAACGAGCCGGCCAGCGAGACGACCGAGCTGCAGCTGCTGCTGAGCGTCCGCGACCGGCTGCATCTCGCTGACGTGATGCGGACCCTGAAGCGCACGCCCGCCGTGCGCCGCGTCGCGCGGGTCAAGCCCTGACGGCAGCCGGGCCGGCGACGGTCGCGCGCTATTCCGGCGCCGGATAGCGGACCGACAGCAGCTCGATCGTCTGCCGGCCGACCGGCGTCACCAGCTGGACCTCGTCGCCGACGCGGGCCTTGATGAGCGCCCGCGCGATCGGCGATACCCAGCTCACGTCGCCGCGCAGGCTGTCGGCCTCGTCGATGCCCTTGATCGTCACCGTCTTCTCGGCGCCGTCCTCTTCGGCGTAGGTCACGGTGGCGCCGAAGAAGACCTGCTCCGAGCCGTGGTGGGCGGAAGGATCGACGACCTCGGCGACGTCGAGCCGCTTGGTGAGAAAACGGATGCGGCGGTCGATCTCGCGCAGCCGCTTCTTGCCGTAGAGGTAGTCGCCGTTCTCCGAGCGGTCGCCGTTCTTCGCGGCCCAGGACACTGTCTCGACGACCTTCGGCCGCTCCTCGTCGAGCAGCGTCATCAGCTCGCCGCGCAGGCGCCGGTAGCCCTCGGGCGTGAGGTAGTTCTTGGCGCCGGACGGAAGCACCGGCGCCGCCTCGTCGGCGTCGGCGGCGTCGGCGTCGTCGTCACGGTCGGATTCGCGGGTGAAGGCCTTGTTCATCGTGCTTGCGGGTCGAGGGGTCGATACTGGCCGATCATCGCGCACCGCCTCCATTCACTTACTCCCCGAAAGGACTCGCCATGGCCGCTCCCACCCAGGTCGCCGTCGTCGTCGGCAGCCTCCGCAAGGAATCGTTCAACCGCAAGCTCGCGCTGGCGCTGAAGGCGATGGCGCCGCCGTCGATGGAGCTCGAGATCGTCGAGATCGGCCAGCTGCCGCTCTACAACCAGGACGACGACGCCAACCCGCCCGCGGCGTCGGTCGCGTTCAAGCAGCAGATCGCGGGCGCAGGCGCCGTGCTGTTCGTGACGCCCGAATACAACCGCTCGGTCCCGGGCGTGCTCAAGAACGCCATCGACATCGCCTCGCGTCCGTACGGCAAGAGCGCCTGGGACGGCAAGCCGGCCGGCGTGATCAGCGTCTCGCCCGGCGCCCTCGGCGGCTTCGGCGCCAATCACCACCTGCGCCAGTCGCTCGTCTTCCTGAACATGCCGGTCCTGCAGCAGCCGGAGGCCTACGTCGGCGGCGCCGGCGACATGTTCGACGAGAGCGGCGGCCTCAAAAAACCGGAGACGAAGCAGTTCATGGAGAAGTACCTGAACGCCTTCGCCGGGTGGATCGAGAAGACGGCGAAGGCGCCGGCCTGACCCGCCCTGGCGCGGCGGTGTCGCTCTAGCGCCCCAGCCACTCGCGAAAGGCAGCGGCGCGCTCCTGGGTGACGCTGATGGTGTCCAGCCCCGGCGGTGCGAGCTGCACGTCGAGCCGCCCCTTGCCCGCCGAACGGAAGCCGACGATCGCTCCCGCAGACGCGATGACCTGCCGGTTGACGCGGAAGAAGCGCCGGCCATCGAGCTCGCCTTCCAGCTCGCCCAGGCTCGTCTCGACGAGATGGCGCGTGCCCGCCGCGTCGACGGCGAAGGTGAGCTTGTCGAGCGAGACGAAGCAGGCGATCTCGTCGACGCGCAGGCTGACGAAGCCACTGCCCCGGCGCGCCAGCAAGCGCTGTCGGGGTGGCGGTGGCGATGGCGGCGACCCGTGCCCGTCGAGGATCGTCGCGAGCGGCGGCGCGAAGTGCGTCCTCAGACGGCGGTAGCTTTCGAAGGCGCGCGCCAGGGCCGCGTCGCTCACCGGCTTCAGCACGTAGTCGATCGCGTTGGCGCGGAACGCCTGCAGCACGAACTCGTCGTAGGCCGTGGCGAAGATGGCGGGACTGGCGATCGCCCCGTCCCGGAACAGGTCGAGCGACAGGCCGTCCGAGAGCTGCACGTCGAGCAGCATGAGGTCGGGCGGCGGGTGCGCCGCCAGCCAGGCTCGTGCCTCGCGCACCGAGCCGGCAGTGCCGACGACCTGCGCCTGCGGCTCGACGCGCGCGATCGTCTCGAGCAGCCGGTCCCGGGCCGGGACCTCGTCCTCGACGACGAAGACTCTCATCGGCGCGCGATGGGCACGGCCACCTCGAAGCGGCCGTCGGAGGCATCGACCACCAGGCCGCGGCCGGCGAGCAGGCGGCAGCGCTCGTCGAGATTGCGCAGGCCCAGACCGGCGCCGGGCAGGACGCTCGTCCGCGGCCGCCGCTCGCGGACGAAGCGGACCGCGTCGGCGGCGAGGAAGACGCGCATGCGCAGCGGCGCCTCGACCTCGAAGCCGTTGTGCTTGACGGCGTTCTCGAGCAGGGTTTGCAGTGCCAGCGGAGGAACGGAGCGGCCGGGGTCTCCGCCCGCCTCGACCAGGCGAGGGTCCACGGCGAGCGCGATGGCCGAGCCGAAGCGCAGCGCCAGCAGGTCGTGGTAGCTGGCCAGGAAGGCGAGCTCGTCCGCGAGCGGCACGAGCTGCCGGCCGCGGCTGGCGAGCACGTAGCGGTAGACGTCGGCGAGCCGGTCGCAGAACTCCCGAGCCCGGCGCGGGTCGCGGCCGATGACATGGCCGAGCGTGTTGAGGCTGTTGAACAGGAAGTGCGGGTCGAGCTGCGCCGTCAGCGCCGCGAGCTCGGCCTCGGCCCGCTTGCGCTCCAGGCGATCGACGCGGGTCATGTCCGATTCGCGCTCGCGGATCAGGAAGACGGTCTCGTAGGCATGCGTGACGAAGACGACGCAGATGACGTTCGTCAGGGCCACCAGCTGCACGGTGCCGGCGTCGAGCGGCAGGCCGCGCATCCAGTACCAGCCGGCGAGGCAGCCGACGGTGAGGGGCGCGGTGTACAGCACGTTCGCGGCGATGAGGATCATCAGCTTGCGCGCCGGCTGGGCGAACCAGTCGAGGTGCCGCCGCTGCTGCACGAGCAGCCAGCGATTGCCGAGCCAGATGGCGGCCGCGAGCGCCAGGAAATAGAGCGCACCGCCCCAGAAGGCCGGCTGCGACGGCGACAGCGCGCCGTACAGCCCGGAGAGGACCGGGATCGAGAGCCCGAAGGCCGGGATGCCGATGGCCATCACGAAGCGATCGTCGAAGGTCGGCGATGCCGGCATCGGCGGGCTTTCGTCGCGCTTCGGGCCCTGACTTTCCATGTTCGGACGCATCCGTCTTGCCGCCGCGCCGGGTCAACGCGATCCTGAGGTCGCGGGAGCTGCCGGCGGTCGGCGCTCCTCGACGCCGGGAGGGCATCCGTGCAGGCGATCCAGTTCAATTATCCGGCCGTCCTCGCGGCGGCCCTGGTCTGCTTTCTCGTCGGCGGCGTGTGGTACTCGCCGTTTCTCTTCGCGAGGGCATGGATGCGCGAGGCGGGTCTCGACGAGGCGCGCATCCGCGACGGCAAGCTGGCGAGCGTGTTCGCGCTGGCCCTGCTCTGCTCGCTCGTCATCGCCTTCAATCTCGCCGCCTTCATCGGCCCGCAGCACGGCGTCGTCTTCGGCGCCTTCGCCGGCCTGGCCGCAGGCCTCGGCTGGGCCGCGATGTCGATCGGCGTGATCTTCCTCTTCGAACGCCGGTCGTTCAGACTCTGGCTGATCCATGCCGGCTACCTGGTCGTCTCGTACACCGCCATGGGCGCCCTGATCGGAGCCTGGAGATGAAGGCAATCTCGCCCCGGACCTGGCAACGCCTGGGCTGCCTGCTCGTGCTTGCCGCCGGCGGGCCGACCCCGGCATCGGCCGACACGAGCGACGTCGCACCGACCGGGTTCGTCGTCCATCTGCGCCACGAAACCCAGGCCAGCCCGCGTCAGCTCTACGAAGCGCTCGCCCGCATCGATCAGTGGTGGAACGGCAGGCACACCTACTCGGGCAAGGCCTCGAACCTCAGCCTCGCGGTGCAGGCCGGCGGCTGCTTCTGCGAGCGCTGGGAACGCAACTCCGTCGAGCATGCGCGCGTCGTCAACGTCGTGGAAGGCCGGCTGCTCCGTTTGTCAGGCGCGCTGGGCCCACTGCAGGCACTCGCCGTCGAGGGCATCCTGAGCTTCGCGATCGGCGAGAAGGACGGCAGGACCACGCTCGAGGTGAGCTATCGCGTCGCGGGGCCGGCGAGCGCCGCGCTCGACCGCCTCGCCGGCCCCGTCGACGGCGTCATCGCCGATCAGGCGAAGCGCCTCGTCAGGTTCGCGGAGACCGGGCGGCCGGAGTGATGTCGGGCGGCGCCAGCACGCGCCCCGTCTGGCCCGACCGCGCGTAAGCGGCAAGCACCGCCTCGGCCACGTCCCCGGCCTGCCCGCTTGCGCAGAGCGCCACGCAGGCGCCGCCGAAGCCCGCCCCGGTGAGCCGGGCCCCGAAGACGCCGGGCCGCTGCTGCAGCAGCGAGACGAGGGTGTCGAGCGGCGGCACCGAGACCTCGTAGTCGTCGCGCAGGCTCGCATGCGATCCGTTCATGAGCTCGCCGAAAGCGGCAGCGGTGACCCCCTGCACCGCGCGCAGCACGCGCGCGTTCTCGCTGACGACGTGGCGCGCACGCCGGCGCCAGGGCTCGGCGAGCGACTCGACTACAGCGAGGTCGTCGACCTCGCGCAGGCTCTCGAGGCCGAGCTGCGCCGCCGCCTCCTCGCATTCGCGCCGGCGCTGGTTGAAGCCGCTGCCGGCGAGCGAGCGCTCGATGCCGGAATCGAGGACCAGCACGGTCGTGTCGGGCGGCAGGTCGAGCAGGCGCGTCTGCAGCGTGCGCGTGTCGAGGAACAGCGCCCGCTCGGTGCCGGCGAGGCTCGACGCCATCTGGTCCATGATCCCGCAGCGGACGCCCGCGTGCTCGATCTCGGCACGCTGCGCCATGCGCGCGATCTCGACGTCGTCGATGTCCGCGCCGAGCAGGCCGCGCAGGGCACGCAGCGTGGCGACTTCGAGGGCCGCGCTCGACGACAGGCCGACGCCGATCGGCACGTCCGAGGCGACGTGGATGTCGAGCGGCGGCACCGTCCGGCCGCCCTTCGTCATCTCGTGCAGGCAGCCGAAGACGTAGCGTGCGAACTGCTCCTCGGGCGGCCGCTCGAGGCCGAAGGACACGCCGCGGCCGAGGTTGTCCGATCGCAGCGTGAAGGCTTGGCCCGCGGCGCGGCCGAGCGCCACCGTCGTCTGCTGCGACAACGCGATCGGCAGGACGAAGCCATCGTTGTAGTCGGTGTGCTCGCCGAGCAGGTTGACGCGGCCCGGCGCGCTGGCGACCGCGTCTGGCGCTCGTCCGAACGTGGCGGCGAATCCGCCGCTCATCGCAGGCTCACCTCGATCGCCTGCAGCTCGCACGCCTTGTCTTCCGGCAGCGCGTCCATGGCGTAGAAGCCGGCCGCCAGCTCGGTGCCGGCCAGGTACTTGAGGCGGTCGCGGGTCCGGTACGGCGGATAGAACTGCGCGTGCAGGTGTGCCTCCGGGTGCGGCTCGCCGTCGGTCGGCGCCTGGTACCAGGCCATGAGGTACGGCAGCGGCCGTTGCCACAGGCCCTCGTACTTCAGCAGCACCGTCTTCAGGGCGCGCGCGAGGTCGGCCCGCTGCTCGTCGCGCAGCTCGCGGAAGCCGGCGACGGGCTCGATCGGGGCGACCCAGCACTCATACGGATAGCGCGCGCAGACCGGAACGAAGGCCACCGCGTGCGGCCCTTCGTAGAGCATGCGCGCGCCGCCGCTCCGCTCGGCATCGATGAGCGCGTCGAGGGCGCCGCGGCCATGCCTGGCGAGATGCTCCAGCGACTGCTCCGCCATGCGGGCCGGCACCGGCGGCACGACGGGGTAGGCGTAGATCTGGCCATGCGGGTGCGGCAGCGTCGCGCCCACTTCGGGGCCGCGGTTCTCGAACGGCATCACGTAGCGGACGTCGCCGCGCGCGGCGAGCCGCGCCGTGCGGTCGGCCCACACCGACAGCAGCAGCTCCAGGTGGTCGAGCGGCAGCGCGCCGAGCGAGCCGATCGCGTCCGGCGTGTAGACCACCACCTCGCAATGACCGTCCGCGGCCGACGTCGGCACCGGCAGTTCGGGGACGGTGACCCGGCCGCTGCCGCCGAGCGCCGGAAAGCGGTTGTCGAACACCGCGACATCCCACCGGCCGGCCGGCACCTCGGTCGGGCTGGCGGGGTCGATCGTCGGAGCGAGCGGGTCGTACTGCGGCGGCGGCTGGAAGGTGCGGTCCTGGCGATGCGCCGCGTAGGTCACCCACTCGCCGCGCAGCGGATGCCAGCGCATGTGCGCGCGCGTGCCGAGCGGGTCGGGGAAGGGGCTCGGCGCGTCGGCGACATCGAGGAGGGGCTGGCGTCCGTAGAGCGTCAGGGAGCGGCCGTCAGGTTTGACGAGGGCCAGGGTGTGCATCGGCGACAAGTGGATGGGCCAGGCGTGGAGAGAAGGAGCGCATTGTCCTCACTCCCGGGCGCCTTCCAAGGCCTCGGGGCCACGGGCTCTGCGGCCGCGTGCCATCCGGCCGAAGCGGCTCAGCTGACGGAACGGGAACAGGCCGCCGAGGGCACCGGCGACGGACGACAGGTTGGTCACGGTCCTCGCCGCCTCGACGGCGAAGTGCTGGATGACCAGCCGCTCGTCGTTCTGCCCTTCCTCCTGGATGCGCGACAGCGCATGCAGGACGTAGAGCCCGAGCGCCGCCGAGAGCAGGAACAGGAACTCCCAGTGCTGGAAGCCGAGGACATTCACCTCGCGCGTGCGCGTCGGCGAGGTCCAGCGCACCAGGAAGGCGAGCTCGCGGTCCTGTGCCCATTCGGCGAGCGACCCGCCGACCAGCGGCGCGAGGCCGCCGGCCAGCGCCGAGACGATGCCGATCACCGCCAGGTACGACGTTCCCTCGCGCTCCGGCGCGAGCTTCAGGCCGAGGTTGCCGACCGCCAGGCCGATGCCGCCGTTGGCGGCGCCGAGCGCCACATGGAGGACGACGAGGATGGCCAGCGCCAGCTGCGGCTGGGCCGGGCGGTCGCCGAGCATGAGCGCGGCGGTGCACAGGAAATACGTCGGCAGGGCGACGGCGAGCACGCCCTTGTTGGAGATGTCGCTCGAGACCCGCCCCCACACGTACAGGGCGAAGGCGCTCGCCAGCTGGCTGGCCACGCCGAGCGCGGTCACGATGCCGAGCCCGTAGCCGAGCTGGCGCATCAGGTAGACGGTGATGAAAGGCGCCGCGATGTTCGACGCCACGCTCCACGACGCCAGGAAGACGAGCAGGCGGCGGAAGTTGGGCTGCTGCAGCGGCCGGCGCAGGGTGGCGAGCAGCGACGGCGCCGGCTCGCCGGGCAGCATCCTCGGCTCGGGCGCACGCGCGAGGTAGTACGAGCTTGCGAAGCCCGCCAGCGCCGCGGCGCCGAAAGCGACCGCGAAGGCCTGCAGCCGTTCTCCGTCGGCGCGCGAGTCGATGAATGCGCCGGCGGCGAGCGACCCGGCGCCGCCGAGCAGCGTGCCCCATAGCAGGCGACGCGAAAAGAACGGACCGAGCCGCGCATGCGGGATCAGCTGGTGCAGCCAGGAGTTGACGCTGCAGCTGCCGGCCGAGACGAGGATCGAGATGATCGCCTGCGCCAGCACCAGCAGGGACAGCGTCGCCTGGCGGTCGGTCAGGAACGGCAGCGCGGCCATCGCCAGGATGACGAACCGGGACGCGGTGATGGCGATGACTCCGATGCGCTTGCGCTCGCGGTATCGCTCGATCAGGAGGATCGCCGGGAGCTGCGCCACCTGCGCGAGCAGCGGTATCGCCGCAAGGAGGCCGATCACCATCGGCCCGGCGCCGAGCGCAATGGCGAAGGCGGCGAGCACGACACCGCTCGACAGCGCGCCCGTCAGGCTGGCCCAGGCAGCGTCGAGGACGAGCGCGCGCTCGCCGGCCTCGAGCTCGGCTCCGGAAACGGCAGGAACAGGACCGAGCGGCATGCGGCACAGCCCGAGGCAGCTTTCGTTCCCGCCGGCGCCGACAGCGGACGAGCGGGTGACGCGAGCCGCCACGGCACGGTGGTTGCTGGAGATCCGGACCTGGAGAACCCATGCCGTACCGACTGCTTCGTGCGACCGCCCGTGCCGGCCGCGCCTCGACGCCCTCGACGATGTCGGGAGCCGGGCCATGAGATGGTTCGGCTCGTCGGGTCCCGCGGACGGCAGCCTGCCGCGCCCGGTCCCGGTCGCCGGCGACCGCCCCGCGGTCTTCATCGACAAGGACGGCACCCTCGTGACCGAGGTGCCGGACAACGTCGAGCCGTCGCTGCTGCGCTTCACGCCCAACGCCTTCGAGGGCTTGCGTCGCCTGCACGACGCCGGCTTCGCGCTGGTGGTCGTCACCCACCAGCCCGGGATCGCGCGGCAGCGCTTCACCCGGCACGCGTTCGCCCGGCTCGAGGCGGCCCTGGTCATGCAGCTCGCCGGGGAAGGCATCCCTGTCGAGGGCTTTCACCTGTGCCCGCACGCCAGCGAGTCGCGGCCGGGCGGTGCCTGCCTGTGCCGCGTGCCGGCCCCGGGCCTGCTCCGCCAGGCGGCGATCGCGCACCGGCTCGACCTCGCCAGCTCGTGGATGGTCGGCGACATGCTCGACGACGTCGAGGCGGGTCACCGTGCCGGCTGCCGCAGCGTGCTGGTCGACGTCGGCCACGAGACCGAATGGCGGCAGTCGCCGCTGCGCCGGCCGGATCACCGCTGTGGCGACCTGCTGGCCGCCGCGGAGGTCATCCTCACCGCCGCACCACGCGTCGACGACAGCGTCGGCCGCGCCCGCTCGCGTGCCGCGCCGCCCCGCCTGGGCTTCTCCCGGCTGGCCGCGGCCTGGCACGGCGCGCCATGAGAACCGGGGCCATGCCTGCGCCGGTGCCGCAGGCGAGCGCCGGTGCCGGCCGCCTCGCCCGCTGGCGCGAGGCGGAGCGGATCCTCGTGGTCCGCCTCGACAAGCTCGGCGACGTGCTGATGACGACGCCGGCCATCGCCGCCGTGCGCGAGACGAACCCCAGCGCGTCGATCACCCTGCTCACCTCGCGCTGCGGCGCGAAGCTGGCGCCGCACCTGCCGTTCGTCGACGAATGCATCGCCTTCGACGCGCCCTGGGTCCGCCACGAGGCGACCGCCGACGACACGTCCGGCGGCACGTCCACCGCCGCCGAGTGGCGCCTGCTGCAGCGCTTGTCGGACGGCTGCTTCGACGCCGCGATCGTCTTCACCAGCTGCACCCAGAGCGCACTGCCGGCGGCGCTGCTGTGCCGGCAGGCCGGCATTCCGCTTCGCCTCGCGCATTGCCGCGAGAACCCGTACCGGCTCCTCAGCGACTGGCTCGCCGATCCCGACGTGATCGGCGACGGCATGCGGCACGAGGTCGAGCGCCAGCTGGCGCTGGTCGACAGCGTCGGCTTCGTCACCGCCGACTCGCGCCTGCGCTTCCGGGTGCGCGCCGAGGACCGGCAGCAGGCCGCCGACGCGCTCGCGCGGGCCGGGATCGCCGCCGGCCAGCCCTACTTCGTCGTCCACCCGGGCGCGAGCTCGGCCTCGCGGCGCTATCCGCCCGACCGCTTCGGCCGCGCCGCCGCCTCCCTGCATCGCATCACCGGCGTGCCCGCCGTCTTCACCGGCAGCGCCGAGGAAGAGGGCACGGTCCACGCGGCGAGGCGCGCGATGGGCACGGCCTCGATCTCGCTCGCCGGCGAACTGGGCCTCGGCGGCCTCGGCGCGCTCGTCGACGGCGCCGACCTCCTGCTGACCAACAACACCGGTCCGGCGCACATCGCGGCAGCGCTCGGCACGCCGGTCGTCGACCTGTACGCGCTCACCCACCCGCAGCAGACGCCCTGGCGCGTGCCGGCCCGCGTCGTCAGCCACGCCGTCGACTGCCGGCATTGCCTGAAGAGCGTGTGCCCGCAGCAGCACCACGCCTGCCTGCATCGCGTCGACACCGGCCGCGTCGTCGGTGCGGCCCTCGAACTCCTGGCCGAACGTGCGCGCTCGCCGGCGAAGGTCGCCTGCCCGGGTTGACACCAGCTCACTGTCGAGCCCGGCCCCGACCGGGTCCGAGGCACGCGCGAGCGCCTTCGCCGGCACCTCCCCGCCGTCGGAGTGGAGCAGCGCCACCGCGCCGGCTGAGGCGGGTGGCGGGCGCCGGCTCGGCGCGCTCGACCGGACCGCGCTCGTGTTGCTCGTCCTCGGCGGCCTGCACGAAGGCCTGGCCGGCCTGATCGGCGTCGACCTCGTCGGCGCAACCTTCGGCGCGACGAGCACGCTTGCGCGCGCGCTCCAGGTGCTGGTCGGCGTCGCGGCGCTCTGGACGATCCGGCTGCTGGCGAAGCGGTGGCGCTGACGCGAGCCCCGCGCCGGGCGCGTCAGCCCTCGTCGACGATGGGTGCGGTGCGCATGCCGAGACGGCGCCGCCAGAGCGTGACCATGGAATCGGTCAGGGCCAGCAGCAGCGGCCCCAGGATCAGCCCGGAAGCGCCGAACACGATCAGGCCGCCGATGATCGACACGAACACCGGCACCGCGTGCATGCGGATGCGGCCCTTGACGATCAGCGGATAGACGAGGTTGTCGACGAGGCCGATCACCACCGTTCCGAAGACGGCCAGCGTCACCGCATCGACCCAGTTCCCCTGCAGCGCCAGATAGGCCGCGACCGGCAGCCAGACGATGGCGGCGCCGAGCACGGGCAGGACCGACAGCAGCGCCATCACGGCGCCCCAGAGCACCGGCGCCGGGATTCCGAGCCACCAGAAGACGAGCCCACCGAGCACGCCCTGGAGAAGGGCGATGCCGAGCGTCCCCCAGACCGTCGCGTGGATGGTGTCGTCGGCGGTCCGCAAGATCTCGCGCACTTCGCCGTCGGCCAGAGGCAGATAGCGATGCAGGGCGGCGAGGACCGCGCGATGGTCGCGCAGGAAGAAGAACAGGATGAAGCACATGATGAGCCAGCCCGTCGCCGCGGCGAGCGAGCCGGTGAGCAGGCGACGCAGGGCGCTGGCGACCCAGGTCGTCGCATCGCCAGTGACCCCTTTCACGTCGACCCGTCGCTCGAGCGCGGTCACGACCGCATGCACCTGCGGGTGGCGGGAGAGAAATTCCTGCCAGAGCCGCTCCGCCTCGCCGCTCCTGAAGCGCGCCGCGGCATCGGTTGCCTCGACCAGCATCTCCGACGCGACGAAGGCGACGGGCAGCGCCACCAGCAGTGCCACGGCCGCGGTCACGATCCCGGCGGCCAGCGACCGATGCCGCACCCTGCGCTCGACCCAGCGATGCCACGGGCGCGCCATCACCGCCAGCACACCGGCCCACAGCAGCGGCGCGAACAGCGGGTAGGCGATGTAGACGCAGAGCGCGACGCCGAGCAGCGTGCTCGCCATGAAGGCGATCGAGTTGACCTTCGGCCGCGTCTGCGGCGAGGTCTTGTCGGCAGGGGGCGCCGGTGCGTTGTTCATCCCAGTGGCCTGCGATCCTCGCGTGCGGCCGGCTCAGCGAAGCGCTCTCGCTCGAGACGCTTCGCGCACCGGCACCATCGTCAGCGCGGCACCGAAGCCGCTGCGGCGGCTGCCGTCACCCGCCAGACCCGGTTGCCGACGTCGTCGGCCACCAGCAGCGCGCCGCGCCGATCGATCGCCACGCCGACCGGCCGGCCCTGCGCCCTTTCGTCGGCGTCGAGGAAACCGGTCAGGACGTCGATCGGCGTGCCGCTCGGCCGCCCTTCGGCGAACGGCACGAAGACCACCTTGTAGCCGCTCAGGGGCTTGCGGTTCCATGAGCCGTGCAGGCCCACGAACATGCCTTGCCGGAACGGCGCGGGCAGCGCGGCGCCCTCGTCGGTGCAGAGGCCGAGCGGCGCGACGTGGGCGCCCAGCGCGTAGTCCGGCTTGACCGCCGACGCGACGAGGTCCGGCCGAGGCGGCTTCACGCGCTCGTCGACGTGCTGGCCGTAGTAGCTGTACGGCCAGCCGTAGAACGCACCCTCGCGGACCGACGTGAGGTAGTCGGGGACGAGATCGCTGCCGATCTCGTCGCGCTCGTTGACGACGGTGAACAGCACGCCGGTGCGCGGCTCCCAGGCGAGCCCGTTCGGGTTGCGCAGTCCGGTCGCGAACAGGCGCTTGGTCCCGGCCTTCGGATCGACCTGCCAGATCGCCGCCCGGCCTTCCTCGTTCTCCATCCCGTTCTCGCCGACGTTGCTGTTCGAGCCGACGGTGGCGTAGAGGCGGCTGCCGTCCGGCGCGGCGATGATGTTCTTGGTCCAGTGGTGATTGATGGGGCCGCCGGGCAGGTCGACCACCTTCACCCCGGGCGCGGTGATGCGCGTCTGGCCGGTGCGGTAGGGGAAGCGGACGATCGCGTCGGCGTTGGCGACGTAGAGGTCGTCCCCGACGAGGGCGATGCCGAACGGCGAATGCAGGCCTTCCAAGAAGCGGCGGGCGATCTCGGCGACGCCGTCGCCATCGGCGTCGCGCAGCAGCGTGATGCGATCGGGGCTCTTCACGCCGGCGCCGGCGCGGGCCATCACCTGCTCCATGATCCAGCCCTTGATCCTGGCCATGAGGCCATCGAACTCCTTGGGCGGTGCGTTCGCTTCGGCGACGAGCACGTCGCCGTTCGGCAGGACGTGCAGCCAGCGCGGGTGCGACAGGTCGGCCGACATCGCGTTGACCGAAAGACCCGCGGCGGCCCTCGGCTTCGCGTCGGCGGCCCATCCGATCGCCGGGGCGATGTCGACGGTCGGAAGAAGGAGCGGCCGGGTCGGGGGCGGCAGGGTGGGATCGGGGCCGACGCTGGCACCCTCGGGCAGCTTGGAAAGGTCGCCGCAGGCTGCCAGCGCAGCCGCGAGCGCGACGGAGGCAACGAGAACCTGGCAACGCCGCACGGAGACTCTCGCGAGGTGGAATCCCTCGCCCGAGCAAACCGCGCTCCCGCAGGGGGCTTTAGGTTCGGGTCGGGTCGCCCCGCTGCCGTGCCGCAAGGGCGAACAGCCCGGCGACCCCCCTCAGTACGCAGGCGGGTCGCTCGCCGGAAAGGACTCCTCCGATCCTTCCTCCACCTTGCGGTCACCGGACTCGTCGTCCGGCGTCGGCCCGGCCGACGCGGCCACGCCGGGGGCGATGGCCTGCGGACGATCCCGTGCACCGAGGAGCTGACGCAACACGTACTGGAGGATCCCGCCGTGCCGGTAGTAGAGGACCTCCTGCGGCGTATCGATCCGGACCACCGTCGAGAACTCGACCGAGCTTCCGTCGGCTCGCGTGGCTCCGACGACGATGTCGCGGCCGTCGCGGAAGTTCGACTCGAGCAGCGCGCCGAGGCCCGCGATGTCGAAGGTCTCCTCGCCCGTCAGCCCGAGCGCGGCCACGGAATCGCCGGAAGCGAACTGCAGCGGCAGGATCCCCATGCCGACCAGGTTCGAGCGGTGGATGCGTTCGTAGCTCTCGGCCACGACGGCGCGAATGCCCTGCAGGTTCGGTCCCTTCGCGGCCCAGTCGCGGCTGGACCCCGAGCCGTACTCCGCGCCCGCCAGCACCACCAGGGGCGTCCCGGCCTGCCGATAGCGCTCGGCGGCGTCGTAGATCGACATCGTCTCGCCCGTCGGCAGATGGCGCGTGCAGCCGCCCTCGACACCCGGCACCAGCTGGTTGCGGATGCGGCCGTTGGCGAACGTGCCGCGGACCATGACCTCGTGGTTGCCGCGGCGCGAGCCGTAGGAGTTGAACGCGCTCGGCTCGATGCCGTGCTCGACGAGATATCGCCCCGCCGGTGAGTCCTTCTTGATGCTGCCGGCGGGCGAGATGTGGTCGGTGGTGACGCTGTTGCCGAGCACAGCGATCGCGCGCGCACCGCGGATTTCGGCGATCGCGGCCGGGGCGGCCTTGGCCATGCCCTCGAAGTACGGCGGCCGGCGCACGTAGGTGGAGGTCGGGTCCCAATCGAAGCGGCTGCCGGCAGGCGCCGCCAGCGCGCGCCAGTGCTCGTCGCCTTCGTACGCCTTGCCGTAGCTGTGCCGATACATGCGCGGTTCGATCGATCGCGACAGCGCCTCCTCGATCTCGCGCTGCGTCGGCCAGAGCTCCCTGAGGAAGACCGGCCGCCCCTCGCCGTCGGTCGCGAGCGGTTCGCGGTAGACGTCGATGTCGATGCGTCCGGCGAGCGCGAAGGCGACGACGAGCGGCGGCGACATCAGGAAGTTCGCGCGGACCTCCGAGTGGATGCGTCCTTCGAAGTTGCGGTTGCCGGAAAGCACCGAGGCGACGACGAGGCCGCGCCGCTGCACCGCCTCGGAAATCTCGGCCGGCAGCGGGCCCGAGTTGCCGATGCAGGTCGTGCAGCCGTAGCCGACGGTCTGAAAGCCCAGCTCGTCGAGGCAGCGCGTCAGCCCTGCGCGCTCGTAGTACTCGGTCACGACGCGCGAGCCGGGAGCGAGCGAGGTCTTCACCCAGGGCTTGCGCTTCAGCCCGCGCTGCACGGCCTTCTGCGCCAGCAGGCCCGCGGCGAGCATGACGGCCGGGTTGCTGGTGTTGGTGCAGCTCGTGATGGCGGCGATCACGATCGAGCCGTGTCTCAGCGCATGCGCCTGGCAGTCCGAACCGGACGGGGAGTCGAGCGCGTCGTCGCTCCCTTCGCCCCACACGCCCACGTCCTTCTCGCCGCTCGGCGTCGTCACGGCGGCGTCCTTGGCGGTGACGGCGGCTGCAGCACCCGGCATCAGCGACGGCAGCGATTCCGCGAAAGCGTCCCTGGCGCGCGAGAGAGGGATGCGGTCCTGCGGGCGACCCGGGCCGGCGATGCTCGGCTGCACGGTGCCGAGATCGAGCACGAGCGAGTCGCTGAAGACCGGCTCGGGGCTGTCCGGCACATGGAAGAGACCTTGCGCCTTCATGTAGGCCTCGACCAGCGCCACCTGCTCCTCGGGGCGGCCCGTGAAGCGCAGGTAGTCGAGCGTCACCTGGTCGACGGGGAAGATCGCGCAGGTCGCGCCGTATTCCGGCGACATGTTGCCGATGGTGGCGCGATCCGCCAGGGCCAGGCTGGCGACGCCCGCGCCGTGGAACTCGACGAACTTGCCGACGACGCCCTTCCTGCGCAGCATCTCGGTGATGGTCAGCACCAGGTCGGTGGCGGTGGAGCCTTCGGCGAGCTCGCCCACGAGCTTGAAGCCGATCACCTGCGGAATCAGCATCGACACCGGCTGGCCGAGCATCGCCGCCTCGGCCTCGATGCCGCCGACGCCCCAGCCGAGCACGCCGAGGCCGTTGACCATCGGCGTGTGCGAGTCGGTTCCCACCAGCGTGTCGGGGTAGGCCATCGGCCGCCCGCCATCGTCCGTGAGCGCATCCGGGCCGGCGCCGAAGACCACCCGCGCGAGGTACTCCAGGTTCACCTGATGGCAGATGCCCATGTTGGGCGGAACCACCTTGAAGTTCGCGAATGCCTGCTGTCCCCACTTCAGGAAGGCGTAGCGCTCGGCGTTGCGCTCGTAGTCCGCCGCCACGTTCTTCCCGAAGGCCTGTGCCGAGCCGAAGGCGTCGACCTGCACCGAGTGGTCGATGACCAGCTCCACCGGCTGGAGCGGGTTGATCCGGGACGGGTCGCCACCGAGCTCGGCCATGGCGTCGCGCATCGCGGCGAGGTCCACCACCGCCGGAACACCGGTGAAGTCCTGCAGGAGCACGCGCGCGGGCGTGTAGGCGATCTCGCGGGTGGGTTGCGCCCGCGGGTCCCAGGTGGCCAGGGCGCGGACGTCCGCCGCCGTCACGGTCACGCCGTCCTCGTGCCGGAGGAGGTTCTCGAGCAGGATGCGGAGCGAGTACGGGAGCCGCTCGACGGCGAGACCCTCCCGCTCGAGGGCAGCCAGGTGGAAGAAGGCGTACTCGCGGTCGCCGACCCGCAGCGTCGATCGGGCTTGGAAACTGTCGGTCATCGCGCAACTCCGTGGCTCGCGTGATTAGGTCGTTCGCGCCGGCACACCCCACGGCCGCTTCGGGATGAATGCCTGCGGCAGTTGCCGTGCCGACCGCGCCCCTGCCACGCCTACGCGGCTTCCTGCGCCGGTCCCGCCGGGGCAGCCGGTCGCTCGGCTGAGGACGCCGGGTGCGCGTCTGCACGGTCCCACCCGCGGTGGCCTGCGACGGCGAGATCGGCCAGCGTGAGATGCCCGATCGCCGACTCGGTCGCCTGCCGGATCTGCTCGAGCACGGCGTCGACGACGGCCGGCGCGGGCAGGCGAGCCGGCGACAGAAAGCGCTTCTCGCCGGCGGCGCGCACCGACGCGAGCACTTCGGTCAGGCGGACCGAGGCGGGCTCGCGGGCCGGCAGGTACTTCGGCGGATCGCCGGCGCTGCACACCAGCAGGCCCTGGTCCTCGAGCGCGTCCAGCACCACCTGCAGGGTGTGCATCGGCATGCCCAGGCGGCGCGCCAGCTCGGGCTTGGAGGTGGCGTTCCGGCCGGCGCCGAAGTCGCGGACGACGAGGCACATCACCGACAGCGCCAGCCGTTCGCGCATGCGGTTGCTGAGGCGCGGCTCGCCGCCGGTGGCGTAGAGGTACTCGGGATGCTGCGCATAGAAGGCCACGCTTGCACCGAACAGGAGAATCATCCAGCTCACGTAGAGCCAGATCATGAAGAGCAGCAGGATCGCGAAGCCGGAGTAGATCGCCGAGTACTGGCTCGACGACGCGACGAACACGGCGAAGGCCCAGCCGGCCGTCTGCCAGGCGATGCCGCCGGCGATGCCGCCGACGAGGGCGCAGCCCAGGCGGACGCGCGCGTTGGGCATGAACATGTAGACGAGGGTGAAGGCGGCGATGACCAGCCCGTACGGCGCGAGCCGGCTCAGGACCTCGACCGTCTGCTCGAGGGGCCCGATCGAGAGGAGGCTGCGCACCGACTCCATGTTCATGACCGTGGCGGTGATGCCGAGCGCCGAGAAGACGAGGATCGGCCCCACCATCAGGACGCTGAGGTAGCGACTGAATCGCTCCGCCAGCGGGCGCGGACGAGGGATGTGCCAGATGAAGTTGAGCGCCTCCTCGATCTTCTGGATGAGCGACACGGCCGTGTACAGGAGGAAGGCGAGCCCGACCGCTCCCAGCACGCCGACGTTGATGTTGTCGATGAAGCCGACGATGCGACGGGCGAGCTCCCCGCCGTTGTCGCCGAGGGGAGCCAGGACGGTGAGCAGCATGGGCTGGATCTGCGTCGCGACGCCGAATGCCTTGAGCACGGAAAAGCTGAGCGCCAGCAGCGGCACCAGCGACAGCAGGGTGGTGTAGACGAGGCTCATCGCCCGCAGGGTCAGCTGCCCGCGGGCCAGGTCCTGCGCGATGACGAGCGCCGTGCGGCCGAGCCGGAGCGCGCGCAGCTTCCACGGCGGCAGGTCCTCGGCACGCGGACCCCAGAACGTCGATTCGATGCGACCGAGCCAGCCGGGTGCGGCATCACTCATGGGAACCCTTTCCCACCGCCTCGGTCTTCGATGCCGCTTCGCGCCTGCGGTCGCGGGCGCGGACGGTGGCGGCCAGCGGCACCGCGAACGCTGCCATGAACAGCACGTTGAGGGCCACGTTCCGCCACACCCCCGAGGCGGCGGAGAACAGCGTCCCGGGAAGAAACCAGGCGGCGAGCGACGCCGCCACGGCCTGCCAGGCCCAGGGGCTTCCGGCCGCTAGGGGGCCGCGCACGATCAGCAGGAGGAGGACGGCCCAGCCGACCATCACCGCCCCGATGACGCCGTGCAGGAAGCTGGCGTAGCGCACCGCTTCGGGAGGGAACCCGGCGATCCGCTTCACGTCGGCGTAGACGAGCCACCCGAAGGCGCCGCGGGCGAAGCCCGGGAAGACGATCGGCACCAGGCTCGCGGCGATGGAGCACGACCAGGGCGACCTGGAGCCACCCCAGCCAGAATGCCTCCCGTGGACGGGATCCTTTCGCTTCGGGCGGCGCGAGATGCCCGCGCGGGGAGCCGGAGCGCGGGCCGGTCACGAGCGCACCTTCGCCTGCACCTCCGGCAGCCCGGTGATCTCGAACGTCGCCGAGGCGATGCCGATGCCGGACTGCTCGAGCCGCGCGAGCACCTCGCGGCTCATCGCGTCCTTCATCTTGCGCACGCCGTGGTCGTGGGCGAGGAAACGGACCGTGATCTCGACCCAGTTGTCGGTCAGGCGCCAGTAGGTGGAGGGCGCGAAATCGGCACGGCTGACGCGGAAATCGTGCTCCAGCCGCTCGATCGTGCGCGGGTCGAGCCGCCCGGGGTCGACGGCATGCTTCTGCGCCGCGTCGAGCAGGATGCGCTCGGCCTGGCTGCGGTCGTCGCGGTAGGAAATCGGCAGCCGCATCTCCTCCCAGATGAACGGGAACTCGCGGGTGTAGTTGTAGACCGGCTCGTCGAAGATCTTGCTGTTCGCGACGGTGACGATGCGGCCCGTGAACTGCCGGCTCTGCACCCAGACCGCGGGGTCGGCGCTCTGCACCGCCGGCGGCTGACCCATCTCCATGATCGTGGTCTGGAAGAACCCGAGCGCGACGACGTCGCCGCGCACGCCCCCCATCGTGATCCGGTCGCCGACCGAGAACGTCGAGCCGCGCAGGATGACGAAATATCCGGCGAGCGAGGTGACCACCTTCTGCAGCGCGAAGGCCAGGCCGGCGGTGACCAGGCCGACCGCGGTGGTGAGGTTGGCCGGGTCGTCGAACCAGATCGAGACGAAGCCGATGACCGCGAGGGCGGCGACGACCAGGCTGACGCCCTGGCGGGCCCAGAAGCCGATGCGGCTCGCGCGATCGCCGGAGGCGTCGACGCGACCGAGCAGCGCCGTCGCGGCGCTGCGAAGCAGCCACAGCACGAGCAGGAGGCCGATCGTGAGCAGGACCTTGTGGCCCGTCGTCTCGTTGAAACCCACCAGACGAATGCCGAGCAGCTCCATGTCCCGTGACTCCGATGCACTCCTGACTGTGCCGGCAATCGTCTAACCTTGTACACAGGTTCGATTTGTCCAAACGCTCGTGATGGCCATGAACGCTCCCAGCCTGGGCACCTCGCCGGCGCGACGCCCGTGACGAGACTGCGATCGCTTTGGCTGGTGCTGCAGGGCAGCCTGTGGTTCCTGCCGTCGCTGATGGTGGCGGCTGCGGTGGCCGCCGCCGTGGCGCTGGTCGAGATGCAGACCGCGCTCGACATCGACCTGTCGGCGCAGTGGCCGCGCCTGTTCGGCTCCGGCGCCGAGGGCGCACGCGCGATGCTCGCCGCGATCGCCACCTCGATGATCACCGTGGCCGGCGTCGTCTTCTCCATCACCGTCGTGGCCCTGTCGCTGGCGGCGAGCCAGTACTCGCCGCGCGTCCTGCGCAACTTCATGTCCGACCGCCCGACGCAGACGGTGCTCGGCGCCTTCGTGGCCATCTTTGCCTATTGCGTCGTCGTGCTGCGCACCATCCGCAGCCCCGGCGAGGGCGATTTCGTCCCCTCGCTGGCGGTGCTCGGCGGCGTCGTCCTGGCGTTCGTGGGGATCGCTCTCCTGATCTACTTCGTCCATCACGTCGCGTCGTCTCTCCAGGTCTCCTCGATCCTCACGCGAATCTTGAAGGAGACTGCCGCCGCGATCGATCGCCTGTTCCCGGACGAGCTGGGCGTGCCGGCGAGCGCTCTGGCAGCCGGCGCGCCGAGCCGGCCCTTGCAGGCGTGGACGGAGCTCGAGGCGCCGCAGACAGGCTATCTCGTCGGCGTCGACGGCAATGCCCTGCTCGATCTGGCGCGGGAGCACGATCTCACGGTCCGGGTCGCACGCCGTGTCGGGGACTTCATCGTCGAACGCTCGGCGCTGCTCGCCGTATCGGTGGAGCTCGCGCCGGCGGACGATCGACTGAGGCAGCGCCTCCTGGACTGCTTCGCCCTCGCCTCCGAGCGAACCGTGCACCAGGATGCGCCCTTCGGCATGCAGCAGATTGTCGACGTGGCGTTGAAGGCGCTGTCTCCGGGCGTCCACGACCCGACGACGGCCAGCAGCTGCATCGACCATCTCGGTGCCTTGCTGGTGCGCCTGGCTGTGCGCCGCATGCCGGCGCCGTGCCGTTCCGACGAAGGCGTCGTGCGCGTCATCGCCGAAGGGCCCGACTACCCGTCGATGCTGGCCGTCTGCTTCGAAGCCATCATCCACCACGCCGGCTCGCATGCCGTCGTCTACGACCGGCTGCTTCTCGCCATGGAACGACTCGCGGCGGTCACGCCCTCCGGTGAGCGCCGGATCGCCCTCGCGGATCAGGTCGACAGCCTGCTGGACCGTCTGGCGCGAGCGGATCTGCCGGGGCGCGCGCAGCGAGCTCGAGGATCGGGCCCGCAGCCTTCGACTGCAGCTCGCGGGCACCACCGCGCCCGCCTCGGCGCCCGGGCCGTCGTCCGCTGGCTGCTCGCCCTGACGCGCGTCGCGGCTGCCGCGCCTACGGCTCAGTGCCCTCGAAGACGAAGATCTCGCGGCTGGTCTGGCCGGCGCGCACGACCGCTTCCTGGCGCTGGGTCCGGCCCTGGCGCATCACTTCGACGGTGTAGCGCCCGGGCGGCAGGTCCACGAACATGAAGGGGCCCTGCGCCGACGCCTGGAGGACCGTTTGCCCGCGGGCGTCGGCGACCTGGACGAAGGCATCGGCCGTGTAGACCTCGCGACCACCGTCCCTGGCGTAGATCTCGACGGCCAGCGGGTAGTCGCGCCGGTGCTGCAGGAAGGCTTGCGACTCGTCCGATCCGACGCCCCCGGTCACGTACCGCACGTCGCCCGACGCCTGCTCCGGCGGGAGCCCGCCGGCCGCGAACGCAGGCCAGGCGAAGGACAGGGCCGCGGCCGCCAGCACGGCCGCCGCCGATCGAGCTTGAAGCTGCTTTGACATGACACGTTCCTCCATCGGAGTTCACGGCCGGCTCAGCACCGGCGCTGGCCGGGTCTTCGATGGACACCGCGGAGGCGGACGAAGTTCCGCGCGGGGAATCACTGACTTTGCACAAATGCATATCCCCTAGGATCGGGGCACCGAGCGCCAGCCGCCTGGATGCGGCCCTGGTGCATCGGCCGGGCGAGTTCCCTTCACCAGGACGGGTGCAGATGTTCCCTTGGCGGCACCTATCATCGCCGGATGGCTTCTCGATCCCGCCCCAGAACGACGACGGGGCGCGACAGGACGCAAGCTCACGACGAGGCGGCGAGGCAGGTCCTGCGTCAGTTCCGCCAGGTCTTCAATGCCGTCAAGACGCACTTCCAGCAAGTCGAGCGGAAGGTCGGCCTCGGCGGAGCGCAGGTCTGGGCGCTGAGCGTGATCCAGAAGTCGCCGGGCATCGGCGTGGGCGCCCTGGCAGCGGCGATGAACATCCATCAGTCGACGGCAAGCAACCTCGTCAGGGCCCTGGTGGAGCGCGAGCTGGTGACGGTGTCCCGCGATCCCGACGACCGGCGCGTCGTCCAGCTGAAGCTGCTGGCGAAGGGCGCGCGGCTCCTGCGCCGCACGCCGGGCCCGTACGCGGGCGTGCTCCCGGAGGCGCTCGCGGCACTCGACGCCAGGACCCTGAAGCGGATCCAGACCGACCTCGCCAAGCTGATCGACGTGCTGGCGGTAGACGACCGGTCCGGCGAGATCCCGCTGGCCGAGCTCTGAAGCGGCGCGTCGCGGATCGCGTGGCGGCCCGGCCCGCGGCGAGTGCGCGATGAAGAACGGGCGCTGGCCTGCGGTCGCGGCCCTGATCGTCATCGTCGCCGGCGCCGCCGCCCTCTGGTCGTGGCAGCGGCGCACGCCGCCCGCGATCCCGCCGATCGCGGAACAACCGCCATCGACGGCACTCCCGCAAGCCCCTTCGCTGCCACCGGCCGCCAGCGCCGTCCGCTATCCGATCGACGTGGCCGCACCGGCGAGCAGCGCCTCAGACCCGAGCTCGGTGCTGATGGATCTCTTCGGTCGGCGCACCCTGCTGTCGATGTTCCACCTCGACGACTTCCCGCGTCGATTCGCAGCGACGCTCGACAACCTGGGCCGGTCGAGCGCACCCGCCGGCGTCTGGCCCGTGATGGCGCCTGCGGGACGGTTCCTGACCGAGCAAAGCAACGGCGGGGAGATCATCTCCGCCGACAACTCGCTGCGCTACACGCCTTTCGTGCTCCTGGTGGAGACGGTCGACATGGCCCAGGCGGTCGATGCGTACCGGCGGCTCTATCCGCTCCTGCAGCGTGCCTACGAGGACCTCGGCTACCCCAGCAGGTACCTCAACGACCGTGTCATCGAGGTGATCGACCTCCTCCTGGCGACGCCGTCGCTCGACGCGCCGGCCAAGGTCCACCTGCCGACGATCAAGGGACCGCTGCGTCCGGAGCGGCCCTGGGTGACGTACCAGTTCGATGATCCGGCCCTGGAGTCCCTGGCGGCCGGCCAGAAGATCCTGCTCCGCATGGGCCCCGCGAACCAGCAACGCATGAAGGTCAAGCTCGCGGAGATCCGTCGCTTGCTGGTCGACGCGAAGGCGGGCCGCTGATTGGCGTCGCAGAGCGCGCTGCCCGACGTCGGGGATCTTCTTCCGGCGATCGCCGAGCTCGCCTGGCCCTCGGCCGTGGCTTTCGCATGGCTGACCGGCGAGGCCGTGCATCGCGTCACCGGCGTGCCCCGGATCAGCGTCTACGGCCTGGTGGGATTCGCTCTCGGCGCCACGCAGCTCGGCTTCCTGCCTCTCGCGCCGGGACCCAACGTGATCCTTCTGGCCAACGTGGCGTTCGGGTTGATCCTGTTCGAGTTCGGTTATCGGATCAACCTGCGCTGGCTGCGCACGAACCCCTGGATCGGCGTCACGGGGATCCTCGAGTCCGTGGCGACCTTCGTCGTCGTCTACCTCGTCTCGGCTTCGTTCGGGGCGCCAAGCCTGACCGCGCTGCTCCTGGCGTCCCTGGCCATGTCGACGTCGCCCGCGGCGCTGATGCTGGTCGTCAACGAGGAGCGGAGCTCCGGGCAACTGACCGAACGGATCCTGCATCTGACCGCCGTCAACTGCGTGCTCGGACTGTTCGTCTTCAAGGCGATCGTCGGCTACTGGACCTTCCAGAGCTCGGGCAGCCTCCTGCACGCGGTACTCGGAAGCCTCAACGCGCTCCTGGTCTCCGCAGGCCTAGGCGCCGCGTTCGGGCTGGCGGTGCCCGCCGTGCTGCGGCGGTTCGGGCACGTGGCGCGGGACGCGACGGTGGCCTTCGCCATCGGCGTCGTGCTGCTGGTCGCCGTGACGCACGCGCTTCGCCTGTCGCCGGTCCTCGCCGCACTGTCCTTCGGGCTGGTGGCCCGCCACCGGCGCGTCTCCCTGAGCCCGACGCAGCGCAACTTCGGCGTGCTCGGAGACCTGCTCGCCGTCGTCCTGTTCATGTTCGTGGCCAGTACGCTCGAATGGCAGCGCGTGTGGGCCGGCCTCGGCCTTGCGCTTGCCATCATCGGGGCGCGGCTGCTCGCCAAGGTGATCGTCGTCGGCGGCCTGGCGCGGGTGAGCGGCATCACGTTCCGCAAGGGCGTCCTGACCGGCGCCGCGCTGATGCCGATCTCGGTGTTCGTGATCCTGCTGCTCGAAGAAGCGCGCTACTTCGGCCTCGAGCTCACCGACCAGCTGGCGCCGCTCGCCGCAGTGGCCTTGCTGCTCGAGCTGATCGGTCCCGTCGCCACCCAACGCGCGCTGATGGCCGCAGGCGAAAGCAGCGAGGCCGTCGAGAAACGCTGATGCCGCTCGAACCCTTCGCCCATTCCGAGCCGCTGACGCTCGGTGTCGAGCTCGAGCTGCAGCTCGTGAGCCTGAGCGACTTCGACCTCGTCGACGCCAGCCCCGACATGCTCGAACTGCTCGGTCGGCGACCGTTCCCCGGCAATGTCGTGCCCGAGATCACGGAGAGCATGATCGAGATATCCACTTCCGTGCAGCGCGACCATGCCGGGCTGCTCGCCCAGCTGTGCGATATCCGCAACGCGCTCGTTGCCGCGGGCGATCGTCTCAACGTCGGCATCTGCGGCGGCGGCACCCACCCGTTCCAGCAGTGGGGTGAGCGACGGATCTTCTCGAAGCCGCGCTTCAGGGAGGTCTCTGCCCTCTACGGCTACCTGGCAAAGCAGTTCACGATCTTCGGTCAGCACATCCACGTCGGCTGCACGTCGGGCGACGAGGCGCTGTTCCTGCTGCACTCGCTCAACCGCTACGTGCCGCACTTCATCGCCCTCGCGTCCTCTTCCCCGTTCGTGCAGCGTCGCGACACGCTGTTCAACTCGGCACGCCTCAACTCGGTGTTCGCGTTCCCCCTCAGCGGCAGGGCACCGTTCACGCTCGAGTGGCACGACTTCGAGACCGGCTTCTTCGAGAGGATGACCCGGACCGGGATCGTCAAGAGCATGAAGGACTTCTACTGGGACATCCGTCCCAAGCCCGAGTACGGCACGATCGAGCTGCGCGTCTGCGACACGCCGCTCGACGTCGAGCGAGCGGCGGCCCTGGCGGGCTACCTGCAGGCGCTGTGTCGCTCGCTGCTTCAGCGTCGCGAGCCGGAACCGAGCGAGGACGACTACCTCGTCTACAACTACAACCGCTTCCAGGCCTGCCGCTTCGGTCTCGACGGCACGCTCGTGCATCCGGCGTCGTACGAGACCTTGTCGCTTCGTGACGACATCCGATCGACGGTGCGGCGACTGAAGGACGAGCTTGCGATGTCGGCGCCGCTCGACGCGCTCGATCACGTGCTGGGCGTGACGGAGTCCGGCAGCGACGCCAGCTATCTGCGGCGGCAGTACGAGGAACGGGGAAGCGCCGAGGGCATGACCGACGCGGCCATCGGCCGCTTCCGGGCGGGCTGCCCAGGCGGTGCTCGTGGCGCAGCGCGCGGCCAGGAAAGTCGCGCCGGCATCCGCGCCGACGGAAAAGCGGGCTAGACGACCGCCGCCCGGCGGGTCAGCGGCAACCTCGACGCCTGCGCGGCTGCGCCCGTCACTCGGAAGCGCCGGTCACTTCGCCGGCCGGACCAGCTTCTCGGCGGCGTCGGTCCGCACGCCGGCGGCGAGCGCCTTCAGCGTCTTCATGTCGGCGTCGCCGGCGGCGCTCACCATGATGCCGTTGGCCAGCAGCAGCACCACCTCGCGCGCCGGCGGCTCGCGGCGGTCGATCTCGCGCACCGTGCGCCGACCCTCGCGGTAGACGAATTCGGCGCCGGACCCCGTCTCGCGTCGATTGGGCGGGCCGGTCCAGTGCGCCGGCCCGGGCGCGCTGTTGGCGCTGCCACCGTCGCTGACGGTGAGGGTCGCCTTCTGCTTGCCCTGGCGGAAGGTGTAGACGACCGTCGCCGGCTCCGGCAAGGCGCGGCTCTCGAGGGGCACGTCGATCCCGGTCTGCTTCCACGAACCGATGTGCTCGCCGACCAACCCCTTCAACTGCACGAGCGTGAAGTCGCCGCCCGCTTCGTTGTCTGCCATGGTCGTGCTCCTCGACGGTTTGCTTGCCGGCGCTGGGGCGGCGCCGGCGCTCGGCGCCGCTACCGCGCCGCAGGCCACCGCCCAGCCGATCAATACGGCCGCGAGCGGCTGCAGCCCGGGCTGCCTGGGACGAGGCCGGCGTTCTGTCACGCGGGCGATGCTAACCCCCGCTCATCGCGTCCGGATGCGCCATCGCCGCTCGGAGGTGCTGGACACGGCGGTGCCGCCGGCTAGACTTTCATTCCCTTTCGCCACGGAGCAACCCATGGGACTTCTCGATGCCCTCGGCCTCGTCAAGACGCCTGTGGCCGCGGCGAAGAAGGCACCGGCCGCCGTCGCATCGGGGCCCGCCGCCACGCCCACGCCCCAAGTCGGCTCCGCCTCCGGCGGCACCGTCGGAGACATGGTGCAGCAGGGGGCGTTCACGATCGCCCGCGTCGCTGCGGTCGTGCTGATCGAGGCGCTGAAAGCACATCCTCAGGCGGCGGCGATCCAGGCCTTCATCACGCAGTCGAACACCAAGCTCGCCACCGCCGACGGCCATGCCGGAAAATCGGAGTGGCCGCAGGCGATGCAGGCGCTCGAGGACGTCAAGGCCATCGCCGCGACCGCGAAGAAGGCGGCCGACGATCGGCAGGCCTTCACCGTCAAGCTCGCCGACGTCACCATGGGCATGAACGCCTACCAGCGTTTCGACAACGCCCTCTTCAACCTGCTGAGCGCCGCCATCGGCAACGCCAACGCCCAGGCGGCTGCCAACAACTACGTCGCGGCCAACGCGACACTCGATGCCGCGGCCGCCCAGCTGCAGGCGAAGCTGAAGGCGTGGGTCGACACCGTCAACGGCATGCTCGCCAAGTCGACGGCGAACGCCAGCGTCGGCGGCTTCCTCAAGCCGGAAATCGACAAGGCCCGGGTCCAGGTCGCCGCCGCGAACACGGCGCTCGGCGCGCGCCGCTGGAGCGAAGGCGTGATGGCGGCCGTGACGGCGCTGCGGGCGCTGTCGGCGACTGAGCGGATGGCGCCGCGGCGCGCCGCCTACGAAACGGCGCGCGTCGCGACCGTCGCGCAGATCGCCAAGGTCAAGGGCGCGGCGCCGGTGGCCGATCGCGGCCCGGGGCTCGATGCCCTGCTCGCCGACGCCGACCAGTCGGCGAGCCGCGCCGTCATGCAGTTCGAGGCCGGCGAGGCCAAGCTGCGCGACATCAACGCGCGCTGCGACCGGATCCTGGCCGCGGCCGCGGACACCGAGGCCTACAAGAGGCAGAGGCCGCTCGCCGACGCCGAGCTCGCGGCGCTCGACAAGCATGCGGCGGCGGCGCGCATTGCGCCGGCACGCGAAGCGGCGCGCAAGCAGCTCGAGCAGGCCGCCAAGGCGGCGGCCGGCGCCGCGACCGCCGCCGACCCCGGCCCCGGCTGGGCGGCGGCCTCCAACGAGGTGGTGCGGGTGCGCGCCGACCTGGCCGCGGCCAAGGTCCTGGCCGACGGCGCCGGCAGCGCCGCCGGCGCCGAGGCCGCGGCGGCGAACCCGGCCGACGTGGCGACGATGAAGACGGCGCTGCAGAAGCTGCGCGCCGATCAGCTCGCCGCTGCTGCGGCGCCGTTCGCCGCCGAGGCGGCGGCGCCCCTGAAGAGCTGCAAGGAGCAGATCGACAAGGCCGACAAGGCGCTGGCCAAGAACGACGGCAAGGGCGCGGCGGGGCCTCTGTCGGCCGCGGCCAAGGCGCTGATCGAGGCCAAGGCCGTCCAGGTCGCGCAGAGCCAGTTCAAGTCGACGCTGCCCGGCGTCGAGGCGCGTCTGACCTCGCTGCAGGCGCTGCCGCGAGCCGCCCTGCTCAAGGGCGTGATCGACCCGGTGGCCAAGGCGCTGGCGGACGCGAGGGCGAAGAACAAGGCGAACTCGGGCGTGGAGGCGATGGCCGCGCTGCGCCGCGCCGCCGACCTGGCCGCCGCCGCCGTCAAGGCCGACCTCGATCGCGGCAAGTTCGACACGGCCGCCGCCGCGACGGCGACCCACGTCGCGACGATCACCGACGCCAAGGCGAAGAAGCCCCTCGACACGGCCCTGGCGGATGCGAAGAAGCTGGCCGATGCGTTCAAGTTCGGCGAGGCCATGGCGGCGCTGAAGAAGCTCGAGGTGAGCATCGACAAGGCCGAGCTGATGACGCGAGCCGCCGCCAATCCGGCCGATCCCGCCATCGCTGCGCTTGCCGCGAAGATGACGGCCAACGGCGGCGAGAAGGAAGTCGATGACCTGGTCCAGTCGCCGAAGACGACCGACCCGCGGATGATCGCGGCGCTCGCCACGGGACGGTTCGGCGTGACCATGGTGCCCGACACCTCGGCCTCCGCGGCGCCGCACGAAGCCAAGAGCATGAAGGCGCTGTGCAAGACCTTCGCGATGGTGCCGCAGGACGTCAAGTCCTTCGGCAGCATCAGCAAGATCACGCACACCGATTCGACCGGCGGCAGCGGCGCCTGGAGCACGAACACCACGGTCACGCTCAGCGGCCGCCCCGACCTGCACAAGCAGGGCCTGGGCCCGGGCCTGACGGCGAAGGACACCACCGGCGCCACCGTGAAGCAGCTGCCTGCCGACGTCGACAAGGATTGCCTGCCGGTCGGCGGCGACAGCGAGTACGTCAGCTTCACCGCCTTGCACGAGGTCGGCCACGGCGTCGACGACGCGCGCACCTACATGCAGCGCAACGGCGCGCGCGAGGACCATGGGGGCTGGCAGGTTCACGGCGCCGGCGTGCAGGCCATCGCCAACGCGGTGGGCCCGCACATCCGCAGCAAGGTCGGCGGCAGCAACACCTTCTATTCAAAGCCCGAGGACAAGAAGTACGTCCTCGACAAGCTGCTCAACCAGAAGCCGGCCCGGCCGGCCACCGTGGCCGCCGGATCGGACGACGCCAAGGCCTACGACGCATTCGATCGCTGGCACCGCCTGGCCACGTCCGACGGAATCTGGGGCCGGCAGGGCGATGCCGAGGAGATCGCGATCGGCGGCAAGACGGTCTACCACGAGGCGTATCCGCGCGAGTGGGTGAGCTATCTGCTGGCGGCGCGCAAGAAGGGCCTCACCGGCTACCAGTTCCGCGCGCCGGCCGAATGGTTCGCCGAGCTCTACGCCGGCTTCAAGTCGAAGAAGCTCGGAGCGAAGCATCCGGCTCAAGAGTGGCTGAAGAAGCTCTGACGCACGAGGAGGCCAGCGATGTCGGTCTTTCACACCCAGACGATCCACTGCCCGGCCTGCGCCACGCCGGTCGAATTCAAGCTGGTGTTCAGCGTCAACGCCGACCGCCGGCCCGACCTGCGCGACGCAATCATCGCCGGCACCTTCCAGCGCCAGCCGTGCCCGAGCTGCGGCACGGAGTTCCGGGTCGATCCGGAATTCACCTACATGGAGCTGCGCCACGGTCTCTACATCGGCGTGTGGCCGGTGGCCAAGCGCGGGCAGTGGAAGGCCTGCGCCGCGAAGACGGCGGAAATCTTCGAGGAGGGGCTCGGCACGGGAGCCACGCCCGAAGCGGCGAAGCTCGGCGCGGGCGTCGAGCCGCGCGCCGTGTTCGGCTGGCCGGCGCTGGTCGAAAAGCTCATCGCCAGGCAGGCCGGCATCGACGACCGCACGCTCGAGCTGGCCAAGGTGATGGCGCTGCGCCACGGCGGCGAGACGCCGATTCCCGGGCAGCGCGAGCTTCGCCTGGTCGAGGCGGGTGGCGAGGACTTCGTGCTCGCCTGGGTGCGGCCGGCGGACAGCCAGGTGGAGAAGGCGATGCGCGTGCCGCGCTCGCTCATCGCCGAGATCGATGCCGAGCCGGAGCCGTGGAAGGCGATGCGCAAGGAGGTCGGCGAAGGCCTGGTGGTCGACTTCCAGCGCGAGATGCTGGCCGCCTGACCCGCGGCGCTGACGAAATGCGGGGTGCGCTCGCGCGACTCGCGCCGGCGAAAAAAAACGGCTTACGAGCCCGAGCTCGTAAGCCATCGATTTACAACGAGAGGTTGGCGCGGCTGGCAGGATTCGAACCCACGACCCCTTGGTTCGTAGTCGGGTGGTCCATCGACCCATATCCCGTTCGCATCAACAACTTAGAGGCTGCTTCGTGTACCACCGATGAGACTCTTGACCGCTCGTAAGTGGTTGATCTTTATAACGCCGAACGTCTGCAGTGGTACAGGGCAATGTCCCTTGCGAGGAGTGCTTTTGATCGCGCTTGCCAAGTCACTAAGGGCAAGGAAGTGACGTGCAAGCCGTCCATGACTTGTGGTGAGGGCGGGCAAAGACGCGTTGCTGGCCTGTGCGCCGTACGCTGAACCAGCGCTCTACCAGCCGTTGAAATTGTTCAGCTGCGGCAGACCGGCGTACGCCTTAGACCGCATGGCGGTCATACAAGCCTCGACGACCGCTTGGATACAGATGAGCAGGTTGCAGGGTATTGCTCACTTTGTGATTGCACTGTCGGCTCGGTTGTCGAAACGGCTGCTCATCGACGGCTCCCAATGGAGCGCTACTGGCCCCTTGCTGTCGCTCAGCGTGGGGAACTTTGCAATCGATGCCGTGCGTCGACATCCCGACCCCTTCGCGATCCCGCCCGGGCACAGCTGTGCGCTTTCGCTGTAAACGAAGTAGCTCAAGCCGCCCCTGCGGTCGGCCGACGGTCATTGCCTTCGCGTCAGAGTTCAGCCACAGTCACCGTAGCCACTGGGACGAAATCGAAGACCAAACACCCGCATGTCGACCGCCCCCGCCGTACGTTGCTGCATCTTCCTAGTCTTAGTGGGGTGCACGGCCGGCACTTCCGCGTTTTTCGTCGGCAATACTAAGATCGGGGGTTTTCAAGTACCCTGCGCAGTAGCATGCGGCGGCGACCGTGGCATATTAAATCTCAATTTCGCCGGAGACGCATTTCATAGTCTCGTAACAGGGTCCTCCATAGATGCGTTAGATGACAAGTTGAAGCAACGCGGAGATGCCGTCATCGCGCAAGCGGAAGCCAAACTAAACGCGGTACTGGACGACAAGCTAACGAAGCTAAAAGAACTAGCTGACTCTCAAAGATCCCAGTTTTCTTCTCAGCTGGACGCACTCGCCAAGAACGCGATCAACGACTTGGACCAAGTGCTGGAAAAGAATATCGTCGAGGCAGATTCTAAGCTTGACGATCAACAAGGCAACTTTCTGGGTCTTCTCACTAAGTCGATCACGGAACTCAGCCAGGTTCTTTTGGCCGTCGCCGCGGCAGCAACCCTCTTCGTCGCTGTCGTTCAAATTTGTCTTGGCTATTTTCGCGGGCCGGGGAGGAGGTTTTCTGGCCGGCAAGTTGCTGTCACAGCCGGCATTACAGCCAGCGCCCTTGTGGCTCTCTGTTTGGTGGTTGTTGCCATCAGAGTCGGCGTCGAAAGAGTTCGCGGGGATGACTACGTGGATGCGTACAACCACAAAGACTTTAAGACCGCGAGGATCTTCGCAAGTACTCTGGCTTTTATGTACCCCGCGAACCCACAATACTCGGTATATAAGGAGAAGTCCGCTGCATTAAGGGATTTGATAGAACGTCCAACATTAATGGTGCGCCCTGAGTCGCTATCGCGCTATGCGGATCGGCTCAAGTATGCTTCGGATGGGCAGTTTGAACTAACGAATGCCCGCGACGCCGATTTGGAGGCATTGCGCGCCCTTATTATGTGGCGCAGGTCTGATACGCGGCTAGGGGAATATTATTCGGCCGCTTTAGCTTTCAACGCCCTAAGGGAGGCGCCTCGGCTCCCTGATAATCAGAAGTTCGTGCTCAGAGACGCGGCCAAGTATTATTTGAATGCCTATCTGCTTAGGCCACTATCCGACAACGATCTTGAGATACTTGGCCTTAACCGGACCGAGGCCGAAAAGGCGTTGGGGACTAGCGGATACTCTTTGCCCACGCTTGGCGAGCTCAAACAGCTAGCAGCAGAGAATAAGGTTGACAACTGGCTGATGGATTATCAACAGTTGCATCTTCAAATTATCCCGAAGTACGTGAAGTTGATAATCCTCCATTCGAGTGGCCCACGCACGCCCAAGGCTCAATTGGGCGCGCTCCAGGCGCAGCAAATTGCGATTGCCGACGAGATAATCGCCTTATGGGAGGCGTTTGCGGTGACTCACGTAGGCACCACCGACAGTCGGCGCGCAAAGCAGGCTTTAGCTGGATTTACGGCAATATACGCGCGAGCGGCAGCCTACAGGCGCGCGCTCCCTGTCATTGATCACTCTACCGATTTGAAAACCATTCCAGTCGGCGACCTCTACAGCGTGCATAGGATTCCATCTCCGCTTACTGTGAACTCCCCCGCAGAGTTGGTGGGCCAACCCTGTGTCGGTGGGCCATTTCATATGGGGATATTGAAGAATATTCCCCCCCGAGATCCGCAGTCAAGGGGAATCCTGGATCGATGGTCCAGTCAAGGCGCTCAATCATCGTCGCAACAGGCGCAATTGCTAAATGCTAAGTCTAAGGAAAATTTCGACGAGGATAGACTTTTCGCTTTCGAGTATTTCGTCTACAAGTCAAGTATGACTTCTGGAACACTTGTCTCTGGATGCCTCGCCGACCCGATTACTTGGCGGCTTCTGGTAGACATCAGTCACTTACCCGCTCCTAAATTCATAGAGGATGCACCTGCCGGCCCAAGGCACTTTTTGTTTCGACGCTCACCTCAGAAAGCGACGGGGGCGATAAAGTCTTCCGCGTTCTTTACTCCCGATTGGAAATTGCGATCTGGTGAGCTGCAATCAGCAAGGTCGCAGGCAATCTTTGAGGCAGCATCCCTTGGCTTATTCACCTGCTCGAGTTCGGTTACGACCTTCGACGCATGTTCCGGTGATACGAGGAAAACGGTAGCGAATTTGTTGCTTTCTGAATTCTCCGACCGTGAGTTTTTGCCGATTTCGACCATAAAGCTTGTCAATATGTCACTCGGTGTCAGAATATTTCCAGTTTTGGATTGAATACTTAGGAGGGCGTCATGTATATCTTTAGATGGACAACTGCTGTCGTTGGCATTGGGTTGATCGGTTCTATCGTCGCATGCGACTTGATCGCTGGTAAAAAGGTCGAGCTCTGCAAGGATAAGTCCGGACAGTGCTGCAGTATTCAAACAGGTGATGATAGTTACGTCGCGATGTGTACCACGAGCGCCGAATGCACGGCGACGGCCAACTCCATTCCGAAAAGCGGGAAATATCCTATCGTGACGTACCCGCTGAAGGGGTCATATACCGGTTCGGCCGGCTGTCGCTGATTAGAGCGAGGTGACGAGACCGATTTCGTGTTGTTGTGCTGGGAAGCGCAGCGGTGAAGCCCTCGCCCCCTCACCTCAGTCGCGCTGATGCCTATGCAGTGCACGGCCACTCCGGCGCCCTCGTGAAGTCCCCGCTAGACCGCCGTCTTTATAGGGCTGGTCGGACAAGCCGCGACGCTTCTCATTCCATTTGGAGTTCTGGGCAGGCACTGCTCAGACATCGTCCACAGAAGTAAGGCGCGGGACTTGGCTGCGCCTCGTCGGAAGCAGGCATTCGCCGCAGAACGATAGCCTCCTTTTCGAATCGTCGACCGGTCCAGTCCGACGTCGACACCAAGCATGATCTTCGCCACTAGGCCGCGTGTCTCTGGCTAGGTTTTCCACGAGCCACCCGGAGCGCCGGAGCGTGGCGATCGTAGTAGTCGCGCATCAGCTTCGAAGTGGCGGGTTGCCGGTATCGAGAGGAGCTGCTCTGTGGTCTCCTGGTGCAGAGCCACCAAGCTCGGCCTTCAGTCGCTCGGCATCACCCTCACTCGGACCTTCCGGCAGAAGTCGGTGTACGCGCTTCCGCTTGACGCAGGCTTCCGCGTGCTACATATCGCTAGCGGCTTGCCCGGTCGACATGCTCGTTCCTTGGTCCAGGCTTCTACTTCGGCCAGATCGTAGCGTCGGCGAGCTCCGATGAGCCTGGAGGGCATGCCGTCAGCTGTCATGCGAGCGATGGTCTTCTCGCTCACTTTGTAGTAGGCCGCGAGCTCGGCTGGTGTCATCACGATGGCTTGTCTCCTGGTTCTAGATGCGAACGCAACCAGTATGTCGCCCGTGCCCAGCTTCCCGGAACAGGTCATGCCAGTCCTGCAACTCGCAGACTAAGTGAATGCGTGGCTGCTGACCGGTCTCACTTGGCCTTCAGCGACACGCCAGCACAAGAACCTTGTCGTTTCGGCTGCTTAGGAACGACATCACGTCGTCCTTGTCCCAAGCCGCATCTTCGCGCAGTCGAGCTGGGAGTTGACTGCCTGAGGACTGCACGGTTGAACTCGTCCTGTTAGGGACAGCACCTGGAGCTCTGAAGGAGCCTCCGGCTCTTCTGTGAATCTTCTAGGGAGACTGAGTCAACTCAGGAATCTGAGTGCATCTGAGAGATTCAGTGTATTAGCAGTCTAGCGAGAGTATACACCACACATCCAGTTTCAGAGGACCTCAGGGACCCTCCGGGTCCTCTAAAGAAGCTGTCAGCGAGAGTTGCAGCAACTGTTAGTAGTGCAGAGAGCCTCCGGCTCTTCTGTGATCTGCTGAGAGAACTGATTCAGTGAGAAGATTCAATTAAGCTCAGTGTACTGAGCAATACACATAACTGAAGTCTGTCTACCATGCCAATTCAGGGACCCTCCGGGTCCTCTGTGAATCCGCTGAGGAGCGGAATGCATTAGATGAGTTTAGCTCGAGAGGGTACTGCAACCATGGTTCGACAGAAGACTCACTGACGAACGGTCTGTGGAGTAGAAAACAGGAGAGCGGAGAAGAAAATACAGTTCCTCAACCCGCCACCGCCCGCAGCCTAACAGATGACAGATTAACAGGCGCGCTCCGCGCGCTCCTGCGGATCAATATAAGGAGCCCCGATCCAAGAAGCTGGACGCTTCCGCAGCAGCTGAGTGCCTGCAGGAGCGCTCCGCGCTCTTCGTCGAAAAGGTCAGGACACCCGGTGAGCTGAGGATCTCGAAATCAGTCGAGACTCTGAGGTATCACATCTGAGGTCGTCCTCAATCGTGCCTCAGACGGACTCGGGGACCCTTCCGACCCTAGGACGAAGGACGAATACAAAACACAGCCTCAGCTCCCAAACCAGAGAAAGAAGAATAGAACAGAGAGCCTCCGGCTCTCGTGGAGGAGCTTGCCAATCGAGCGCCTGCGAGGCTATGTCCATCGCTACAAGGAAGCCGGTTCGCCTCCTTTATCTCGCAGGGGGTCTCGGGATTTGTGGAAATCCGCGAGCTGGGTATGAGGGCGGTACTGGCAGTCCACACACGTGAAGGCAAAGTACCCCCCCCGGGTCCCTCCCCAGGACACATTTGAGCACCCCCCTGTGCTCAGGCGATTAGCGCTTCCATGTCTCTCGGCTTGCCATTACACGTGTGGGATGTCAGACAGTCGGTACATGGACGAACAAGCGAAATCGCCACATCCGAGCCAACGTGCCAGTTTCGGCGAACCGATACAGAGCCGATACCTGACCACCCAACAAACTCACAGGTGACATGCGCCGTCCCGTCGCTCTTGCGAGAAGTTATAGGACTTCTCCAACGTACCCGGAGGACCTCATGAAACCACACATCTAGCGCATCACACGGGCGAAGACCCAGCACCATCCACCCTTTAGAAAGCGGACATCCAGTGATGGATCGTCCGCTTTCTTTTCGGCTGCAGCAGGCGTGTCGCCCTCGGCCTTGGGCACCCCAGAACCTGAGTTGACACCTATGCCTTCCTACTTCGAGAGAAGTAGCAGAAGAGTCCTCAGGAACCCTGAACCGATATTTCAACCGACGAGAACCGAGCGGTCTCGACTATATGAAGCCGATACACCAACCTCAAGACAGTCCTGCCACCAGGCGGGCGCACAGCCGCAGAAACGTGCCTTCGGCACCTCGCGATCGCAATGATCCTCATGTCCGCTCCTCGTCGCCTGAGACCTTCCTCGAACCCGAGGAGATTGAGCGCCTCACAGATCGCATCCGCCGGCCAGCTCAGGTCAAGGCGCTGAGATCGATGGGCATCGAGCACAAGGTGCGCCCCGATGGGGGCATCGCCATTCTGCGGTCGCACATCACCAAGGTGTTCGATGGCAACCCCGAGCCCAACCCCCGAAAACATCAACAGGCGGTCAGTCCCAACTGGCGTGCCATCTGACGACCGAGAGAAGAACTTCATGCCAAGAGCTCGCAATCGAGAAAACCGAGGCTTACCACTCCGCTGGCGCCACACACACGGCGCGTACTACTACAGCGTCCCTCCGGGTCTCGAGGCCCAGTGGGACGGCAAGAAGTTGTTCCGCCTGGGCTCGAAGCTGCATGAGGCCTATCAAGTCTGGTCAGACAGACTCGGAGCTCAGGCGAACATTCGGAGCATTGGAGATCTTCTGGACCGCTATGCGTTGGAGGTCGTTCCGAAGAAGGCTGTAGCGAGCCAGATTGGCAATCAGAGCCAGCTAAAGAAGGTCCGGGAGGTTTTCGGAGCAATGCCACTACTACCTTTTCGCCCGCAGCTGGTCTACCAGTACGTTGACGCACGCAGCAGGAAGAAAAAGGATCCCGAAACTGGCAAGGTCACGGGCGGCAAGATCGCCGCCCATCGCGAGATCGAGCTCCTGTCCCACGCCTACACCAAAGCGGTCGAGTGGGGCTACATCGACAAACACCCGTTCAAGGGCGAGGTTCGCCTGCAAGGCGAACCTTCCCGCGAACGGTACGTCGAGGACTGGGAGGTCATAGAAGCCTTGTCACTGGAGTCCAGGCGCAGGTCCGGCTCGGTGTCGATGATCCACGCGTACGTGCGCCTCAAGCTGCTCACGGGCATGGCTCAGGGAGACCTGTTGCGTTTGCGGTTGGACGAGAACATCAGGGACGACGGCATCCACAACCAGCGCCATAAGACCAAGAGCTCACCGGCAATAGAACCATCTATGCGTGGACAGACGAGCTGAGGGAGGCCGTGAGAATGGCTCTCGATGCAAGACCAAAGCAGTCCCTCTTCCTCTTCTGTAACCGAGAAGGCCAGGGCTACATCAACGAAGAATTGAGTCGAGGTTCCGGCTGGAAGTCGATGTGGCAACGGTTCATGAAGCGTGTCGTCAAGGAAACGAACGTGAAAGAGCCGTTCACCGAGCACGACCTGCGCGCCAAGGTGGCCAGCGATGCTGGGACGCTGGAGCATGCCAGGAGTCTGCTGGCTCACGCGGACAGCAGGACAACCCGGCGGGTCTACCGACGTAAGGCGGAGATAGTGGAACCGCTCGCGAGCAAAGCCTCAAATCAAGCCAATTCCTCTCCTCATGAGTGAGGCCTCAGGTCAAGCCAGGGATCTAAGCAAACCTCCCGCCCTCCCGAAACAAGACGGGGCCCTGCTCGATTAGAAGCACCGCACCGAATTCGAACAGAAGGAAGACAAGCACGTCCTCCAACTGGTCGAGCATTACCCACGACTACGAATGAACCAATGAAAAACTATCTCGCCGGCGCCCTTCGCGTCATTGCCAAATTCTTCTCGCCCAAGCCATACGGCCATCGGCTTATCAACCGAATCGAGGGTGCAAAGACTAACAACACCGTTCAGAACCCCGAATGGGTGGATAGAGAACGGAGCACCCCGCATCACCTCAAGAACGGACGGACCGGATGCATGCCTGCACTCGAGAAGGAGGCTCTACTCAAACGGGTACTTCTTGGCGGAGAACAGACTAGCATTAGCAACTTCAATTGGCAGACGCCCCGACGTACTGAGCAAGATGCTTCGTCAACACTCCAGCAAGATCGGACTCGCTGAGGAATGGACCGAGGCAATGAGGCAGAGGCGGAGAGATGCGGCAATCCGAAACCTCCAAGTCAGCCGTGGCGGTTCCGCTCGGAGCCGAACCGCTCACGCGAGTCATTCCTCCACCATTTCAACTGTAGAGGGTCGGGGCCATACCTGACTGCTGTCGGTCGTTGAAGGGTTGTAGCCAGCGTGGAGCGCGTAACCCGTAGCGCTGGCTACAACCCCAAAACCATCAGTCCGCACTGGCTCAACAAACAACCGGTGCGTACCAAAGTCGAGCACTGCGCACCTAGCGTGCGTAGTCGAGTTTCCCGGTGCAGCGTCAGTTCAAGGCGCGGATCGACACGCTCATCACCCGCAACACGGTGATGGGCGGGTACTCGCACAAGCACTTCGTCTACAAGGGCGTGCCCTACACCGCCGCGGCTACGCCCCCGGCGATGAAGAAGAACCGACTAGTGCCGGCTCTCCGTGCTTACATGGAAGAGTTCCTGTGCGACCGCACTGCTTCAACAACAACGAGGTGCCTAGCCTCCTCGACCACGCTTCGCCGTCGGTGGAGATCGTGGCGTGGCGTGAGGGTCACGCGGCGTCCGCGGGCTTTTCTCGAGCGCGCTGACGGCCTTCATCTCGTGTTTGCGGGTTGAGATGACTTGAAAGTCGAGCCCCTTGCGCCGACAGAACTCTTCGGGCGGAAGCGCGTTCTTCTGAACGTTGCAGGACGGGCAGGCAATGGCGAGATTCGCCACCCGATGTGCTCCCCGGAGAGCGAGTGGCCGCACATGATCGATGTGGTAGTCGGCCTCGCAGTCGACACCGCACCAAAGGCACATCTTGTTGACGGTCGCGAGCCAGTCCCGAACGGCCCGGGAATCATCCCCGGCTTTCTCAATCGCACGTCGCCTGGCCTTGTATGAACTCCTGACCGCCCGGATAAGCAAAGCATTGTTCGCCTTCCATGACTTCTTCAGTGCGTCGAGCTTGCTCGCGTTCTTCCACCGGTACTCCCGGTCGTACTCGCGCTTGTGATCCTTGTGCGCTTCGATGTATGCGCGCATACGGGCTTGAAAGGCCGGATCGTCGCGTACGCGCAGATAGTGCGCCTGCTTTGCTGCTTTGACTTTGTCTGAATGCTTGGCTCGTGACCGGCTGTTGATCGCTTGGACAGCAGCGGTATTGTTGCGGTAGTAGTCACGTTGTCGTTGCCGCTTTGCCTCCGGACTGGCGGCGTACTTGTTCCGCCGACGGAGGCTCGCACAGGCACGGCAGCACGACTGCAATCCGTCGGTAGCTCGCTCGTCCGGACTGAATGCTTCTCGTGAGAGCACGTCCTTGCAGTGACAACAGCGTTTCATCCCAGCGCTCGGCAGTACCTGATTTGGGAGCATTTGCCGCAATGCCGGATCAGCACGTGCAAGTGAGACTGCTCAGGGCCCAAAGGGCGGAGATGTTCGTTGCTCGGCCGTAGGTTCCGCACTCCCCTACTCTCGGGGTCGTACTGGGACACTCGCGGTTTGCCCTTCTGTTTGCGCGTCACACGTAGCTAAGTGGATGACCCCACTTCCGCGTGGCTCGCGGGACCAGGAAGGGTCGAGAACCACCGCCTCTTCTAGGTTCCCGAGCACGAGCACGTCCCTGCGACGAAGGCGACCGCCAGGTCGACGGAGGAGCAATGGGACGGGGGAGTGCTCGCCGGAGAAGTAGCTCACCTCTCTTGCCCACGGCCTTTGACGGCGGCACAGCCGCCCTGAGGCCGAGCCGAAAGGTTGACTGGGTGGAAGTCGAGATTGAGGAACCCGATTTCTCGCTGCTCCCAGTCTTCCGCCGCCTCAGCTGGCGTCGTGGCGAACTCAACTGGGGTTGAGCGAGACTCTTGCTCGCTTCACAGGGTTGGTGGTCTCTCCACTTCAACCCGGCTGAGCGGGACTCTTGCCAGCTTCCGTGGGATTGGTGGCCTACTCAGCCCACTTGAGCGGGACGACTAACAGCTTCAATCGTGCTGATGCTTGCCACTTTGCTCTTCTGTCAGTCCCAACTCTACTGGACGATGCACTACGCACCATCTAGGACGTGCTGTTGTCAAGTGTGGACCGTCGTGTTCTCTAGTACCGCACTCTGTGAGTCATCAGCGACATAGAGGCAGGTTGGGTATGGGATCTAACCCGCTGGCCAGCCAGACTCTCTCATTCGTTGGCAGTTGAACATCAGCAGTAGCTCATAGAACACTGGCTCGAACCAAATGACCATGCATTCAACGAGCGTCTAACCCTGAAATCCTCGCGCGCGCACGCGGAAGTAGTCAGAGAGAGAGCAAGAGAGACAGATAGATATGTACTTCATACCCTAATGCGACGGCACCGTACGGTGCTGCTCGTCCGCGCTACGCGCGACGAGCACCT
>DATAGP010000046.1:0-26456 GCA_036263655.1 Caldimonas sp. | reverse complement strand
GAGCTTCCAGCCGTCGGAGCTGACCAAGCTGGCCATCGCGCTCTACGCCGCCGGCTACATGGTGCGGCGCATGGACGTGAAGGAGAACTTCGTGCGCGCGGTCGTGCCGATGGCGATCTCGATCGCCATCGTCGGCCTGCTCCTGCTCGCCGAGCCGGACATGGGCGCCTTCCTGGTGATCGCCACCATCGCCATGGGCATCCTCTTTCTCGGCGGGGTCAACGGCCGCATGTTCCTGCTCATCAGCGGCGTGCTGATCGCCGCCTTCGTGCTGATGATCACCCTCAGCGAATGGCGGCGCGAGCGCATCTTCGCCTACCTCAACCCCTGGGACGAGCGCTACACGCTCGGCAAGGCGTACCAGCTTTCGCATTCGCTGATCGCCTTCGGACGCGGCGAGATCTTCGGCCAGGGGCTCGGCTCGAGCGTCGAGAAGCTGCACTACCTGCCGGAGGCGCACACCGACTTCCTGCTCGCGGTCATCGGCGAGGAGCTGGGCTTCGTCGGCGTGGCCTCGGTCATCGTCGCCTTCTTCTGGCTGGCACGGCGCCTGTTCCACATCGGCCGCCAGGCGATCGCGCTCGACCGCGTCTTCGCCGGCCTGTTCGCGCAGGGCGTCGGCATCTGGATCGGCGGCCAGGCGTTCATCAACATGGGCGTGAACCTCGGCGTCCTGCCGACCAAGGGGCTGACGCTGCCCCTCATGAGCTACGGCGGCTCGGCGATCGTGATGAGCATGATTGCCCTGGCCATCGTGGTTCGCATCGACATCGAGAACCGCCAGCTGATGCGCGGGGGGCGGGCATGACGACGCGGCGGCACCTGCTGGTCATGGCCGCCGGCACCGGCGGGCACGTGATTCCGGGCCTGGCGGTCGCGAGCGAGATGCAGCGGCGCGGCTGGAACGTGAGCTGGCTCGGGACCTACTCCGGGCTGGAGAACAAGCTGGTGCCGGCCGCCGGCATCGCCCTGGATCGCGTCGCCTTCAACGGCCTGCGCGGCAAGGGCCTCGTCGGCAACGTGCTCGGCGCGATCCGCCTCCTGCTCGCCTTCCCGGCCTGCGCGCGGATCATCGGCCGGCGCCGCGCCGACGCCGTGCTCGGCATGGGCGGCTACCTGTGCTTCCCGGGCGGCTGGATGGCGCGGCTGCGCGGCAAGCCGCTCCTTCTCGTCAATGCCGACGCCAAGCTCCTGCTCAGCAACAAGACCCTGCTGCCGGCGGCGCGACGGATCGCCTTCGGCTTCGACGCCGCCTCGACCGCCGAGCTCGGCGCCAAGGGCGTCGTGACCGGGAACCCGGTGCGCGCCGACATCGAGGGCATCCCCGATCCGCGCCAGCGCTTCATCGGCCGCAAGGGCCGGCTCAACCTGCTCGTCGTCGGCGGCAGCCTCGGCGCGCGCGTCCTCAACGAGTGCCTGCCGCAGGCGCTGGCCCTGATGAAGGAGCCGCGTCGCCCGAACGTCGTGCACCAGACCGGCGCTGCCGGCGAGGCCTCGGTGCGCGACGCGTACCGCAAGGCCGGCATCCGCGCCGAGGTGCTGCCCTTCATCGACAACATGGCAGCGCGCCTCATCGAGTGCGACCTGATCGTCTGCCGCGCCGGCGCGATCACCGTGAGCGAGCTGTGCGCTGCCGGCGTCGCCGCGGTGCTGGTGCCCTTCGTCGCCAGCACGACCTCGCACCAGCGCGACAACGCCGCCTGGCTGGCGTCGCACGAGGGCGGCATCCATCTCGAGCAATCGGAGCTGTCGCCGACCCGGCTGGCCGACCTGCTCGGCAGCCTGACGCGCGAGGACCTGCTGTCGATGGCGATCCGGGCGCGCGCGCTGGCGCGGCCGCACGCCGCCGCCCGCGTCGCCGACGAGATCGAGAGCATGGTGGCGTCATGACGCGACTCGCCGCACCGGCCGGACCCCCGGCCGCCCCAAGGCCGGCCGCGCCCCCTCGGGGGGCAGCGACCGAAGGGAGGCGCTACCGGGCACCATGAAGCACGCGGTCAAGAACATCCACTTCGTCGGCATCGGCGGCGCCGGCATGAGCGGCATCGCCGAGATCCTGCACAACCTCGGCTATCGCGTCTCCGGCTCCGACCAGCACGCGAGCCCGGTGACGCGGGCCCTGGCCAAGCTCGGCATCCGCGTCGCCATCGGCCACGACGCCGAGCACATCGCCGGCGCGGAGGCGGTCGTCACCTCGAGCGCGGTGAAGGGCGACAACCCCGAGGTGATGGCGGCGCGCGCCCGCCGCGTGCCGGTCGTCCCGCGCGCCGTGATGCTGGCCGAGCTGATGCGTCTGAAGCAGGGCATCGCCATTGCCGGAACGCACGGCAAGACGACGACCACGAGCCTGGTCACCAGCGTCCTCGCCGAGGCGGGCGTCGACCCGACGTTCGTGATCGGCGGCCGCCTCAACGCCGCCGGCGCGAACTCGCGGCTCGGCGCCGGGGACTACATCGTCGTCGAGGCCGACGAGTCCGACGCGTCGTTCCTGAACCTGCTGCCGGTCATGGCGGTCGTCACCAACATCGACGCCGACCACATGGACACCTACGGGCACGACGTCTCGCGGCTGCGCCAGGCCTTCGTCGAGTTCATCCACAAGATGCCCTTCTACGGCGCCGCGGTGCTGTGCACCGACGACCCCGGCGTGCGCTCGATCGTGCCGATGATCTCGCGACCGATCGTCAGCTACGGCTTCGGCGCCGACGCGATGGTGCGCGCCGTCGACGTCGAGGCGCACGGTCCGACCATGCGCTTCACCGTGCAGCGTCGGGACGGCGTGCGCATGCCGGACCTTGCCGTGACGCTCAACCTGCCCGGCGACCACAACGTCCTCAACGCGCTCGCCGCCGTCGCCGTCGCCGCCGAGCTCGAGCTGCCGGACAGCGCGGTCGTCAAGGGGCTGGCCGAATTCCACGGCGTCGACCGCCGCTTCCAGCACTACGGCGACCTGCCGGTGGCCGGCGGGACCTTCGCCCTCATCGACGACTACGGCCACCACCCCGTGGAGATGGCGGCGACGCTCGCCGCGGCGCGCGGCGCCTTCCCCGGCCGCCGCCTCGTCCTCGCCTTCCAGCCGCACCGCTACACGCGCACGCGCGACTGCTTCGAGGACTTCGTCAAGGTCATCGGCGGCGCCGACCTGGTCCTGCTCGGGGAGGTCTACGCCGCCGGCGAGGCACCCATCGTTGCCGCCGACAGCCGCGCCCTGGCGCGCGCGCTGCGCGTCGCCGGGCGCGTCGACCCGCTCTTCGTCGACGACATCGGGTCGATGGCCGAGACCATCCTCGCCCAGGCCCAGCCGGGCGACGTGGTGATCTCGATGGGCGCCGGCTCGATCGGCAACGTGCCGGCGCAGGTCGTCGAACTCGTTCGCGGAGCGACAGCATGAATGGCTTGGGCAAGGTGGCGGTGCTGATGGGCGGCGATTCCGCCGAGCGCGAGATCTCGCTGCTGTCGGGCAACGGCGTCCTCGCCGCCCTGCGCTCGCAGGGCGTCGATGCGCACGCGTTCGACCCGGCCGAGCGCGATCTCTCGGAGCTGAAGCGGGACGGCATCGCGCGCTGCTTCATCGCCCTGCACGGCCGCCACGGCGAGGACGGCTGCGTCCAGGGTGCTCTCGAGCTGCTGGGCATTCCGTACACCGGCTCGGGGGTGCTCGCCTCGGCGATCGCCATCGACAAGGTGATGACCAAGCGGATCTGGATCGCCGAGGGCCTGCCGACGCCGCGGTTCGTGCGCCTCGCCGCCGACCAGCAGGCGCGGGAGCAGGTGCGCGCGGTGCCCGACGTGATCGGCCTGCCGCTCGTCGTCAAGCCGCCGCGAGAGGGCTCGTCGATCGGCATCACCAAGGTCGCCGGCTACTCGCAGATGCAGGCGGCGGTCGAGCTCGCCGCGCGCTTCGATGCCGACGTGCTGTGCGAGGAATTCATCGAGGGCGACGAGGTCACCTGCCCGGTGCTCGGCGAAGGCGCCGACGCGGTCGCCCTGCCGGTGGTGCGCATCGTCGCGCCGCAGGGCGAGTACGACTACCAGAACAAGTACTTCACCGACGTCGTCCGCTACGACTGCCCGAGCGGCCTGCCCAAGGCCGAGGAGCGCGAGATCCAGCGCATCGTGCTCGCCGCCTATCGCATCCTCGGCTGCCGCGGCTGGGGCCGCGCCGACCTGATGTTGCGCAGCAGCGACCGCAAGCCCTTCCTGCTCGAGATGAACACCTCGCCGGGCATGACCTCGCACTCCCTGGTGCCGATGTCGGCGCGCGCCGCCGGCATCGGCTACGAGGCCTTGTGCGTGCGCCTGCTCGACTCGGCCTGCCTCGACGCCCGCTCCGCGGGAGCACCGGCAGGGGCGGCGGCCTCCGGAGGGGACGCCTGACGATGGCCCGCCCTGCGCCCCCGGCCGAGGCGGTGCCCGAGCTGCCGCCCGAGGTCCGCCTCATGAACCAGACGGCTGCGGCGCTGGCGATCGTCGCCGCCTTGCTGCTGGTGGCCGTCGCCGTGATCTGGCTGTCGCGCCAGCCGCTGTTCGCGATCCGCGCCATCGCCGTCGACGGCGACGTCAGCCGCAACAGCGTCTCCACGATCCGCGCCAATGCGGCGCCGCGGCTGACGGGCAACTTCCTCACCATGGACCTCGGCGCCGTGCGTCGTGCCTTCGAGTCCGTGCCCTGGGTTCGCCATGCGGTGGTGCGGCGCGTCTGGCCGAACCGGCTGCGCGTGCAGCTGGAGGAGCATCGGCCGGTGGCGCTCTGGGGCAGCGACAGCGGCAGCGAGAAGCTCGTCAACAGCTTCGGCGAGGTCTTCGAGGCCAATCTCGGCGACGTCGAGGACGACGACCTGCCCCGGCTGGTCGGCCCGGACGGCAGCTCGGCCCAGGTGCTGACGATGCTCGGCCGCATCGAGGCCGTGATCGCGCCGCTCGGCTCGCGCGTCGAGGCGCTGGCGCTGTCGAGCCGCGGCTCCTGGCGCGTGACGCTCGACAACCGTGCGGTCCTCGAGCTCGGGCGCGGCAGCGACGACGACGTCGTCGCCCGCTCGGGGCGCTTCGTGGCGACCCTCGGCAACGTGACGGACCGCTTCCAGCGCCCGCTCGAGTACGCGGACCTGCGCCACCAGGATGGCTACGCGGTGCGGCTGAAGGGCGTCTCGACCCTGGCCGCGCCGGTGCCCGAGAAGAAGAAGTAAAGGACGGACATGAACGACCCCGACGCTCACTTCGTTCGCTGCCCCCCGAGGGGGCGCTCAGCGTCCTTCGGGCGGCCGGGCGGACGCTGACATGGCCAAGGAACTCAAGGATCTCGTCGTCGGCCTCGACATCGGCACCGCCAAGGTGATGGCCGTCGTCGCCGAGGTCCTGCCCGACGGCGAGCTGCGCATCGCCGGGCTGGGCAGCGCGCCGGCGCACGGGCTCAAGCGCGGCGTCGTCGTCAACATCGACGCGACCGTGCAGTCGATCCAGCAGGCCTTGAAAGAGGCCGAGATGATGGCCGACTGCAAGATCACGCGCGTCTACACCGGCATCACCGGCAGCCACATCCGTGGCCAGAACTCGACGGGCATGGTGATCGTGCGCGACAAGGAGGTGACGCCGGTCGACGTCGCCCGGGTTGTCGAGACCGCCAAGGCGATCAACATCCCGAACGACCAGCGCCTGCTCCTCGTCGAGCCGCAGGAGTTCGTGATCGACGGCCACGAGGTGAAGGAGCCGATCGGCATGAGCGGCGGCCGCCTCGAGGTGCGCGTGCACATCGTGACGGGCGCGCAGAGCGCGGCCGAGAACATCGTCAAGTGCGTGCGTCGCTGCGGCCTGGAGGTCGAGCAGCTGGTGCTCAACCCGAGCGCGTCGAGCCACTCGGTGCTGACCGAGGACGAGAAGGACCTCGGCGTGGCCCTCGTCGACATCGGCGCCGGCACGACCGACGTCGCGATCTTCACCGACGGCTCGATCCGGCACACGGCCGTGATCCCGATCGCCGGCGACCTGATCACGAGCGACATCGCGATGGCGCTGCGCACGCCGACCAAGGACGCCGAGGAGATCAAGGTCGAGTACGGCGTCGCCAAGCAGCTGCTCGCCGACCCGAACGAGCAGCTCGAGGTGCCGGGCCTCGGCGACCGGCCGCCGCGCATGCTGTCGCGGCAGGCGCTCTCAGGCGTCATCGAGCCGCGCGTCGAGGAAATCTATTCGCTGGTGCACCAGGTGATCCGCGAGAGCGGCTTCGAGGAGCTGCTGTCGTCGGGGATCGTCATCACCGGCGGTTCGGCGGTGATGCCGGGAATGATCGAGCTCGGCGAGGACATCTTCCTGAAGCCCGTGCGGAAGGGCACGCCGACCTACCGCGGCGCCCTGCACGACATGGTCGCCAACCCGCGCTCGGCCACCGTGATGGGCCTGCTCGAGGAAGCTCGCATGGCGCGCACGCGCGGCCAGCGCGCAGCGCAGCAGGCCGGGTCGGTGAAGACGCTGTTCGGCCGAGCCCGCGACTGGTTCCTGGGGAACTTCTGAGATGACTGACTTCGAGCCTCGTCGTCCAGCCGCGCGGTCGCCTCGCGTGGGGTGGTCGCGCGGCGCGGCGTCGCGCGGGGCTTCGTCGTGCGGCGCACCGAGCGTCAGGCCGGCGGCGGCGCCGGTGTTCTCCGGCCCTCGCTCGCGGTCGACCAGCGCGCAGTGCAGCCCGCAGACTCATCAACACCATCGTGGCTCACCGGCGGAGGTGCGACCGCGAATGGGGCCTGCGCCCACAGGCGCCACCGCCGTCCTGTGGGTGACAGCGGTGGCACACGGGGGAACGTCGGCATCCGGACCGGTCGCTCCGCTTCGACGTTGCAGGACAGGTGGCACCTGTCCCGCCCGGGCCCTCGCCGGACGCGGCGTTTGCGCAAGACCGCCGCCGCCGAGAACCCACGACCCGCCGCCGACCGGATAGCGGAGGGCGTCAGGAAGGCAAACAACAACGTATCCCAGGACCGGAATTTCAAGGCAACTGCAAGGATTGGAGCAAGACATGGCTATCGAAATGATCGAAGAGTTCAACATGGGCACCCAGATCAAGGTGATCGGGATCGGCGGCGGCGGCGGCAATGCCGTCGAGCACATGATCGAGGAGGGTGTCCAGGGCGTCGATTTCGTCGTCGCCAACACCGACGCGCAGGCGCTCAACCGCTCGGCCGCGCACCACCTGATCCAGCTCGGCTCCACCGGGCTCGGCGCCGGCGCCAAGCCGGAAGCGGGCAAGGCGGCGGCCGAGGAAGCGGTCGACCGCATCCGCGAGGCGATCGACGGCGCGCACATGCTGTTCATCACCGCCGGCATGGGCGGCGGCACCGGCACCGGCGCCGCGCCGGTGATCGCCCGCGTCGCCCGGGAGATGGGCATCCTCACCGTCGGCGTCGTCACCAAGCCGTTCGACTTCGAGGGGCCGCGCCGCATGAAGGCAGCCGACAACGGCGTCTCGGAACTCGAGGCGAATGTCGACTCGCTCATCGTCATCCTCAACGACAAGCTGCTCGACGTGCTCGGCGACGACGTGACCCAGGACCAGGCGTTCGCGCACGCCAACGACGTGCTGAAGAACGCGGTCGGCGGGATCAGCGACATCATCCACATCCCGGGCTTGGTCAACGTCGACTTCGAGGACGTGAAGACGGTGATGAGCGAGCCGGGCAAGGCGATGATGGGCACGGCCAGCGCGACCGGCCCGGACCGCGCCAACAAGGCCGCGGAAGCCGCCGTCGCCTGCCCGCTGCTCGAGGGCATCGACCTCTCCGGCGCGCGCGGCGTGCTGGTCCTGATCGCCGCCAACCGCAACACCTTCAAGCTGTCGGAGAGCCGCAACGCGATGAACACCATCCGTCGCTACGCGGCCGACGAGGCGCACGTCATCTACGGCACCGCCTACGACGAATCGCTCGGCGACCAGCTGCGCGTGACGGTGATCGCGACCGGCCTGAACCCGGCCCGCCGGGTGCAGGCGCCGCCGATGTCTGTGGTGCACAGCGCGCCGGTGCAGGTGCAACGGACCGGCACCGACAACCTGCCGGTGCTCAACCAGCAGGTGCAGATGCCGCCCCAGCAGCACGACTACAGCGGCCTGTCGACGCCGAGCGTCTGGCGCAACGGCCGCACGGCGGCGGCCAAGGTCGACGCGCTGGCCAGCAACGGCATGGACGAGATCGAGATCCCGGCGTTCCTGCGCAAGCAGGCGGACTGAAGCCTCGACACCACCGACCTGCGGGGGCGCTGCCATGCGCAGTGCCCCCTGCCGGTCGGTCCTGTCTTCCAGGGCCTACCATGCACTCTCCCAGGGCACCGCAGTGCGGCCTCACGCTCGGCCGCACGAGAATAATCCTGCACCTCGCCCATGCCCCGGTTCCTGCTCATCAGCCCGATCTACACCGCGTCCGCGCTCACCGGCGGCGGGCAGCGCACGCTGCATCTGTATGAGGCACTGAGCCGACTCGGCACCGTCGACGTCCTGCTCGTCTCCGAACGGGTCTGCGGGCATCTGGAACGAGAGATGCCTGCCTTCCGCGCAGCGTTCACGGGGGCCGAGGAGATCATCGTTCAGCGATCCACGGAGCAGTTCCTCTGGACACCCAGCCCGTCGGCGGGAACCCTCGAGAAGCTGCTCCATCCCTTCCGGCGCGTGTACCACGGCATGCGAGCTCCGGAGCACTTCTACGCTCCGACCCCAAGGGCGCTGGCTACCCTGAACGGGCTCGTCGAGTCCAGGCAGTACGACGCAATCTTCGGTCGCTACCTGCAGGCCACGGCGTTGTCGGGGGCCCTGGCGCAGGACCAGGCTCCCGTCTTGGTCGATCTCGATGATCTCGACGAGTTCGTGGTCAGCTCCCGGGCGGCATCGCCGACGACGTCTCGCCTGCGCAGGCTCGCCCTGCAGCTCCGGCTTGTCAAGCTCGTGCCCTTGGCGCGGGAGTTGCGCGCGCGGTGCCGCCACGTCTTCACTGCGACCGAAGCCGATCGCCTGGCCATCGACCATCCCTCCAGCTCCGTCCTTCCCAACATTCCCTTTCGACCTCGCGGCTTCGTGGCACCACCTGCCGCCCCCGACAGCCAGGTCGTGCTCTTCGTGGGTACGTACGAGCACCGCGTGAACCGGGAAGGTGTGTACCATTTCGTGACGCGCTGCTGGCCGTCCATCCATCGTGCCGTGCCTGGGGCCCGTTTCCGGGTCGTGGGATCGGGGTCCTGGGAGCGGGTGCGCGTGCAGCTGCAATCCCAACCCGGCGTTGAGGTCGTCGGCAAGATCGACGATCTGTACGGTGAGTATGCTGCGGCTGCGCTCTGCGTGGCGCCGCTGCACGAGGGCTCCGGCACGAAGATCAAGGTCCTCGAGGCCTTGCTGTACGGTCGGGTCGTGGTCGCCACCAGTCATTCGACGAGAGGCTTCGAGGATCTGCTGCAAGGCGGCGTCGTCGAGGCCACATCCGACCGGCAGATGGTAGAGCACTGCATGAACCTCCTGAAGGACCCCGCTCGACGGGAGTCCATGGCAGCGACGGGCGGCCTGCTCGTTGCCGCACGCTATTCGTCAGACGCCATCGTTCACATCGTCGAACGAGCCCTGGGCACGGTGCATGCCGCGGCGACATCCCGTACCCGAGAAGTCACATCGTGAACCGCACCTCACGAATGTCGCCCGGCGTGTCCTTGCCGGTCGTCTGCATTCACGAAGATCGCAGCGAGTCGCTCATCGGCGTCAAGTTGACCGTCCTGAGCCTGGCGCGCCATGCCCCGAGGCTGCGCGTGCTGGTCAGTTGTCCCGGCGCCGGCGCCGAATTCGCCGCCTGGCTGGAGGCGCAGCCGAACGCTTCGCGCGTCCAGCTGACAAGCGTCAGGGGGACTGCGTGGAACATTAAGCCCTCGGTGCTCCTGGAACTGCTCGACAGCCACCCCGACGTGGTCTGGCTGGATTCCGACATCATCGTTGCGGGTGACATCGAGGTGCACTTGGTGGCGCTGTCTCCGGACGTGATCGTCACTGCCGAGGAGACCTACTGGGGTCAGCGGCAGGGCGACGATTTCAGAACGTCCGCGTGGGGGCTCGAGTCAACCCGCACATTCGCCTGCACCATGAACACCGGCGTGCTGCGCGTCACGCGCGAGCACATCGACATGCTCGAAGCATGGCAGGCGATGCTCGCCCACCCGGCTTACCTGCGGGCCCAGGCGGGTCCCTGGTACGAGCGTCCGCTGCACATGCTCGGCGACCAGGAGGCGCTCACGGGCCTGCTCGGCTCCGCCGAGTTCGCCCATCTGCCGGTGTCCTTCCTGCAGCGCGGAAGCGTCATCGCCCAATGCTTCGGCCCGGCCGGGTTCACGCCGGCGGAGCGCGTGGGCGCCTTGCTGCGGGGCGGGCCGGCGTTGATCCATGCGATGGGACCCAAGCCGTGGCTGCGGCCCTCAAGCCACGGAGGCCCGGCTCCATCGAAGGACATGCTGACGTCGATGCGCGAGTGGTACGGGTACCTGACTCTCGACGTGTCGCCCTACTGCATCGAGGCACGCCGCTATGTCGGCGAACCCGGCCTCGAACTGGGCTGGGCTGAGCCGGTCTCGGCGGCCGGGAGGTTGCTGTGCATGGTCGGGGGCGGACGTCCTGCCGCTCCAGGCCTTCCGATCGCCGTCGTCGACCACGTCGCGCGATGGATCAGGAAGATGCTGGGCATTGCTCGCTATCCCCAGAGCCAGGACACCTTCCTCAAAGAGCGTCCCTTCTGACATGCCGGGTGCCGGCAAGCCGCTGCTCTACACCCTCCACTGCGGCAACTTCTACGGTACGGAGCGCATGGCCCTCGCCACCCTGGAGGGGCTCACCGAGTACCGGCGAGTCGTCCTCGCGCCGCGGTCCACCGCCTCGCCTTCCGTCCTCGATGTCGCCCGAGACCTGTCGTACGAAGTACGACCCATCGAAGGGCTGGGGCAGCTGCTGCTGGCGCTGATCCCCGTGTTCCTGCGCCACCGCCAGGTCGACGTGATCTCCAGCTCCGCCTCGCACAACCTGGTGTGCGCGTGGCTGGCCCGAGTGCTGTTCGTGCGGCTCAGGCAGCTCAACGTGGTTCACGGCGGCGGCGAGGAGCGCCACAGCTATGCGAACAAGCACCGGCTGAACGGCACGCGCGTGCGACTCGTCGCCGTCTCGCGCTTCGTGCAGGAACGGCTGCTGGCGCACGACGTACGCCCGGACAAGATCGAGGTCATCGCCAACTTCCTGTCGCCGTCGGACGCGCGGACGCGGCCCCGTCGTCCGCCCTTCGCCCGCGTGCGCGCCGGCTCCCGGCCAAAGGACACGGCCCGTATTCGCGTCGCGGTCGTCTCGCGCCTCGATCCCGTCAAGCGGCTGGACCTCATCCTCGAGGCCGTGGCGACGGGCCAGCTGGCCGACTTCCGATTCGACGTGTTCGGGGCCGGCGACCTCCTGTCGAGCTACCGCGAGCGAGCCGCAGCGCTGGGTGGAACGATCGAGTTCCACGGCTACGTGGCCGATGTCGGCGACCGGCTGGCGGCGGCCGACTTCCTGCTGCACGTGTGTCCGGACGAGCCCTTCGGCCTCGTCGTTCTCGAGGCGTTCAACGCCGGGCTTCCGGTGATCGTTCCCGATGCCGGGGGGCCGGCCGAGCTGGTGGAGGACGGGGTCAGCGGCCTGACCTATGCAGCGGGCGACCTCGCGGACCTCCTGCGCTGCCTCAAGGCGGCCGCAGCCCTCGCCGATGCACGCCTCGACGCGATGGCCGCTGCAGCGCGCGCTGCGCTCGACAGCCGGTATTCGGCAGCGGTCGGTGTCGAGGCTTACCGACGGGCGCTGGCGCATGCCGGACGCTGACGACAGGGCCAGCTTCGACCTCGTCCTCGTCGGCTACCGGCCTGCCGACACCCGATCAGCGGTGCGCTTCTGCGATCGCACGTTCAGGCCAGGCAGCAGGGGCCGCAAGCTGCTCGTGCTGAACAGCCCTCCCACCTTGCACGACCAAGACCTTGCCGAGGGATGGCAGACACTGCGAGGCTCGAACACGCTCGCAGAGTTCTCGGGATGGCAGGAGGGGCTCGAGCATCTGCACGCTGACGGCCTGCCGCCTGGCGAAGTCCTGTTCGTCAACGACACCGTCTGCACCCACCGTCATTTCAGCATCTTCCGGGCCTGGGCCTTCGAGCGTGCTCGCAGGCGTGCCCTGCCGGCGCGCCTGGTGGCTTTCCGGGACAGCGTCCCCGGCCGCTCGCTGAGCATCGCCGGGTTTCCGCTCGATGGCTGGGCGAGCACCTACTGCTTCGCGCTGTCCGCGGAAGCCTTGCGCCGCCTGGAGGGGCGGCTGTACGACTCCGCGAGGCTGGTCGCCTGCGTGCCCGGCGGCATCAGCGAGGACGGCTTCTTCCGCTCGCTGTCGCCCGACCTCGAGGCTCACCTGCGCCACTGGCTGTTCGACGGCGCGTGGTATGGCGGGGCCAGGCTCGACGACGAGAACCAGGGCCGCCTGACGCTCAAGGCGCGCTGCATCGTCGCCGAGCTGCTTCTGTCGGCGCGCTGCGCCGCGCGCGGCATCGAGGCGATCGATCCGTTTCGGGAGCATCCCTGGCTGGAGCGGGCGGACCGGCTCGAACGGCGTGTCGTCCGCGAATGGCAACGGCTCGTCCGCCGCTGAATCCCGGCGTCCGAGCGCGGAAACCGCGGCTCGCCCCGTCGCTCCGCGCGTGGATCACTGACAATCCGGAGCGATGCTGGCTCAGAGAACGCTCAAGTCGATGACCCGTGCCGTCGGCGTCGGCGTGCACGGCGGCCAGAAGGTCGAGATGACGCTCAGGCCCGCAGCCCCCGACTCCGGCATCGTCTTTCGCCGTGTCGACCTGCCCCGCTCGGTGGTGATCAAGGCCGACGCGTTCTCGGTGTGCGACACGCGCCTCGCCACGACCCTGTCGGCCGGCGGCGATCCGGGCGGTCCCAAGGTGAAGACGGTCGAGCACCTGCTGTCGGCGTGCTCGGGCCTCGGCCTCGACAACCTGATCGTCGACCTCACGGCCGAGGAGGTCCCCATCCTCGACGGCTCGGCCGCTGCCTTCGTCTTCCTGCTGCAGAGCGCCGGCATCGAGCTGCAGGACGCACCCAAGCGTTTCCTGCGCGTCAAGCGGGCGGTGGAGGTCCGGGAAGGCGAGGGGCCGTCGCTCAAGTGGGCGCGCCTCGAGCCGCACGAGGGCTACACCCTCGGCTTCGAGATCGAGTTCGATCACCCCGTGGTCAGCGAGACCGGCCAGCGCTTCGTCTTCGACATGGGCTCCGGCCGCTACAAGCGCGAGATCGCCCGCGCGCGCACCTTCGGCTTCACCAAGGAGGTGGAGATGATGCGATCGCGCGGCCTGGCCCTCGGCGGCAGCCTCGACAACGCCGTGGTCGTCGACGAGTTCAAGGTCCTGAACACCGACGGCCTGCGCTACGGCGACGAGTTCGTCAAGCACAAGATCCTCGACGCCATCGGCGACATGATGATGATCGGTCATCCCCTGCTCGCCGCGTACCGCGCCTACAAGTCGGGCCACGCCCTCAACAACCAGCTCGCCCGCGCGCTGCTGTCGGACCCGAGCGCCTGGGAGGTCGTCACCTTCGAGGACGAGTCCCGCGCCCCGCCGGGTCTGGCCGAGCTCGCCCCCGCCTGGTGAGATGACGGTCTTCCGATGGATCGTCGGTGTCCTCGGAGCCCTGTTCGCCGTCGGCGCGATCGCCAGCTTCGCTCTCTACATCAGCTTCGACGCGCATGTCTGGCTCGAGCGGGCGCGCAAGCTCCGTCGCTGGGTCTACCTGGTGGCGCTGCTGTGGTTCAACGTCGAGGTCTGGGGCCGGGTGATCTACACCCTGATCCGCTGGGGCAGGTAGCCGACGCTCGCTAGCCCAGGCCGAGGAATTCGACGATCTCCGGCAGGTGCTCGTCGAAGTCGCCGAGCGCATGGTCGCTGCCCTCGATCAGGCGCACCCGGCAGCCGGCATAGCGCGTGTGCATCTCGCGCCACGAGAGCACCTCGTCGCCCTTGGCGATGACCGCGAGATAGCGCTCGGGCCGGGTGAGGCGAGGCGGCGGCGCGATGCTCCGCAGCTCCTCGATGTACTCCGGGCGGAACACGAACGCCTCGTCGCTGTGCCAGGCCGTGGTCTGGCCGACCGATCGCGCCAGATCGCGGGCCGGATCGACGGCCGGGTTGAGCAGCACGGCGCGGCAGCCGGTGCGCTCGGCGACGATCGTCGCGTAGAAGCCGCCGAGCGAGCTGCCGACCACGGCCATGCGCTCGCTCGGCCAGGCGGCGATCGCCGCCATCGCGTCGTCGATCGCCTTCTGCGGCGACGGCGCGAGCTGCGGACAGGACCAGACCAGGTCGGGCCGGTGCGCGGCGACCCATGCCGCCATGCGTCGCGCCTTGGTCGAGTGCGGCGAGGAGCGGAAGCCGTGCAGGTAGAGCAGGTGCGTCGTCGCCGCCGCGGGCGCCGACGGCGCGGCGCTCATGCGGCGACGCGGACGTTTCCCGCCAGGCGACCGAGCAGCTTCTGGTGCACGCCGCCGAAGCCGCCGTTGCTCATGCAGAGCACGTGGTCGCCGGGCCGAGCCGCGGCGCTCACCCGCGTCACCAGCTCGTCGATGCTGGACGCGACGACGGCCCGAGCGCCCATCGGGGCCAGGGCGCCGGCGACGTCCCAGCCGAGGCCGCCGCAATGGCAGAAGGCGAGGTCGGCCTCCTCGAGCGCCCAGGGCAGCTGCGCCTTGACGGCGCCGAGCTTCATGGTGTTCGAGCGCGGCTCGAAGACGGCCAGGATGCGCGCGGCGCCGACCTTGCGCCGCAGCCCGTCGATGGTCGTGCGGATGGCGGTCGGGTGGTGCGCGAAGTCGTCGTACACCGCGACGCCGTCGGCGACACCCTTGAGCTCGAGGCGCCGGCGCACGTTGCGGAACCGTGCGAGGGCCCGCGCCGAAACGTCGGGCGCGATGCCGATGTGCTCGGCCGCGGCGACGGCGGCCAGCGCGTTCAGCTGGTTGTGCTCGCCGAGGAGCGCCCACTCGACGCGCGCGACCTTCTGGCCGCCTCGGAGGACGTCGAAGGCGTGCGGCTCGCCGCGCGCGCGCAGCATGCCGCTTTCCTCCTTCCTGCCGCCGAAGCGCTGCACCTCGCTCCAGCAGCCCATGGCCAGGACGCGCTGCAGCGCCTCGTCGCGGGCGTTGACGACCAGCCGGCCCTGACCGGGGACCGTGCGCACGAGGTGATGGAACTGGCGCTCGATCGCCGCGAGGTTCTCGAAGATGTCGGCGTGGTCGAGCTCGAGGTTGTTGAGGATCGCCGTGCGCGGCCGGTAGTGGACGAACTTGCTGCGCTTGTCGAAGAAGGCCGTGTCGTATTCGTCGGCCTCGATCACGAACGGCGAGCCGGGCGCGCCCAGGCGCGCCGAGATGCCGAAGTCGAGCGGGACGCCGCCGATGAGAAAGCCCGGCGCGCGCCCCGCCTGCTCGAGGATCCAGGCGAGCATCGAGGTCGTTCCCGTCTTGCCGTGCGTGCCGGCGACGGCGAGGACGTGCCGGCCGGCGAGCACGTGGTCGGCGAGCCACTGCGGACCGCTGGTGTAGGGCGCGTTCGCATCGAGCACCGCCTCGAGCAGCGCGTTGCCGCGCGTGATCGCGTTGCCGATGACGAAGAGGTCGGGCTCGAGGGCCAGCTGGTCCGCGCCGTAGCCCTCGATCAGTTCGATGCCGAGCGCCGCGAGCTGGTCGCTCATCGGCGGATACACGTTGGCGTCACAGCCGGTGACGCGGTGGCCGGCCTCGCGCGCCAATGCGGCCAGCCCGCCCATGAAAGTGCCGCAGATGCCGAGGACGTGGAGGTGCATGGTGATCGCGAGAGAGGCCGCCGCGGCGAGCCGAGGGTCAGGACGTCGGCCTCAGAGGCCCAGCCACTTGCCGATGGCGAGCATCGCGGCCTCGTCGTAGGCGGCGAAGCCTTCGTACTTGATGGGCTCCAGCTTCTTGCGGCCTTCATCCGAGGTGTCGAGGCCGACCAGGTACTCGCGCACCTTCTGGACCTGCTCGGCGGTGAGCGAGCCGCTCGCCAGCATGTGCTTGATCGGGACCGGCCGCGACTTGCCGAGGATCCGTCCGCCCTTGGCCGTCCAGCCCTTGACCACGGCGTTCGCCGCGGTCGCGCCGGCATGCGTCAGGTGCGTCTCGACGAAGAACGGCACCGCGTCCTGGTAGCGGGTGTAGACGTAGCGGACCTGCTGGCCGGCGCCGAAGGTGTCGCGCAAGGTCGCCCGCACCATCCACGAGGTGATCGAGTCCTCGTCGGGGGCGCCGATGCTGGCGCCCTTGAGATCGGTCATCGCCTGGTAGCGCGAGTCGGCGCGGACCAGGAAGTTGGCGGTGTAGTTCTGGTAGCCCTTGGTCACCGCGAGCAGCTTGTAGCCCGAATCGCGGATCGCCAGCACCGAGAGGTGGGCCGGATGCACGAAGGCCAGGTCGTACTCGCGCGCCGCGAGCCCCTTGCGCAGGGTCGGGTAGTCGGCGATCGGCTCGACGGTGACGGGCTGCTTCAGGATCTTGCTGAGATCGCTCGACAGGGCCGCGTACTTAGCCCGGATCTCGTCGTTCGTGACCCGGTAGGTCACGCCTTCGTTGACGGCGAAGACGAGGGCCTGGGCGGCGCTGCCGAAGCAGGCGAGTGCCAGGGCCGCGAGGACGCGGATCGAGGCGGTCTTCATCGAGCGATCTCCATCTCCAGCACGGGAACGAAACATTGTGCAAGACAATTTCGGCGATGGACTGGATCGTGACCGCGCCTTTCGTGTATCCCGCACTCGAAGCGGCGCATATCTTCGGCATCGGCCTGCTCGTCGGCAGCCTGTTCGTCTTCGAGCTGCGCGTCTGGGGCCTCGGACGCGCCGTCGACGCGCCCGCGCTCGGGCGCCTGGCGCTGCCGGTGACGCTTGGCGGCTTCTGCCTCGCCGCCGCGACCGGCTCGATCATGTTCGCCGCGCAGGCCGCCGAGCTGATCGCGAATCGCGCCTTCCTGCTGAAGATGGGGCTGCTGCTCCTCGCGGGCGGCAATGCGATCTGGTTCCACCTGCGCGGCGCGATCGTGCGTGGCGACGCCCTGGCCCGGCTGCAGACCGTGGTTTCGCTGGGGCTTTGGATCGGGGTCATCATCTGCGGTCGCTGGATCGCTTACCAGTGAGCCGGCGCCACGCATCGAATCACCAGGAGGTCTGCCCATGCTTCGTCGTCAGTGCATCGCCCTCGCCGCCATCGGGTTCCTGCCCGTGCGCGCGCTCGCCCACCACGGCTGGAGCAGCTTCGACCTCGACAAGCCGATCTACCTCGAAGGCCGCGTCGACAAGGTGGCGTGGCGCAACCCGCACGCCGAGCTGATGCTCCAGGTCGCGCCCGACCTGCGCGTTCCGGCCGACCTGCCGAGCCGCAAGCCGCCGGCGCAGTCCGCGGGCGTCGACGGCGCCAGGATCTTCGCGGCCGCCAAGCCGCCGACCCGCCGCGACAAGGTCTGGGAGATCGAGCTCGCGCCGTTGACGCGGATGGACGCCTGGAAGGTGGCCGAGATCAAGCCGGGCCAGTCCATCGCCGTGATCGGCTACACGCAGCCGGGCGATCAGGGCGAAGCCGTGCTGCGCGCCGAGTACCTGTTCGCGGACGGCAAGATCTACGGCCTGCGCTCGTCACCGGCCTGAGGCCCGCCGAACGCCGAACGGTCAGACGCCGAGGCTCTCGGCCGCGGTCTTCACCGTCGCGGCGACGTCGTCGTGCGAATGCGCGGCGCTGACGAAGCCCGCCTCGTACAGCGCCGGCGCGAGGTACACGCCGCGCTCCAGCATGGCATGGAAGAAGCGGTTGAAGCGGTCGCGGTCGCTCGCCATCACCTCGGTGTAGTTCTGCGGCAGCTCCGCGGCGAAGAAGAAGCCGAACATGCCGCCTTCGCAATCCGCCGTCATCGGCACCCCGGCCGCCTGGGCCGCTTCGAGCAGGCCTACCACGAGGCCGCGGGTTCGTGCCGCCAGGGCGTCGAAGAAGCCGGGCCGGGCGATCTCGCGCAGCGTGGCGAGGCCGCACGCCGTCGCCACCGGGTTGCCGGACAGCGTGCCCGCCTGATACACCGGCCCGAGTGGCGCAAGCTGCTCCATCAGGGCGCGCGGGCCGCCGAAGGCAGCGAGCGGCATGCCGCCGCCGATCACCTTGCCGAAGACGCTGAGGTCCGGAGCAAAGCCTGGGATCGCCGCCGCGTAGACCGCCTGCGCGCCGCCGAGCGCGACACGAAAGCCGGTCATCACCTCGTCGAACACCAGCAGCGCGCCGTGGCTGCGGGTGAGCTCGCGCAGGCGCTGCATGAACGGCACGCTGGCGCGCACGAAGTTCATGTTGCCCGCGATCGGCTCAATCATCACGCAGGCGATGTCGGGGCCGTGCAGGGCGAAGGCTTCCTCGAGCTGGGCCACGTCGTTGTACTGCAGCACCAGCGTGTGCTGGACCACAGCGTCGGGCACGCCGGCGCTGGTCGGGTGGCCGAAGGTGGCCAGGCCGGAGCCGGCCTTCACCAGCAACGCGTCGGCGTGGCCGTGGTAGCAGCCTTCGAACTTGACGATCAGGCTGCGGCCGGTGACGCCGCGCGCGAGGCGCAGCGCGCTCATCGCCGCCTCGGTCCCCGAGCTGACGAGGCGCAGCTGCTCCATGCTCGGCACGTGGCGGAGGATCTCCTCGACGAGCAGCGTCTCGCGCTCGGTCGGGGCGCCGAACGAGAGGCCGCCGTCGACCGCCTCGTGCACGGCCGCCTGGACGGCGGGGTGCCGGTGGCCCAGGATCATCGGGCCCCACGAGCCGATGTAGTCGATGTAGCGGCGGCCGTCGGCATCGACGATGTGGGCGCCGTCGGCGCGGACGATGAAGCGCGGCGTGCCGCCGACGGCGCGAAAGGCGCGCACCGGCGAGTTCACGCCGCCCGGGATCACCCGGCGGGCACGATCGAAGAGCTCGGCGTTGCGGTCGGGTCCCGCTTCAGTGGACATGGCGTGGGTTCTTGGGAGCCGTTGCCGGCTCGCCCTCCGCGCTCGCCGTGTCGCCTTCGGCCTCGCCGCCGCCTTCCTCCTCCTCGGCCGGCAAGGCCCAGAAGAAGCGGTCGGGAATGACGTTGCCCATGCCCGGCCGGAAGCCCGCGTCGAGCGCCTGGTCGAGGAACGAGAGCGCCTCCCCGACGGCGGCGTGCAGCTCGACGCCGGTCGCGAGCAGGGCGGCGAGGGCGGCCGCCAGGGTCTCGCCGGCGCCGACGAAGGTGGTCTCGAAGCGCTCGAACTTCTCGCCCGTGATCGGCCCCTGCGCGGACGCCAGCACGTTGTCGAGGAACTGGTCGGGCAGGGGCACGCTCGTGACCAGCACGAAGCGCGTGCCGTGCTTGCTCGCGGCGACGGCGAGCTCGCGCGACGAGGCCGGCCGCTCGCCCTCCCAGTCGGGCAGCAGGAAGTCGGTGAGCGTCTGATGGCTGCCGACGAGGACCTCGGTCTGCGGCAGCACGAGGTCGCGGAACGCCTCGAGGTACGCCTGCTGATCGTCCTCCTCGACCCAGGCCAGGTTCGGCAGGTAGGCGACGAGCGGAACGTCCGGATAGTCGGACAGGATCTCCGCGACTGCGCTCACGCCTTCGGTCGAGCCGAGGTAGCCCACCTTCCAGGCGGCGATGGTCACGTCCTCGAGGACGCTGCGGGCCTGCTCGACGATGACCTCGGCATCGATGCCATGGTGATCGAAGATCTCGGCCGTGTCGCGCATGACGATGCTGGTCACGACCGGCAAGGCATGCGCGCCCATCGCCGCGATCGTCGCGACGTCGGCGGCGATGCCGCCCGCCCCGCTCGGATCGCTGGCGTTGAAGGTCATCACGCAAGGCGGCGCGGGTTGCTCTTCGAGCGCAGTGGTGTCGGCGTCGGTGGCCGGCGAAGTGGCGGTCATGGACCTCCCGAAAGCCGCGTGGAGTGCCGCTCGCAAAGGCCCCGGCAGACCTCTAGCCGAACGTGAAGAATGTTGCGTATGTACCTACACAGCCTTGCGATTTCACGAGGGGCCGTGTCTACAATCTGTTGGCATTGTAGTGAGGCATCGGCCCCGACCGAGCGAGCGACGTGAGCGACCCCAAGACCTGGATGTGCCTGATCTGTGGGTGGATCTACGACGAAGCGGCGGGAGATGCGGAACACGGTCTGGCACCGGGGACGCCCTGGTCCGACGTTCCCATGAACTGGACCTGTCCGGAGTGCGGCGCCCGCAAGGAAGACTTCGAGATGGTGCAGATCTGACGCCCGCCTGCATGCGGATCGGCAACGAGGTCGTTGAGGAGAAACCCAGGTGACGAACGCGGCCGAAGCCGAACAAGCCGGATTGAAGGTGCTCGTCATCGACGACAGCAACACCATCCGCCGCAGCGCCGAGATCTTCCTGAAGCAGGGCGGCTACGAGGTCCTCCTGGCCGAAGACGGCTTCGACGCGCTGTCGAAGGTCAACGATCACGACCCCGACCTCATCTTCTGCGACATCCTGATGCCGCGGCTCGACGGCTACCAGACCTGCGCCATCATCAAGCGCAACGTCAAGTTCCAGACGGTGCCGATCATCATGCTGTCGTCCAAGGACGGGCTGTTCGACAAGGCCCGGGGCCGCATGGTCGGCTCCGAGGACTACCTCACCAAGCCGTTCACCAAGGACCAGCTGCTGCAGGCCGTGCAGCAGCATCGCCGCGCCGCCGCCTGAGCGCGCATCGGGCTGCCGCGAAGCGTCGTTGAGAAAGCCATTCCATGCCGATCCAGAAGATCCTCCTCGTCGACGACTCGAAGACCGAGCTGCATCACATGTCCGACCTGCTCGGCAAGGGCGGCTTCGCCGTGCGCACCGCCGAGAACGGCGAGGAAGCGATGAAGCGGCTGGGCGAGGAGAAGCCCGACCTCATCCTCATGGACGTCGTGATGCCGGGCCAGAACGGCTTCCAGCTGACCCGCGCCATCACCCGCGACCCGCGTTTCGCGAACGTGCCGGTGATCATGTGCACCAGCAAGGACCAGGAGACCGACAAGGTCTGGGGCATGCGCCAGGGCGCCCGCGACTACATCGTCAAGCCGGTCGACCCGACCGAGCTGCTCGCGAAGATCCGCGCCTTCGACTGACGTGAATGGCGAACAAGCAGGCCCTTCGCGAACTGCAGACCCGGCTGGCCGAGCGACTCCAGGCGGCGCGCACCGAGCCGCTCTCGCAGTCGTGGCTTGCCGTCGAGTGCAGGTCGCGCGGCTTCCTCTTCCCGCTCCGCGACGCCGGCGAGATCTTTCCCCTCGCACCGCTGGTGCCGGTGCCGCACAGCCACCGCTGGTTCCTCGGCGTGTCGAACCTGCGCGGCCATCTGCACGGGGTCGTCGACCTGGCCGGCTTCCTCGGCTTGAAGGGCCACGAGCCTTCGCGTGACCAGGCGCGTCTGGTCGGCTTCAACCAGGCCTTCGATCTCAACTGCGTGCTTCTCGTCGACCGGCTCGCCGGCCTGCGCAGCGAGGAGGAGCTGACGCGCGACGGCGACGACGCCGCGGCGCGGCCGGGCTTCGCAGGCGGCCGCTATCGCGACGGCTCGGCGCGGGTCTGGCAGGAGCTGAACCTCGCCGAGCTGGCAGGGGATGAGTCGTTCCTCCGCATCGTCGGATGAGCAGGTTGCCGCGGCGACACAAAGGTAAGAGGTCCATATGAGCTTCGTGAACAAGATCAAGGGATGGGGTCAGAAGTCCGAGGCCGAGCACGACGTCCTCGAGCACGACGCCGCTTTCGCTCACGCCTACGCGCAGGGGGGCGGGACGGCGGCGCTGACGCCGACCGACCTGCCGCTCGCCGACGTCGAGTCCGCGTCGGCGTTCGACGCGCCCTCGCTGCAGACCGGCACGCCGGCCCAGAACTCGTCGATCATCTCCGAGGCTGTCCCCTCGGAGACGGCCGACTTCACCGAGACGCGCCTGCAGGCCGACACCGGCGCGGCGCCGCTCGGCGTGGCGCTGCCCATGATCGGCACCCGGCCGGCCGCCGAGCAGCAGCGCATCCTGCTGTCGATCCTCGGCGTGGGCCTGCTCGGCCTCGTCATCCTCACCGTGATGTCGCTGGTCTCCGCGGGGCGCGGCGCCGCACAGGTCACCGCCACCGGCCAGGCGCTCATGCAGTCGCAGCGGCTGGCGAAGTCCGTTTCGCAGGCCCTGACCGGCGCGCCGAGCGCGTTCCCCGAGGTCAAGGAAAGCGCCGAGGTGCTGGCGAGCAACGTGCGGGGCCTGCACACCGGCAGCGGCACCATCGCCGCGGCGCCGGCCGCGGTGCAGGAAGCACTCGAGGCGACCCTGCCGATGGTCGACCGGGCCGAGAAGAGCGCCACCGTCGTGCTCGCGCAGCAGAAGGCGCTCACCGACGTCGGCGTCGCGCTGCGCAGCATCAACCGCCAGTCCTTCGACCTGCTCGAGGCTTCGGAAGCGATCCTGTCGCTCAAGCTGCAACGCGACCCGAACCCGATCGAGGTCTCGGCGCTGAGCCAGATCGTGATGCTGACGCAGCGGATCGGCAAGTCGGCGAACGAGTTCCTGACGACCGAAGGCGTGAATCCCGAGGCCGCCTTCCTGCTCGAGAGGGACCTCAACTCCTTCAACGAGATCACCCGTGCGCTGATCGACGGCAACCCGCAGATGAGCCTGCCGGGAATCCGCGATCCGCAGGTCCGCGAGCGGCTGGTGGCCCTGCTCAAGCTCTATCAGGACACCCGGGCCCGCGGCACGGTCATCCTGACCAACCTGCCGGGGATGAACGCGGCGCGCGAAGCGCAGAACACCATCGTCGGAGACAGCGAACCGCTGCGCAAGAACCTGGAGACGGTGCAGGAGCGGCTCGGCGCGACCACCGGCTTCAGCGGCTGGATCGTGTTCCTCCTCATCCTGAGCGCGGCGCTCGTGATTCTCGGCGGCTATGGCTTCCTGCGCCTGTACGTCGGCGAGCAGGGGCAGCGCGCAACGCTGGCGCAGAACCGCCGCCTCGAGGCCGAGAGCCAGGAGAAGGAAGCCAAGCGCGTCAACGACGCCAACCAGGCGGCCATCTTGCGGCTGATGAACGAGCTGCAGGGCGTCGCCGAGGGCGACCTGACGCAGCAGGCGACGGTGACCGAGGACATCACCGGCGCGATCGCCGACTCCGTGAACTACACCGTCGAGGAGCTGCGCACGCTTGTCTCGCAGGTGCAGGGCACGGTCGGCCGCGTGACGACCACCACCGAGCAGGTCGAGGCGAACTCGACCGAGCTGCTGGCGACGTCGTCCGAGCAGCTGCGCGAGATCCGCGACACCGGCGAATCGGTGCTGCAGATGGCCGGCCGCATCAACCAGGTGTCGACGCAGGCGCAGGAAACGGCCCAGGTGGCGCGGCAGTCGCTGCAGGCGGCCGAGTCCGGCCTGCAGGCAGTGCAGAACACCATCGGCGGCATGAACTCGATCCGCGACCAGATCCAGGAGACCTCGAAGCGGATCAAGCGGCTGGGCGAGTCGTCGCAGGAGATCGGCGAGATCACCGAGCTGATCTCGGACATCACGGAGCAGACGAACGTCCTGGCGCTGAACGCCGCCATCCAGGCGGCCTCCGCAGGCGAAGCCGGCCGCGGCTTCTCGGTCGTCGCCGAGGAAGTGCAGCGGCTGGCCGAGCGCTCGGCCGACGCCACGCGGCAGATCGCCGCGCTGGTGAAGACGATTCAGACCGACACCCAGGACGCCGTCGGCGCGATGGAGCGTTCGACCCAGGGTGTCGTCGAGGGAACGAGACTGTCCGATGCGGCCGGCACGGCGCTGGCCGAGATCGACCGGGTGACGCGCACGCTGACCGAGCTGGTTTCGCAGATCTCGCAGCAGTCGCTCTCCGAGGCGCAGTCGGCGAACGTCGTCGCCGCCAACATCCAGCACATCTTCGCGGTCACGGAGCAGACCGGCGAAGGCACGCGGTCGACGGCGCACATGGTGCGCGAGCTGTCGCGCACGGCCGAGGAGCTGAAGCAGTCGGTCGCCCGATTCAAGATCGCCTAGGCCGCGGGCCTTCACCCTTCCTGCCAGAGGCGCTCCGATGGACAGCACGACCGACGATTCCGCCGCCGCACCGGCGCCCAGCGCCCGCCCCGGCGACGACCTGAGCGCGATCGCCTGGGTCCACGAGGAGCTGCGGCGCTCGCTCGACGCCGCCCACAAATCGCTGCGACGCTTCCTGAAGGATTCCGAGGTCGTCACCGGCTCGGACATCGACTCGGTCGACCCCTCCGTGCTGCGCGCGGCACGGGCGCAGATCCACCAGGGCGTCGGCGCCCTCGAGCTCGTGGGCCTGCCGGCGCCGGCGATCGTCCTGCGTGCGAGCGAGACGGCGGTGCAGCGCAGCGTCGCCAAGCCGCAATCGCTCACGCCCGAGCTGGTCGGCGACATCGAGCGTTCCTCGTTTGCGCTCCTCGACTTCCTGACCCGCATCCTTGCCGGCAAGCAGGTCTCGCCGCTCTCGCTCTTCCCGCAGTACCGCGCCGTGCAGGAGGCGGTCGAGGCCGAGCGGGTGCACCCCGCTGACCTGTGGAGCACCGACTGGCGCTGGCGCGACATCGAGAGCGACCCGGACGTCGTGCCGCGGCAGGCCGATGGCATCGTGCGGGCGGAGCTCGAATCGCACCTGCTCTCGCTGATGCGCGGGACCCAGGCGCTCACCGCGGCTGCGAAGATGAGCGAGGTCAGCGCCGCCCTGGGCGCCGGCACCGCCCATCCGCAGGTGCGCACGTTCTGGAACCTCGCGGCGGCGATGTTCGAGGCCCAGCACCATGGCCTGCTCGGCTTCGACGTCTTCACCAAGCGCGTCGCCTCGCGCCTGCTGGCGCAGTTCCGCATCCTGCAGCGCGGCGACTCCGATGTGTCCGAACGCCTCGCCCGCGACGTCCTCTTCTTCTGCGCACAGGCGGCGCCGACGCCGAAGACCGTGCGCCTGCCGCGCCTCGCCGCGGCGCGTGCGGCCTACGGGCTGGCGGAGGAGACGCCCACCGACTACGCGACCAGCGTGCTCGGCCGCTTCGACCCGGCCGTCGTGACGCACGCCAAGAAGCGCGTCGTCGCCGCCAAGGAAGCCTGGTCGGCGACCGCCGGCGGCGAGATGCATCGCCTCGGCGGCCTGTCGGAGCAGTTCGCGCTGGTCGGCGACTCGCTGCGCAAGCTGTTCCCGTTCGGCGAGTCGTTCGCCTCGGAGCTGCAGGCGGCGGTCGTGCAGACGCAGCAGGCACAGGCCGCGCCGCCGCCGGCGGTCGCCATGGAAGTCGCGACCAGCATCCTCTACCTGGAAGCGGCGCTCGACGACAACGACTTCGACCAGCCGGAGCACGCCGATCGCGTGCGCCGACTGGGCGCGCGCCTCGCAGGCGTGCGTGCGGGACAGCCACCCGAGCCGCTCGAGCCGTGGATGGAGGAGCTCTATCGGCGCGTCTCCGACCGGCAGACGATGGGCAGCGTCGTGCAGGAGCTGCGCAGCTCGCTGACCGAGGCCGAGAAGGCGATCGATCAGTTCTTCCGCAACCCCGAGGACCACAACGTCCTCCTCAACGTCCCGGTTCAGCTGACGTCCATGCGCGGCGTCCTGTCGGTGCTGGGCATGGACCACGCGTCGCACGCCCTGCTGCGCATGAGAGACGAGGTCGACGGCCTGGTCTCGACCGAGGTCGATCCGGCGCGCGTCCGTTCGGCGGGGGTCTTCGACCGGCTCGCCGGCAACCTGTCGGCGCTCGGCTTCCTGATCGACATGCTGAGCGTGCAGCCGCAGATGGCGAAGTCGCTCTTCACCTTCAACGCCGCCACCGGGACGCTCGCGCCGGTGATGGGGCGCACCGGCCCGACGGAGCCGCTGGTCGCCGCCCCCGTGGAGCCGCGCCTCATCGAGCAGGCGCAGATGCTCGCCTTCAGCTCGGTGCGCGAAGACGTGCCGCTGCAGGACGTCACTCGCGATCTCGAGCGCCTGTCGCACGAAGCGCAGGCCGCCGACCAGCCGGCACTCGCGGCCGCCGTCCTGAAGGCGCAGGAAGCGATCGGCAAGGCCGAGGACGCCGAGGCCGTCGCCAGCGCCCGCGGCGATCTCTCCGAGGCCCTCGTCGACTTCGTCGCCACGGCCACGGAGCCGGTCGGGCTCGCGCCGGTGAGCGCACCGGTGCCGCTCGCGCCGATCAAGTCCATCACCGTCGTCGGCGAGCTCGAGCACGACGACGAGATGCGCGACATCTTCCTCGAGGAAGCGCGCGAGGTGATCGAGTCGGCGCAGGCTGCCTGCGCCGAGCTGCAGGCCGCGCCCAGCGATCTCGGCATCCTGACGACCCTGCGGCGCGCGTTCCATACGCTGAAGGGCAGCTCGCGCATGGTCGGGCTG
>DATAGP010000045.1:0-128362 GCA_036263655.1 Caldimonas sp. | reverse complement strand
CGGCGCGGCGAGTGGGTCACGCACACCAGCGGCCTGGCCGACGATCTGGTGCAGGGCAATCTCGTCGTGCTGCCGGAGGCCTGGGCGGGCGACTTCCTGCGCTATTGCAGGCTCAACCCGCGCCCTTGTCCGTTGCTGGCGGTGGGCCGCGCGGGCGATCCGGCGCTGCCCGAGCTCGGCGAGGACATCGACGTGCGCACCGACCTGCCGCGCTATCGCGTCTGGCGCCGCGGCGAGCTCGTCGACCAGCCGACCGATGTCCGCGACCTCTGGCGCGACGACCTGGTCGCCTTCGTGATCGGCTGCTCCTTCTCGTTCGAGTGGGCGCTGCGCGCCGAGGGCGTGCCGCTGCGGCACGTCGAGCTGGGGCTCAACGTCGCCATGTACCGCACGAACGTCGCGACCGCGCCGGCCGGCGTCTTCCACGGTCCCATGGTGATGTCGATGCGGCCGCTGCGCGCCGCCGACGCCATCCGCGCCATCGAGATCACCGCCCGCTTTCCGGCGGTGCACGGCGCGCCGATGCACCTGGGCGATCCGGCGCTCATCGGCATCGCCGACCTCGGCGCCCCCGACTACGGCGACGCGGTCGAGCTGCGCGCCGACGAGCTGCCGGTGTTCTGGGCCTGCGGAGTGACGCCGCAGGCCGCGATTGCCGCGGCGCGGCCCGATCTCTGCATCACGCACGCGCCCGGCGCGATGCTGGTCACCGACCTGCGCAACGACCAGCTCGCCGGCGTCCCGGCGAGCCCGACGACGACCCCCCACCTTCGATGAACGGGAGAAGACGATGAAAGCTTGGATGACGACGCTCGGCGCGGTCTGCGCCTCCTTGGCGCTGCAGACGGCGCACGGGCAGGCCCTGCCGGCGACGAAGCTGCAGGTCGTGGGCTCGATCTCGAGCCTGCCCCAGTACAAGGAGTTCGAGGTCCCGTTCTGGACCAAGACGCTCGGCGAGAAGTCCGGCGGCGCGATCACGGCCGAGATCAAGGGCTTCAACGAGATGGGCCTGAAGGGCCCCGAGGTGCTGCGCCTGATGGGCCAAGGCGTGATGGAGATCGGCGCCACGGTCGTCGCCTACCTCGCTGCCGACGACCCGGCCAACGAGATGATCGACATGGCCGGCCTCCTGCCCGACGTCGCCACCGCGCGCCGCGTCACCGACGAGCTGCGGCCGTTCTACACCAAGCTCTACAAGGAGAAGTTCGGCGTCGAGCTGCTCGGCTTCGGTACCTACCCGGCCCAGGTGCTCTACTGCAACGCCGAGCTCCGGGGCCTGGCTGACATCAAGGGCAAGAAGGTGCGGGCGGCGGGTCGCTCGCAGTCCGAGCTGGTGCAGGCGCTCGGCGGCACGCCGGTGACGCTCGCCTTCGGCGAGGTCGTCCCGGCCTTGCAGAACAAGACCGTCGACTGCGCGATCACCGGCACGCTCTCCGGCAACCTGGCGAAGTGGAACGAGGTGACGACGCACCTGCTCGCGATGCCGCTGTCGTGGGGCCAGATCGCCTACGCCGCGAACGCGAAGACCTGGAACGCCTACGACCCGCGCGTGCGGAGCCTCATCGCCGGCGAGATCAAGGCGCTCGAGACCGCGGTCTGGAACGCGGCCGACAACTTCACCCAGCAAGGCTACGAGTGCAATGCCGGCACCGACAAGTGCACGCTCGGCACCAAGGGCAAGATGAAGATCGTGCAGCCGAGCGCTGCCGATCGCGAGATGCTGAGGAAGGCGCTGGCCGAGGTGACGATCCCGAAGTGGGCCGAGCGCTGCTCGGCGGCCTGCGTCGCGGACTACAACGCGACCGTCGGCAAGATCACGGGCGTCGTGGCGAAGAAGTAGCCGCTTGCGCGCCGCCCTCGACCGCGCCCTCGGCCTCGCCGACCGGGGGTCGCGCGGCGCCGCCCTCGCCGGCGGGCTGCTCATCCTCGCCGCGGCGGTGCTCGTCTCGGTCGACGTGATCCTGCGCAAGCTGCTCAGCGTCACCGTCGGCGGTGCCGACGAGCTGTCCGGCTACGCGCTGGCGATCGGCTCGACCTGGTCGTTCGCCTTCGTCCTGCTCCACCGCGGCAACGTCCGCATCGATGCGCTCTATCAGCTCCTGCCGCGGCCGCTCGCAGCGCTGTGCGACATGCTGGCCATCCTGTCCCTGCTCGTCTTCGTCAGCCTGGTGGCCTGGCACGGCGGGTCGGTGCTCGCGAACTCCTGGAGCGTCGGCGCACGCTCGAACTCTTCACTGGCGGTGCCGCTGGCGATCCCGCAGGCGCTCTGGTGGATAGGCTACGCCTGGTTCGTGCTCTGCGGCATCGTCCTCGTGCTGCGCGGGGCGATGGCGTTCCTCGCCTCCGACTGGAACGACGTCAACCGGCTGATCGGCGCCCGCAGCATCGAGGAAGAGGCCGCCGACGAGCTGAGCAACGCGGTGCAGTCGCTCGGGGCCGGCAAGCCGTGATCGCGACGGCGCTTTTCACGCTGCTGGCGCTGATGGCGCTGGCCATCCCCGTCGCTGCGGCGATGGGCGTGCTCGGCCTGGTGCTCGGGCAAATGTTCGCGATGCTGCCGGTCAGCCGGGTCGCCGGCGAGATCGCCTGGTCGGCGAGCAACGAGTTCCTGCTCGTCGCCCTACCGCTCTTCATCCTGCTCGGCGAGCTGCTGCTGCGCTCGGGCCTCGCCGAGCGCATGTACGAGTCGCTCGCCAAGTGGCTGTCGTGGCTGCCCGGCGGGCTCATGCACTCCAACATCGCCGCCTGCGCGATGTTCGCGGCGACCTCCGGATCGAGCGTCGCCACCGCCGCGACGGTCGGCACGGTGGCCCTGCCGCAGGCCCGGCGCTTCGGCTACAACGAGCGGCTGTTCCTCGGCACGCTGGCGGCCGGCGGCACGCTCGGCATCCTCATCCCGCCGTCGATCAACATGATCATCTACGCGGTGCTGACGAACACCTCGGTGCCCAAGCTCTACCTCGCCGGCATCGTCCCGGGGGTGCTGCTGGCCTTCGGCTTCATGGTCGTGACGGCGGTGGCCTGCCTGTGGCGGCCGGCCTGGGGCGGCCAGCGGATCACCTCGTCGCTCTCGGCCGCCGTCGCCGGGCTCGTCCACCTGGGTCCGCCGCTCGGGGTGTTCCTGGTCGTCGTCGGCTCGATCTATGCCGGCATCGCCACGCCCACCGAGGCCGCTTCTCTCGGGGTGATGGCGGGGCTGGGCCTGGCGGCCTGGAACCGGACGCTGAGCTGGCCCATGCTGCGCGAGGCCCTGCTCGGCACCATGCGATCGACCGGCATGATCATGCTGATCATCGTCGCCGCGTACTTCCTGAACTTCGTCATGTCGGCGATCGGCCTGACCACGCGCCTCACCGACACCGTGCAGACCCTCGGCCTTTCGAAGTGGGAGATGCTCTTCGCCGTGGTCGTGTTCTACGTCGTCCTCGGCTGCTTCATGGAAACCTTGTCGATGATGATCACGACCATTCCCATCATCGCGCCGGTGATGCAGGCGCTCGGCTTCGACATGATCTGGTTCGGCATCGTCGTCATCGTCCTCGTCGAGACGGCGCTCATCACGCCGCCGGTCGGCCTCAACCTCTTCGTCGTCCACAACCTGAGGAAGAGCGGCTCGATGAACGACGTGATCGTCGGCTCCCTTCCGTTCGTCGCCGCCATGTTCCTTCTCCTCCTGCTGCTCGCGTTCTTCCCCGGCCTGGCGCTGTGGCTGCCCTCGGTCGTCTCCTGAACACGCTTGCCATGAACCTGCTTCGTTTCGCTCTCCTCGACGGCGGCACCCTGGAAGCCGAGCCGACGCGCCTCGTGGTCGCCGGCTGGACCGGCCGCGACGGCGCGGCCATCGAGCACCACATCGAGGAGCTGGCGCGGCTCGGCGTGCCGCGCCCCTCGGCGGTGCCGCTCTACTACCGGCTGAGCGCGGGCCTGCTGACGCAGGCCGACACGCTCGAGATGCTCGGCGACGCCAGCTCCGGCGAGGCCGAGCCGGTCTTCGTCCGCCAGGGCGGCCGCTGGTGGCTCACCGTGGGCTCCGACCACACCGACCGGGCGGTCGAGGCCTACTCGGTCGTCGTGTCGAAGCAGATGTGCGCGAAGCCCGTCGCGCGCGCCGCCTGGCCGTGGGACGAGGTCGCGGCGCGCGCCGACGAGCTCGTTCTCCGCTCGGAGATTCTCGAGGACGGCCGCTGGGTGACCTACCAGGAAGGGAGCCTGTCGGCCATCCGGCCGCTGCAATCGCTCATCGACGGCCTGCCGGCGGACGTGACCGTCGCCGACGGCCTGGTGCTCTTCTGCGGCACGCTGGCCGCGATCCCGAATGCGGCCGGCCAGGCGATCCGGCCGGCCCCGGGGATGCGCGTCGAGCTCGTCGACCCGGTGGCATCGCAACGCATTTCGCATCGCTACCGCGTCGGCGCGCTGCCGATGGTCGCCTGAGGCCGCAGGAGGTGAACATGGACGCTGCACCCGGCCGCTGGCAGTTCTGGATCGACCGCGGCGGCACGTTCACCGACGTCGTCGGCAAGCGGCCCGACGGCGGCCTGGTCACGCTCAAGCTGCTCTCCGACAACCCGGAGCAGTACCGCGACGCCGCGGTGGCCGGCATCCGGCGCCTGCTCGGCCTCGCCGATGGCGTGCCGATCACGCCGGCGCAGGTCGAGTCGGTGAAGATGGGCACGACGGTGGCGACGAACGCCTTGCTGGAGCGCAAGGGGGAGCCGACGCTGCTCGTCGTCACCCGGGGCTTCCGCGACGCGCTGCGCATCGCCTACCAGGACCGGCCGCGCCTCTTCGAGCAGCACATCGTCCTGCCGGAGCTGCTCTATGCCGAGGTGGTCGAGGCCGACGAGCGCGTCTCCGCCGACGGCGAGGTCGTGCGCGCGCTCGATGAGGCGGCGCTGCGCGGCGAGCTGCAGAAGGCGCGGGCGCGCGGCCTCGGCAGCGTCGCCATCGTCTTCATGCACGGCTGGCGCCATACCGCCCACGAGGCGGCGGCGGCGCGGATCGCGGCCGAGGCCGGCTTTGCGCAGGTGAGCGTGTCGCACCAGGTGAGCCCGCTGATGAAGTTCGTCGGCCGCGGCGACACGACCGTCGTCGACGCCTACCTGTCGCCCATCCTGCGCCGCTACGTCGACGAGGTCGCGGCCGAGATGCCCGGGGTCGAGCTGTACTTCATGCAGTCGTCGGGCGGCCTTGCGCAGGCCAACGCCTTCCAGGGCAAGGACGCGATCCTGTCCGGGCCGGCCGGTGGCATCGTCGGCATGGTCCGGACGGCCGAGATCGGCCTCGCCGAGCGGGCCGGCAGGCGCATGCAGGTGATCGGCTTCGACATGGGCGGCACGTCGACCGACGTCAGCCACTACGCCGGCGAGTTCGAGCGCGCCTTCGAGACCCGCGTCGCCGGCGTGCGCGTGCGCGCGCCCATGATGGCGATCCACACCGTCGCCGCCGGCGGCGGGTCGATCCTCGCGTTCGACGGCGCGCGCTTTCGCGTCGGGCCGCAGAGCGCGGGCGCCAACCCCGGACCGGCGTCGTATCGGCGCGGCGGGCCGCTCACCGTCACCGATGCGAACGTCGCCGTCGGCAAGATCCAGCCGGCCTTCTTCCCGAGCGTGTTCGGCCCCGCCGGCGACCAGCCGCTCGATGCCGGCGTGGTGCACGAGCGCTTCAGCGCCCTCGCCGCGGAGATCGCGGCGGCCACCGGCACCCAACGCTCGCCGGAGCAGGTGGCGGAGGGCTTCATCGACATCGCCGTGGGCGCCATGGCCGGCGCGATCAAGAAGATCTCGGTCGCGCGCGGCTACGACGTCACCCGCTACACGCTGCAGTGCTTCGGCGGCGCGGGCGGCCAGCACGCCTGCCGCGTCGCCGACGCGCTCGGCATGGGCCGCGTCTTCATCCACCCCCTCGCCGGCGTGCTGTCGGCCTACGGCATGGGCCTGGCCGACCAGACCGTGATGCGGCAGGGCGCCATCGAGCTGCCGCTCGCCGACGCGACGGCGCCGCTGACGGCGCGGCTCGACCAGCTCGCCGCCGAGGCCACCGGCGAGCTCGAGCGGCAGGGCGTCGGCCGCGATCGCATCGCCGTGCATCGGCGCGTGCACCTGCGCTACGAGGGCACCGACTCGGCGCTGGTGGTGCCGTTCGCCGCGGCCGAGGCGGGCCTGCAGGCGGGCTTCGAGGCGGCCTACCGGCAGCGCTTCGCCTTCCTCATGAGCGAGCGCCGCCTGATCGTCGAGGCGGTGTCGGTCGAGGCGGTCGGCGCCGGCGACGCGCCGGCCGAGCCGAGCCATGCGCTCGCCGCCGAGTCGCCGGCGCCGTCGCGGGCGCGCGTCCGCCTCTTCAGCGAGGACCGCTGGCACGAGGCGGCGCTCGTCGAGCGGGGCGATGCGCGGCCGGGCCAGACCATCACCGGCCCGGCGATCGTCGCCGAGCGCAACGCGACGACCATCGTCGAGCCCGGCTGGCGCGCCCGCATCACCGCGCTCGATCACCTGGTCCTGGAGCGCACCGTCGCGCGCCAGGAGCGCCGCGCCGTCGGCACCTCGGTCGACCCGGTGCTGCTCGAAGTCTTCAACAACCTGTTCATGAACATCGCCGAGCAGATGGGGCTGCAGCTGCAGAACACCGCCTACTCGGTGAACATCAAGGAGCGTCTCGACTTCTCCTGCGCCCTCTTCGACGCCGACGGCAACCTGATCGCCAACGCGCCGCACATGCCGGTGCACCTCGGCTCGATGAGCGAATCGATCAAGACGGTGATTGGCCGCAACGCCGGCCGCATGCAGCCCGGCGACGTCTACGTGCTGAACGACCCCTACAACGGCGGCACGCACCTGCCCGACGTCACCGTTGTCACGCCGGTCTACCTCGAGGAGGCGGGCACGGCGCGACCGACGTTCTACGTGGGGTCCCGTGGCCACCACGCCGACATCGGCGGCACGACGCCGGGCTCGATGCCGCCCTTCTCGACCCGCATCGAGGAAGAGGGCGTGCAGATCGACAACGTCAAGCTCGTCGAGGGCGGGCGCTTCCTCGAGGACGAGATGCGGGCGCTGCTCGAGAGCGGGCGCTGGCCGTCGCGCAATCCGGCGCAGAACATCGCCGACCTGAAGGCGCAGGTCGCCGCCAACGAGAAGGGCCTGCGCGAGCTGCAGGCGATGGTTGTGCAGTACGGTCTCGACGTCGTCCAGGGCTACATGCGGCACGTGCAGGACAACGCCGAGGAGTCGGTGCGCCGAGTCATCACGCGCCTGCAGGACGGCCGCTTCAGCCTGCCGCTCGACAACGGCGCGCACATCGACGTGGCCATCCGCGTCGACGCGGCATCGCGCAGCGCCGAGATCGACTTCACCGGCACCTCGGCGCAGCTCGAGAACAACTTCAACGCGCCGCGCGCGGTCTGCATGGCCGCGGTGCTGTACGTGTTCCGGACCCTGGTCGACGACGAGATCCCGCTCAACGCCGGCTGCCTGAAGCCGCTGAAGGTCATCGTCCCCGAGGGCTCGATGCTGAACCCGCGGCCGCCGGCGTCGGTCGTCGCCGGCAACGTGGAGACCTCGATGTGCATCACGAACGCGCTGTACGGCGCGCTCGGGGCGATGGCCTCGTCGCAGTGCACGATGAACAACTTCACCTTCGGCAACGCCCGCCACCAGTACTACGAGACGATCTCCGGCGGCTCGGGCGCCGGCCCGGGCTACGACGGCACGTCCGTCGTGCAGACGCACATGACGAACTCGCGCCTGACCGATCCCGAGGTGCTCGAGTTCCGCTTCCCGGTCCGCCTCGACAGCTACGAGATCCGCGCCGGCTCCGGCGGCCGCGGCCGCTTCCGCGGCGGCGACGGCGGTATCCGCCGCGTCCGCTTCCTCGAGCCGATGACGGCATCGATCCTCTCCAACGGGCGCAAGGAAGGCGCCTTCGGCATGGCCGGCGGCGAGCCGGGGCAGCCCGGCATCAATCGGGTCGAGCGCGCCGACGGCCGCATCGAGCGGCTCGAGCACATCGGCAGCGTCGAGATGGCGCCGGGCGACGTGTTCGTGATCGAGACGCCGGGCGGCGGCGGTTACGGCACGCCCGAGTCGTAGGTCGCCGCGGGGCCGCGGCCGCCCCTACTCCTGCGGCTTGAACTCGATCGCCATCGACGACGGCACGCGGCCGTCGACGTCCTTCGGCAGGACCTCGGTCTTGTCGATCGCGCGCAGCACCGTCTCGTCCCAGACCGCCGAGCCGCTGCTCCTGGCGAGCTTTCGACTGACGATGGTGCCGTCGGGCGCCAGGCGGACCTCGACGACCGCCAGCGGGTTGCCGTTCACATCTCCCGTGAGGACGATGTTCGGCTTGATGCGCGCCTTGATGCGCCCGGCATAGCCCGCCGACGGCCCTGCCGTGCGCGCCGCCGCGCCGGTCGCCAGCGGGTCGTCGCTCGTGCCGGCCTGCGCCATCATCTTGCGCAGGTTCGCTTCGCGGATGGCGGCGAGGCGGGCTTCCTCCTTGCGCGCCTGCTCTGCCTTTTCGGCCTTCTCGGCCTGCTCGCGCTTCTCCGCCTGCTGCTTTTCGGCGAGCAGGCGCTTCTTCTCGCGCTCGCGTTCCTCGGCCAGGCGTTCGCGCTCGCGCTCGCGGGCGATCTCCTGCTTGCGGGCTTCCTCGCGCGCCTGCCGCTCCCGCGCCGCCCGCTCGATGGCGATCTGCGGATCCGGCCGGGCCGGCTCGACCGCCGCAGGCCGCGGCGGCGGCGGAGGCAGCTGCGGCTTCGGCACCGGCGGCTCGGGCTTCGGCGGCGGCGGCTCGGGCGCGGCGGACCGGGGCGCCGCCACCTGCGGCGTGGGCGACCACAGCTCGGCGACGACGCCCTCCGGCTCGCTGGCGCGCCAGTTGACGCCGACGGCGAGGGCCACGATAAGCAGCGCGTGGGCGATCAGGGCGAGGACCAGCCCGCGCCCCATGCCGTCGGGCCGGCGCGGCGCGAACGCATCGCGCTCCATGGCGGCGGTGTTCATCCCGGCAGGCTCCTCACGGCGACGCGCTGCTCTTCACCGACAGGCCGACGCGCTGGATGCCGGCCCGCTGCAGGACGTCCATCGCCTTCACGACGCTCTCGTACTTCACGTTGCGGTCGGCGGCGATGACGACCGGCGTCGCCGGATCGCCGGCCTGCGCCGTGTTCACCTGCGCCGCGAGGTTGGCGAGCGTGGCGCGGCCGATCTCCTTGCCCTCGACGCGCAGGCGCAGGGCCTCGTCGGTGCCGATCTGCAGCTCGACGAAGCGCGGCGGGCGCTGCCCGGACTTGCCGACGGTGGGCAGGTCGACGACGCCGGTCGTGATCAGCGGCGCGGTCACCATGAAGATGATCAGCAGCACCAGCATGACGTCGATGAACGGGACCATGTTGATCTCGTTGATGGTGCGGCGGCGGGTGCCGCGCATGCTCACTGCGGGCATGTGGCTGTCATTTCGGCAACGCCCCGGCGTTGCGCTGCAGGATGTTCGAGAACTCCTCGATGAAGCTCTCGAGCTGGATGGCGATGCGGTCGATGTCGCGCGCGAAGCGGTTGTAGGCGATCACCGCCGGGATCGCGGCGAAGAGACCGATCGCCGTCGCGACCAGCGCTTCGGCGATTCCCGGCGCGACGCTGGCGAGCGTCACCTGCGTCATGTTCGACAAGCCGATGAAGGCATGCATGATCCCCCACACGGTGCCGAACAGGCCGACGTAGGGCGACACCGAGCCGACCGAGGCGAGGAAGGACAGGTTCGACTCGATGGCGTCGAGCTCGCGCTGGAAGCTGGCGCGCATGGCGCGCCGGGCCCCGTCGAGCAGGGCGCCGGTGTCGGCCACCCGCTTCTCGCGCAGCTTGAAGAACTCGCGCATGCCCGAGGCGAAGATCCGCTCCATCGGCGAGCTCGCCGACGGCGTGCTCGCGTCGGCGTAGAGGTCGTTCAGGTTGCGGCCGGCCCAGAACTCGCGCTCGAAGTCGTCGTTCGCGGCCCGCACGCCGCGCAGGCCGAACAGCTTGCCGAAGATCACGGTCCAGCTCGCCAGCGAGGCGAGGAGCAGACCTGCCATCACCACCTGCACGACGATGCTCGCGTGCATGACGAGCGTGATGATCGAGAGGTCCTGGTTCATCGAGTGATTGTTCTTCTCAGCGGAGCGAGAGTCGGATGTCGTTGGGGATGCGGCACGGCCTGAAAGTTCCGAGCTCGACGCAGCCGATGCGGATCGAGCCGGAGGCGAGCAATGCCTCCGCGCGCCACGCCTGCTGGCTGATCTGCAGGCTCGCCTGGCCGAGGTGCTCGATGGTGACGGTCACGTCGAGCAGATCGTCGAGGCGTGCCGGCAGCAGGCAGCGCAGCGAAGTATCGGTCACGACGAAGGCGATGCCGCCCTCGGCGCGCAGGCGTTCCTGCTCGAAGCCGCGGCTGCGCAGCCACTCCGTGCGGGCGCGCTCGAAGAACTTCAGGTAGTTGGCGTAGAAGACGATGCCGGCCGCGTCGGTGTCTTCCCAGTACACGCGCACGGCGTGCCGGTGCGCCACGGGCGCGTCCTTCATCGCCCTCCCACCCGGACGTCAGCGCGGGCCGAGCCGCCTGTAGACCGGACCCCAGACGGGATGCCCCGCCTCGGCGGCATCGAGGCCGAACGCCGGCTCGGCCGCGCGGGCCCGCCGGAACTCGGCCTCGCACTCGACGAGGCGGGCCGCGGCGCAGTGGATGAAGGCCAGCCGCTTGTGTGCCTCGGCACGGTCCTTGGGAGAGGCGAGGCCGGCGGACAGGGCTTCCCTGAACTGTCGTTCGGCTGCTTCGTATTGGGCGTCGTCATAGGCCTTGAGCCCGGCCAGGAGCGCTCTCTCGGCGGGGCGCGCGCTCAGGTCGAGCACGCCGACCGGCGCCGGCGGCGCCTGCACGCACGCGGAGAGAAGCCAGGCCGCCGATGCTATCGCGGCGAGTGCATGCCCCTTCACGGGCCGAACTTGTGCCGCAGGGACGTCGTCTGGCCGGCGGCGACGTTGACCGAGGCGACGAAGGGCGCGAAGTCGCCGTTGCGGACGACGATCTGGTGCCGGCCTTCGGCGAGCGTGAGCTCGGTGAGGGGAGGCGCGGCGCCGGCGGCGGCGCCGTCGACCTCGACCTGGCCCCAGGGGCTGATCGCGATCCGCACGGTGCCGGTCGGCGGTGCCGCGAGCGGCGCCGCCGCCAGCCGCGACTCGACGGCGCGGAGCTCGCGTTGCCGGGTCTCGCGCGCGCGCGCCTCCTTGGCGGACTCGCGTGTCGCGGGCGACGGCACCGGCGCCGCCGCCACGGCCGGCGTGGCGACCGGGGTAGCAGCCGGCGTCGCGGCCGCCTTGGCAGCCGGGCTCGCGGCGGCCCCCGGCGGCGCAGAGCGTCCGTCGGGCGACGGCAGCGGCTTGGGCGAGAGCAGGCCGAGGCTGACGGAGAGGATGGTTTCCTGGCTCTGCAGCGACGGGCCCTGCGCACCGGCGGCGGCCGCCGCGGCACTGGCCGGGTCGGCGGGTCGGGGCGCAGCGCCTGCCGAGGCGAGCGCCGACGAGGACGCAGGCTCGGGCGACTCCGCTGCCGAGCCTGGCAGCGCGGCTGCCTGCGGCGCCGGAGCGGCGGCCGGCGCCTCGGCCGTGCCCACCCCCGACGCCTCGATCAGCGCGACCGGCGGGTCGGCCTGCGCCTGCCACCAGAAGAAGGTCGTCGCGGCGCAGGCGACGGCGAGGCCGGCGACCACCGTGCCGGCCCACGGCAGCGAGCGACGGCTCGCCGGCGCAGGCGGGGGCGGCGCGACGCTCTCGCCTTCGCCGTTGGTCGGATGGGCGTCGAGCCAGGCGCGCAGCTCGCGCGCGAACGAGCGAGCCGAGCGGAAGCGCTGCTCCGGGTCCTTGGCCATGGCGCGCGCGGCGATCAGCGCCAGCGCCTTCGGCACCGACGGGTCGACCTTGCTGGCGAGCGGCGGCTCGTGGGTCAGGACCGCATCGCGGATCTGCTTCAGCGAGTCGCCGCGGAAGGGCTTGACGTCGGTGAGAAGCTCGTAGAGGACCACGCCGAGCGAGAACACGTCGGCCCGGCGGTCGGCCGTCTCGCGACGGAACTGCTCCGGGGCCATGTAGTAGGGCGAGCCGGCGCCGGAGTGCGGGTCCTTGCCGTCGTGCTGGTGGGCGATCCGGGCGATGCCGAAGTCGAGCACGCGCGGCTGCGTCCGCCCGACCATGAAGATGTTGCCCGGCTTGATGTCGCGGTGGATCACACCTTTCGAATGGGCGAAGGCGAGCGCGTCGGCGACCCGGCGGGTGATGAGCGCGGCCTGCGACGGCGTCGCCCGCCAGCCTTCCTGGCGCAGCTGGCGAAGGTCGCGACCCTTCAGCATCTCCATCGCGATGTACGCCCGCTTGTCGCTGATGCCGGCGTCGAACACCGTCACGATGTGCGGGTGGCTCAGGCCGCCGGCAGCGCGCGCCTCGTTGATGAAGAGGGCGTTGAAGGACTCGCGCTCCGCCTCGGGAACCTCGACATTGAGGGTCTTGACGGCGATCAGGCGCGACAGCAGCGGGTCGTGCGCGGCGAACACCGTGCCGAGACCCCCTTCGCCGAGCTGGTACTTGAGCGCGTAGCGGCCGATGTGGCCGATCGTGGGGAGCGGCGTGCCCGGCGACGTCACCAGGCCGGAGAAGCCGGGTCCGGGCGTCCCGGCCGGCGCCGGCGGATCGGAGTCGCTCCACAAGGCGACGCCGGGGAGGGTCGGCGGCGGCCCCGGTTCGGTGTCGCCCGTGGCGGGGGGCGGCGGGATCGAACTGCTCACCGCGCGAGCTTAAGTGAGCGGCCGGAGGGGCTGGCGTGAAAAAGGCGTCGCCGCCTACGTTCGTAACACAAGCTCACCATTCGCCGGGCGCGCACCGCGATCAGCCGCGTCGCGTGGCGCCCGCTTCGACTTCGACGCGGCGCAGCTCCGCGGCCGCCTTGTCGAGCACGCCGTTGACGTACTTGTGGCCGTCGGTGCCGCCGAAGGCCTTGGCGAGCTCGACCGCCTCGTTGATGGCGACGCGGTACGGGATCTCCGGGCAGTGCCGCAGCTCGTGCACGCCGATCATCAGGATCGCGTGCTCGACCGGCGAGAGCTGCGTCGTCTTGCGGTCGACGTGGCGGGCGAGGACGGCATCGATGTCGGCCGCCTCGCGGACGACGCCGTGCAGCAGCAGGTCGAAGTGGGCGCCGTCGCTCTTGTCGAAGCCGGGCTGCTCGCGCACGTGCGCGTCGATGACGCCGGCATCGGCGCCGCCGACGAGCCATTCGTACAGGCCCTGCACGGCGAACTCGCGCGCCCGCCGCCGTGCCGACTTCGGCGGCACGCGCCGCGCCGCCGGCCGCTTGCCCGCCTTGGGCGCGGCGTCCCCTCGCTCGTCGCTCACGTCCGGCTCAGCAGGTGCGCCATCTCGACCGCGACGCGGGCGGCGTCGCGGCCCTTCTCGTCGGCACGCGCCTCGGCCTGCGCGACGTTCTCGCAGGTCAGGATCGCGTTGGCGATGGCGACCCCATGGTCGAGGCCGACGCGCGTGACCGCCGCGCCGCTTTCGTTCGCGACCAGCTCGAAGTGGTAGGTCTCGCCGCGGATGACGCAGCCGACGGCGATCAGCGCGTCGTGCTCGTCCTCGTCGGCCAGGGCGTTGAGGGCGACGCCGATCTCGAGCGCTCCCGGCACGCTGACGTGCGTGATGTCGGCGGCGGCGACGCCGAGCGCCACGAGCTCGTCCGTGCAGGCGTGCGCCAGCCGCTCCGTGAGCGTCGCGTTGAAGCGGGCCTGGACGATGGCGATGCGCAGGTCGCGGCCGTCGAGGCGCCCTGCCGCGCCTCGCTCAGCGTTGCGCATGCGAAGGAACGGGCGTGGCGACCGGCGGCTCGTCGGCCACGAAGGCCGTCACCTCGAGGCCGTAGCCGAGCAGGCTCGGCATGCGGCGCGGGCTGCCCAGCAGCTTCATGCGGGCGACGCCGAGGTCGCGCAGGATCTGCGCGCCGATGCCGTACGTGCGCAGGTCCATCGGCAGGGCGGGCTTGCGCGCGCCGCGGCTGCGCGCGAGCACCTGCGGCAGCAGGCTCGCCGCGTCCTCGCCGCAGTTGAGCAGGATGGCGGCGCCGCGCTCGCTCTTCTGCAGCGCCGCCAGCGCACGAGGGAGCGGCCAGGAGTGATCGCCCGGGCCGGCGTCGAGCAGGTCGAGCACCGACAGCGGCTCGTGCACCCGCACCAGCACCTCGTCGGCCGCCGACCACTTGCCGCGGGTCAGGGCGATGTGCAGGCCGCCGGTGCGGTCACGGTAGGTGGCGCAGTCGAACTCGCCCTGCTGCGTCAGCATCTTGCGCGTGCCGACGCGCTCGATCAGCGACTCGTTGCGGCTGCGGTGCTCGATCAGGCTGGCGATCGTGCCGATTTTGAGCCCGTGCCGCTCGGCGAAGACGACGAGGTCGGGCAGGCGCGCCATCGTCCCGTCGTCGTTGATGATCTCGCAGATGACGGCGGCGGGTGCCAGGCCGGCCATTGCCGCGAGGTCGCAGCCGGCCTCGGTGTGGCCGGCGCGCATGAGGACGCCGCCGTCCCGCGCCTGGATCGGGAAGATGTGGCCCGGCTGGACGAGGTCGGCCGGCTTGGCGTCGCGGCGCATCGCGACCTGCACGGTGCGCGCCCGGTCGGCGGCCGAGATGCCGGTGCTCACGCCCGTCGCCGCCTCGATCGACACGGTGAAGGCGGTGCCGTGCTGCGCCCCGTTCTTCGCCGTCATCGGCGGCAGCTGCAGTCGCTCGCAGCGCTCGCGCGTCAGGGTGAGGCAGATCAGGCCGCGTCCGAAGCGGGCCATGAAGTTGATCGCCTCGGGCGTCACCAGGTCGGCGGCGAGCACCAGGTCGCCTTCGTTCTCGCGGTCTTCCTCGTCGACGAGGATGACCATGCGACCGGCGGCGAGTTCGGCGACGAGTTCGGGAATCGGTGCGATCGGCATGGCGAAATTGTAGGTGGGTGGTGATGGGCGAGGGCGCGAGCGGCTCAGTCGGCGCGAGGCGCGAGCCCGAGCATCCGTTCGACGTAGCGGGCGATCAGATCGACCTCGAGGTTGACCGGCCGCCCGGGCGCGAGGGTGCGCAAGGTGGTGTGCTGCACGGTGTGCGGGATGAGGTTGACGCTGAACTCGCAGGCCTCGCCCGCGTCGGCGACGCGGTTGACCGTCAGGCTGACACCGTCGACGGCGATCGAGCCCTTGAGGGCGAGGAAGCGCGCCAGCGCCGCCGGCGCCCGGACGCCCAGCTCCCACGACTCGCCGACAGGCGTGAAGCGGCTGACGCTGCCGATGCCGTCGACATGGCCGCTCACCAGGTGACCGTCGAGCCGGTCGCCGGCGCGCAAGGCCTTCTCCAGGTTCACTTCGCCGGGCCCGTCCAGGCCGGCGGTGCGGGCCAGGCTTTCGGCCGAGACCTCGACGGCGAAGCGGCTCGCCCCCAGCTCGACGCCCACGACCGTCATGCAGGCGCCGGCGAGGGCGATGCTGTCGCCGGCCCCGACACCGTGGAGCCAGCCGGCGGGCGTCTCGACCGCGAGCGTCTTGCCGAAGCCTGCCCCGGGGCCGAGCGGACGCGCCTCGAGGATGCGCCCGACGGCGCTGACGATGCCGGTGAACATGGCTCGATTGTCGCGACCCGCCCGCTCAGCGGAGTCGCCGACGCGTCAGCCCGGCGCCGGCAGCGGCCGCAGGAGCAAGCGCAGGTCGGCGCCGACCTTGTCCACGCGCTCGAACGCGAAGCGCAGGCGTTGGTCGAGACCGGCGAGGCCTGACAGGGCGGCCAGGGCACGGCCGGGGCCGATCAGCGAGGGCGCGACATAGATCAGCAGCTCGTCGACGAGCTGCGCCGCGAGCAGCGAGGCGTTGAGCTTTTCGCCGGCCTCGACGTGCAGCTCGTTGATGCCGCGGGCGCCGAGGTCGGCGAGCATGGCCGACAGGTCGACCTTGCCGGAGGCCGACGGCATGAAGGCGATCTCCGCGCCGCGTTCCTGCAGCGCCTGCCGTCGCCCCGCGTCGTCGACGGCCGCGTAGACGAGGACGGCACCGGGGCGGTGGAGGATGCGTGCCGCCGGCGGCGTCTCCAGGCGCGAGTCGACCACCACCCGCAGCGGCTGGCGGGCGGTGGGCACGAGACGCACGTCGAGTCGCGGGTCGTCGTCGAGCACCGTGCCGACGCCGGTGAGCACCGCGCCCGCGCGCTTGCGCCACGCATGCCCATCGGCGCGTGCCGCTTCGCCGGTGATCCACTGGCTGGTCCCGTCGGCCAGGGCAGAGCGCCCGTCGAGCGAGACGGCGGTCTTCATGCGCAGCCAGGGCCGGCCGCGCTCCATCCGCGACACGAAGCCGATGTTGAGCTCGCGGGCCTCGGCTTCGCCCGGGCCCCATGCGGTGGCGATGCCCGCCGTCTGCAGGCGCGCCGCGCCTCGTCCGGCGACGAGCGGGTTCGGATCGCGCATCGCCATCACGACGCGGCCGACGCCGGCGGCAACGAGGGCGTCGGCGCACGGCGGCGTGCGGCCGCGGTGGGCGCAGGGCTCGAGCGTCACGTGAACGGTCGCGCCGCGGACGTCGCTGCCGCGCGCGGCGGCATCGCGAAGGGCCATGACTTCGGCGTGTGCGCCGCCGGCCTCCTGTGTGAAGCCGCGGCCGAGCACCGTGCCGTCCCGGTTGGCGATGACGCAGCCGACGCGCGGGTTGGGCTCCGACAGGCCGATGGCCTGCGCCGCCAGGGCCAGCGCCTCGGCCATCGCCGAGGCGTCATTGGTCATGGCGTCGCCGGCCTTGGCTTCCGTCATGGCTGGTGCGCCGTTGTTCCGAGGTCGGCGTGCACGGTCGTCCCTTCGCCGGTGATGCGGACGGCGGGCGCACCGGGACAGGTCTCGGTGCCGTTGACGACGAGGAAGTTCTGCATCGGAAGCGCCTGGGCCACGTCGCTGTAGTCGCGGGGATGCTCGATGTTCGCATCGATCGCGCCGCTGCCGTCGATGTCGCTGGCGTAGCGGCAGACGCGGCGCTCGCCGCTGCCGGCGCCGATCGTCCAGCCGCTCGCGACCAGCTCGGCGCGGCCCGACCAGCGGCCGTCGGCGCGCGGCGTCACGAGGCAGTGCCAGGCCAGGAAGCGATCGCCGGTGTCGTGCCAGCTCGTCAGGCCGAGCGACGCGGGCAAGGCGTCCACCGGGACGGCGTCGATGCGCAGGCTGTGGCTGACCACGTAGCGCACCGTCTTGCGCGCTTCCGTCGTGCACTGCGGCGCGGCGGGGTAGCTGCCGCCGCTCAGGCTCAGCGTCACCGCCAGCTCGAGCGGCAGCTCGCGCGCCTCGGCCGGCGACGGCGGGGAGGCCGACGTGAAGCGGACAGTGCCGGCCACCAGGAGAGTGCGCACCTCGGTGCAACCGCTCAGGTCGGCGAGGGCGAGGTCGCGGGTGGCGACGCCGGCGGCGACGCCGCTGCAGTGGCCGACGACGGCGCCGCCGTGGTTGTCGAGGACGAAGGCGAGGCTGCCTCCGGCGACTGGCTTCAGGACGCTGCGGCCGTCGCCGAGATCCTTGGCCTCGACCGGGATCGCGGCAGCGCGTCCCGATCGTCCGCGCACCACGCCGGGCACCGCCCCGGCGCCGAGCGCCAGGGCGCCGGCATAGACCGGATCGTTGCGCGCGATGAAGGTCGAGAAGGCCACCTCCCGGGCGGTGCCGGCCCGGTCGGTCCAGTGCACGGCGACCGACACGGCCTTGGCGCCGCCGAACGCCGCGTCGTCGATGCTGCGGACGATGCGGTAGGACGCATGTCGGGAGCCCGTGACCACGGAATCGTCGTCGGCAATCGCCGCATAGGCGTGAACCCCGGACGCGGCGGCGACCGTCGCGAACGAGCGCAGCTGCTCGATGTGCTCCTCGCCCAGGCGAACCGCTTCCGAGCGCTCCCGGGCGACGTCGGCCTGCTGGCGGAGCGTCGCCTGCAGAGTCGCCACGGTGACGGTGCCGGCCGCGAGCACGACGAAGGCGAGCAGCGATTCGAACAGCGTCGCGCCCCGCTGGGCATGGCGGCGCACGAGGGGAGGGCGCGGGAAATTCATCAGAAGTCCTTCCAGCTGCCGTTGATGCGCGTGAAGCTGCCGGTGCGTGTCTTCAGCAGCGCCAGGACCGCAGCGTCGTGGGCGAAGTCGGGCGCGGCGTTGCCGCCGTAGTCGCCATCGATCACCGCGGCGCCGCGGACGAGCGCGCCCGGCGCGGCGGCGTCGTTCCATTGCAGGGACGCGGCGTGGACGATGCCATGCAGGGTGACCGGTCCGTCGATGCGAAGCGCGCCCGTCGCGACGAGGGCGATCGGCTCGTCGGCAGAGCCGAGGGTCTGCGGCCCGGCGAGGTCCAGGTCGCCTTCGACCCACACGAGGCGTGCCCCGGCGGCCACCGTGGAGGCGATCGTCGAGGCGCAGTCGGTGCCGCAGATCACCCGCGTCGCTGCCGGCTGGGCCAGCCAGGCGCTCTTGTCGATGCCGAAGAAGCGGACGAAGAGTCGGTTGCCGGCGAGCGACGCCAGCGCCGGATCGTCGGCGGCGATGCCTTCGGCGGCTGACGAGCCCGCCGGCGTGGTCAGCCGGAGGGCCGAGCCGGCGATGCGAGCGCCGGCGTGCAAGGCGAGGCCGCCGGTCGAGGGGTCGCGATGGTGGGCACCGAGGGCTGCCGGGCCGGCGTCGATCTGCCCGCGCGCGGTCAGCGCCGCGGACGGCGCCGAGCGCAGCGACGGCGTCAGCGCGAACACCGCTTCCAGCCTCGACGACGCCTCGTGCCCGGCATCCGTACTGGCTGCGCAGATCCCTGCCGATCGCGTGCACCCGGTGGAGACGACCCGGACCAGCCCGGGCCGCGGGCCGTCGAGGAAGGCGACGCTGAAAGCGGGTGCCGTCGTGCGCCCTGCCGGCAAGGGCAGGACCGGCGCCGCATCGGTCGGGCAGCTGCAGGTCCAGCCGGCGTCGCCGCGCACGCAGGCCGCCTGCAGCGGCACGGGCGTCCCGCCGTCGTTCCAGCGCACCGCGGTGATGGCGCCGCTCGAGGCGGCGATCTGCAGCGAGCGGTCGCGAAACGCGAGGTCGCCCGGGCTGCCGCTCGGCCGGCAATCGGCGCCGATGCGATCGCTGTCGTTCAGCCGGGCGAGGCTCCATTCGAGTCCGGCCTCGGCGGCCTCGAAGGCCTGCGCCGCCCGGTACTGGCTCGCCGAGGCGCGCTCCTCGACGACGAGGTTGCGGGTCGCGAACGCCGCCGCCAGCACCATCGCGAAGCAGAGGAGGACAGTGACCAGCAACGAGGCGGCGCCGCGCTGCATCGAAGAACGGGCGGGGACGGACATGGCTACTCCTGGCAGCTGCCGACGACGGCATCGTTGCGCACGCGGACACGGCTGCGCAGCGAGCGGACCACGGCCGGATCGACGATCGAGCTCGCCTCGATCGACAAGGCGAAGCTGCGGACCTGCTGCCGTGGCGGGCAGGCGGTGTTGCCCACGGCGCACTCGCGCTCGCAGAAGGCGCCCAGATCGATCGCGTCGACCGAGGGCGTGACGTTGAACGCGGTGACCCGCACGGTGCCGGGATCGCTGAGCGCCTGCCAGTTCGCGGCTCCGAGCTGGACCTCGAGCACGCCGCTGCGCAGGCGGAAGCCGAACTGCTCGTCGTTGTCGAGCGCGAGCTCGTCGCCTGCCTCGCGCGAGAAGCTGAGCCGAACGGCATCGGAGGCGGCGGCTTCCGGGCTGAGGGCGTGGTGCGGATTCAGCGCCGGTGCGCTGGCGCTGTCGCTGCGCACGCCGGATGCCGACGCACTCCAGTACCCGGCACGTCGGAGGTCGCGGGCGACGAGACCTGCCGTCGCGCGCAGCTCCTGCATCAGGCGCGCCTCCAGCTGCAGCTGGCGGTTCTCGCGGAGGTTGGCGGCGACGACGGCGGCGGCTGCGGCGACGACGATGAGGCCGACGGCCGTGCCGACGAGCAGCTCGACGATCGACAACCCCGATGCCAGGCGGCGCATCGCGCGTTCCGGGCGGCGGCGCATCACTGGTTCCAGCACTTGCGGTTGACGCCGGCGGGGTTGGACGTCCCCGTGTCCGGACCGGAGGCGTACGTCACGTTCGCGCCGAGCGACACCAGCCGCAGGTGGCGGCAAGCGGCGTCGCGCGCCTGTCGCGCGGTGGCGCTGGCGAGGACCTCGAAGCCATCGGCGCCGTTGGCGGTGACCTGGACCGAGTAGTAGCCGGACGCCGACGTGTTGCGCAGGCCGGTCTCCGCCAGCGTGCCGTAGCTGTTGTGGTTCGAGCGATAGCGCTCCTGGGCGAGCTGTGCGTTCATGAGCGCGACGAGCGCGTCGGTCCGCCGTGCCCGCAGCAGGTGCGCCTCGAGCGACGGGTAGGCCACGCTGGAGAGGATCGCCGCGACCGCAATGGCGACCAGCGACTCGATGAGCGTGAAGCCGCGCAGGCACGAGCGAGCGTTCGACGGCGAAGGGAATGGGCGGGTGTTCATGGAAGCTCCTCGGTGGTTCAGCAAGGGCGGTAGCCGGCGACCCGTCCGGCCGGCGAGCACGAGCGCGCGCGTCCCATGACGTTGACGACGTGGTGGATGGCGCGGCCGCTCGGGGCGACGAGACGAAGCGTGCCGGTCGGCGTGCTCGTCCCGTGCAGCGGGTCGAACGCGATGGAGGCGACGTTGGCGGCGAGGGCGATGCCATCGGCCGCCGCCAGGCGCACGGTCTTGATCTCCATTGCGCCGCCGGTGCACACCGCAGGGCCGGGCGCGGCGCAGGTGCACTGCGTCGCCGCGCCGGTGTGGGCGATCCAGCACGTCGCGCCGGCGTGAGCCTGGAAGCTGAGCCGAAGCGGGCGATTGCGTGCCAGCGCATCGCTGCGGACGAAGTGGATGTCGGCCGCGAGCCGTGTCGCCGCGCCCTCGAGACGTCGGGCCTCGATGAAGGTCGCTAGGCTCGGCGCCGCAGCGGCAGCGACGATCGCCGCGACGACGACAACGATCGCGAGCTCGATCAGCGTGAGGCCGGCCTGGCGTCGTGTCGTCGCGTGCTTCGTGTCCATGCGAAGCACTGTAGGAAGGCGTCGACGAGGCGGCGATCCCGTCGAGAGGGGAAATCACCGCGGCGCGGCGAGGGCGTCCGATCGGGGGTTCATCACCGGCCTGCACGCCCCCTCGACCGCGCGAGGGCAGAGGCCGCGAACCGTCAGATGTCGCGGATCAGCTGCCTGAACTCGTCGACGTCCTCGAAGCTCCGGTACACGGACGCGAAGCGCACGTACGCGACCTTGTCGATCCGCTTCAGCTCGCGCATGACGTGCTCGCCGACCTTCGCCGACAGCACTTCCTTGGCGCCGCTGTTGAGCAGCTTGTCCTGGATGCGCTCGATGGCCGCATCGATCTGCTCGACGCTGACCGGGCGCTTGCGCAGGGCGAGCGTCATCGAGGCGCGGACCTTGGCCGGGTCGAACTCGGTGCGGCGGCCGTCCTTCTTCACCACCGTCGGCAGGGCGATCTCGGCCCGCTCGTAGCTGGTGAAGCGCTTGTCGCAGCTCTGGCAGCGGCGGCGCCGCCGCACGACGTCGCCTTCGTCCGAGTCGCGTGTCTCGACGACCTGGGTGTCCTCGTGGCTGCAGAACGGACAACGCATCGGCGCTCAGCGGGTCGCGCGCCGCGATCCCGCTGTCCTGTTCACTGGTAGACCGGGAATTCGCGGGTCAGCGACGCCACCTGCGCCTTGACCGCCGCGATGTTCTGTTCGTCGTCCGGGCGATCGAGCACGTCGGCGATCAGGTTCGCGGTGCGGCGCGTCTCCTCGTCGCGGAAGCCGCGCGTCGTCAGCGCCGGCGTGCCGAGGCGGATGCCGCTCGTGACCATGGGCTTCTGCGGATCGTTGGGGATGCCGTTCTTGTTGCACGTCATGTGGGCCGATTGCAGCACCGTCTCGGCTTCCTTGCCGGTGAGGTTCTTCGGCCGCAGGTCGACGAGCATCAGATGGCTCTCCGTGCGGCCGCTGACGATGCGCAGCCCCCGCTCGATCAGCGTCTCGGCGAGAACCACGGCGTTCCGGGCCACCTGCTGCTGGTAGACCTTGAACTCCGGCGCCAGCGCTTCCTTGAAGGCGACGGCCTTGGCGGCGATCACGTGCATCAGGGGTCCCCCCTGGATGCCCGGGAAGACGGCGCTGTTGATCTTCTTGGCGATGGCCTCGTCGTTCATCAGGATGATGCCGCCGCGCGGCCCGCGCAGGCTCTTGTGCGTCGTCGAGGTGACGACGTCGGCGTGCGGCACCGGGTTCGGGTAGATGCCAGCTGCCACGAGCCCCGCGTAGTGGGCGATGTCGACCATGAAGAAGGCGCCGATCTCCTTGGCGACGCTGGCGAAGCGCGCGAAGTCGATGCGCAGGCTGTAGGCCGAGGCGCCGGCGATGATGAGCTTGGGCCGGGTCTCGCGCGCCACGCGCTCCATGGCGTCGTAGTCGATCTCCTCGGCTGCGGTCAGCCCGTAGCTCACGACCTTGAACCACTTGCCGCTCATGTTGAGCGGCATGCCGTGCGTCAGGTGGCCGCCTTCGGCGAGGCTCATTCCCATGATCGTGTCGCCGGGCTGGAGCAGCGCGAACAACACGGCCTGGTTGGCCTGCGAGCCCGAGTTGGGCTGGACGTTGGCGTATTCGGCGCCGAAGAGGCGCCGGACGCGATCGATGGCGAGTTGCTCGGCCATGTCGACGAACTCGCAGCCGCCGTAGTAGCGGCGGCCCGGATAGCCTTCCGCGTACTTGTTGGTCAGCTGGCTGCCCTGAGCGGCCATCACCGCCGGCGAGGCATAGTTCTCGGAGGCGATGAGCTCGATGTGCTCTTCCTGGCGCCGGTTCTCGCGCTCGATCACGGCAGCGAGCTCGGGGTCGACGTGGGCCAGGGTGCTGGTGCTTCGATCAAACATGGGAGGCGTCCTCGTCCCGGCCTGCCGCCGGGAGCCGCGCGCCGCGGACACGGCAGCGTCGGATGCCGCCAATGCTACGTGACGGTCAGGCGCGACGTCCGGCGCCGAGCGCGGGAACGTCCTCAGCGAAGCAGCGCGATCTTGTCCGGGGCGTCCGCCGGCTCGGCGACCGGCGTGGGGGTGACGATCGGCGGCGCCGCGGGCGACGGGGCCGAAACCGTGCCTTCGGCGGCGACACGCGGCTTGGCGGCTGCGCCGCCCGAGGGAGCCGTCGGCGCGATCTTCGCGCCGCCGGCGACCAGGCGCAGCAGGTTCTGCTGGGCCAGGACCTTGGCCGCATAGCCGCCGTCGTCGGGCAGGTTGGCGGCGCCGACGTAGTGGCGCAGGCCGGCCTCCAGGCTGCCTGCCCTGGCGATGCATTCCTTGAGGACTTGGACGCCGACGCGCAGGTTGGTGACCGGATCGAAGGCGGCATGACGGCCGCCGAAGGCGACGTACTTGTCGTCGTGGACCTTGGTCATGACCTGCATGAGTCCCTGGGCGCCGACCGGGCTCTGCGCGAAGGGGTTGAAGCTCGATTCCACGGCCATGACCGCGAGGATCAGCGTCGGGTCGAGCTTGACGAGCTCGCCGACCACCCACGCCTCCTGGACCAGGCGGCTGACCGGTTCCGGCGCCACCTTGTAGCGGCGCGACAGCCACATCGCGACGGCCGCCTGCCGCTTGTCGAGGTCGCGCGGGTCGGATGCCGTGGCCCGGGCGATGGCGTCCGGCTCGCTCAGGTCGGGCTCGCCCTCCGTCGGGGGCGGCAGGCGGGCTTCGTGCCGCGCCTGGAGCCAGTTCAGGGTCTGCGCCTCGAGCGCCTGGCGGACGTCCTCGCGTCCGGAAGCGAAGAGGACGACGGCGACGGTCAGCAGCCCCAGCAGGGCCAGCGAGTTGTGGCTGATCTCCAGGAGACCCTGCCCCACGTCCTTCACGAACACGCTACCCGAGCGCACGACCGCGGCGCGCCAGGTGTCGCAGAGCCGGCAAGCCTGCGCCAGTTTCGACATCACACTCTCCTTCCTTGCCGTGCCGACGCCGTGGGGGCGGCTCGGCCGGTGGCATGGCGATAATTTCAACCCTCGAGGGGCAGCAAGCGGTCGGCCCGGTGGCCGGGGACTTCCACCCAACCAAGGTTGGCGGAGCCGGGTCGACGAAGAGGCGCGATTCTAGGAAGGCTCGAAATTCCTGGTCAACCCTGTTTGCACCCTGCCTTATGACAAACCGATATGCATTATGACGATCTGAGGGGCTTTCTGACCGCACTCGAGGCCGACGGAGAGCTGCGTCAGGTCAGCGAGCCAGTCTCCACGCGCCTGGAGTTGACAGCGATCAGCGACTTCGTTTTGCGCGAGGGCGGGCCAGCCTTGCAGTTTTCGAACCCGGTCGGTTACACGATCCCGGTCCTGACCAACCTTTTCGGGACGAGCGGTCGCGTCGCCCGGGCGATGGGCGTCGACGAGGCGTCGCAGCTGCGCGACATCGGCGTTCTTCTGGCCAGCCTGAAGGAGCCGGAGCCGCCCCAGGGGCTCGGCGACGCCGGGCGTTTGTTACAGATGGCGCGATCGGTCTGGACGATGCGGCCGGCGCTCACCGCCCGCGCCGCCTGCCGGGAGGTCGTTCTCGACGGGCCGGAGGTCGACCTGTCCCGCCTGCCGATCCAGACCTGCTGGCCCGAGGATGCCGGGCCGCTCATCACCTGGGGGCTGGTCATCACGCGCGGGCCGCAGGGCCTGCCGACGTCGCGCAAGCGCCAGAACCTCGGCATCTACCGGCAGCAGGTCATCGGCCGTCGGCAGGTCATCATGCGCTGGCTCGCGCACCGGGGCGGCGCGCTCGACTTCCGGGAGTTCGCGTCGGCCAGGGCTGGCCGGCCGTTCCCGCTGGCGGTGGCGCTCGGCGCCGACCCGGCCACCATCCTGGGCGCGGTGACGCCGGTTCCAGACACCTTGTCCGAATACCAGTTCGCCGGACTGTTGCGAGGCAGCCGCACCGAGGTCTGTGACTGCAGCGTCGGCGACGAGGGGGTCCTGCTCCAGGCGCCGGCGACGGCCGAGTTCGTGCTCGAGGGCCACATCCCGCCGGCTGCTCCCGGCTTCAGCGGACGGAGCGAGCTAGGCATCCCCACCAAGGAGATCGGCGGCTACCTGCACGCCCTCGAGGGGCCCTTCGGCGATCACACCGGCTACTACAACGAGCCCGACTGGTTCCCGGTCTTCGAGATCGGTCGGCTGACGCACCGGCGCAACCCGATCTATCACTCGACCCATACCGGAAAGCCCCCCGACGAGCCCGCCGTGCTCGGCGTTGCCCTGAACGAAGTGTTCGTCCCCATCCTGCAGAAGCAGTTTCCGGAGATCGTCGACTTCTATCTGCCGCCGGAGGGGTGCAGCTATCGGCTGGCCATCGTCAGCATCCGCAAGCGCTACCCGGGGCATGCCAAGCGCGTCATGTTCGGGATCTGGAGCTTCCTGCGCCAGTTCATGTACACCAAGTTCATCGTCGTCACCGACGAGGACGTCGACGTGCGCGACTGGCCGGACGTCGTCTGGGCGCTGACGACCCGGATGGATCCGGTCCGCGACACGGTCCTGGTCGACAGGACGCCGATCGACTCGCTGGACTTCGCCTCGCCGGTGTCCGGTCTCGGCGGCAAGATGGGCCTGGATGCGACCAGCAAGTGGCCCGCGGAAACCGAGCGCCAGTGGGGTCGGCCAATCCGCCAGGACGCGGCCGTCGAGGCGCGCGTCGCCGGCATCGTCGCTGCGATCGGCGCAGCGCGCCCGTGTTAGCTGCGCTTGCCGGCCCGCTCTAGCTGCGCTTGCGCGCCGGCCGGCTCTTGCGCGCGGGGGCCGCTCGCGCCGGCTCCGCGGCATTCCCTTCCGAGGCCGTTGCCGCGGCCGATGCGGCCGCCGCCGCGGCGTCCGTGCCGGAGCTCGAGGCCGAACGGCCCGACCGTGGCTTGGCGCCGCCGGCCTGCAGCCCTTCGGACATGCCGATCAGCACCCCGCTGACCATGGCCGCATAGCTGTCCATCATGGCCTGCGCCGCCCGCATGCCGGTGGCCCGGCCCTCGCGCATGAAGCTCTGCGCCTGACCGACCAGGTCCTTCACGGTCGCCGAGGCCTGCGCCCCGGTGTCGGTGCCCTTCGTCTTGAAAGCCGAGAGCGCCTGCTGCCACACCGCCTGCATCGGCCCGGCGCCCTCCATGGCCTTGGCCACGCCCTCGAAGAAGACGTCCTCCATCTTCTCGACGTTCGCCAGGGCGGTCTTCAGCGGCTTCTCGCTGAGCGCCACGCCGTTGCCGACGAACTGCTCCAGCGCCTTGCGGTTGGCCTCGACCGCCTGCAGGAGCGCGCTGTCGATGCCGGCGAGCGTCTTGGCCAGGAGCGCCTCGCCGTCGACGGCGCCGGCCGGGTTCTGGGCCAGGCCGAGCGACGCCGCCCCGGCGACCGACTGCACCACCTTGCGGATGTTCGAGAGCGTCATCTCCCGGCCCTGCAGGGCCTTCAGCGTCGCCTCGCTGACCGCCTTGCGCAGGCTCTCGCCCTGCTTGGCGCTCGCCTCCGCGAACATCGTGATCATCGCGTCCTGGTCGATGCCTGACTTGATCATGCGGATCTCCTCGGGTGGCGCGGCCGGGCGGCCGTCATTGCATGTGCTGACCGCCGTTGATGGCGATGTTCGCGCCCGTGACGAAGGCCGCCTCCTCCGAAGCGAGGTAAATGATCAGCCCGGCCACTTCCTCGGGCTTGCCCAGCCGGCCGACCGGGATCTGCGGCAGGATCTTGGAATTGAGGATCTCCTCGGGGATCGCGGTGACCATCTTGGTGCCGATGTAGCCCGGCGAGATGGTGTTCACCGTGACGCCCTTCTTCGCCACCTCGAGGGCCAGCGCCTTGGTGAAGCCGTGCACGCCCGCCTTGGCGGCGGAGTAGTTGGTCTGGCCGAAGGCTCCCTTGGAGCCGTTCACCGACGAGACGTTGATGATGCGGCCCCAGTTGCGCTCGACCATGGCATCGGCGACCTGCTTGGTCATGTTGAACAGGCTGTCCAGGTTGGTGCGCATGACCGCGTCCCAGTTGACCTTGTCCATCTTCTTGAAGGTCATGTCGCGCGTGATCCCGGCGTTGTTGACCAGGATGTCCACGGGCCCGACCTTGGCGTGAACCTCGGCGACCGCACGGGCGCACGAGTCGATGTCGGCCACGTCGCACGGCACGGCCGTGATCTCGTAGCCGTTCTCCTTCATGTGCGCCACCCACTCGCCGTGCTTGGTGTTGCCGGGCGAATAGGTGACGACGACACGGTAGCCGGCGTCGGCCATCTTGGTCGAGATGGTCTCGCCGAGGCCCCCCATCCCGCCCGTGACGAGCACCACCCGGCCCTTGCTGTTGTTCTCGGCCATGTCCTGTCTCCGCTGTGATGACGAATGCATTCTGGACCGAACGCCGGAACCGTGACCTCACGAAAACGCGCATGCCGTGAGGGTCTCCGGCAGGAACGAAAAAGCCTCGAAGCAGGTGCTTCGAGGCCTTCGTTCGAGTGGTGGAGAGGAGGAGGATCGAACTCCCGACCTTCGCATTGCGAACGCGACGCTCTCCCAGCTGAGCTACCCCCCCACTGCAGCCGGCAGTTTAGCAAAGCCGCCTCGCCGCGACGCCGCGGCCAGCGCCGCATAGGCCAACCCAATCCACCGCATTGAACCCCCGTATTGCCTACTGCTGCCGAACGCGCTACGGTTGCCGGGTTCGCCCGCCGGTGCGCGTCGCACCGGGGGCGCAGCACCCACAGGAGACATCGGATGGCCGCTTTGAAAGGATCGAAGACGGAGCAGCACCTGCGTGACGCGTTCGCGGGCGAGTCGCAGGCCAACCGCCGCTACCTCTATTTCGCGAACAAGGCCGACATCGAGGGCCAGAACGACGTCGCTGCGCTGTTCCGCTCCACGGCCGAGGGCGAGACGGGTCATGCGCACGGCCACCTCGAGTTCCTCGAGGCCTGCGGCGACCCGGCCACGGGGATGCCGATCGGCTCGAGCCGCGACAACCTCAAGTCGGCGGTCGCCGGCGAGACCCACGAGTACACCGACATGTACCCGGGCATGGCGAAGACCGCCCGCGAGGAAGGCTTCGACGAAGTCGCCGACTGGTTCGAGACGCTGGCCAAGGCCGAGCGCTCGCATGCGAACCGCTACCAGAAGGCGCTCGACGCGTTCGTCGACTGAACGCCGCAGCACGCCCGTCCGAACAAGGGCCCGCGCGGCCCTTGTTCGTTGATACGCACGCCAGCAGACGACCCGTCCCATGACCCTGCGCGAAGGCAATCTCGAGGCGCCGACCCGGCACCCGATCGACTGGAAGAGCCCGGACTACCGCGACGAAGGCAAGGCGTTCGCCGAGATGGAGCGGGTGTTCGACATCTGCCACGGCTGCCGTCGCTGCGTGAGCCTCTGCCAGTCCTTCCCGACGCTCTTCGACCTGATCGACGCCACCGCCGACGGCGAAGTGCACGGCGTCGACAAGAAGGACTACGCCAAGGTCGTGGACCAGTGCTACCTGTGCGACCTCTGCTACATGACGAAGTGCCCCTACGTTCCGCCGCATCCCTGGAACGTCGACTTCCCGCACGTCATGCTGCGCGCCAAGGCGATCAAGTTCGGCCGCGGCGGCGTCGGTCGAGGCGAACAGCTGCTCGCCTCGACGGACGTGCACGGCCAGCTCGCCGGCATTCCGGTGGTCGTGCAGGCGGTCAATGCCGCCAACCGGGCGCGCCCGGTACGCAAGGTCCTCGACAAGGCGCTCGGCGTCCACCCCGACGCCTGGCTGCCGGCCTTGGCCACGCGCCGTTTCCGCGGCGCGGCGCGCAAGAGCGAAGCCGCGCGCGTGGTCGACGGCGAGCGCAGCCCGGGAAAGGTGGTCGTGTTCGCGACCTGCTACGTGAACTACAACGAGCCCGGCATCGGCCACGACCTGCTGGCGCTCCTCGCCCACAACGAGATCCCGTTCGAGCTGGTCGAGAAGGAGAGCTGCTGCGGCATGCCGAAGCTCGAGCTCGGCGATCTCGAGGGCGTGGCGCGTCTCAAGGATCGCAACATCCCCGTGCTGGCCCGGTACGCGCGCGAGGGCTATGCCATCGTCTCCGCGATCCCTTCGTGCACGCTCATGTTCAAGCAGGAGCTGCCCTTGCTGTTTCCCGGCGAGGCCGACGTGGCCGCCGTGCAGGCGGCGATGTTCGATCCCTTCGAGTACCTGATGGCGCGTCATCGCGACGGCCTGCTGAAGACCGATTTCAAGGTCGGTCTCGGCAAGGTGAGCTACCACGTGCCCTGCCACGGGCGGGTGCAGAAGATCGGCCGCAAGACCGAGGAGATGCTGAAGCTCGTCGGCCAGAGCGTTCCCGTCGAGCTCACGACGGTGGAGCGTTGCTCCGGCCACGCCGGCACCTACGGCGTGAAGACGCCGACGCACGAGATCGCGAAGAAGATCGGGCGGCCGGTGTTTCGGGCGATGGCGAACGGGTCGCCGGACGTCATCAGCTCCGACTGTGCTCTCGCCGGCCACCACATCGCGCAGGGCATGGCCGAGAGCTCGCTCGCCGCGGCCGAGCTCCGCCACCCGTTGAGCCTGGTCCGCCGCGCGTACGGGCTGGAGTGAGGACGCCATGAGCATCGCCCGTGAAAGCCTGCTGACCCTCGAGGCCTACGCCAAGATCAGGAAGAGCGAGCGCGCCGCCGCGATCGCGCACCGGCAGCTGCGCATGGTGCGCATCGGCGAGCACCTGAGCCTGCAGTTCGAGGACGAGGCGACGGTGCGCCGGCAGATCCAGGAGATGCTGCACATCGAGAAGATCTTCGACGAGGCGGGCATCCTCGGCGAGATCGAGGCCTACGGTCCGCTGGTGCCCGACGGGAGCAACTGGAAGGCGACCATGCTCATCGAATACCCCGATCCGAACGAGCGGCGGCGCGAGCTGGCGCGGCTCATCGGTGTCGAGGACCGGGTCTTCGTCGAGGTCGAGGGCCACGCCCGCGTCTACGCCATCGCCGACGAGGACCTGGACCGCGAGAACGACGAGAAGACCTCGGCCGTGCACTTCCTGCGCTTCGAGCTGGACAAGGCGGCACGCGAGGCGGTGCGCGCCGGGGCCGGCGTCAAGGTGGGCTGCGACCACCCGAACTACCCGGCGCACGTCAGCGTTTCGCCCGAGACGCTCGCCAGCCTCGCCGGCGATTTACGGTGACCAATGGGCGTCTTAGTGAAGTTCAATTGGTTTGTGTAGATCGATAGCCTAAACTGCGTTCCTGTCGCGCCTCGGGCGCTTCTCTCAACCCACAGGAACCCATGAAAACCATCGGCGACAAGCTCGAATCGTTCAGTGTCACCGGCGTCAGGCCGCGCTTCAACCACCACGAGGAAAACGGCGTCTCGGCGTTCGAGACCCTCACCGAGAAGAGCTTCCCCGGCAAGTGGAAGGTGATCTATTTCTGGCCGAAGGACTTCACCTTCGTCTGCCCGACCGAGATCGTCGGCTTCGACAAGCTCGCCTCGCAGTTCGAGGAACGCGATGCGGTCCTGCTCGGCGGCTCCGTCGACAACGAGTTCTCGAAGCTGGGCTGGCGGCGCGAGCATCCGGACCTGAACAAGCTCAACCACTGGAATTTCGGCGACCCGCGCGGTTCGCTGGTCGACCAGCTCGGCGTGCGTGACCGGGCTGAAGGCGTGGCGCTGCGGGCCACCTTCATCGTCGACCCGGACAACACCATCCAGCACGTGAGCGTCAACAACCTGAACGTCGGCCGCAACCCCGAGGAAGTGCTTCGCATCCTCGACGGCCTGCAGACCGACGAGCTCTGCCCGTGCAACCGCACGGTCGGCGGCCAGACGCTCTGACGGCCCGCTCGCGCCTGCCAACCGAGGGCCCGCTTCGGCGGGCCTTTTCACGAGACCACGAGGAACCGACAGCATGGAATTCCTGAGCACCATCAAGGAGCAGATTCCCGACTACGCCAAGGACATCCGGCTCAACCTGGACGGTGTCATCGCCCGCTCCAGCCTGCCTCCGGAAGACGCACTCGGCGTCGCCCTGGCGGCGGCATTCGCGGCGAAGAGCCAGCCGCTGGTCCGCGCCTTCAGGGAGGCTGCTCCGGCGACCGAGGCGAACGCCGCGCTGACGGCCGCCGCGCTGATGGGCATGAACAACGCCTGGTATCCGTACCTCGAGATGGCCGGCGACGACGACCTGAAGACCCAGCGTGCCGAGCTGCGCATGAACGCCTACGCCGCCTCGGGCGGCGTGGCCAAGAAGAAGTTCGAGGCCTATGCGCTGGCGGCTTCGATCGTCGGCAAGTGCCACTTCTGCGTGGCCTCGCACTACGCCCTGCTGAAGAAGGAAGGCATGACGACGCAGCAGCTGCGCGACATCGGCCGGATCGCGGCGGTCGTCAATGCCGCGGCGCAGGTGATCGCTGCCGGCTGAGCTGCGCGCCGCTCACGGCCGCGCCTCGTAGACGAGGTTGAACGGGGTCGCCGCGGCCCGCCGGAAGCGCGTGAAGCCGCCGGCCCGGACGACGGCGCCGATGCGTGCCTCGCCGGCCTGCGCACCGAGGCACGCCGCGCCGTTCTGGGCCCGGGACGCGGGCGTGCAGATGAAGGTCGAGGCGGAGTAGAAGACGCGGCCCACGGGATTGAGGTTGTCCTCGAGCCGGTCGTTCGCGAACGGTTCGACGATCATCCAGCTGCCGTCGCCCGCCACGCTCTGGCGCACGTGCGTGGCCGCTCCGGTTGGATCGCCCATGTCGTGGAGGCAGTCGAACATGCAGACCAGGTCGAAGTCGCTGCCGGGAGAGTCCGGTGCAGCGGCGGTCTCGAAGCGCACGCGGTCGGCGACCCCGGCCGTGGTCGCGGCGCGGGCGGCGATCGCGATCGACGGGGCGTGGTAGTCGTAGCCGACGAAGCGCGCCTCCGGGAACGCGGCGGCCATGACGAGGGTGGAGGCGCCGTGCCCGCAGCCCACGTCGGCGACCGACACCCCGGCGCGCAGCTTCGCCTCGACGCCGTCGAGCGCGGGGATCCAGCTCGACACCAAGTGGGCGGCGTAGCCGGGCCGGAAGAAGCGGTCGGTGCCGTGGAAAAGCGACGCGTCGTGCTCGTGCCAGCCGAGGCCGAGCCCGCGGCGAGCGTCTCGCGCAGCACCTCGAGCAGGGCGAGCTCCCGGTCGCTGAGATTCCGCCCCCGGCGATTGAAGACGAAGCTCACGAGCAGGTCGCAGTCGACCTGCAGCGGCACGGCCATGACACGGTCGAGGCCGACGCGCCGGTAGTAGTCGAGGTAGAGCGGCGTCTCGCGGAAGCTGGACTGCGCCATGCAGTCGCTGATGCGCTGCGAGCGCCGACCGCCTTCGAAGCCATGGTGGACGGACGAGCGGATGGGGTCCCGCTCAACGCACTGCAGGTGCCGGCTGCGCGCCGATGCGGCTCGCCACGCGCCAGCTGTCGATCGTGTACAGCGCGAGCGCGGCCCAGATGACGGCGAAGCCGGCCAGCCGCGCCGCGGTCAGTGGCTCGGCAAAGAGCCAGACGCCGAGAACGAACTGGATCGTCGGGCTGAGGTACTGGAACAGGCCCAGGGTCGTGAGCCGCAGGCGCCGCGCCGCGACGGCGAACAGCAGCAGCGGCACGGTCGTCGCCGGCCCGAGCCCGACGAGCCAGGCGTTCGTCGCCAGGTCCGGCGCCGGAAAGCTGGTGGCGCTGCCTCCCCACCACCACGCCATCGCCACGGCGGCTGCCGGAGCGAGGAGGAGCGTCTCGAGCGTCAGGCCTTCCAGCGCCCCGATCACCGCGATCTTGCGGAGCAGGCCGTAGGCACCGAAGCTGAGGCCGATCACCAGCCCGATCCAGGGGAAGCTGCCGGCGCCGATCGCCAGCCAGAGCACGCCGGCCGAGGCGAACGCGAGCGCCACCCACTGCGCGTGGCGCGGCCGTTCGCCGAGGATGCTGTAGCCGAGCAACACGTTGACCAGCGGGGTGATGAAGTAGCCGAGGCTGGCGTCGACCACGTGCCCGTTCGACACCGCCCAGATGTAGGTCAGCCAGTTGGCCGACAGCAGCAGGGCGGTGAAAACGAAGGCGGCGAGAACCCGCGGCTGTCGCGCGACGCCGCCGAGCCAGCTCCAGTTCCGGCGCAGCGTCAGGGCCACGGCGACGAGGACCAGCGACCAGACGATGCGGTTGGCGAGGACCTCGAGCGGCGGGACTTCGGGCATCAGCCGGAAGTACAAGGGGAAGAAGCCCCACAGGCTGAAGGCGACCGCGGCCGCGGCAGCGCCGACGTTCATGGCCGCGGCCCGTTCGTGCGGCGTGCGGCCGGAGCGGGCGCGATCAGGACGAGGCCAGCAACCGGTCGCCGTACTGCTCGCGCAGCCGGTTCTTCAGCATCTTGCCGGTCGCGCCGAGCGGGATCGCGTCGACGAAGACCACGTCGTCCGGCGTCCACCACTTGGCGATGCGGCCTTCGTAGAACGCGATCAGCTCGTCGCGGGTCAGCTCCGCGCCGGGCTTCTTCACGACGATGAGGAGCGGCCGCTCGTCCCACTTCGGGTGCCGAGCGGCGATGCAGGCCGCCATGGCGACGCTCGGGTGAGCCATGGCGATGTTTTCGAGATCGATCGAGCCGATCCACTCGCCGCCGGACTTGATGACGTCCTTGGAGCGGTCGGTGATCTGCATGAAGCCGTCGGCGTCGATGGCGGCGACGTCTCCGGTCGGGAACCAGCCGTCGCCGTTGGCGTCCCGGACCAGCGGGTCGCCGCCTTCGCCCTTGAAGTACTCGGCGATCACCCACGGACCGCGGACCATGAGCTCGCCCGAGTCCTTGCCGTTCCAGGGCAGCTCGGCGCCGTCGGGCCCGACGATCTTCATGTCGACGCCGTACACCGCGCGGCCCTGCTTGGCCTGGATGGCGAATCGCTGCTCGGCGGGCAGGTCCTTCTGTGATCCCTTCAGCACCGCGACCGTGCCGACCGGGCTCATCTCGGTCATGCCCCAGGCGTGCAGGACCTGCACGTCGTAGCCCTCCTGGAAGGTCTTCATCATCGCCGGCGGGCACGCCGAGCCGCCGATGACGGTGCGGCGCATGGTCGAGAAGCGCAGGTCGTTCGCCTGCACGTAGCCGAGCAGTCCCTGCCAGACGGTCGGCACGCCGGCCGACATCGTGACCCGCTCGCTCTCGAACAGCTCGTACAGGGATTTCCCGTCCAGGCCCGGCCCGGGGAAGACCAGCTTGGAGCCGGTCATGCAGGCCGCGTACGGCAGGCCCCAGGCGTTGACGTGGAACATCGGCACCACGGGCAGGATGACGTCGCTCGCCGAGCAGTTCAGCGCGTCCGGGAGGGCGATCGCGAAGGTGTGCAGGACCGTCGACCGATGGCTGTAGAGCGCGCCCTTCGGGTTGCCGGTGGTGCCCGAGGTGTAGCAGAGCGACGACGCCTGCGCCTCGTCGAAGGTCGGCCAGGCGAAGCGGTCGCTCTCGGCCTCGGCCAGCTCCTCGTAGCAGAGCAGTCCCTCGACCTTGCTGCTGGCCGGCATGTGCGCGCGGTCGGTGAGCGCGACCCAGTTCCTGATCGTCCGCACGCGCGGCGCGATCGCCTCGATCAGCGGCAGGAAGGTGAGGTCGAAGAAGAGGACGCGGTCCTCGGCGTGGTCGGCGATGTAGGTGAGCTGGTCCGGATGCAGGCGCGGGTTGAGCGTGTGCAGCACGGCACCCGAGCCGGAGGCGGCGTAGTACACCTCGAGGTGGCGGTAGCCGTTCCAGGCCAGCGTCGCGACCCGCTCGCCGCTCTTGACGCCGAGGCGGGCGAGCGCGTTGGCCATGCGCCGGGCTCGCGCGGCGAGCTCGCGGTAGGTGGTGCGATGGATGTCGCCTTCGACGCGGCGCGAGACCACCTCCTGCTCGCCGTGGTGCCGCTCGGCATGCACCAGCAGGGAGGAAATCAGCAGCGGCTGCTGCATCATCAAACCGTTCATGTCGTCTCCGGGAGGGCTGTTGCTCGAACTGCCGCCGATGATGACATCCCCGGGCTCGCCTTCAGGCCAGCGAGAGCTCCCAGTTTTCCCCGACCAGGGACTGGCCGAAGCTCTCGTGCGGCTCGCTGCGGGTCAGCACGTAGCCGGCGCGGGCGTAGATGCCTCGCGCCGCGACGAGAACGCTGTTGGTCCACAGGACGATGCGCCGATAGCCGCGGTCGCGGGCGAAGCGCTCGCATTCGTCGACCAGGCGGGCGCCGATGCCGAGGCCGCGGGCGCCCGGCTCGACGATGAGCAGGCGCAGCTGCGCCGTGCCATCGTCGACGGCGCCCGTCGCCTCGTCGCGCGCCTGCACGAGGAAGACGCAGCCGAGGTTGTCGCCGTTGCGCTCGGCGATCCAGCAGGCCTCGCGCTCGGCGTCGAAGCGATCGACGAAGTCGGCGACGATGCGCGCCACCAGCGCTTCGAAGCGCATGTCCCAGCCGTACTCGCTGGCGTAGAGGGCGCCGTGCCGGGCGACGACCCAGCCCATGTCGCCGTTGCGCGGCGGCCGGAGATGCCAGGGCCGGCGCTCGCGGCGGCCTTCGCCGAGCAGGCGTTCGACGGCCTCCATCGCCTCGAGCAAGGCGCGCTGGTCGGTGTCGGAAAGCGGAGCGAGCAAGGCGGCGACGTCGGCTTCGCTGCGTCGGTCGAGCGGGGCGAAGGCGCGCTGTCCGGCGGCGGTGATCGACAGGTGGAGGTGGCGGGCGTCGTCGGCCGAGCGCTCGCTGCGGATCAGCTTCTTGTCCTTGAGGCCGCGCAGCAGCCGGCTCAGGTAGCCGGGGTCCAGGTGCAGATCGCGCGCCAGCTCGGCGGCGGTGGCCCGCTCCCGGTGCGCGAACTCCCACAGCAGGCGCGATTCGGCCAGCGTGAACGAGGTGTCGACGAGGTTTTCATGGAGAACGCCGATGCGCCGGGTGTAGAAGCGGTTGAAGCGGCGGATCGCGTCGGTTCGGGGGTTGGCCGGCAGGGGGGAAGAGGTCATGAGCGCCTTTCGCGAGGCCCATTCTCGGATGATTCAAGTGCCGAAAGCAACTGATTCGCTGCCATGAGCATCTTCCTGGCTGCGGCTTGTCAGGGAAACTGTATAAACATACAGTTGTGCGATGGATCTCGCGCCTTCAGCCGAACGCCTTTTGCCACCGTCAGCCCGGCGTGCGACGCGGTCCGACGCGCCGGGCATGGATCTGCGGTCACCCGAGACCCTGCATCCGGCGCTCTGGCTCGCGCATCAGCTGGGGCGGACGGGGGTGCAGGCGGTGCCGAGCGGCTTTCCCACGCTCGACGCAGCGCTTCCGGGCGGCGGCTGGCCGCGGCGGGCGCTGACCGAGCTGCTGCTGCCCCACGCCGGTATCGGTGAAGTCCGTCTCCTCAGCCCCTCGCTCGTGGCGGCGCAGCGCGAAGGTCGCCTGGCGATGTTTTTCGATCCTCCCGCAGCCTTGTCGGCGGAAGCACTGGCCGGCCTCGGCTTCGACGTCGAGGAGCTGCTCGTCGTGAACACCCGGGCCCGCGTCGTTCCCGGTAGCGACAGCCTGTGGGCACTCGAGCAGGCGCTGAAGAGCGGCCATGTGGGCGCGCTCGTCGCTTGGCTGCCGCCGCGCCTTCGCGCCGAGCGCCTGCGCCGCCTGCAGCTCGCCGCCCACAACCACGACGGAGCCGCCTTCGTGATGCGCGAGAGCGCGGCAGCCGCCCGGCCGACGGCATCGCCGCTGCGCCTGGCGCTGCAGCCCGGCGGGGGCGATCGCCTTCAGGTCCGCGTCCTCAAGCGGCGCGGCCCGCCCCTGCAATCGCCGCTGCAGCTCGACCTGCCGCCGACGCTGTCGAACGCCGCGCGGCGACGCTCGGAAAGCATCTTGCAGCCGGCCACTGACAGCGCGGGCCGCTGCGACAGCGAAGCGCTGCGCGCCGCCACGTTCGTCAACCTCGAGGCCTGAGTCTCGTCCCCAGGTCCGCCGCGTGACGCGTCGCTGGCGCTTCGTGACCCTGCATCCGCCTTCACCGTGCTCTGGATCGCGCTGCACCTGCCTTCGCTGTCGCTCGAATCCTTCGCCGCGACGCTTGCCGCCGGCAGCGACGCCGCTGCGCCGCCGCGGCCGATCGCCCTGGTCGACGCCCATCGCATCGCCGCGGCCAACGCGGCCGCCCAGGCGCAGGGCGTCAAGCCCGGGCTGAAGCGGGCGACCGCACTGGCCCTGGCGCCGCGCATCGTCCTCGGCCAGGCCGATGCGGCCCGCGATGCCGCAGCCCTGATGCCGGTGGCCCACGCGGCGCTGGCCTTCACGCCGAAGGTCTGCCTGCAGCCCAGACACGACGGCGCTGCGCCCGACACCGTCCTGCTGGAGGTCGAGGCGAGCCTGCGCTACTTCGGCGGCCTGGATCGCCTGCTGCAGCGGCTCGGTGCAGCGCTTCGCCCGCTCGGCCATGCGGTGCGCATCGCGAGCGCCGCCACCGCCCGGGGCGCGGCCCTGCTCGCCCGCCTCGATCCGGCGCCGCATTGCGGGGCCGACCTGGCGGCGACGAGGCGCGCCCTGGCCGGCGTTCCGGTCTGGATCGTCGGGCCCGGCCGCGAGCACTGGGAGGCCCTGCAGGGCATGGGCCTCCGCCAGCTCGGCGACCTGCTCGGCTTGCCGCGAGCCGGCCTGGCCCGGCGCTTCGGCGAAGGCCTGCTCCTCGACATCGACGCCGCTCTCGGCCGCCGGCCCGATCCGCGCGAGCCGATCGCCCTCGCGCCTTCCTTCGAAAGCCGTCTCGAGCTGTTCGCCCGCGCCGACAGCACGGCCCAGGTGCTGCACGGCGCTTCGGTGCTGCTCGAGCGGCTGGTCGCCTGGCTCTCGGCCCAGCACGCCTTCGTCCGCCGCTTCCGTCTCCTCATGCACCATGAATCGCGCTGGCAGAGCGAACGCACGCCGCAGGCGACTGCGCTCGACGTCGCCCTCGCCGAGCCGTCGCGCGACAGTGCGCATCTGCTGGTCCTGCTGCGCGAGCGGCTGGGCCAGGTGCAGTTGCCGGCGCCGACCCTCGAGCTCGCCTTGCAGGCAGACGACATCACCCGGCGGGCGGCGCCGAACAGCGAGCTCTTCCCGACGCGGCAGAGCGAAAGCGAGGGCCTGACGCGGCTGATCGAGCGGCTGCAGGCCCGCCTCGGCCCGGAGCAGGTGCGGCGCCTGGCGGCGCTCGAGGATCACCGGCCCGAGCGGGCGAGCGCCTTGCGGCCGGTCGACGCGACGCGCCGCCCGGAGCCCAGAGGCAAGCGAGCTCGAACGCGAGCGGGGGCGGCCGTCGCGGTGATTGCGGTGATCGCAGGCAAGGCCGGCATGACCGGACTGGAAACGTCAGCGATGGCCGGCGCCGGCATCCCGGTGGCGCGCCCGGTGTGGCTGGAGGAGGTGCCGCAGCCGCTCGCCGAGAGGCGGTCGCGACCGTTGCTGGACGGCCGCGCCTTGCGCCTGCTCTCCGGACCGGAGCGCATCGAAGCCGGCTGGTGGGATGAGGAGCTCGCCGAGCGCGACTACTTCATCGCCGAGGCGGCCGACGGGGCGCTGGTCTGGATCTACCGGGCCCGCCTGCCGTTGTCGGCGCTGGAAAAGGGAGGCGACGAGACCGGCAGCGGCTGGTTCCTGCACGGCCGTTTCGGCTGACGCGGTCGCCCGGCCGCGGCCGCCGCGCGCTATCGACTCTCTTCGCCGATCAGGGTGAAGCCGCGCCGCCGCAGCGATTCGCCGAGCCATCGATTGCCGTGCACGCCGCAGAACAGCATGTAGACGGCATAGAGGCCGAGCACGACCAGCGCCAGCGCGGCGGTGCGCGAGGTCGGCGTCGGCGCACCGCTCGAGTACGACTCGCTGACGAAGAAGAGGCTGGCGACCACCAGCAGGAGCCAGGTGCGGCGGACGATGGCCGAGAGCGAGCCGACGAAGAACGCCCGCCACGAGAAACCGACCTTGACCCGGACGATGTCGCCGTCCGGCGACTTGTAGACCCTGTACCTGGACATTCCCGCAGCCCTCCACGCTGTACCGCCTCCTTCGGCAGCCTGCGCGGGGACTTGACGGTGCCGCTGGTGTCGGAAGCGTGACGCCGGTAAGCGGACGTAACCTGGCTAGGCCACCCGGCCGAACCACCAGACCGACAGGCTCGCCGCCAGGATCACCAGCAGTGCGCCCAGGGCAGCGAGCAGGCCGCTGATCTCGGTCTCCTTCTTCTCGACGACGAGGCGCGTGCTGAGGCTCTGGTACACCTTCTTCAGGTCGGTGGCGGTGCCGGCATAGAAATAGTCGGCGCGGGTGATGTTGGCGACGCTCTTCAGGGTCTCCTCGTCGAGGCGCACCCGCATCGACCAGCCCTCGAAGGCGATGGTCTCGCCTTCCTTGGTGCCGATGCCCACGGTGTAGATGCGAACGCCGCGATCGGCGGACATCTTGGCCGCCTCGATCGGATCGGGGCCGGTGGTCCGCTGGCCGTCGGTGAGCAGGATGATTGCCGCCGAGGTGTAGGAGCCCGGGGGGACCGGCGTGAAGTCGGGCTTCGGCTTGTCGTTCGGCCCGGGCGGCATGTTGCGCTGGCCGGTGATCTGCGACAGGTCGATGCCGGCTTCGGGGAAGATCGTCGCCAGCGACAGGACGATGCCGCTGCCGATGGCCGTCGCCCGCTGCAGCTGGAAGCGATCGATGGAGGCGTTGACGTCGTCGCGGCTGAGGGTCGGCGCCTGCACCACCGCCGCGGTGCCGGCGAAGGCGACGACGCCGACCCGGACGTTGCGCGGCAGGTCGGCGACGAAGGCCTTGGCCGCTTCCTGCGAGGCGACGAGCCGGTTCGGCTGCACGTCCGTGGCGCGCATGCTGCCGGAGACGTCCATCGCCAGGATGACGGTCTGCTCGGTCGACGGCAGCGTCAACAGCGCGGCGGGGCGCGACGAGGCGAAGAGCAGGGCCGTGATCGCCAGCAGCATCAGCGCCGGCGGCACGTGCCGGCGCCAGGCGCTGCTGCGGCCCATGGCTTCCTTCACCAGCGACAGGTTGGCGTAGCGCAGCGTCGTCTTCTTGCGCCGGCGCATGAGCCAGACGTAGCCCAGCACCAGGATGGGAACCAGGAGCATGGCCCACAGCATCGTCGGCCAGAGAAAGGTGATGAGAGGAGCGATCTTCATGGTGCCCTCAGGCGGCAGCCGGCCGGATGTGGCGCATCGCGCCCGGCTTCGGGCCGCTCCAGTTGGCGAGGCGGCTGCGCTGCTTCTTCAGGTCGGCAAAGCGCAGGATGGAGTCGACGAGGTCGTCGTCGGTGGCCAGCTCGAGCGTGTCGACGCCGGCCCGGGCCAGCCCTTCGCGGAGCTCGCCCTCGCGCCGTTCGGCAGCGGCCTTGAAGCGCTTGCGGAAGGCGGCGTTGTGGGTGTCGACCAGCAGCTGCTCGCCGGTCTCGGCGTCGCGCATCGTGATCAGGCCGATGTCCGGCAGGTCCATTTCGAGAGCGTCGAACAGGCGCACGGCGGTGACCTCGTGGCGCTGGGCGAGGTGGCCGAGCGCCTTCTCCCAGCCGGGCGCGCTGACGAAGTCGGAGACGATGAACAAGGTCGACCGACGCTTGATGGTGCGCTGTGCGGCGAGAAGGAGGGTGCGGAGGTCGGTCGCTCCGGGGCCGGCTTCGGCCGGCCGCGTCGCCATGCGCTTCATGAGCTCGAGGACGTGGCGGCGGCCGCCGCGCGCCGGCAGCACGGTGTCGACGTCGCTGCCGTAGAGCAGGGCGCCGACGCGGTTGCCGTGGCGGGTGAGCAGGCGCGCCAGCACGGCGACGAAATCGCGCGCGATCGATCGCTTCGTGAAGCGGTTGGAGCCGAAGTCGACGCTTCCGGAGAGGTCGACCAGGAACCATGCCGAGAGCTCGCGGTCCTCGGTGAACTGGCGGACGTACGGCTGCTGCAGGCGCGCCGTGACGTTCCAGTCGATGTGCCGGACGTCGTCGTGATGCTGGTACTCGCGCAGGTCGGCGAGGTCGAGACCGGCACCGCGCATCAGCGTCCGGTGGTCTCCCTGGAGCAGGCCGTCCAGGCGGCGCAGGACCGTCCACTCGAGGCGCTTGAGCAGCGCCTCGGAATTCTCTGCATCGACCGGCGCGGTCCCCCGCTCAGCTTCGGCCATGGCCGGCTTCCGCCGCGCTGGTCGCGAGCGGCTTGTCAGGGACGGGGATCTTCTTCATGACCCGGTCGACGATGGCGTCGGCGTTCAGCCCGTCGGCGAGCGCCTCGTACGACAGGACCAGCCGGTGCCGCATCACGTCGCCGACGAGGCCGGTCATGTCCTCCGGCAGGGCATAGCTGCGGCCGCGCATGAAGGCGAGGGCGCGGGCGCCCTCGATGAGGCCGATGGTCGCGCGCGGGCTCGCGCCGAAGGTCAGGTACTTGGCCATGTCGGCGAGGTCGAAGCGCTCCGGGCGGCGCGTTGCGCTGACCAGCCGCACGGCGTACTGCATCAGGGATGGGTCGACGTAGACCTTGCGGCACTCCTGCTGCAGCTCGGCGAGCTGGCCCATGCTCGCCACCGCGCTCACCGTCGCCGCCGTTCCGGTGACGCGCTGCGCGATCACGAATTCCTCGTCCTCGCTCGGATAGTCGACCAGCACCTTCATCATGAAGCGGTCGACCTGCGCCTCGGGGAGCGGATAGGTGCCCTCGGTCTCGATCGGGTTCTGCGTCGCCATGACGAGGAAGGGCTCCGGCACCTTGTGCGTTTCGCCGGCGATCGTCACCTGCCGCTCCTGCATCACCTCCAGCAGCGCGCTCTGCACCTTGGCCGGGGCGCGGTTGATCTCGTCGGCGAGCAGGAGGTGGGTGAAGACGGGCCCCAGCGAGGTGCTGAACTCGCCCGTCCGCGGGTTGAAGATGCGGGTGCCGACGAGGTCGGCCGGGACCAGGTCGGGCGTGAACTGGATCCGCTTGAAGGTGCCGCGCAGGGTCTGCGCCAGCGTCTTCACCGTCAGCGTCTTGGCCAGGCCGGGAACGCCCTCGACCAGCAGGTGGCCTTGCGCCAGCACCGCCACCATGACGCGCTCGAGGAAGTGGTCCTGGCCGACGACCACGCGCTTCACCTCGTAGAGCACGCGCTCCATCAGGTTGGCGGCTTCGCTGGAGATGGTCTTGGTGTCGGTCATCGGTGTGGGCGCAGTCAGGGCGGAGGAGATCAGAAGGGCGGCAGGCCGGCCGCCGCGGCGGCGTTCTCGATCGGCACGGCGAAGCCGATGCCGATGAAGACGCGCTGGCGGTTCGGGTTCAGGATCGCCGTGACGATGCCGACGACCTCGCCGTCCATCGTGACCAGCGGGCCGCCCGAGTTGCCGGGGTTGGCGGCGGCATCGAACTGGATCAGATTGCTGAGCATCTGCTGCCCGTCCGGCGACCGGAACTGGCGCTTCAGCCCGGAGACGATCCCCGACGAGACGGAGGGCCCGATGCCGAAGGGGAAGCCGACGGCGATCACCTGGTCGCCCGGCGAGAGGTCGCCGGTCGAGCGCATCGTCGCGGCCTCGAGATCGTCGGGAATGGTGCGCGCCCTCAGCACGGCGAGGTCGTTCTCGGGCTGGGTGTTGAGGATCACCGCCTCCGACTCCGAGCCGTTCGAGAACGTCACCCGGATCTTCTTCGCGCCGCTCACGACGTGCAGGTTGGTCAGGATGGTGCCGTTGTCGATGATGACGACGCCGCTGCCGACGCCGCGCTCGACCGTGCCCTGCTCCTTGTCGTCGTTGCCGTCGTCGCCCTCGGTCATCAGGCCGATGACCCGGACCACCGACGGGATGATCGCGTCGTAGGCGCGCGCCGCCGGCGACACCAGCGGCTTTTCCTCGATCGACTGGCGGATCCCGGCGTCGATCTGCTCCATGGTGAGCGGTGCCTTGGGCACGAGCGTCGGGTTGAGCAGCCAGAACGCGGCGAGCAGCCCGAGGACGGCCAGCCCCCAGAGCCGGCGCTCGTTGCGCAGCAACCCCTGCCGGAGGCGCGAGCGCTTGTCGGCGGGCTGCTGCAACACCGTCGGCGCACCCTCGGCGGGCACTTCCGCAACCGGCGGAGGATCGTCGTCAGGCCGTCGCGAACGGCTGTAAAGCGGAACACGTTTCATGGTGGGCACCCGAGTCGATGCAACGGTAGCACGGCGGCCGTGACCTGTCACAGCCGGGGTACGCTGCACCAAGCAGGCATCATGCCGAGTGTGTGGATCGACACCCATTGCCACCTCGACGCGGCCGAGTTCGAGGGCGATCGCGATGCCGTGGTGGAACGGGCCCGTGCCGCGGGCGTGCAGCAGATCGTTCTCCCCGCCGTGGACGCGGGCAATTTCGCGAGGGTGCGCGAGCTGGCGCATCGACACGGCCTGGCCTATGCCCTGGGCATCCATCCGATGTGCACCGACGCCGCCCGCCACGCCGACCTGCCGCTGCTGCGGCAGGCCCTGGCGGCGCACGCCGACGATGCCCGACTCGTCGCCGTGGGCGAGATCGGCCTCGACCACTTCGTTCCGGGGCTCGACCGGGATCGGCAGGCCGCGTTCCTGACAGCCCAGCTGAAGCTCGCCGCCGAATTCGACCTGCCCGTGCTGCTGCACGTGCGTCGCTCCGTCGACGTCGTGCTGAAGCATCTGCGCGCGAGCCGGGTGCGCCGCGGCATTGCCCATGCCTTCAACGGCAGCGAGCAGCAGGCCGACGCCTTCCGGGAGCTCGGCCTGCGCCTCGGCTTCGGCGGTGCGCTGACCTTCGATCGCGCCTTGCGCATCCGCCGCGTCGCCGCCGCCGTTCCCCTCGACTCGATCGTGATGGAGACCGACTCGCCGGACATTCCGCCGCAATGGCTCTATCGCACGGCGGCTGCCCGTTCGGCCGGCGCCACCATGCGCAACGAATCGGCCGAGCTTCCGGCGATCGGCGCCGGCCTGGCCCAGCTGCGCGGCATCGACGCCGGCCTGCTGGCGCGCGCCACCACCGCCAACGCGCGCGACAGCCTTCCGCGCCTGGCGGCGCTCGACGAGTGCGGCGGATGAGCCGGCCTTCGCGAGCGGTCGAGCTGCCGGAGGTGACGATCTCGGAGTCGCGCGGCGTTCGCTACCTGCACCTCGACACGCCCTGGATCCAGGGCGCCATGCGGATCGACGATCCGCTCGTCATCGAGCTCGAGTACGTGCAGCGGATGATGGCCTGGATGCTGTTTTGCGACCCTGCGAACCTCGCCGGCGCGCGGGCGGTGCAGCTCGGCCTCGGCGCCGCCGCGATCACCCGGCTTTGCCTGAGCCTGGGCATGCGGACGACAGCCGTCGAGATCAATCCGCAGGTGGTCGCCGCCTGCCGGACGTGGTTTCGACTCCCGGTGCAAGCGTACGGGCTGGAGGTGCTGACCCTCGATGCGGCCGAGTTCGTGGCGGACGTCGAGCGGGCCGGCAGCGCCGACGTGCTCGCCGTGGATCTCTACGACCACGAGGCGGCCAGCCCGGTGCTCGACAGCGAAGCCTTCTATCGTGGCTGCCAAGCCCTGCTGGCCGACGGCGGCCTGATGACCGTCAACCTCTTCGGCCGCGATGCCAGCTTCGAGCGCAGCCGCCGGCGCATCGCCGCGGCCTTCGGCGCCGACGCGGTGCACGAGTTCAAGCCGACGCGCGAGGGCAACGTCGTGGTCCTGGCGATGAAGCATGTCACGGTCCCGGGCCTTGACGAGCTTGCCCGGCGTGCCGAAAACATCCAAACTCGATGCAAGCTGCCGGCCCGCAAGTGGCTGCGCATGTTGCGCCTCCATCCGGAGCCGGACCCGGCCCCCCTCCCGGATCTCCCGCCTGCATGAAGACCAAGAGCGCGCCCCCCGATCTGTCGAAGCCGCCTGCCGGATCGGGCGTGCGCCAGCTCGAGCGCGTCACCTCGCCGGCTCCCTTGTCGACGCCCGAGACACCGGCGGAGCGCTCGACCATCACGCGCGGCTCGGCGTTCCCCTCCACCGACCTGACGCTCGCGGCGGTCCCTTCCGGCAAGCTCACCTGGCGCATCGTGCTGGCCTGGCTGCGCGAGGACAAGATCCTTTCGGCGGAGGACGTCGACCGCACGGCGCACCGCTTCGCCGGTGGCAACAGCGCGCAGCATCCGCTCGTGCGCATCGGCAGCGCCGGGCTGACGCGCGTCGGCGACGGCAAGGTGCTCGACGCCGAGACGCTGACCGAGTGGCTGGCCACGCGGGCGAAGCTGCCCTATGTCCGGATCGACCCGCTGCGCGTCGACGTCGGCCGCGTCGCCGACGTCATGTCGATCAACTACGCGGAGCGGCGGCACGCGCTGCCGCTCACCTTCGGCGTCAGCGAGGTGACGATCGCGACCTGCGAGCCGCTCGACGTCGCCTGGGTCCCGGAGATCGAGGCGCACACCAAGCGCACGGTCCGCCTGGTGATCGTCAACCCCATCGACATCGCCCGCTACACGACCGAGTTCTATGCGCTCTCGCGCTCGGTGCGCAACGCGACGAAGATGGGCGAGTCGGCGGCGCTAGCCAACTTCGAGCAGCTCGTCGAGCTCGGCAAGTCGAGCAAGCAGCTCGATGCCAACGACAGCGGCGTCATCCAGGTCGTCGACTGGCTGTGGCAATACGCCTTCGACCAGCGCGCGTCCGACATCCACCTCGAGCCGCGCCGCGAGCGGAGCGTCATCCGCTTCCGCATCGATGGCGTGATGCACACCGTCTACCAGCTGCCGCCCGGCGTGATGAGCGCGATGATCGCGCGCGTCAAGCTGCTCGGCCGCATGGACGTGGTCGAGCGCAGGCGCCCGCTCGACGGCCGCATCAAGGTCAGGAATCCGGCAGGCGACGAGGTCGAGATGCGCCTGTCGACGCTGCCCACTGCCTTCGGCGAAAAGATGGTGATGCGGATCTTCGATCCGGACACGACCGTCAAGACGCTCGAGAGCCTCGGCTTCGGCAGCCACGACGGTCGGCGCTGGGAGCAGCTCGTCGCGAAGCCGCACGGGATCATCCTCGTGACGGGCCCGACCGGCTCCGGCAAGACGACGACGCTCTACTCGACGCTGCGGCGCCTCGCGACCGACGAGGTCAACGTCTGCACCATCGAGGACCCGATCGAGATGATCCAGCCGGCGTTCAACCAGACGCAGGTGCAGCCGCTGATCGACCTCAACTTTGCCGAAGGGCTGCGGTCGCTGATGCGGCAGGACCCGGACATCATCATGGTCGGCGAGATCCGCGACCTGCAGACCGCCGACATGGCCATCCAGGCGTCGCTCACGGGCCACCTCGTCTTCAGCACGCTGCACACCAACGACTCGGCCTCGGCGATCACCCGCCTGAACGACCTGGGCGTGGCGCCGTACCTCATCGGCTCGACTCTCATCGGCGTGCTGGCCCAGCGGCTCGTCCGCACCTTGTGCCCGTCGTGCAAGGTGCCCGACGAGGAGGTCACGCGCGAGACGCTGCACGAGGTCGTCAAGCCGTGGCGCCTGAACGGCGGCGTCCGGCCGTGCAAGGCCGTCGGCTGCCTCGAGTGCCGCATGACCGGCTACCGCGGGCGCGCCGGTCTGTTCGAGCTCCTCACCGTCAGCGATGCCGCACGGGCCTCCATCCAGCCGACCTGCGACGAAGCCAAGCTGCGCGCTCAGGCCTTGCAGGACGGGCTTCGACCCCTGCGCCTCGCCGGTGCGATGAAGGTCGCCGAAGGGGTGACCACGCTCGACGAAGTGCTGCGCGCCACGCCCGCCTGGGAGTAGCGGTTGGCAGGCGGCTAGCCGTCGGTGTAAACCAGACATGGCCGGTTGGGGTGCCTGCCTAGAATGGTTTTCTTTGCAGCCGATCCGGCGGAGTCCCTGTTGAAGATCAAGAGCGAGCGCGACTTCTGGGCCGGCCTGATGTTCATCGCCATCGGGGCCGGCTTCGCGATCGGGGCCATGAACTACAGCATGGGCCCGGCCTGCCCTCCGCAGAGCCCCTGCGCCACCAGCTTCTACGCCCGCTTCACCCAACTCTCGGCGCATCCCGGTGCGGGCTACTTTCCCCTGGGGCTCAGCGTCATGGTGGCGATCCTGGGTGCCATCGTCCTGTTCAAGTCGCTGACCATCGAGAGCGTCGGCGGCGATCGCATCGGCAGCTTCGCGTGGCGTCCGCTGGTAGTGATCGTCCTTGCGATCGCCGTCTTCGGCCTGATGCTGGAGCCGCTCGGGCTGCTCCTCACCGTCCCGGTCCTCATCATCGTCACCAGCCTGGCCGGCGACGAGTTCCGCTGGCGGGGAGTGCTGGTCAGTGCCGTCGTGCTCACCGCCGCCTCGTGGGGGATCTTCATCCTGGGCCTCAAGCTCACCATTCCCGTCTGGCCGTGGTTCGCGCGCTGACGCGTCGGCTCGCTCCTCGTCGCCCGAACTGACGCATCCGCATGGATCTCCTGCACAACCTGGGTATCGGCTTCAGCGTCGCGTTCACGGCGACGAACCTGCTCTACGCGTTCATGGGCACGCTGCTCGGCACGCTGGTCGGCGTGCTCCCAGGCCTGGGTCCGGTGGCGACGATCGCCATGCTGCTGCCGACGACCTACGCGCTCGACGCCACGCCGGCGCTCATCATGCTCGCGGGCATCTACTACGGCTCGCAGTACGGCGGCTCGACGACGGCGATCCTGATCAACGTCCCCGGGGAGTCGGCCTCGGTGGTCACGGCGATCGACGGCTACCAGATGGCCCGCCAGGGCAGGGCAGGCGCCGCCCTCGCCGCGGCGGGCCTCGGCTCGTTCTTCGCCGGCTGCGTCGGCACGATCGTCATCGCCGCGTTCGCACCGCCGCTGACGGAACTCGCGTTCAAGTTCGGCCCCGCCGAGTACTTCTCGCTCATGGTGCTGGGCCTGATCGGCGCCGTGGTGCTCGCGTCGGGCTCGCTGATCAAGGCCATCGCCATGATCATCCTCGGCCTGCTGCTGGCGCAGATCAACACCGACGTGATCTCGGGCACCGCCCGCTACAGCTTCGACATCCCCCAGCTGACCGATGGCATCGGCTTCGTCACCATCGCCATGGGCGTGTTCGGCTTCGGCGAGATCATCGCCAACCTCGGCCAGCCGGCGGCCAATCGCGAGGTCTTCACCAAGGAAGTGAAAGGCCTGTGGCCGACCAAGCAGGATTTCCATGATGCCTGGCCGGCGGTGGTCCGGGGCACGGCGCTCGGCTCCATGCTGGGGGTGCTGCCGGGAGGCGGCGCGCTGCTGTCGGCGTTCGCCGCCTACACGATGGAGAAGAAGATCGCGGGCGCCTCCGGCCGATTCGGCAAGGGCGACATTCGCGGCGTCGCCGGTCCCGAGAGCGCCAACAACGCCGGGGCGCAGACCTCGTTCATCCCGATGCTCACCCTCGGCATCCCGCCGAACGCGGTGATGGCGCTGATGGTCGGCGCGATGACCATCAAGGGAATCCAGCCCGGCCCGCAGGTGATGACCAGCAACCCGCAGCTGTTCTGGGGCCTGATCGCCTCGATGTGGGTCGGCAACCTGATGCTCATCATCCTGAACCTGCCGCTGATCGGGATCTGGATCAAGCTGCTGACGGTGCCGTATCGATTCCTCTTCCCCGCGATCACCCTGTTCTGCTGCATCGGCGTCTACTCGCTCAACAACAGCAGCTTCGACGTCTTCATGACGGCCATCTTCGCGGTCGTCGGCTACCTCTTCTACAAGCTGAGCTGCGAGCCGGCGCCGCTGCTGCTCGGCTTCATCCTCGGGCCGATGATGGAGGAGAACCTCCGCCGTGCCCTGCTGCTGTCGCGCGGCGACTGGAGCACGTTCGTCTCGCGTCCGCTCTCCGCCGGGCTGCTCGGCGCGGCGCTGCTGATGATCGTGATCGTCACCCTGCCGGCGATCCGCAAGAAGCGCGAAGTCGCCTTCCAAGACGTCGAGTGAAGGCCGGCGCACCGGCGCCCCGACCGATGACACACCGCTTCGACTGGACGACGCACTACCCGTCGACACGGGTGCCCGTGTTCGCCCGCAACGTCGTCTCGACCTCGCACCCGCTCGGCGCCCAGGCCGGCCTGCGCATGATCCAGCAGGGCGGCAACGCGGTCGACGCGGCGATCGCCGCGGCAGCCGTGATGATGCTGGTCGAGCCGTGCAGCAACGGCCTCGGCTCCGATGCCTTCTGCATCCTCTGGGACGGCGAGCGCCTGCACGGCCTCAATGCATCCGGCCCGGCGCCTGCCGCATGGACGCCGGCGTACTTCCGCGGCAAGCATGGCGCCGACGCCAAGCGGCCGCCGGTGCGCGGCTGGGACTCGGTGACGGTTCCCGGCGCCGTCGCCGGCTGGCTGGCGCTGTCGGAGCGCTTCGGAAAGCTGCCGTTCGGCGACGTGCTCGAGCCGGCGATCGACATCGCCGAGCGCGGCTACGCCGTTCCCGTCGTCGTGCAGCAGAAGTGGGCGGCGGCGACGCCGCTCCTCAAGGACCAGCCGGGCTGGGCCGAGGCCTTCCTGCCGCGCGGCCGGGCGCCCGAGGTCTCCGAGCACTTCGCCTTTCCGGCGGCCGCGCGCAGCCTGCGCGCCATCCAGTCCAGCCGCGGCACGGCGCTCTACGGCGGCGAGATCGCCGAGGCGGCGGCGGCGCACGCGCGGGCGAACGGCGGCGCGATCACCGTCGCCGATTTCGCGAGCTATCGGCCGGAGTGGGTGGAGCCCATCGGCCTCGACGTCTACGGTCACCGCCTGCACGAGATCCCGCCGAACGGCCAGGGCATCGCCGCGCTCGTCGCCCTCGGCATCCTGCGCCACTTCGACATCGCCTCGCTGCCGGTCGACGGGGCCGACGCGACGCACCTGCAGATCGAGGCGATGAAGCTCGCCTTCGCCGACGTCTACGAGCACGTGGCCGATGCGCGCTCGATGCGCCTCACGCCGGCCGAGATGCTCGACGACGGCTACCTGCGCGAGCGCTCGCGCCTGATCGATCCGAGGCGGGCGCAGCAGTTCGCGGCCGGAAAGCCGCCGAGCGGCGGCACCATCTACCTCAGCGCCGCCGACGAGCGCGGCATGATGGTCAGCTTCATCCAGAGCAACTACATGGGCTTCGGCTCGGGCGTCGTGGTGCCCGGCTGGGGCCTGTCGATGCAGAACCGCGGCCACGGCTTCGTGCTCGACGACACCAGCCCGAACTGCGTCGCCCCAGGACGGCGGCCCTTCCACACCATCATCCCCGCCTTCCTCACGCGCGACGGCCGGCCGCAGATGAGCTTCGGCATCATGGGCGGGAACATGCAGCCGCAGGCGCACCTGCAGGCGATCGTTCGCATGCTGGTGCACCGGCAGCAGCCGCAAGCCGCCTGCGACGCGCCCCGCTGGCGCTTCGACCACGGCTTCAGCATCGACGTCGAGCAGGCGATGGACCCGCGCACCGCCGCGGCGCTGGTCGAGCGCGGCCACCGCGTCGCCGTCCTCCAGGACAGCTACCAGGACTTCGGCGCCGGCCAGTTCATCTGGCGGCTCGGCGACCCGGCGGTCGAGGGCTACGTCGCCGCCAGCGATTCGCGTCGGGACGGCCTCGCCGCCGGCTTCTGACGGGTGGCAGCCATCCCGGCCGCGGTTCCGGTCCTCTGGCCGGGGATGCTGCTGGCGATGACCGGCTCGATCGCCTTCTCTGGCAAGGCGATCATCGTCAAGCTCGCCTACCGCTACGGCGTCGACGCGGTGACGCTGATCATGTACCGGATGCTGTTCGCGCTGCCGCTGTTCGCGGTGCTGGCGTGGTGGGCAGGCCGCGGCAAGCCGGCGTTGACCCGGCGCGACTGGCTGGTGGTCTCCGGGCTCGGCTTCAGCGGCTACTACCTGGCGAGCTTCCTCGACTTCGCGGGCCTCGCCTACATCACGGCGAGCCTGGAGCGGCTGATCCTCTATCTCAACCCGACGCTCGTCCTAGCGCTCGGCGTCGTCGTGCTGAAGCGCCCGGTCACGCTGCGCCAGCTCATCGCCCTCGCGGTCAGCTATTGCGGCGTGCTGGTGGTCTTCGTGCACGAGCTCTCGTTCCAGGGCAGCGACGCGGCGCTGGGCGCCGCCCTCGTCTTCGCCAGCGCGCTCAGCTACGCCGTCTACCTGGTCCTCAGCGGCGAGGAGGTGAAGCGGCTCGGCGCGCTTCGCCTCACCGGCCTGGCGACCAGCGTCGCCTGCCTCTTCTGCATCGTCCAGTTCCTGGCGCTGCGGCCGCTGACGGCCCTGGCCGTCGCTCCGGAGGTGATCTGGCTGTCGGTCCTCAACGCCACGGTGTGCACCTTCGCGCCCGTCCTCATGGTGATGATGGCCATCGAGCGCGTCGGCGCGAGCGTCGCGGCGCAGACGGGCATGATCGGACCGCTCTCGACGGTGGCCATGGGCGTCGTCTTCCTGAACGAGCCGTTCACGGGATGGATCGTCGCCGGCACGGTGCTGGTCCTGGCGGGAATCTGGTTGCTGGCCACATGGAGGTGAGGGATGGATCTGGGCATCGCGGGGAAATGGGCGCTGGTGTGCGCTGCGAGCAAGGGGCTTGGCAAGGGCTGCGCGCTGGCGCTGGCGCGAGAAGGCGTCCACGTCGTCATCACCGCCCGCGGCGCCGATGCGCTGGAGGCGACCGCCGCCGAATTGCGCCGGCTGAATGCGGGCGAGGTGCGCACGGTCGTCGGCGACATCGCCACCGAGGCGGGGCGCGCCGCCGCACTCGCCGCCTGCCCGCAGGTCGACATCCTCGTCAACAACGCCGGCGGGCCGCCGCCGGGCAATTTCCGCGACTGGGACCGCGACGCCTGGATCAAGGCCCTCGATGCCAACATGCTGACCCCGATCGAGCTCATGAAGGCGACGGTCGATGCGATGGCGGGGCGCGGCTACGGGAGGGTCGTCAACATCACTTCCGGTGCCGTCAAGGCGCCGATCGACATCCTGGGCCTCTCGAACGGGGCGCGCAGCGGCCTCACCGGCTTCGTCGCCGGCCTCGCGCGCAGCTCGCTCGCGGCGAGCGGCGTCACCATCAACGGGCTGCTGCCCGGCGCCTTCGACACCGACCGCCTGCAGACGACGCTCAAGGGCGCCGCCGACAAGACCGGCAAGAGCATCGATGCCATCGCCGACGAGCGCCGGCGCAACATTCCTGCCAAGCGCTTCGGCTCGGCCCAGGAGTTCGGCGCGATCTGCGCCTTCCTCTGCAGCGTGCACGCCGGCTACATCACGGGTCAGAACCTGCTCGCCGACGGCGGCGCCTACCCGGGCACGTTCTAGTCAGGAGCCCACCGCCGCGGGCATCGGCGCACCGCAGTTCCAGCATTGCTCGAAGGGGCCGTCGATCTGCTCGTGGCACGTCGGGCAGGCCCAGTGCCGATGCGCCGGATGGCGCAGCTGCTCGAGCAGCGAGCGCGCCCGCTCGAGCTCGCCATCGTCGCTGACCCACACCTCGGGCATCGCCTGGTCCGGCGGCAGCTCGCCGGCGATGCTGCTCGCGTACATCCGCTGCACCGTGGCGTCGATGCCGGCGTGCGTCAGCATGTCGGCCCACAGCGTGGCGAGGGCCAGGTTGGGGGCGGTGGTGAGGCGCTTCATGCGGGGCAGGATCTTGAGGCACGATAGCGCACCCCGCACGACTCGAAAGCTGCCATGACGACCACCAGCCAGACCATCCGCATCGACAAGCAGGGCGGCATCGAGGAGATGCGCCTGGTCGGGATCCCGGTCGGCTCGCCCGGCCCGGGCGAGATCCGCATCCGCCACCACGCCTGCGGCCTCAACTACATCGACGTCTACCAGCGCTCGGGCGTCTACGTGCTGCCGGTGCCGCTCACGCTCGGGATGGAAGGTGCCGGCATCGTCGAGGCGGTGGGCGAGGGCGTCGCGCACCTGAAGGAAGGCGACCGTGCCGCCTACGCCAGCAACCCGCCGGGCAGCTACTCGGAGGCGCGCGTGATGCCGGCCAAGAACGTCGTCCGGCTGCCGGCCTCGATCTCCTTCGAAACCGGCGCGGCGATGATGCTGAAGGGTCTGACGGCGCAATACCTGCTTCGGCGGACCCTGCCGCAAGGCGGCCTGCACGCCGGCGACGCGATCCTCTTCCACGCGGCGGCCGGCGGCGTCGGCCTGATCGCCTGCCAGTGGGGCAAGGCCCTGGGCCTGGAGGTGATCGGCACGGCGGGCAGCGACGAGAAGTGCGCCCTGGCGCGCGAGCACGGCGCCGCGCACACCATCAACTACCGCACCGAGGATTTCGCCGCGCGGGTCAAGGAGATCACCGGCGGCAAGGGCGTCAAGGTCGTCTACGACTCGGTCGGCAAGGACACCTGGGACAAGTCGCTCGACTGCCTGCGCCCCTTCGGGCTGATGGCCAGCTTCGGCAACGCCTCCGGCGTCGTGCCGCCGTTCCCGGTCGGCACGCTCGCTGCCAAGGGCTCTCTCTACGTGACCCGGCAGACGCTCTTCACCCACATCGCGACGCGCGAAGCGACGCAGCAGATGGCCGACGAGCTGTTCGCGGTGGTCGAGAGCGGCAAAGTGAAGATCCGTGTCGAGCGCCGCTACGCCCTGGCCGACGCGGCGCAGGCGCATCGGGATCTCGAGGCCCGCGCCACCACCGGCTCCAGCGTCCTCATTCCGTGATCCCGGACGAAGGACAAGCACGGTGCTGACGCTGTACGGCAGCCAGGGTTCCGGCTCCGCCTCGGTCGAGGCAGCGCTCGCCGTGGCCGGCGTCGCCTGCGAGCACGTCGACGGCGCCGAGTGGAAGCGGACCGAGGGCTACGAGCGGCTCAGGCAGGTCAATCCGCTCGCCCAGATCCCGACCCTGGTGCTCGACGACGGCAGCGTCCTCAGCGAAAGCGCGGCCATCCTGATCCACCTGGGCCTGTGCCATCCGCACAGCGGCCTGCTCTCCCCGGACCCGTCCCGGCGCGCGCAGCAGATCCGCGGCCTCGTCTACATCGCCGCCAACTGCTACGCGGGCATCGGCATCCTCGACTACCCCGACCGCTGGTACCCCGAGCCCGACGAGGGGGTGCGCAAGGCGATGGCGCAGCGCGGCCGGGCCCGCCTGCACGAGCTGTGGGACGTCTTCGCCGACCAGTTCCCGGCGACGCCGTGGCTGAGCGGCGAGCGGCTCGGCGCGCTCGACATCCTGGCCGCGACGGTGTCGATGTGGAGCGGTGCCCGCAAGCACCTGGCCGAGTCGCGGCCGGCGTTCTCGGCGCTGCTCGCGCGCATCGAGGCCGATCCTCGGGTGGCGGCGGTCTGGGCGAAGCACTGGCCGAAGGCCGAGGGCAAGGCCAAGGCCTAAGACATGGAGCAGCCGTTCTTGCGCGTTCGCCCGACCGTCTGATGCAGCCGTCCGGATCGACGGTCGCCATCGTGGGGACAGGCTTCGTCGCTGATCTCTACATGCGTTCGCTGCAGGCATTCCCTGAGCTGCGGGTCGCCGCTGCGTACGACCGGGATCCGTCGCGCCTGGAGGCCTTCTGCCGGCACTGGTCGGTGCCGCCGGCGGCCTCGCTCGACGCGTTGCTGGCCCATGCGTCCGCAGGCGGCTCCCCGGCGCTGGTGCTCAACCTCACCAACCCGGGCTCGCACCATGAGGTGACGAAGCACTGCCTCGAGAAGGGCCGCCACGTCTACTCCGAGAAGCCGCTCGCCATGCGCATGGATCACGCGGGCGAGCTGCATCGCCTGGCACGCGACAGGAAGCTCTTCCTGGCGTCGGCGCCTTGCAATCACCTCAGCCAGACGGCGCAGACGCTGCACTGGGCGGTGCGGGAGGGCCTGATCGGCCGTCCTCTGCTGGCCTACGCCGAGCTCGACGACGACTTCATCACCCAGGCCCCCTATCGGAAGTGGATCAGCGAGTCGGGGGCGCCGTGGCCGTACCGCGACGAGTTCGAGGTCGGCTGCACGGTCGAACACGCGGGCTACTACCTCACCTGGCTGATGATGATCTTCGGGCCGGTGCGGACGGTGGTCGCGGCATCGGCGCGGGTGGTCCACCCGAAAGTCGAGGGCGAGACGATCGAGACGCCCGACTTCTCGACGGCGGCGCTCTTCTTCGATCGGGGCATGGTCGCGCGCCTGACCTGCAGCATCGTCGCTCCGCACGGCCACGGCTTGCGGCTCTTCGGCGAGCGCGGGGTCCTCGAGGTCGACGAGTGCTGGAACAACCACGCGCCGGTGCGACTGCGCCGGCGGCACGTCATCCGCCGGCGGCTCATCAACAACCCCTTCGCGCGCACCGTGCATGCTCCGGGTGTCGGCCAGCCGCGCGTCAGGCGCCGCGGTGCCGCCTCGATGAACTTCGCCCTCGGGCCCGCCGCCGTCCTGGCCGCCATCGCTCGGGGCGAGCCGCCGGAACCGTTCGCCGACCTGGCGCTTCACCTGAACGAGGTCACGCTGGCGATCCAGAACGCGGGCGCGGGGGCGGGCGCACAGGCCATGCGAACACGCTTCGATGACCCGACTCACGCGGGCGAGCCCGTGCCGGCGGTCACGCCGGGCCGCTCATGACCTCGCCGTCGGTCGTTCGTTTCGGCATCGTCGGCACCGGCCAGATGGCGGTGCGCATGACGCATGCGATCACGCGACTGCCGGGCGCGTCCATCGTCGGCGTCGCGAGCGGATCGCCGGCCCGGGCCGAGCGCTTCGCCGGTGCGTTCGCGGGCGTCCGCGCCCACCCCGACGAAGCGTCGCTGCTGGCCGATGCCGAGGTCGACGCCGTGTACGTCTGCAACGCCACCGCCAGCCATGCGGCGGCGACGCTGCGCGCCCTGCGTGCCGGCAAGCCGGTGCTGTGCGAGAAGCCGATGGCGACGAGCGCTGCCGAAGGACGCGAGATCGAGGCGGCGGCGGAGAGCAGTGGCCGACTGGTCATGGAGGCAATGTGGACGCTGTTCCTGCCCGCTTACGTGCGGCTCGCCGAGCGCGTGGAAGCCGAGCGTGAGCACGGACCGCAGCACCTCTATGCGGACTTCGGCTACCCGATGTCGGGGGCCGAGGAGCGCAGGCTTCTCACCCCCGGCGCGGGAGCCGGTGTCCTGCTCGATCGCGGCGTCTACCCGCTCGCGCTGGCCCTCAAGCTGTTCGGCCCCGTGCAGCGCATGAGCGGGACCGTGGAGCTCACGAGCGAGAACGTCGACAGGCACGCCGTCCTGCACCTGCAGCATGCGGGCGGCGTGCAGGCGCAGATCGCCGTGTCGCTGCGGGTGCTGCTGCAGAACCGTGTGACCGTCTCGTCGTCGTCCGGCCTGCTCGGGCTAGATCCGCCGGCGATCCCCGCCGAGGTCGTCCGGTCCGTGTCGGCAGGCCGGTCCGCGGAACCGGTCGATCCGCTCGCCCGCCCCGGCGTGTCGGCTCGCGCCCGCGAGGCCTTGCGGCTTCTGCCGCCGTTCAGGCGCTTGAACCGGCTGCGGACAGGAGGCCACGCGGAGCACCGGACCTACGGTGCCGACCCCTACCTGCCCATGCTGTCTCACTTCTGCCAGCTCGTGCGGTCGGGCCAGCGCGGCAGCGAGAGGATGCCCGTGGCGATGTCCACGGCCGTGCTCGATCTCGTCGATCGCGCCCGGCAGCTGCCGACGCCTTGACGGCCAGCGCTGCGGTCGCTGCTCGAGCTAAACACCGAGGACCTTTGTTGAAGATCGCCTACCTGCTGAACTCCTACCCGATGACGAGCACGACCTTCATCCGGCGGGAGATCGAGGCGCTGGAGGACCTCGGCCTGACGATCCGGCGCTATGCGGTGCGCCGCTGGGATCAGGCGCTCGTCGAGCCGCTGGACATCGAGGAGCAGCAGCGCACCCACTATCTCCTCTCCGGAAACGCCGGCGGGCTGCTCGCGGCGTTCTTCCTCGAGCTGGTGTCCAACCCCGCCGGCCTCGGACGCGGCGTCGCGCTCTGGCTGCGACTCTGCCTGAACGCGCGCGCCCTGTCGCCGCGCCTCGTGGCCTACCTGGTCCAGGCCTGCTACCTGCGGCGCAGGACGCGCGCCGACGGGATTGCCCATGTCCACGTGCATTTCGCCACCAACGCCGCGGCGGTGGCGATGCTCGCCCATGCCATGGGTGGCCCCAGCTTCAGCTTCACGGCGCACGGGCCGGACGAATTCGTCGACGCCGCCGCCAGCAGCATGAAGCTGAAGGTGCAGCGGGCGGCGTTCGTGATCGCCATCTCGCAGTTCTGCCGCGTCCAGCTGCTGAGCGCGAGCGACATGGACTGCTGGGACAAGATCGTGGTCGCGCGCTGCGGCATCGACCTGGGCGCGTTCACGCCCGACTACGACATCGCTGCCGACAACCACCAGCTGGTGTGCATCGGCAGGCTCTGCACGCAAAAGGGACAGCTGCTGATTCCCCGCGCCATCGCCCAACTGAGGAGCGAGTTCCCGGGCCTGCGCGTGCACTGCGTCGGCGACGGCGAGATCCGCGGGCGGCTGCAGCGAGCCATCGAGGAATGCCGGGTCGAGCAGCACGTGCAGCTGCACGGCTGGCAGGGGGGAGCGGTGATCCGAAAGCTGCTCGCGGAAAGCCGCGCCCTGCTCCTGCCGAGCTTCGCCGAAGGGCTTCCCATCGTGATCATGGAGGCCTTCGCCTCGGGGCGACCGGTGCTGTCGACCTTCATCGCCGGCATCCCGGAGCTCGTCGACGACCGCTGCGGCTGGATCTTCCCGGCCGGCTCGATCGACGATCTCGCCGAAGCCATGCGGGCGGCTTTGCGCGCGACGCCGGCCGTCCTGCGCGACAAGGCCGTCGAAGGCCGCGCCCGGGTCGAGCGGCTGCACGACCTGCGCGTGCTGGCGTCGACGCTGCGCCAGTGCTTCGCGCAGGTGACGCAGGAACGCGCCGGCGACGCGCAGCCGGTGCGTGCCTAGCGGCGACCTCAGCGCGAGCGGCGGACGCGCAGCAGCTCGTCGAGGATCAGCAGCGCGGCGCCGACGCTGATGGCGCTGTCGGCGACGTTGAAGGCCGGGAAGTAGGAGCGTCCGTAGTGGACCTGGATGAAGTCGATGACGTGGCCGTGCAGGATGCGGTCGACGACGTTGCCCACGGCGCCGCCCAGGATCAGCGTCAGCGCCCACGCGAACAGGCGCTGGCCGCCGTGCCGCCTGAGCATCCAGACGATGAAGATCGCCGCCGCGGTGCCGAGGCCGGTGAAGAACCAGCGCTGCCAGCCGCCGGCGCCGGCCAGGAAGGAGAACGCGGCGCCGGTGTTGTGCGCGCGCACGATGTCGAACCAGGGGGTGATCGTGCGCACGTCGCCGAGCTCGAAGGTGCGGGCGATGACGGTCTTCGTCAGCTGGTCGAGCACGACGACCAGCAGCGCGACGCCGAGCCAGGGCCAGATCGAGTGGCTTCTCCTCGCCGCCATGCTCAGGCGACGCGGCGCGGCTCGCCGGAACCGAAGAGGTTGAGCGTGCAGCGGCCGCAGATCCGCGGGTGCGCGCGGTCGTCGCCGACGTCCTTGCGGTAGTGCCAGCAGCGCTCGCACTTCAGGGCGCCGCTCACCGTCGGCTCGACCTGGAACGGCACCGTGTCGTCGTCGGCGAGCGCCTCGAGGCGGGCCTGCGACGTGATCAGCACGAAGCGGAGATCGTCGCCCAGGGTCGCGAGCAGGTCGTGCAGGTCGCCCTTGGCCGCCACGGTCACCTCGGCCTGCAGCGACGAGCCGAGCTTGCCGGCGGCGCGCAAGCCCTCGATCTGCCGGTTCGACTCGGCGCGCACCTCGCCAATGCGCCGCCACTTGGCGAGCAGCGCCTCGTTCTTCCAGGCCCGGGTGTCGCTGTAGGTCTCCACGAAGATGGACGCTGACCCCTTGGGTCCGAACACCTTCCACGCCTCTTCTGCGGTGAAGCTCAGGAACGGAGCCATCCAGCGCAGCATCGCGTGCGCGATGTGCCAGAGCGCGGTCTGCGCCGAGCGGCGCGGGTGCGATTGGGCGCCCGTGGTGTAGAGGCGGTCCTTGAGGACATCGAGGTAGAAGGAGCCGAGGTCCTCGGAGCAGAACACCTGCAGCTTCGCGACCACCGGGTGGAACTCGTAGACGCCGTAGTGGCCGCCCGTGAAGACGCCGCGGCCGGCATCGAGCTCGCCGACGATCTCGGCCTGCAGCTCGGCCGTGCGCGCCAGCGCCCAGCGATCGACTTCCAGCATCTCCGTCAAGGGCACGGCGTCCTTCGCCGCGTCGAAGTCGCTGGTGTTGGCGAGCAGGAAGCGCAGCGTGTTGCGGATGCGCCGGTACGCGTCGACGACGCGGGCCAGGATCTTGTCGTCGATGGCGAGGTCGCCCGAATAGTCGGTCGACGCGCACCAAAGGCGGATGATCTCGGCGCCGAGCTTGGCCGTGACCTCCTGCAGGGCGACGAAATTGCCGAGGCTCTTGCTCATCTTGCGGCCGGAGCCGTCGACCGTGAAGCCGTGCGTCAGCAGGCCGCGGTACGGCGCATGCCCTTCGATGGCGCAGGCGATCAGCAAGGACGAGTGGAACCAGCCGCGGTGCTGGTCGTGCCCTTCCAGGTAGAGGTCGGCTTCCGGGCTCCTGCCGTCGTCGTCGGGATCGGTCGTCCCCGGGTGGCTGCCGCGCAGCACGTGGAAGAAGGTCGAACCGGAGTCGAACCAGACGTCGAGGATGTCATTGCTCTTGGCGTAGTGCGCGGCCGATCCCTCGCCTTCGCTGCCGAGCACGTCGGCGGCACTGAGGCGCGACCAGGCCTCGACGCCGCCCTCGGCGACGACCGCGACGGCCTTGTCGATCAGCGCCAGCGTGTCGGGGTGCAGCTCGCCGCTCACCTTGTGCAGGAAGAGCGGCAAGGGCACGCCCCAGTTGCGCTGCCTGCTGATGCACCAGTCGGGACGGTGCGCGATCATGTCGCGCAGGCGGACGCGGCCGTTCTCCGGGTAGAAGCTCGTCGCCTCGATCGCGGCGAGCGCGCATTCGCGCAGCGTCTCCGCCGGCGGATCGACCGCGAAGACGCCGGCGGTCGAGGCATCCGGGGCGTCCATGCGCACGAACCATTGCGCCGCGGCGCGGTAGATGACCGGCGTCTTGTGGCGCCAGCAGTGCGGGTAGCTGTGCGAGAGCGTGGTGCTTTCGAACAACCGCCCGGCCTCGCGCAGCGCCTCGATGATCAGCGGGTTGGCCTTCCAGATGAACTGGCCGCCGAAGAGCGGCAGCGCGTCTTCGTAGACGCCGTTGCCCTGCACCGGGTTGAGGATTTCGTCGACGGCGAGGCCATGCGCGCGGCACGAGTTGAAGTCGTCGATGCCGTAGGCGGGCGACGAGTGGACGATGCCGGTGCCGTCCTCGGCCGTCGCGTAGTCGGCCAGGTAGACGGGGGCGACGCGGTCGTAGCCGGCGTCGACCGTCGCCAGCGGGTGGCGGAAGGTGAGGCCGCCGAGCCGTTCGCCGAGCGCCGTCGCCACGACGCTGCCTTCGAGGCCGTAGCGCGCCAGGCACTTCTCGACCAGCGCGCTGGCGAGGACCAGCATGCCGCGCGGCGTGTCGACGAGCGCGTACTCGAGCTTCGGATTGAGATTGAGCGCCTGGTTCGCCGGCAGCGTCCACGGGGTCGTCGTCCAGATGACGGCGAAGGCGTCCTTGGCGAGCGCGGGCAGGCCGAAGGCGGCGGCGAGCTTCGCCGGCTCGGCCGCGACGAAGCCGACGTCAACCGCGCTCGACTTGCGGTCCGCGTACTCGATCTCGAACTCGGCCAGGGACGAGCCGCAGTCGAAGCACCAGTAGACCGGCTTCAGGCCCCGATACACGAAGCCGCGCTCGATCAGCCGCTTGAGGACGCGGATCTCGCCGGCCTCGTTGCCGAAGTCCATGGTGCGGTAGGGATGCTCCCAGTCGCCGAGCACGCCAACCCGCTTGAAGTCGGCCATCTGCTGCGCGATCTGCTCGGTGGCGTAGGCGCGGCTCTTCGCCTGCACCTCGGCACGGGCCAGGCCGCGTCCGAAGGTCTTCTCTATCGCGTTCTCGATCGGCAGGCCGTGGCAGTCCCAGCCCGGCGTGTAGCGCGAGTCGAAGCCGGCGAGCTGGCGCGCCTTGACGATCATGTCCTTCAGGATCTTGTTCGCGGCGTGGCCGACGTGCAGCGTGCCGTTCGCGTACGGCGGGCCGTCGTGCAGGACGAAGCGCGGCCGCCCGTGCCGAGCCTCGCGCAGGCGCCGGTACACGCCCTCGTCGCTCCAGGCCTTGACCCAGCCCGGCTCGCGCTTGGGCAGGTCGCCGCGCATCGGGAACGGGGTGTCGGGGAGGTTCAGCGTCGCGCGGTACTCGGTGGCGGCGGGTTCGTCAGCCATGGCGGATCGTAGAGAAGAAGAGTCGGGCCAGCCGGGAGAGCCGGCTCGGGCGGCCCGGCAGACGACGGCAGCGGGCGTGCGTGCGGGCGGTGTCGCGCCGAAGCGCGACCGGGACGCGCGTCAAATTCGGTCGCGCGTGGTCTGGCGTCCGGTCATCGCGTGCGCTTCGTCGGCGAGTCGCGAGCGCGCTTCGCCCGACAGGTAGGCGCGGGCTTCGTCGCTGTCGCGGCGGATCGCGTCGGCGAGTGCCGCGAGCGAGTCGTAGCGGGCCTCGTCGCGCAGTTTCTTGAGCAATTCCACCCGGACGAGTTTACCGTAGCCCCCCTCCGGGCCGAGCGCCTTCGGCCACTCGAAGCAGTGCGTCTCGAGGAGGACGCGGCCGCTGTCGTCGACGGTCGGGCGGCGGCCGAGGCTGGCGACGCCATCGAGTGCTTCGGCGGCGAGGCCGTGCACGCGCACGGCGAAGATCCCCATGGCCGCCGGGCGCGGATGCGGGAAGCGGACGTTGAGGGTGCGGAAGCCGTCGCGCCGCCCGGCGCCGCTCGCCCCGAGCTCGCGGCCGAGCTTGGCGCCGTGGATGACGTGGCCGCTGATGCTGTAGGGACGCCCGAGCAGCGACTGCGCCTCGGCCATGTCGCCGGCGGCGAGGGCGGCGCGGACCGCGGAGCTCGAGACGCGCAGGCCGTGCACCTCGTAGCTCATCATGCGCGCGACGTCGAAGCCCTGCGCGTCGCCGGCGGCGTCGAGAAAGGCATAGTCGCCGGCGCGACGGGCACCGAAGCGGAAGTCGTCGCCGACGAGCACGTAGCGGGCGCCGACGCCGCGCACGAGCACGCTGTCGATGAACGCCGCCGGCGACTGCGCCGCCAGGGCGGCATCGAAGCGCAGCACGACGGCCTGCTCGATGCCGCATCGCTCCAGCTCGCCGAGCTTGTCGCGCAAGGTGGCGATCCGCGTCGGCGCCGTCTCGGGCTTGCCGGCGCGGGCGGCGAACCAGTCGCGCGGGTTGGGCTCGAAGGTCAGCACCGTCGGAGGCAGGCGGCGATGCGCGGCCTCGGACACGAGGAGGGCGAGCATGGCCTGGTGGCCGCGATGCACGCCGTCGAAGTTGCCGATGGTGAGCGCCGAAGCGGCGGCGAGGCCGGGAGCTCGGACACCGCGGAAGACGCGCATCCGGCGATTATCGATGCCGCGTCGGCGGCCGATGCCTCAGCGTGCGCCGGCGCTCTCGAGCATGCGCACCATCTCGGCATAGCCGCGGCTGCGCGCGAGCTGCAGCGGCGAGGTGCCGGAGCGGTCGGCGAGCCGGGTGCTGGCGCCGGCATCGAGCAGCGCCTTCAGCGACGCCTGGTGCCGCCGTCCGCCGTCGCCAAGGACGATGGCCTCGATCAGCGCCGTCCAGTGCAGGTTGTTGACGTGGTCGAGCGGCGCGCCGGCGGCGATCAGCTGGCGCACGACGCCGTCGTGGCCCAGGTGGGCGGCGGCGATCAGGGCCGTGCCGTCGTAGCGGCTGGTGACGAGCTTCGCGCTCGCGCCGAGCTCGAGCAGGACGCGCAGCGTCTCTTCGTCGTCGGCGACGGCAGCGATCGTCACGGCGTCGTAGCGGTCGTCGTCGAGCGCCGAGAGGTCCGCACCGGCGCGCGCCAGGGCGCGGATGGCGGCCCGCTGCCGGGCGAAGGCGGCCACGTGCAGGGGCGTGCGGCCGTGTCCGTCGCGCGCCTCGAGCGCGGCGCGGTCGCTGCCGAGCCGCGCGATGGCGACAACGTCGCCGCGGTGCGCCGCCGCGTGCAGGCCTTGATACACGGCGACCTCGGCGGGGCTCGGGGCGACCTGGGCCTGCGCCGCGAGGCCCAGCGCACACGCGATGGCGAGCGCGGGCCACGTCGCCAGAGCGCGCAGGCGCCGAAGCAGGGAAGAATTCATGGCGCGACCTCCTCGTCGACCCACCGCCAGGCACCGGGGGCGAGGTCGTCGACGCGCACCGCGCCGAAGGCGCTCCGATGCAGCGCCTGCACGCGGTTGCCCGCGGCCGCGATCATCCGCTTGACCTGGTGGTACTTGCCTTCCACGAGGGTCAGGCGCAGCGACGACGGACCGGTGACCTCGCAGTGCCGCGCGCGGACCGGGTCGGGGTCGTCGTGCAGCACGACGCCCTCGCGCAGCCGCGCGAGCTGCGCGTCCTCGACCTCGTGCACGCAGTGCACCTCGTAGACCTTGGCGACGTGATGCCGGGGCGAGGTGAGGCGGTGGATCAGCTGGCCGTCGTCGGTGAACAGGAGGACGCCGGTCGTGTCCTCGTCGAGCCGACCGACGGCCTGGACGCCGCGCCGGCGCAGCGGCATCGGCAGCAGGCTGTACACGCTCGGATGATGGCGCGGCTTCTGCGAGCACTCGTGCCCGGGGGGCTTGTTCATGACCAGGAGCGCCCGTTCTCGGTACGGCCAGGCCTCGCCGCCGACGACGAACTCGAGTCCCTCGACCTCGAGCTCCTCGTGCGGGTCGTCGCGCACCTGTCCGCCGATCGAGACCGCCCCGGCGGCGATGAGTCCGGCGCACTCGCGTCGGGTGCCGAAGCCCTGGCTGAAGAGGAGTTGCGCAAGGGTCAAGAGGTGAGCTCGAGGACGACGTGATTGCCGTTGACGCGCATCAAGCGGCGCCGGAAAGATCGCGCGCCGCGGGCAGACGCGGCACGCCGTCGCCGCTCAGTCCCTCGGCTGCCCGCACGGCTCGCACCACCGCTTCGGCGAGGACCTCGGCAGCGAAGGCGCCGACGAGCGTCGGCGGGGCGCGCCGCCCGCTCGCGCCGGTGGCGAGCGCGAACACCACGTCGCCGTCGCCCATCGTGTGGACGGGGCTGATGCTGCGGGCCAGGCCGTCGTGCGCCATCTGCGCGACCTTGGTCGCCTCGGCCCTGGTCAGCACCGCATCGGTCGCCACCACGGCCAGGGTGGTCGCTTCGCCCGCAGCCTCCTGGGTACGCAGTCGCGGCGGCAGCTCGCCGTTCCGCAGCGAAGACATCGTGCCGGCGAGCCGGGTGCCGTCGGCGCTGCGCGCGCCGGCGAGGACGCGACCCGACGCCGGATCGACGACGTCGCCCATCGCGTTGACCGCCACCAGCGCGGCGACCGTGACGCCGTCGATCAGCATCGATGCGGTGCCCAGGCCGCCCTTCATCGCCCGCTCGATGCCGAACAGCTTGCCGACGGTAGCGCCGGCGCCGGCGCCGACGTTGCCCTCGGCGATGGCCCCTGTCGATGCCGCTTCGCAAGCCGCATAGCCGGCTTCGGCATCGGGCCGGATCGCCCGGTCGCCGACCCAAAGGTCGAACAGGATCGCGGCCGGGACGATGGGGACGGTGATCGGACCCGCGCGCCCGGCGCCGCCCGTGCCGCTCGTCGCGGGCGACGCGCCGACGGCAAAGCCGATGCCGCGCTCGTCGAGCCACCGCATCACGCCGCCCGCCGCGTCCAGGCCGAACGCGCTGCCGCCGGCGAGGACGATCGCGTGGACCTTGTCGACGGCGTTGATCGGCGAGAGCAGCTCGGTCTCGCGCGTGCCGGGCGAGGCGCCGCGCACGTCGACGCCGCCGACCGCCCCGGCCCGGGCGAGGACGACGGTGCAGCCGGTCGGCCGGCGCGGGTCGGTGAAGTGGCCGACCTCCAGGCCTGCCACCGCCGTCAGGCCTCGCACCCCCGGATCGGAAGCCGCCACGCCTCAGGCGAACACGCCTGCGGTCTCCTGCATGCGCGAGGACACCTCGCCGAGCTGGAACAGGGTGTCGCCGAAGCTCATCTCCATGACCGTCAGCCGCTTGAAGTAGTGGCTCGCCGCGTACTCGTCGGTGACCCCGATGCCGCCGTGCAGCTGGATGCACTGCTGGCCGACGAAGCGCATCGACGCTCCGAGCTGCAGCTTGGCCTGCGCCAGGGCGCGCCGCCGCGCCGCGGGGGCCTCGTCGAGCTTGAGCGTGGCGAAGTAGCTCATCGAGCGCGCCAGCTCGAGCTGCATCTTGACGTCGGCGATGCGATGGCGCAGCGCCTGGAAGCTGGCGATCGTGACGCCGAACTGCTTGCGCGTGTTCATGTACTCGACCGTGATCGCGACCAGGCGATCCATCGCGCCGACCCCTTCGGCGCACAGCGCGGCGATGCCGATGTCGACCGCGCGCTCGAGCGCCGGCATGGCGGCGCCGGGCGGGATCAGCTCGATCGCCTCGGCGCCGTCGAGGACGAGGTCGGCGCCGGCCGCGCCGTCCTGCGTCGGGTAGGGGCGAACCTCGGTCCCGGCCTCGCCCTTCGAGACCAGGAACAGGGCCACGCCGTCGGCGTCGCCGGGCTCGCCGCTGACGCGAGCCGAGACGATGAAGGCACCAGCCGCGCCGCCCGCCGGCACGACGATCTTGGTCCCGGTCAGACGCCAGTTGCCGCCGCTCTGCGCCGCCTTCGTCTCGACGTGCGCCAGCCGGTAGCGCGAGCGCCGCTCCTCGTGCGCGAGGACGACGATCTCGCGGCCCTCGGCGATGCCCTGCAGCCAGAGCGGCGAGGCCGATGCGTCGCCGGCGATGAGCAGGCTCGGCGCGACCAGCGCGACCGCGGCGTACGGCTCGAGCACCAGGCCGCGCCCCAGCTCTTCCATGATCACCATCGCCTCGACCGGGCCCATGCCCATGCCGCCGTGCTCTTCGGGCACCTGCAGGCCGAGGATCCCAAGCTCGCCGATCTCCTTCCACGCGTCGGCCGAGAAGCCGCCTGCCTTGACGATGCCGCGCCGGCGCTCGAAGTCGTAGCCGCGCTCGACCCACTTGCGGACCGTGTCGCGCAGCATCTCCTGGTCGTCGGAAAAGTCGAAGTCCATGTCAGCTCCCGAGCACCGTCTGGGCCACGATGTTGCGTTGCACTTCGTTCGACCCGCCGTAGATCGTCGTCTTGCGCATGTTGAAGTAGGTGCCGGCGAGCGGCGCCACGAAGGTGGCGCCGGTCTGGTCCGGCTGCCATCCGGCGGCCATCGCTTCCTTCTGCAAGGGCACCGCCGCCGGCCCGGCGGCCAGCATCATCAGCTCGCTGTAGCGCTGCTGGATCTCGCTGCCGCGGATCTTCAGCAGGCCGGCGACGTCGAGGCTCTGCTTGCCGCTCTTCTCGGCCGACAGCACGCGCAGCACCATCATCTCGAGGGCGATCACGTCGACCTCGAGGAGGGCGATCTGGTCGCGGAAGCGGCGGTCGTCCCACAGGTCCTCGGCCTTGGCGATCCGCTTGAGCCGCTCCAGCTCGCGCTTGGCGCGGTTGACGTCGGCGATGTTGGTGCGCTCGTGCGCGAGCAGGTACTTGGCGTAGGTCCAGCCCTTGTTCTCCTCGCCGATGAGCTGGTCGGCCGGCACCTCGACGTTGTCGAACCAGACCTCGTTGACCTCGTGCTCGCCTTCCATCGTGATGATCGGCCGCACCGTGATGCCGGGGCTCTTCATGTCGATAAGGAGGAAGCTGATGCCCGTCTGCGGCTTGCCTTCGGTGGAGGTGCGGACCAGGCAGAAGATCCAGTCGCCGTACTGGCCGAGGGTGGTCCAGGTCTTCTGCCCGTTGACGATGTACTTGTCGCCGCGCCGCTCTGCTCGCGTCTTCAGCGAGGCGAGGTCGGAGCCGGCGCCCGGCTCGCTGTAGCCCTGGCTCCACCAGACCTCGCCGCTCTGGATGCCAGGCAGGAAGCGCTGCTGCTGCTCGGGGGTGCCAAAGGCCATGATCACCGGTGCGACCATGACGGGGCCGAAGGGCACGACCCGCGGCGCACCGGCGAGGGCGGTCTCTTCCTCGAACAGGTGCTTCTGGATCGCGTTCCAGCCCGGGCCGCCGAACTCCTTCGGCCATCCCCAGCCGTGCCAGCCCTGCTTGCCGAGGATCTTGGCCCAGCGCTGGAGCTCGTCCTTGCCGAGCGGGACCGCGTTGCGGACCTTGTCGCTGATGTCCTTCGGGAGGTTCTGGGCGACCCAGGCGCGAATCTTTTCCCGGAAGGCAGTCTCTTCGGGCGTGAAGTTCAGGTCCATCGATGTCTCCGGCGCTCGCAGCGGAAACAATCGTTTTAGCACGACCGTGCGATTCAGCCTGTCGGGCCGGCGACAAGCGGCGGCCGCGCCGGGTCAATAGCGCTTGTCGAGCGTCATGCGGTCGTTCTCGCGCCGCATCTGGAAGCGGGTGAGATAGCTGTTGCCCAGCAGGACGTACGGCATCGGCGCCGGGATGACGATCGCGTCGACGTTGTAGACCATCACGTCGCCGATGCGCACCGCCGCGAGCGTGGTGCGGAAGGCCGGGACCGCGCCGTTGGCGGTCTGGGTGAAGCCGCGCTGGCCGTTCTTGAAGTCGACGCCGATGCGCTCCGCCTCGGCCTGGCTCATCGCCACGCTCGTCGCTCCGGTGTCGACCATGAAGCGGACCGCCTTGCCGTTGATCGACCCGCCGGTGATGAAGTGCCCGCCGCTCTCCGACGTGATGACGATCTGCTTGCCGCTGCCCTCGCTCTGCACGCCGCCGAGGTTGACCTGGGCGGCGCCGAGCTGCAGCGAGACGCGCTTGCCGCCGACTTCGACGACCGCATCGCTGGCGGTGACGCTGATCAGCCGCACGCCCTGCACGGTGCTGCCGACGGCGACGTTGCGCGGCTTGCCGTCGATGACGAGCAGGGCGTTGCCGCCGAGGCTGCCGCCGAGCGACACCGTCTGGCTCGCCGCGCCGGCGCTGGCGAGCGCCAGGGCCAGGGCGAAAGCGAGGCGGGGCGGCACGAGCTCAGTCCCTCAGGTTGGAGAAGGAGAGCGGCTGATCGGCGGCGTCCTTGCGGATCAGCGCCATGGCGGCCTGCAGGTCGTCGCGCTTGGCGCCGGTGACGCGCACCACGTCGCCCTGGATCGACGCCTGCACCTTGAGCTTGCTCTGCTTGAGGGCCGTCTGCAGCTTCTTGGCGGTATCGGAGTCGATCCCGCTCTTGACGACGAGGACCTGCTTGACCTTGTCGCCGCCGATCTTCTCGATCTTCGCGCTGCGGTCGAGGAAGCGGACGTCGACGTTGCGCTTCGTCAGCTTGCCGAGGAGGACGTCCATCACCTGGCCGATCTGGAAGTCGCTGTCGGCATACAGCGTCAGCTCCTTGTCCTTCAGCTCGACGCGTGCCGACGAGCCCTTGAAGTCGAAGCGCGTGCCCAGCTCCTTTGCCGTCTGGTCGACGGCGTTCTTGACCTCGACGAGGTTCGGGTCCAGAACAGTATCGAAGCTCGGCATGGGAAAATTCTCCCATGCAAATTGACTCCGGGGTGAGCCTCAAACCCTACAACACCTTCGGCCTGCCGGCCGTGGCGCACACGCTCGTCCGGATCACGAGCGACGCCGACGTGCGGCGCGTCGTCGACCACCCGAAGCTCGGCGTCGCGCCCAAGTTCATCCTGGGCGGCGGCAGCAACATCATCCTCACGCGCGACATGCCGCAGGTCGTGCTGAAGGTCGAGGTGCGCGGCATGCGCGTCGTCGCCGAGCATGCCGACGCGGTGGTGATCGAGGCCGGTGCCGGCGAAAGCTGGCACGACTTCGTCGACTTCACCCTGCAGCAGGACCTGCCCGGGCTCGAGAACCTGGCCCTGATCCCGGGGACCGTCGGCGCCGCTCCCGTGCAGAACATCGGCGCCTACGGCGTCGAGCTGCGCGAGCGCTTCGAGAGCCTCGATGCCGTCGATCTCGTGACCGGCCGCAGCGTCACGCTCGGTCCGGCCATCTGCGCCTTCGGTTACCGCGACAGCGTCTTCAAGCACGCGCTCGCCGGCCGCAGCCTGATCACGAGGGTGCGCTTCCGCTTGCCCAAGCCCTGGCGCCCCGTGCTCGGCTACCTCGAGCTGCAGAAGAAGATCGCCGAGACGGGCATCGCCGAGCCGAGCCCGCGCCAGGTCTTCGCCTGGGTGTGCGCGATCCGCCGCGCCAAGCTGCCCGATCCGGCAACCCTCGGCAACGCCGGCAGCTTCTTCAAGAACCCCGTGGTGACGCCGGAGCAGTGTCGCGACATCATCGGCCGCGACCCGGAGATCGTGCATTACCCGATGCCCGACGGCAGCGTGAAGCTCGCCGCCGCCTGGATGATCGATGCCTGCGGTTGGAAGGGGAAGTCGGTGGGCCAGGCCGGCGTCTACGAGAAGCAGGCGCTGGTGCTGGTCAACCGCGGCGCGGCCATCGGCTCGGAGGTCATGACGCTGGCCCGCGCCATCCAGGAGAGCGTCTACGGCCGCTTCGGCATCCGCCTCGAGCCGGAGCCGGTGGTCGTCTAGGGCTCCTTGCCGCCGAGCTGAGGCAGGCTGGTTCCGCCGGAGGACTGCAGGAGGCCGACCTTGGCGTAGGTCGCCAGCTTCTCGCGGGTGTCGGCGATGTCCAGGTTGCGCATCGTCAGTTGGCCGATGCGGTCCTGCGGCGAGAAGGTCGACTCGCCCTTTTCCATCGTCAGCCGCTCGGGCTTGTAGGTCAGGTTCGGCGAGACCGTGTCGAGGATCGAGTAGTCGTTGCCGCGACGCAGCTCGAGCCGCACCTCGCCGGTGATGGCACGCGCGACCCAGCGCTCGGCGGTCTCGCGCAGCATGATCGACTGCGGGTCGAACCAGCGGCCCTGGTAGAGCAGGCGGCCGAGGCGTCGCCCGTTGTCGCGGTACTGCTCGATCGTGTCCTCGTTGTGGATGCCGGTCAGCAGCCGCTCGTAGGCGATGAAGAGCAGCGCCATGCCCGGCGCCTCGTAGATGCCGCGGCTCTTGGCCTCGATGATGCGGTTCTCGATCTGGTCGCTCATGCCGAGCCCGTGCCGGCCGCCGATCCGGTTCGCTTCGAGCAGCAGGTCCGCGAGGCCGGCGAACTCGACGCCGTTGAGCGCGACCGGCCGGCCTTCGTCGAAGCGGACGCTGACCTCCTCGCGAGCCACCGGGACGTCGTCCCGCCAGGCGGCGACTCCCATGATTGGCTCGACGATGCGGATGCCGCTCGAGAGCTGCTCGAGGTCCTTGGCCTCGTGCGTCGCGCCGAGCAGGTTGGAATCGGTGGAGTACGCCTTCTCGGCCGTCATCTTGTAGGCGAAACCTGCCTGTCGCATGAATTCCGACATCTCGGCGCGTCCGCCGAGCTCGTCGATGAAGCGCTGGTCGAGCCAGGGCTTGTAGATCCGGAGCGACGGGTTCACGAGCAGCCCGTAGCGGTAGAAGCGCTCGATGTCGTTTCCTTTGAACGTGCTGCCATCGCCCCAGATTTCGACGCCATCTTCTTTCATCGCGGAAACCAGCATGGTGCCGGTCACGGCCCGGCCGAGCGGCGTCGTGTTGAAGTAGGTGACCCCCGCCGTGGAGATGTGGAAGGCGCCGCACTGCAAGGCAGCGATCCCCTCGGCGGCGAGCTGGCTGCGGCAGTCGACGAGGCGCGCCCGCTCGGCGCCGTACTGCATCGCCCGGCGCGGGATGTCGTCGTAGTCCGGCTCGTCGGGCTGGCCCAGATGCGCTGTGTAGGCGTAGGGCACGGCGCCCTTGCCGCGCATCCAGTGGAGCGCGGCACTCGTGTCGAGGCCACCGGAAAAAGCGATGCCGACGCGCTCGCCGACCGGGAGATGCTGGAGGATGGTCGCCATGGGCTCGTATTCTCGTCCGAGCGGCGACCCCGACAGGAGGGAGCCGGCCGACGAAGGCCCTGCGGTAAGCTCGCCATCCCCTCCGCGGGCGCTTTCGCTGTCCGCCCGTTCGCCGTCGATGAGCACTCTTCCGCCCGACTCCGCCAAGCCGGCCGCCTCGCCTTCGGGCACCGAGCACGACGCCCTCCCGCCCGGCACCCGCTTCGGCGAGTTCGAGATCATTCGCGTCCTCGGCGTCGGCGGGTTCGGGATCGTCTACCTGGCCAAGGACCACTCGCTCGAGCGCGACGTTGCCCTCAAGGAGTACATGCCGGCCTCGCTCGCGGCGCGCGGCCTGGGCCCGCAGATCACGGTCCGCTCGAGCGCCTTTGCCGAGACCTACGCCATCGGCCTGCGCTCCTTCGTGAACGAGGCCCGGCTGCTCGCCCGCTTCGACCATCCTTCGCTGGTCAAGGTCTATCGCTTCTGGGAGGACAACGCCACTGCCTACATGGTGATGCCCTATCTGCAGGGCACGACGCTGCGCGACACGCGCCGGGCGATGGCTCATCCGCCGAACGAAGCGTGGATCCGCAGCGTCATCGCGCCGATCCTGTCGGCGCTCGAGCTGCTGCATCGCGAGGGCGTCTACCACCGCGACATCGCGCCGGACAACATCCTGCTTCCGCACGACGGCCCGCCGGTGCTGCTCGACTTCGGCGCTGCCCGTCGGGTCATCAGCGATCGCACGCAGTCGCTGACGGCGATCCTCAAGCCGAGCTATGCCCCGATCGAGCAGTACGCGGAGATGGCGCAGATGCGCCAGGGCCCGTGGACCGATCTCTATGCCCTCGGTGCCGTCATTCACTACCTGCTGTTCGGCGCGCCGCCCGCGCCGGCCACCGCACGAGCCGTCCAGGACGACGCCGAGTCGATCGAGAGCCGGATCGTCCCGGGCGTCTCGCCGCTCTTCCTGGAAGCCGTCTCGTGGATGCTGTCGCTGCGGCCCAATCAGCGCCCTCAAAACGGCGAGCAACTCCGCGCCGTGCTCGACGGTTCGGCATCCGTGCCGCCGCGCGGCCGCCCCGGCATCACCATCCCTGGAGCCCTCGCCCCTGCCGCGGCGGGTGCCTTCGAGCCGACCCGGCTGGTCGACGGCGCCGATGCCGGTCGGGTCCATGCCGCACGGGCGGGCGCGCCGCTTCCGACCCAGGTCGCCGCACACGACGCAGCCGCTGCAGGCGGGACCTTCAGCCCGACGACGTCGATGCCGACCGCCCGGCACACGGCGCCCCGCGCCGATGCAGCCCTGACGGATCCGGCGCGCAGGACAGCACCGCCGATCGGCTCCGCGCCATCGCCTGCGCCTGCGTCGACGACGGTGCCGCCTGGCCAGGCGCAGACGCCCGGCTCCGCTTGGAGGCCTTCGCGTCCGGCAACCCTGCCGCCGCCGGTGCCGCCAGCGCAGGCGCGGCCCGCCGCGGCGCAGACCCATCCCCCGCCGGCAGCGACTGCCACGCGCCCGCAAGGGCTCGGGCCGGCTGCCGCCGTGGCTCCGGCGTCTGTAAGCCGGAGCGGGTCGCCCATGAGATGGCTGGCACTCGGGGCCGGCGGCGTGGCCGTGATCGTCGTCGCGGCCGTTGGTGGCTGGCAGTTCGCGCGTCAGCAAGCACCGGCTGCCGTGGAGACCGCGGCATCGAGTGCGGCGCCAGGGATCGCTACGATGCCGGCGACCACCAAGGTCCCCGCGGCGGCGCCGGTTTCGGTGGCGGTCCAGGTGCCCCCGGCCGTCCAGCGACCTGCCCCCTTGCCGACCACATCCCCAACCGTCACGGCCGCCCCCGCCGCCGTACCGGCATCGCCCTCGACCGTCACGGCCGCCCCCGCCGCCGTACCGGCGTCGCCCTCCGTGACGGGCGCCCCTGCCGCGGCGACGGCCACCGCGGCGCCGCGTCCGGTGCCCGTGCCGCCAGCGCCCACTACTCTCGCCGCGCCCAGCACCGCAGGCAGTCCGTCGCGCATCGCGGTGGAGTCGCTGCCGCCGCCCAAGGCCGATTCTTCGAGTCGTACGAGCGTGGCGCGGACGGCCGCGAGCGCGCCGGTCTTGCGCCCGCCGGGCCGGCCGGTTCCGCAGGCGCTGCCCGACGCCGGCGCGACCGCGACCTATGTCCCGCCCGTGCGGCAGGCCGCGCCGCCGGTCTATGGCGGCGGCGCGATGGCACCCTCGTACGGCGGCGGCTCGACGGCGCCGGCGTACGGCAGCGGCTCCGCCGCACCGGCCTACGGCAGCGAACCGGCGCGCCCGTACGGCCAGGTCGAGTCCCGCGAGCCGGCTGCCGCGCGTCCCGTCGCCGTGGCCGAGACGCTCGCCGCCACGCCGCGCGAAGCCTGCGGCAAGCGCGTCTTCATCGCCCTCGCGGTGTGCATGGACGAGAAGTGCGAAGAGCCCCGCTTCAGGCAGACGAAGGAATGCGTCGCCGTCCTGGCGCGCAAGGCAGCTCGGGAGAATCGCTAGGTACCGGCGACACCTGCCGGCGGAGGTGCGCCGTACGGGAAGGTGCCGTGGAAGGCCCTCCGGCCCTCGGCTATACCGGAGGTCCACCGTCTGCCCAGGAGTGAACGTGGCGTCGCAAGAGAGTTTCGAGGTGCCGGCCGATCGCCCGCATTTCGCCGTCTGGCCCAAGCGCCTCCCGCGCGCTCTCATCGCCCCCGAAACGTCGCTCTGGTTCAACCTGGAGGTCGCGGCCACGCGCTTCCCCGACCGCGCGGCCTACCTCTTCTTCGGCCGCCCGCTCACGTACGGGGCTCTCCGCCAGCAGGCGGAGGCGCTCGCCGGCTGGCTGCAGAAGGGGGGCGTGCAAGCCGGCGACCGGGTCGCGCTCTTCATGCAGAACTGCCCGCAGTTCCCGACCGCGCTCTACGCGGTGCTGCGGGCCAACGCCGTCGTCGTGCCGGTCAATCCGATGAACCGCGCCGAGGAGTTCAAGCACTACATCACCGATCCGGGGACCAAGGTGGTGATCTGCAGCGCCGACCTCGCGCCCATCGTCGCCGCGGCCAACGCCGGGTTACCGGATGCCGACCGCGTCCGCCACGTCCTCGTCACCCGCTACACCGACGCCATGCCGGAGGGGGAGGTCCAGGCCCGCGACGCGCCGCCCCCGGCGATGGACGCCTGGCTGCGCGCGGAAACGCCGCTGCCGCCCGGCTGCACGCGCTGGCACGAGGCGCTGGGCGAAGGCCTGGTACCGGGCCCGCACACGGCCGGACCCGACGACCTCGCGCTGCTGCCCTACACGTCCGGAACGACCGGCCTGCCGAAGGGCTGCATGCACACGCACCGCACGCTGATGCACAACGCGATCGGCGGGCCGTGGAGCTATGGCGGCGGCGCCGAGCCGGTGGTGCTCGGCGTCGTTCCCATGTTCCACATCACCGGGATGGTCTACAGCGTCCTCGGCTCCGTCTACGCCGGCGCCAGCGTCGTCCTCATGCCGCGCTGGGAGCGCGAGCTCGCCGGCCGGCTCATCTCGCAGCACAGGATCAGTCACTGGACCTGCATCCCGACGATGGTCATCGACCTCTTCGGCAGCCCGAACTACAGGAGCTTCGACCTCTCGAGCCTGCGCAGCATCAGCGGCGGCGGCGCGGCGATGCCGCACGCCGTGGCGCAGCGCCTGCAGGACGAGTTCGGCCTCACCTTCGCCGAGGGCTACGGCCTGACCGAGACGGCGGCGCCCAGCCATGCCAATCCGCCCGAGCGCGCCAAGCTGCAATGCCTGGGCATTCCGATCTTCGGCGTCGACTCGCGGGTGGTGGATCCGCTCACGCTCGAAGAGCTCCCGCCGGGGGAGGTCGGCGAGATCATCACCCGCGGGCCGATGGTCTTCACCGGCTACTGGCGCCATCCCGACGCCACCGAGGCCGCCTTCGTCGATTTCGACGGCCGCAGGTTCTTCCGCACCGGCGACCTCGGCCGCATGGACGAGGAAGGCTACTTCTTCATGACCGACCGGCTGAAGCGGATGATCAACGCGAGCGGCTTCAAGGTCTGGCCGGCCGAGGTCGAGATGCTCCTGTACAAGCACCCGGCGGTGCAGGAGGCCTGCATCATCGCGGCCCGCGACGCCTATCGCGGCGAGACGGTCAAGGCGGTCGTCGTCCTGCGCGAAGCGGCCAGGGGCAAGACCGGCGCCGAGGACATCATCGCCTGGTCACGCGAGAACATGGCCGCCTACAAGGTGCCGAAGCTCGTGCAGTTCGTGGACGCGCTGCCGAAGTCGGGCTCGGGCAAGGTGATGTGGCGATTGCTCCAGGATCAGGAGGGCGCCGGCTGACCGGCCGGCGCCGCCCCGCCTCGCTCCACCCAGCGCGCGCCTTCGCGCGCGAAGCGGTCCACCCGCGCGGCGAAGAACCCGCTGCGCTCCGGCTGCCAGGCCCAGGTCTCGACGGCGATCGCCGGCCCGTCGACGCGGACGACGTTGAAGGAGTTCGACTCGCCGCGGCCGCGCGTCGACGTTGCCGTTCCCGCCTGCACCACGAGCGCCGAATAGCCGGGCAGCTCGTGCCGGCCCGAGGTGTCGCCGGCCTGGGTGGTGTGGAAGTGGCCGGCCAGGAGCAGGTCGACGCCGCAGTCGGCGAACACCTTCATGGCCTGCCGCGCCCTGCCGACCAGCTCGGCGTTGTCGGGCTCGTCCGGAAGATCGAACGGGTGGTGGGTCACGACGATCTTCGTCAGGTGCTCTGGCAGCGGGTCGAAGCGCTGGTGGATCGCCCGCATCTGCCCCTGGTTGATGCGGCCGTTCTTGAACGTCAGGGAGCGCGCCGTATTGATGCCCAGCACGGCGATCTCGTCGTCGATGAAGCACGGGTTGAGGTCGTCCTGGATGTACCGCAGGTACTTGCCGAGCGGGCTCAGGAAGCGCTCCCAGACCCGGTACAGCGGCACGTCGTGGTTGCCGGGCACGACGATCTTCGGTGCCGGCAGGCCGTCGAGGAAGGCGCGCGCCTGCTCGAACTCCTTCGCCTTCGCGCGCTGCGTCAGATCTCCGGAGACGACGGTCACGTCGGGCCGGATCGCGGCCACGGTGGACGGCAGCGCCGCCACCACGGCGGGATCGGTGCGGCCGAAGTGCAGATCCGAGAGATGGACGAGGGTTCGCACCGATGTGCCTTCTAGGTCGATTGCAAGTCGCTGTCGGCACGCATCACGCCCAGGCTGGACGGGCGGATGCGATAGGTCAGGGGCGGCGTCATGACGGTCACCTCGCCGTCGGTCGCGACCCGCAGCCGATGATGACGGCTCTCGACCACGATCTCGGCGGCCGTCATGGCCGAGAAGTCGCGTGCCTGGCGCAGCCCTCCGATCAATGCCCGCAGCACGAGCAGGAGCAGGCGCAGCCGGCCCGGCCGCTGAGCGACGTAGAGGCTGAGCCGGCCGTCCTGGATGCCGGCGCGCTCGCCGATGGCGAAGCCTTCCATCGTGTATTCGTTGTTGCCGACGAACACGAACGGCGTCCGCCACAGCCGTTCCTGGCCGTCGACGAGCAGTCGCACGCTCAGGAAGGGGTAGCGGCGGAGGGCCGACAGCGTCGCCCACACTAGCGCCGGCCACTTGCCGCGGCCGAGGCGCTTCTGCTGCCGTTCGCGGTCACGGACGATGTCCGCGTAGAGCCCGAGGCTCGAGTTGTTGACGAAGACCCGGCCGTTGACCTCGCCGACGTCGACGCGCACAGGGCGGCCGTGAACGACGTGCTCGACTGCCGCTTCGAGCTCCAGTGGCACGCCGAAGTCCTTCGCGAAGTGGTTGAGCGTGCCGAGCGGAAGCACGCCCATCGCGATCGCGCTGCCGGCGAGCGCTGCGCCGACTGCGCTCACCGTGCCGTCGCCGCCTGCGGCGACGATCACGTCCGGCGACTGGCGCACGGCCGCGTCCAGGGCCGCCTCGATCTCGGCGCCGCCGTGCGCGAGCCGGATCTCGGCGTCGGCGCCGGCGGCGCGGAAGGCGTCCGCGACCCGCTCCTCGAGTTGCTCGGCGCTGCCCTGGCCGGAACCGGCATTGAGGACGACGACGATGCGACGCGCAGGGGCGGGCACGTCGCTCATCGCGCCGCCGCCGCAGTGCGGCGCCCCGCGGTCCTGCCACGGCGCTTCCAGAACGCCGCGAGGGCGTTGAGGCAGAGGGCCAGCCACGCTACGCCTTCCAGGAAGCCGGCGATGACGTCGCTCAGGTAGTGCACGCCCAGGTACAGGCGCGTGAAGGCGACGAGCGCGATCGCGGCGCCCGCGCCGAGCACCGCGAGGGCCCGCAGGCTGGGCCGCCGCGTGCGTCTGAAGACGAAGACGACGGCCAGCCCGTACAGCAGCGTGCTGCCGAGGACGTGCCCGCTCGGGAAGCTGTAGGTCGACAAGGTCAGCAAGGGATCGTCCAGGATCGGCCGGGCGCGTTGGAAGGCGTGCTTCATGAGCACGTTGAGGGCCAGCCCGCCGCCGATGCAGACGACGACCGTCACCAGCCGCCGCCACCGCCGGTGCCGCGCGGCGTGCGCCGCAACGACCGCGGCATAAACGGTCACGGCCAAGGCCGAGTGCAGGTGCGTGACGATCAGCATCCAGGTCGTGAGGAGCGGCGTTGCCGCCTCACGCAGCCAGCGCGCGATCTCGACATCGAGCACGGTGATGCGATGGCCGCTCACCACCGCCCCGGCGACGATGCCGAACAGCGAAGCCGCCGCGAGCATCAGCAGCGCCCCGGCGGCGATCCGCAGCGTCAGCCGGGCCCCGTCGCTGGCGCTCGCTGGCATCGGCGGCTCCGGCGCCGCGGCGGTCGCCTCAGAAGTCGGGCGGAAGCGGAACGGCGCGCCCGCTCGCGTCCTGGCCGGGCGCCGAGGCGATCACTCCGCAGGCGATGCGGCCGCCGCTGTTGCCGGTCGGCTGCGTCGTGTAGTCGTCCGGCATGGCGTGGACGATCACGGCCTTCGCGCCGAAGTCGGCCGGGCCGGATCCGAGGACGTTGCCCGGGATGCGGAAGCGAAACACCGCCCGACCGGCGGCGTCCGCCTTGAGCGCCGGCAGGTCGCCCGCATGCCGCTCGCCCGTCGGCGGCCCGTGCGGCTTGCCGGTCGGGTTGAAGTGGCCGCCGGCGCTCATGGCGTCGGGGCTCGAGCAGTCGCCCTTCTCGTGCACGTGGAAGCCGTGCTCCTGGTTCGGCTTCAGGCCGCTGACGCGACCCATGACCTGAAGGTCGGTGCCGCTCTGCACGAACCAGACCGTGCCGGCCGTGCTGCTGTCGCGCGTCGGCTGCAAGGTCGCCACGACGTAGGGGCCGGGCGCGCTCGATGACGCGCACGCGCCGAGAAGAACGAGGGACAGGGGTGCGGCCAGGGCAAGGAAGTTCTTCATGCGTGTTCGGAAACGATGATCGGACCCGGATTATTCGGCGCGAGTCGCCGAGGGTTCGAAAGCGCTCCGCCCGACGGACTGTCGGACGACGCCCTCAATAGGTGGCGCGGCCGCCCGACAGGTCGAACACCGAGCCCGTCGAGAACGAGCACTCCTCGGACGCGAGCCAGGCGACCATCGCCGCCGCCTCGCTGACCTCCAGGAAGCGGCCCATCGGAATCTTCGAGAGCATGAAGTCGATGTGCTGCTGCGTCATGGTCGCGAACATGGCCGTCTTGGCGGCTGCCGGCGTGACGGCATTGACCAGCACGCCCTTGTTCGCCAGCTCCTTGCCGAGCGACTTGGTCAGCGCGATCACGCCCGCCTTCGAGGCGCTGTAGTGCGATGCGTTGGGATTGCCTTCCTTGCCAGCGATCGAGGCGATGTTGACGATCCGGCCGTACTTCGCGGCGATCATGTGCGGGACGATGGCGCGGCAGACGAGGTAGGGCGCCACGAGGTTGACCTCGATCACCCGGCGCCAGACGTCCGGGGCCAGCTCCCAGGTGGTCGCATTGCCGCCGGTGATGCCGGCGTTGTTGACCAGGATGTCGATCTTCTTTGCGGCGGCGATGGTGCGGCCGGTGGCGGCGGCGACCTCGTCTTCGCGGGTCAGCTCGACCACCTCGGTGAGCACCTGAGCGCCCTTGCCGCCGAGCGAGCCCTTGGCTTCGGCGAGCTTGCCGGCGTCCAGGTCCCACAGCACGACGGTGGCGCCGGAGCCGGCCATGCGCTCGGCGATGGCGTAGCCGATGCCTTGCGCGCCGCCGGTGATCACCGCGACGCGGCCTTCGAGGTCGATCCTGTTCATGCCTTGCTTTCCTGTGCGGCCAGTCCTCGAAGCGCCTCGCTGCCGCTCGGCGCGGTGCGGCAGTCGGCGATGTACTGACAGATGATGTCGGCGAAGTCTCGATCGGGCTTCAGGCCGAGACGACCGGCGCGCACCGCCGTCGAGCCGCGCGGCCAGTTGGCGACGATGTTCGAGATGGTCTCGTCGCGCACGAAGCGGACCCGCCGCCGCACCTCGGGGCCGGCGACCGACTCGAGCGCGTCGAGCATCTCGGCGACGGTGGCGTTCACCGCCGGCAGGTTGAGCGCCAGGCGCCCGCCGAGCTGCTCGACGCTGGCCTCGTAGATCGCGATCAGGCCTTCGACCGTGCGCGCGGCCGAGGTCAGCGGGTGCGACACGTCGGGCGTGACCGGGCAGATCGCCTCGACGCCGGCGAGCGGCTCGCGGACGATGCCCGAGAAGAACGAGGACGCCGCGCCGTTCGGCCGGCCAGGCCGCACCGTGACCGTCATCAGGCGAGCCGAGCGGCCGTCGATGAAGCCCTTGCGCGAGTAGTCGGCGATCAGGTGCTCGCACATCAGCTTGTGCGTGCCGTACGAGGTCTTCGGGGCCGGCAAGGTGTCGTCGCCCACGAGCGGCGGGAGCGGCACCGAGGGGTCGGGGCCGAAGACCGCGACCGAGCTGGAGAAGACGAAGCGCGGCGGCGGCGTGCCGCGGCCCGTGGCAGCGCGCAAGGCGTCGAGCAGGGCTCGCGTGGTGTCCAGGTTCGAGCGCAGGCCGAGATCGAAGTCGGCCTCGCACTCTCCCGAGACGGCCGACGCGAGGTGGAAGACGCCGTCGAAGTTCTCCTTGCCGAGCGCTTCGCACTGCGCGGCGAGCGCACCGACGCGCGTCACGACGCGCGCATCGGCAGTCAGCTCGTCGCGCGGCGCGACCTGGTCCGCCAGCACCAGCTGCTCGATGCGGCGCCCGCCGAGCGTGCCCCGGGCGAGCAGGGCGGCGGCGAGGCGCGAGCCGATGAAGCCTCCGCCGCCGGTGATCAGGATCTTCATGGTCCTTCGCTCCTCTGGGCCAGCAGCGGCCCGGCTGTGCGCAGGCGGCGATCGCCGCCGCGCATGTGCTGGATGGCGCGCCGCCGCGCGAGCGCCGGATCGCCGGCGTCGATCGCATCGACGATGGCCGCGTGCTCGTGCCGCACGGCTTCGATGAAGTCGGCTCGGGTGGCGTCGTTGCGGCGCGTGACACGCATCGACTCGGTCGTGTACTGCTCCAGGAACTCGAGGAGCCGCCCGAAATGCGGGTTGCCCGCGGCATCGGCGAGCAGGCGATGAAAGGCGAGGTCTTCCTCGACGCCGTCGCGCTGCTCGGCGGCGCTGCGGTCGATGGCGCGCAGGGCGCGGCGCAGGGCGGCCACGTGCAGCCGGCTGCGTCGCTCGGCGGCCAGCGCCGCCGTCTCGGCTTCGAGCGCGCGCCGCACTTCGCGGATCCGCAGCACGTCGTCCAGCGAGCGGATCAGCGACAGATCCAGCGTCAGGGCGTCGGTCTGCCGCGCCGCGGTCACGAAGACGCCCGAGCCCTGGCGGGAGCGCAGCAGGCCACGCGACTTCAGCTGGTGCACGGCCTCGCGGACCACCGTTCGGGAGACGCCGTGCGCGGCTGCCAGGCGCTCCTCGGTGGGCAGGCGGTCGCCCGGGCGCAGCGAGCCGGCGTCAATCTGGTCGCCCAGGCGCGCGGCGAGGCGATCGGAGAGCCGCTCGGCGACGAGAGGCGGGGGATCGGGCGGGGCCTCGACGCGCGAGGCGGCCCCGGTGCGCGTCAGCATGGTGGTCAGGTCATCATACGAATCCGGCCTGCGGCGGCTCTACCGGTTTGCCCTCATGGCGGTGGGTTCGGCGCCTGTCGATACTTCGCGCCACCGGGGCGGGCCACCGCCCTCCGTAGACCCGGGCGGCCAGCGCCCGACAGCAGAGAGCCGATGGCCAGCGTCACGATTCAGGGAGTCAGGAAGAGCTTCGGCGAGACCGCCGTCCTGCACGGCGTCGACATCGACATCGCCGACGGCTCGTTCACGGTGCTCGTCGGTCCCTCGGGTTGCGGCAAGTCGACGCTGCTGCGCATGATCGCGGGCCTCGAGGAGATCAGCGCCGGCGAGATCCGCATCGGCGCGAAGCGCGTCAACGACGTGCCGCCGAAGGAGCGCGACATCGCGATGGTGTTCCAGAACTACGCGCTGTATCCGCACATGACCGTGCGGCAGAACCTGGCCTTCTCGCTCATGCTCGCCAAGAAGGACAAGGCCACCGTGGACGCCAAGGTCGGGCGCGCCGCCGAGATCCTGGCGCTGACCGCGTTGCTCGACCGCTACCCGCGGCAGCTCTCCGGGGGCCAGCGCCAACGGGTGGCGATGGGTCGGGCCATCGTCCGCGATCCCCAGGTCTTCCTCTTCGACGAGCCGCTCTCCAACCTCGACGCGAAGCTGCGCGTGGCGATGCGCGGCGAGATCAAGGAGCTGCACCAGAGGCTGCAGACGACCTCGATCTACGTCACGCACGACCAGATCGAGGCCATGACGATGGGCGATCGCATCGTCGTCATGAAGGACGGCCGCATCGAGCAGATCGGCTCGCCGCTCGAGCTCTACGACTTTCCCTCGAACGTCTTCGTCGCCGGCTTCATCGGCTCGCCGGCGATGAACTTCGTCCCGGCGACGCTGCGCCGCGACGGCAGCGGCGCGCGCCTCGAGCTCGCCGACGGCAGCCGCCTCCCGGCGCCGGCGAGCGCCGGAGGGATCGACGGCCAGCCGGTCGTGCTCGGCACGCGGCCCGAGCACCTGAGCCTGGCCAGCGAAGGCGGCATCGCGACGCGCGTGGTGGTCATGGAGCCGACCGGCGCCGACACCTTCGTCGCCTTGCGGCACGGCACGACGGAGATGTCGGCCGTGTTCCGGGAGCGGCACGACTTCGCGCCCGGCAGCACCATCCACCTGCAGCCCGACCTGCAGCGGGCGCACTTGTTCGATGCCGGCAGCGGCCGGCGCCTGGCCGCCTGAGCGGGCGCGATCACGAAGCGCGGGCGCGACAGTTTTCCGCAGAAGACAACCTCACGACAGGAGACCTTGATGAGCCACACACCCTACAACCGTCGCAAGTTCCTCGAGAGCTCGGCGACCGCCGCGGCCGTTGCCGGCCTGGGCACGGGCAGCGCGCTGTGGGCGCCGCTCGCGCAGGCGCAGACGCTGAACCTGAAGCCGGAGAAGGGCGCGAGCCTGCGCGTCCTGCGCTGGAGCCGGTTCGTGCAGGGCGACATCGACGCCTACATGGCCAACGTCAAGCGCTTCACCGAGAAGACGGGCATTCCCGTCCGTGTCGACAACGAAGGCTGGGAAGACGTGCGGCCCAAGGCAGCGGTGGCCGCCAACACCGGGGCGGGCCCGGACATCATCCTGTCGACCAACGACGATGCGAATCTCTATCCCGACAAGCTGCTCGACGTCACCGACGTCGCCGAGTACATCGGCAAGAAGTACGGCGGCTGGTACCCCGCCGGACAGGCCTTCCTGAAGCCGGACGGCAAGAAGTGGATCGGCCTGCCGCTCGGCGCTGCCGGCTCGATGATGGTCTACCGCGACAGCATGGTGAAGGCGGCCGGCTTCAACGAGTTCCCGAAGGACACCGACGGCTTCCTGAAGCTGATGAAGGCCCTCAAGGAAAAGGGCACCCCGGGTGGCTTCGCCCTCGGCAACGCCACCGGCGACGGCCTCTGGTGCAACTGGCTGATCTGGGCGTTCGGCGGCAAGCTCGTCGACCAGAACAACAAGGTCGTCATCGACAGCCCCGAGACCCTCAAGGCGCTCGAGTACGGCAAGGAGCTCTACGCCACCTTCATCCCGGGCACGCTCTCGTGGCTGGACCCGAACAACAACAAGGCCTTCCTCGACGGCCAGATCTCGGTCACCAACAACGGCATCTCGATCTATTACGCGACCAAGACCTCGGCGGACCCCAAGGTCAAGGAGCTGCAGCCCGACATCCAGCACGCCGCCTTCCCGATTGGCCCGGTCGGCGTGCCGACCGAGTCGCACCTGTTCTTCAACCAGATGGTCATGAAGTACACGAAATACCCGCAGGCGGCCAAGGAGTTCCTGCGCTTCATGATGGAACAGGAGCAGTTCGGTGCCTGGCTCACCGGCGCCGGCGCGTACATCGCGACGCCGCTGGCGGGCTATGCCAACCTGCCGATCTGGACCTCGGACCCGAAGCACACGCCGTATCGCGACCCCGTGAAGAACCTGCGTCCGGCGGGCTACGCGGGCAAGCTCGGCTACGCCTCGGCCGGCGCCGCCGCCGACTTCATCGTCGTCAACATGGTCGCCGAGGCGATCAGCGGCTCGAAGTCGCCGAAGGAAGCCATGGAGCGGGCGCAGAAGCGCGCCGAGCGCTACTACCGCGTCTAGAGTGGTCTCACCGGGCCGCCGTGCGCTGCGCGGCGGCCCCTTCCTGCCGGCTTCATGACATTCGTCGAACGACTGCAGAACAACCGCAACGCGCTGGGCATGCTCTTCATGCTGCCCGGCGCGGTGCTGTTGCTCCTGTTCCTCACGTATCCGCTCGGGCTCGGCGTCTGGCTAGGCTTCACCGACGCGAAGGTCGGGCGCCCGGGCGAGTGGATCGGACTCGAGAACTACCAGTTCCTGTGGGGCGACGCGGTGACGCGCCTGGCCCTCTTCAACACGCTCTTCTATACCTTCGTCGCCAGTGTCTTCAAGTTCGGCCTGGGCCTCTGGCTCGCCCTGCTGCTGAACCGCAACATCCGCTTCAAGACCTTCTTCCGCGCCGTCATCCTCCTGCCCTACATCGTCCCCACGGCCCTGTCGGCGATCGCCTTCTGGTGGATCTTCGACGCCCAGTTCTCGATCATCAGCTGGATGCTCGTAAAGATGGGCTGGATGGACACCTACATCGACTTCCTCGGCGACCCGTGGAACGCGCGCCTGTCCGTGATCGCGGCGAACGTGTGGCGCGGCATCCCGTTCGTCGCGATCACCCTGCTCGCCGGCCTGCAGACGATCTCGCCCTCGTACTACGAGGCGTCGGCGATCGATGGCGCAACGCCATGGCAGCAGTTCCGCCACGTGACGATGCCGCTGCTGACGCCGATCATCGCGGTGGTGATGACCTTCTCGGTCCTCTTCACCTTCACCGACTTCCAGCTGATCTACGTCATCACCCGCGGCGGCCCGCTCAACGCCACGCACCTCATGGCGACGCTGTCGTTCCAGCGCGCCATCTCGGGCGGTGCGCTCGGCGAGGGCGCCGCGATCTCGATCGCCATGGTGCCGTTCCTGCTCGCCGCCATCCTCTTCAGCTACTTCGGCCTGCAGCGACGCGCCTGGCAGCAGGGCGGGGCCGACAAGTGACGGCCGTTCGAGGACCCCGATGAGCACAGCCACCGCGACCGTCAGCGCCACCGACAGCTCGGGGATGGCGTTCCTCGAGACCCGCTCGCGCCGCTGGGTGACCGTCTATCTGCCGCTGCTCGTCTTTCTGTTCGTGCTCCTGTTCCCGTTCTACTGGATGGGCATCACCTCGTTCAAGCCGAACGCCGAGCTGCTGTCGAGGACGGGCAACCCGTTCTGGATCATCGCGCCGACGCTGGCGCACTTCGAGAAGCTGCTCTTCAACACGGCTTACCCGGAGTGGCTGTGGAACACGGTGCTCGTCTCCGTCGTGGCCACCTTCTTCTCGCTGGCGGCCTCGGTGTTCGCCGCCTACGCGATCGAGCGGCTGCGCTTCTCCGGCGCCAAGCAGGTGGGCCTGTCGATCTTCCTCGCCTACTTGGTGCCACCGTCGATCCTCTTCATCCCGCTGGCGGCGATCGTCTACCAGCTCGGGCTCTTCGACACGCGCTGGGCGCTCATCCTCACCTATCCGACCTTCCTGATCCCGTTCTGCACCTGGCTGCTGATGGGCTACTTCCGCTCGATCCCCTTCGAGCTCGAGGAGTGCGCGCTCATCGACGGCGCCAACCGCTGGCAGATCCTGACCAAGATCATCCTGCCGCTGGCGGTGCCGGGCCTGATCTCGGCGGGCATCTTCGCCTTCACGCTGTCCTGGAACGAGTTCATCTACGCGCTCACCTTCGTCTCGTCGTCCGAGGTGAAGACGGTGCCGGTGGGCGTCGTCACCGAGCTGGTCGAGGGCGATGTCTACCATTGGGGCTCGCTCATGGCCGGCGCCCTGCTCGGCTCGCTGCCGGTCGCGTTCGTGTATTCGTTCTTCGTCGAGCACTACGTGTCGGGGCTGACCGGCTCGGTCAAGGAATGACCAGGAGAGTTCTCAGGCATGGGTGACGAGAAGAAGCCCCGGCGGAGGCCGGAGCAGATGCGCAGCCAACAGTGGTTCGGCCGCCAGGACCGGGACGGCTTCAACTACCGCAGCTGGGTCAAGGGCAAGGGCGTCCCGCACGACCAGTTCGACGGCCGGCCGGTGATCGGCATCTGCAACACCTTCAGCGAGCTGACGCCGTGCAACTCGCATTTCCGCGTCCTCGCCGAGCAGGTGAAGATCGGCGTCTACGAGGCCGGCGGCTTCCCGCTCGAGTTCCCGGTGATGTCGCTCGGCGAGACGCTGCTGCGGCCGACGGCGATGCTCTACCGCAACCTCGCCAGCATGGACGTCGAGGAGTCGATCCGCGGCAATCCCATCGACGGCGTCGTCCTGCTGATGGGCTGCGACAAGACGACGCCCTCGCTGGTCATGGGCGCCGCCAGCGCCGACCTGCCGACGATCGGCGTCTCGGGCGGTCCGATGCTGAACGGCAAGTGGCGCGGCCAGGAGCTCGGCTCGGGCACCGGCGTGTGGAGCATGAGCGAGCAGGTGCGTGCCGGCACGCTCAAGCTGCAGGACTTCTTCGATGCCGAGAGCTGCATGCATCGCAGCCATGGCCACTGCATGACCATGGGGACGGCGAGCACGATGGCGTCTATGGTCGAGGCGCTCGGCCTCGGCCTGCCCGGCAACGCCGCCTATCCCGCGGTCGACGGGCGCCGCAACGTGCTGGCGCGGATGGCGGGCCGGCGCGTCGTCGACATGGTCCACGAGGACCAGCGCCTGTCGAGGATCCTGACGCGCAAGGCCTTCGAGAACGCCATCGTCACGCTGGCGGCCATCGGCGGCTCGACCAACGCGGTCATCCACCTCATCGCCATCGCCGGCCGCCTCGGCGTGAAGCTCGGCATCGACGACTTCGAGAAGCTCGCCAGCGAGCTGCCGTGCCTCCTCAACCTGCAGCCCTCGGGCAAGCACCTGATGGAGGACTTCTGCTACGCCGGCGGGCTGCCGGTCGTGCTGAAGGAGATCTCGCGCCACCTCGACCTGACGGTGGTGACGGCCAACGGCAGGACGCTCGGCGAGAACATCGAGAACTCGGAGAACTTCAACGCCGAAGTCATCAAGTCGATCGACGCCCCCTTCAAGGAGCGTGCGGGCATCGCCGTCCTGCGCGGCAACCTGGCGCCGCGCGGGGCCATCATCAAGCCGAGCGCGGCGACGCCGGCGCTGATGACGCATCGCGGGCGTGCCGTCGTCTTCGACACCATCGAGGAGTTCCATTCGACGATCGACGACGAGTCGCTCGACATCGACGAGACCTGCGTGATGGTGCTGCGCAACTGCGGCCCGAAGGGCTACCCGGGCATGGCCGAGGTCGGCAACATGCCGCTGCCGCCGAAGGTGCTGAGGAAGGGGATCACCGACATGGTCCGCATCAGCGACGCCCGCATGAGCGGCACCGCCTACGGCACGGTCGTCCTGCACACCGCTCCCGAGGCGGCGGCGGGCGGGCCGCTGGCGGCCGTGCGCAACGGCGACATGATCGAGCTCGACGTGCCGAAGCGGCGCATCCACCTCGACATCAGCGACGAGGAGCTCGCCCGCCGCATGGCCGAGTGGAAGGCGCCGCCGCCGCCGCTCGGGAGCGGCTACTGGAAGCTCTACACCGATCACGTGCTGCAGGCCGACGAAGGGGCCGACCTCGACTTCCTGGTCGGCCGGCGAGGCGCTTTCGTGCCGCGGCCCGACGAGCCCCAGCCCGACGCCGGCTTGCACGGCGCTTTCGTCCCCCGAGACAACCACTAGATGCGATTCGGCCCGCCGCCAGACGACGCGGGCGCATCCGCGCGGCCCGGGGTGGGCATCTACCTCGGCGTGGTCCAGTTCCTGTTCGCCGCGACCTGGATCGTCTACGTCATCTATCTGCCGCAGCTGGTCGCCCAGGCCGGCCTGCCGAAGCAGGCGGTGGCGTGGATCCTGATGTTCGACCAGCTCGTCTTCGTCTTCGCCGACTACGCGTGCGGCGTCGCCGCCGATCGGGCGGCGAAGGTGGTCGGCCGCGTCGGCATCGCCGTCATGGCCGCGACGCTCGTCTCGTGCGCGGCCTTCGTGGCCATGCCGCACGTCGCTCCGCAAGGCTCGGCGGTCGGCCTGCTCGTGCTGATCACCCTGTGGGCAGTGACCTCGTCGGCGCTCCGGGCGCCGCCGCTGGCGCTGGTCGGGCGCTACGCTGCCAGGCCGACCCAGCCGCTGCTGCTCGCCTGCACGCTGCTCGGGCTCGGCATCGCCAACGCCCTGCAGCCGTATCTCGGGCTCACCTTGCGCGACATCGATCCGCGCATCCCGTTCGCGCTGTCGAGCGTGTCTCTGGCGCTGGTCACGCTCGGCATGGTGATCGCCGAGCGCAGGTTGCGCACGGCGGCGCAGCCCGCCGCGGCGGCAGAGCCCGCGACGGCGGCACCGGTGAGCGAGCCGACGCCGCTCTTCGCTCTCACCGCGCTCCTGGCGGCGCTCGCCTTCCAGGTCCATGTGTTCATCGACAGCGCCGTGCTGTACGGCGCCAAGGCCGACGCCTCCGCGCTGCCGACGCTCCTGCCCGTGTTCTGGATCAGCTTCAGCATCGCCATGTTCCCGTTCTCGCTGGCCGTCAAGCGCTGGGCGTCGACGCAGGTGATGGGTGTGGCCGCCATCGTCGCGGCCGGGGCGGCGCTCGCCGGCAACTTCGCTCCCACGCTGCCGTTGCTGATCGCCGCCCAGCTCCTCGCCGGCGCTGCGTGGGCCGGCGTCCTGGTCTCGGCGTTCGCATGGGCCCTCGAGCGCGGCGGCGGCGGCCGCGCCGGCACCTACGCCGGCGTCCTCTCGTCGGTGCTGGCGCTCGCGGCGCTGGCGCGCATGGCCAGCGTCAGCGCCGGCCTGCCGCAGGAGCGCATCTACGGCTTCGCCCTCCTGTGGTGGCCGTTCATCGGCTGGCTGCTCGCGAGCGCGCTGGTGCTGGTGCTGCGCTTCGCGACTCGCGGGCGCGAGTTGTCGCCGACGACTCAGTTCCCGCGCTGGCGACAGAACTAGCGGTCCACCCCCCGGACACGGGGGCTCGGGTGAGGACGCGTCACGTTTCTTGACCGACGGCGACGCGATCGAGGCATCCGTTCACGCGACAAGCCGCGGGACCACCTGTCGTGAAGGAGCAGGCCGACACGGCACAAAGCCGTTCTCCGATGCCTGAATGCGGTCGATCTCCTGAAGATGAGGCGTCCCCATCCAATGGAGAACGACATGATCTCGAAGATTGCATCGACCGCCCTTCTCGCGCTGGCAGCCACCACGCTGTCGGTGCCTGCGCCGGCCGCACCGCTCGACATCGACGTGCGCATCGCGCCGCCTGCGCCACGCTACGAGGCCGCGCCGCGGCAACAGCGGCAGGGCTACGTGTGGTCGCCCGGCTACTGGGATTGGCGCGGCAACCGCCACGTCTGGGTGAGCGGCAGCTGGGTCCGCGAGCGTCCGGGCTACGTGTACACGCGGCCGACCTGGGTCAACGACAACGGCCGCTGGCATCTCTACCGCGGCGCCTGGGCCCGCGGCGACCGCGACCGCGACGGCATCCCGAACCGCTACGACAACGTCAACAACAACCGACGCGGCGACCGCGATCGCGACGGCATCCCCAATCGTTTCGATCGCGACCGCGACAACGACGGCGTCCGCAACCGCAACGATCGTGACCGCGACGGCGACGGCGTGCCGAACCGGCGCGACGCTCGCCCGGACAACCCCAACCGTCGCTGACGGCCGGCCGTCCGGCGCCGAGCGTCAGAAGCTCGAGCCCGGCTGCTGCAGAAAGGCGATCTCCTCGGCCGTCGACTGGCGGCCGAGGATCGCATTGCGATGCGGGAAGCGTCCGAACCGTTCGATCACCTGCCGGTGCCGGTGCGCGTAGTCGAGCATCGAGGCGAAGGCCGGATCGCCCGCGGCCAGGCGCGTGAAGAGACGAACCGCCTCGTCCTGCATGTCCGGCCTTTCGGCGTGCTCGAACGGCATGTACGCGAAGGCCCGCATGAAAGCGGGCAGCTGCTCGTCCTGGCGCGCGCCGACCATCGCACTGGCGGCGGCGAGTGCCTGCGTATCGCCCGCGAACGCGCGGGGCGTGCCCCGGAACGCGTTGCGCGTGAACTGGTCGAGAAGCAGGATGCGCGCGAGCGCCGCGTGCGCCTGCCCAGCCCAGGCGTCGAGCTCGCCACGCAGCGCCCGCTCGATCAGGGGCTCGAAGTCGTCGCGAATGCGCTGGTCGAAGACGTCGTCCTTCGTGAACCACTCGGCGCGCGCCGACCCATGCAAGGGGCTGCCTTCGGCGCCGAACCAGAAGTCGAGGACGTCACGTGCGTCGCTGTCGATGACGTTCATGCCGGCGATCGGTTCAAGGAGCGGCGCTCACGGGAGCCGAGTCACGGCGAGATCGACGGTCCGCTCGCCGTCGGCGACCCAGACCGAGCCGTCCTGCCGGCCGATCTGCAGCTGCATGCTGCGCCCGGCGAGATCGGCCAGGGCGCGGCTCTGCTCCGCGGGAATCAGCCACGCTTCGATGTTGCGCGTGCGCGCGACGCGGCCGGAAAGACCCGCCCACCAGATCGGCGCAGCGTGGCTGAAGGCGAACACGCTGACACGCTCCGCGCGGCCGCTCGCCTTCACCAGGCGGCGCTCGTCGGGCTGGCCGACTTCGACCCACTGCAGCAGCTGGCCGGTGAGGTCCTTTTGCCAGAGCTCCGGTTCATCCGGGTCCCACATTCCCTTGGCGAATTCGAGCGCTCCGCCGTCGTCGCTCATCGGCACGCAAAGGGCATAGGCGAGCAGCCTCACCATCATCCGCTCGTCGTTCTCGGAAGGGTGGCGGGCGAGCGTCAGCTGGCGGTCGGCGTAGAGGCCGCGATCGATGTCAGCGATGCTCAGGAAGGCCTTGCAGACGGTCGCTTTCTGGGCCATCGGCAGACTGTGCCACAGGCACGCGACAATCGTGCTTTCGCTCGAGGAGGAGCGACGCACCATGAGCATGAAGAAGTCCGACCTCGACAAGCTGCTGGGCTCCAGGATCGGCGGCAGGATGAAGACGGCGGGAGCGGCCGGCCGCTTCGGCCAGGGGGCGGACGCGCTCGTCGACCGGCGCGAGCAGCGCCGTCTCGACGCCGCGGCCGGCCTCGTTCCCTTCGCCTGCAAGCTGCCGTCCGATCTCGCCGCGACCTTGCGCGAGCGCGCCGGCGCGCATCCGGAAGGCCTCAACGGGGTGGTCGCGGAGCTGCTGCGCAAGGCGCTCGCCTGAGGAGCGGCTCGGCCGGTCGACGACAGGGATGAGCAAGGCGTGAGGACGGCATGAGCGGCGAGGCTTTCGACCTGTTCGTCATCGGCGCCGGCAGCGGCGGCGTGCGCGCGGCCCGCATGGCGGGACAGCGCGGCCTGCGCGTGGCGGTGGCGGAGGACGCGGCGCTCGGCGGCACCTGCGTCAACCTGGGCTGCATCCCCAAGAAGCTGTACAGCTTCGCGGCGCACTACGCCGAGAGCTTCGAGGAGGCGCACGGCTTCGGCTGGACCGTGCCGCCGGCGAGCTTCGAGTGGGAGACGCTGAAGGCGAACCGGGCCCGCGAGCTGCGTCGCCTGAACGGCATCTACGGGCAGCTGATGGAAGGCGCCGGGGTGCGCATCATCCACGGCCGGGCGAAGGTGCTCGGTCCGAACGAGGTGGGCGTCGGCGCGGAGCGCTACCGCGCCGAGCGCATCCTCGTCGCCACCGGCGGATGGCCGGTGCCGCCCGAGGTGCCCGGCGGGTCGCTGGCGATCAGCTCCAACGAGATCTTCGACCTCCCCGTGTTCCCGAAGCGGCTGGTGGTGGTCGGCGGGGGCTACATCGCGTCCGAGTTCGCGTCGATCTTCAACGGGCTCGGCGCGGAGGTCACGCAGATCTACCGCGGCGAGCAGATCCTGCGCGGGTTCGACGACGACGTGCGCCACTTCGTGGCCGCGGAAATGGCCAAGAAGGGCGTCGATGTCCGCGTCCGCAGCAGCGTCGTGGCCCTCGAGCGGGTCGACGCCGGGATCCGCCTCGGCCTGGGCGACGGGTCGGCCCTGACCGCCGACACCGTGCTGTACGCGACCGGGCGGGCCCCGAACACGAGAGGTCTCGGGCTGGACGCCATCGGCGTCGAGCTCGACATCAACGGGGCGGTGCGGGTCGACGAGAACTACCGCAGCAGTGTGCCCAGTGTCTATGCGGTCGGAGACGTGATCGACCGGGTCCAGCTCACCCCGGTGGCGCTGGCCGAGGCGATGGCTCTCGTCGACGGCCTCTACGGCGAGGGCGGCCACCGCGTCGACTACCTGCACATCCCGACGGCCGTCTTCACGCACCCGAACATCGGCACCATCGGCCTGTCCGAGACCGACGCGCGGGGCCGCTTCGAGCGCATCCGCGTCTACCGCACCGACTTCAGGCCGCTGCGCCACACCTTGTCCGGCAGCCCGGAGCGGACGCTCATGAAGCTGATCGTCGACGATGCCAACGACAAGGTCGTCGGCCTGCACATGGTCGGCGCCGACGCGGGCGAGACCATCCAGGGCTTCGCGGTGGCGATGAAGGCGGGCGCCACCAAGGCCGTCTTCGACGCCACGCTCGGCATCCACCCCACGGCGGCCGAGGAGTTCGTGACCATGCGCCAGCCGGTCGCGATGGCATGATCCCGAGCCGCTTCCCCGGAACCGACCGCCGCGCCATGCACCTGCCCCGACCATGACCCGCCGTTCGATCGCCACCCCGCGCGCGGCCGTCGCCGTGGTCGTCCTCGCCTTCGCATCGGGCGTCGCTGCGCAGGGCGCCGGCGCGGCCGGCTCGGCCAAGGGGGCCGGTGCGAAGGCCGGGTCCGCCATCCTCACGCCCGCGCAGCTGCGCAACTGCCTGGACCAGAAGGAGCGGCTGCAGAAGCGGGGCGAGACCGCAGCGGCGGCCAAGACGCAGATCGATTCCCAGAAGGCCGACATCGATCGGATGGAGGGCGAGCTCGCGGCGGAAAGCGCGCGCCTCGACCGCACCAGCGAGGAGGCGGTGAATGCCTTCAACGCCAAGGTCGCCCGACGCGACCGGCTCCTCGAGGCCTATCAGGCCGAGGTCGACGCCTACAACGCGCAGGCCCGCGAAGCGCAGGCCGCCAAATCCGCGCATGAGAAGTCATGCGAGAACCAGCGCTACGACGAGCGCGACCTGGACGACCTGAAGCGCAGGAAATGAATTCACCCGCAGCGAACCCTCTTCTCGACGCGTGGCGCGGCCCGTATGGGCTGCCGCCCTTCGCCGAGGTGCGTCCCGAGCATTTCGCGCCGGCGTTCGAGCTGGCCATGAACGAGCACCTGGCCGAGGTCGATGCGATCGGCAGCCAGCCCGAGCCTGCGACCTTCGAGAACACGATCGCGGCGCTCGACCGCTCGGGGCGCCTGCTCGACCGCATCGGTGGCCTGTTCCACAACCTCACGTCGAGCGAGACCTCGCCCGCCCTGCAGGCCGTCGAGATGCGAATGGCGCCGTTGCTCGCGGCCCAGCAGAGCAAGGTCTACATGCACGGCGGCCTCTTCCGGCGCATCGACGCGCTGCATGCCCGCCGCGGCGAGCTCGGCCTGAGCGACGAGCAGCGCCGAGTCCTCGAGCGATTCCACATCGACTTCGTGCGGGCCGGGGCGAAGCTCGCGCCCCCCGAGCAGGCGCGCTACGCCGAGGTCATGCAGCGCCTGGCGGAGCTGACGACGCGCTTCGGCCAGAACGTGCTCGCCGACGAATCGTCGTTCCGGCTCGAGCTGCGCGGCGAGGCCGAGCTCGCCGGCCTGCCGCCCTTCGTGCGTGCCGCCGCGCGGCAGGCCGCGCTCGAGCGCGGCATCGACGATGGGGCGCACGTCATCACGCTGTCGCGCTCGCACATCGTGCCGTTCCTGACCTTCTCCGAGCGGCGCGACCTGCGCGAGCAGGCCTGGCGGGCCTGGACCTCGCGCGGCGAGCACCCGGGCGAGACGGACAACCGGGCCATTGCCGCCGAGATCCTGGCCTTGCGCCTCGAGCAGGCGCGCCTGCATGGCTACGAGAGCTACGCCGACTACGCCCTCGTCGACACCATGGCCGGCACCCGGTCGGCCGTCACGACGCTCCTCGAGCGCGTCTGGCAGCCGGCGAAAGCGCGCGCCGAGCAGGAGCGGGCGGCCCTCGAGGCGCTGGCCCTGTCGCGCGGCGAGAGCGTCCGCATCGAGCCGTGGGACTGGCGCTTCTACGCCGAGAAGGTGCGCCAGATCCGCTACGACCTCGACGAGGCCGCGATCAAGCCCTACTTCCCGCTCGAGCGCATGGTTGAGGCGGCCTTCGATTGCGCGGCCCGGCTGTTCGGCATCCGCTTCGTGGCCCGGCCGGAGATCCGCGTCTATCACCCGGACGTGGCCGTGTACGAGGTGCGCGATGCGGCCGAGCAGACGATCGGCCTGTTCCTGCACGACAACTTCGCCCGGCCGACCAAGCGGAGCGGTGCCTGGATGAGCGCCTATCGCTCCCAGTCGCGCAACCCGGCTGGCGCGGGAGCCGCGCCGGTCCTGCCGATCATCGTCAACAACAACAACTTCGCGAAGGGCTCGCCGGGTGAGCCGACGCTGCTCAGCGTCGACGACGCGCGCACGCTCTTCCACGAGTTCGGGCACGGCCTGCACGGGCTGCTCTCGAACGTCACCTACGAGATCGTCTCCGGCACCAACGTGCTGCGCGACTTCGTCGAGCTGCCCTCGCAGCTCTTCGAGCACTGGCTCGAGGAGCCCGAGGTCCTGAAGCGGCATGCGCGCCACCACCTGAGCGGCGAGGCGATCCCGGACGAGCTGATCGCACGGCTGCACGAAGCGCGCTACTTCAACCAGGGCTACGAGACCGTCCGCTATGCCGCCTCGGCGCTGGTCGACATGGCGGCCCATGCGCGCACCGACCCCGGACCGATCGACGTCGTGGCCTTCGAGCGCGCCGAGCTCGAGCGGCTCGGCCTGCCTGCCGGCGTCGGCGTCAACCACCGCCTGACGCACTTCCAGCACCTGTTCTCGGGCTCGGCGTATGCCGCCGGGTACTACGTGTACCTGTGGGCCGAGGTGCTCGACGCCGATGGCTTCGAGGCCTTCGTCGAGGCCGGCAATCCCTTCGATCCGGCGGTCGCGAAGCGCCTGGTGCGCTTCATCTACTCCTCGGGCAACTCGATCGATCCGGGCGCGGCCTACCAGGCCTTCCGCGGCCGCGCGCCGACGCCCGAGCCGATGCTGCGCCAGCGCGGTCTCATCGAAGCGATACCGGGCTAGTCTCGATTTCCTGCACCGGTGCCGCCTCGCCGATGCCCGGGAAGCGCTTCTTCAGCGCGGCGAGGAAGATGCTGAAGTCGATCGGCTTGGTCCAGTAGTCGGCGAACCCGGCGGCGATGCCGCGACGCACGTCGTCCGGCATGGCGTTCGCCGACAGGGCAATGCACGGCAGGTCGCGGGTCCGCGGTTCGGCACGAAGCCGGCGCAGCACTTCGTAGCCGTCGAAATCCGGCAGCTGAAGATCGATCAAGACGAGATCGGGCTGCAGGCTCGCGGCACGAGCCACGCCGCTCGCACCGGTGAGCTCGGAGACCACCCTCAGCCCGCCGACGCTCCTGACCAGCTCTTCGACGAGGAGGACGTTGACCGCGTTGTCCTCGATGTAGAGGATCGTTCCCTGGCGATCCGATTCGTCCTCGACGGCTGCGTCGTCGACGACAGCCGCTGCGCCATGGCTCGCCCCATGGCTCCCTGCGGCGGGCAGGCGGACGATGAATTCCGTGCCTTCGCCGGGCTCGCTCGACACCTCGATCCGCCCGTGCATGCCGTCGACGAGGGCTCGCACGATGGTCAGGCCGATGCCCGTGCCTTCGATCCCTTCGTCCTCGACCCCGAACCGGTTGAACGGCTCGAACAGGCTGTCGATCTGCTCGCGATTGAGGCCGCGGCCGGTGTCGCGGACCACCAGGAGCGCCTCGTCGTCGACCGTGCCCGTCTCGACCAGGACGCTGCCGCCGCGTCGGTTGTACTTGATGGCGTTGGAGACGAGGTTGATCAGGACCTGGCGCAGGCGCGTGGGGTCGGCGTGGGCCGAGCCTTCGGCGTTGCCCGTCTCGAGGCTGACGCCGTGCTGCGCCGCGAGCGAGTGCAGCAGCGGCAGCGACTGATGCACGAGCTGGCCGACGTCGACCGGCCGCAGCGACAGCCGCAGCTCGCCGGACTCGAGCGCCGACAGGTCGAGCACGTCGTTGATGAGCGAGAGCAGATGGTCGCCGGCGGCGCGGATGTGCTCCAGCTTGGCCAGATGCTCTTCCTGGCCGGCCCGCCCGGCTTCGATCTGCAGCAGCTGCGTGAAGCCGAGCACCGCGTTGAGCGGCGTGCGCAGCTCGTGGCTCATGCGCGAGAGGAACTGCGACTTGGCCTGGATGCCCTTCTCCGCCAGGGCCGCCTGCTGCTGGGCCAGCGCCGCGTTTTTGTTCTCCGTGATGTCCCAGTCGACGCCGACCCGGCGCACGGCCTGGCCGAGCTCGTCGAAGACGATGGCCGAGCGCGATGCCAGCCAGCGGTAGCTGTGGTCGGGCAGGCGAACCCTGAACTCGTAAGCCGTCGACAGGCCCGCATCGGCAGCCGCGGACAGCGCCTCGCGAACGGCGGCGGCGTCGTCCGGGTGAACCATCGCGAGCCGCTCGTGCAGCGGTGGCGGCGCCGGCGCGGGCTCGAGCCCACGCAGGCGGAACATCTGCTCGTCCCAGTGCTCCGGCGAGCCGTCGAAGGCGGCCTCCCAGGTGCCGATCCCGGCGTGATGGGTGATCAGCGCCGCGCGCTGGCTGGCGGTGCGCAAGGCCTCGATCGCTTCGTGCTGCTCGGTGACGTCCAACGCCACGCCGAGCAGGCGGCGACCGTCGCCCTGGGAGCGGTCGACGTCGGCCCGGATGACGATCCAGCGGATGCCGCCGTCGCGACGAACGACACGGAACTCCACCTCCACGGGGCCGTCGCCGGCGCGCAGGTAGTCGCCCATGGCGCGGCCGACGCGGAGACGATCGTCGGCATGCACCGATTCCCGGATCCATGCCGAGAGCGTCGGCGGCACGCTCGAATGGCGATCGAACAGGGCGAACATCTGGCTGTTCCAGTGGCTCTCCGGCGGCTCGCGTGTGAGCGTCCAGATGCCGACGCGCGCAGCCCGCGACGCGGCATCGAAGCGTCGCGCGAGCTCCTCCTTCTGGCGCAGGTCCTCGACCCGCTCGGTGAGGTCGAGGGCGACGCCGAGGAAGGCGATCGGCTCGCCGCTGTTGCTCCGCTCCACGACCCGGCGGGTGAGCACGTAGCGCCAGCTGCCGTCGGCACGCCGGTAGCGCGCCTCCATGTCGGTCGGCCGGTTCGACTGCAGCGCGCGCTCGGCGGACGCGAGGACGAGCGGGAGGTCGTCCGGATGGATGAAGGAGCGGACCTGCTCGATGCTGAAGCCCTCCGGCCGCGGCGCCAGCCCGAGCACCTCGAAGGCGCGGTCGCTGTAGTACATGCGCTGCGTGCGCAGGTCATGTCGCCAGATGGCGATCTTGCCGAGCTCGACGGCCATCTGCAGCTGCGCGCTGGCATCGACGAGGGCCCGCGCCGCCTCGTAGGCCTCGGTGTCGTCCATCATGATGCCGAGGGAGCGGTCGGGCACCCCGTGCACGCCGTTCTTCACCTCCCACTGCGAGTGGATCCAGCGTGTCCGGCCGTCCGGGTGGATGACGCGATAGCGCTGCGAATAGCGGCCGGCGCGACGGATCGAATCCGCGTACTTCATGCGCGGCCGGTCTTCGGGGTGAACGCGCTCGAGGGCTTCGGCATACGAGGGCGTGCCGTCGGCCGGGTCGATGCCCCAGAAGCGGAAGGCGTGCTCGTCCCAGTGGCCTTCGCCGGTGGAGATGGTCCGTTCCCAGATGCCGATGCGCCCAAACTCCTGGGCGGTCTCGAGCAGCTCGCCCTGACGCTTCGACTGCTCGGCGAGCAGGTGCGTGCGGGTGACGTCGGCGAGCACCCAGACGATGTTCGCGCCGACGCTCCTGCGGCGGGCTTCGACCCACAGCGGCGCGCCGTCGTGGCTGCGCAGCTCGAGCTCCTCCGGGTCGGGCTGCGGCGCGGCGAGCAGCTTGGCGAGCGTCAGGCGCGACGTCGTGCCGGCGGGGCCTGCGGGCGCGAAGTTGAGCAGCGACATCGCCAGGGTGCCGGCGACGAAGCCGGTCGCCTCGGCGAAGCGGCCGTTCGACCAGGCGATCGTGCCGATCGAGTCGGTGACCACAAGCAGGTCGCGGCTCTCCTCCAGGAACGCCTGGAGCAGGGACGGGGGCAGGGCGCCGCCGGGTTCGTTCGCGGCGTCGCGCATCAGGGCGAAAGGCGTTCCGTGGCGGAAATCAAGGTCGACCAAGTCTAGGGCCTGTCCGCAGGGTGCCGTCCGCCGGCCCGTGCACGAGGCTCAGGCGTCCGCGACCTGGAGCACGAGCTTGCCGAAGTTCTCGCCCCGGAACAGCCTGAGCAGCGACTCGGGGAAGGTGTCGATGCCGACGACGACGTCCTCGCGGCTCTTCATGCGGCCCTCGCGCAGGTGCCCGGCCAGCTCGGCGATGGCGATCGGGTATCGCTCGGCGTAGTCGAAGACGACCATGCCCTGCATGCGGGCCCGGTTGACCAGCAGCGACAGGTAGTTGGCAGGCCCCTTGACGGCCTCGGTGTTGTTGTACTGGCTGATGGCGCCGCAGATCACGATGCGGGCGCCCCGCGTGATGCGGGTGAGCACCGCGTCCAGGATCTCGCCGCCGACGTTGTCGAAGTAGATGTCGACGCCCTTCGGGCAATGCGCCTTGAGGCCGTCCTTGACCGGCCCGGCCTTGTAGTCGATGCACGCGTCGAAGCCGAGCTCGCCGACGACCCACTCGCACTTCGCCGGCCCGCCCGCGATGCCCACGACGCGGCAGCCCTGGAGGCGGGCCAGTTGACCCACGGTCTGCCCGACGGCGCCGGCGGCGCCGGAGACGACGATCGTGTCGCCGGGTCGCGGCTGGCCGACGTCCATCAGCCCGAAGTACGCCGTCATGCCCGGCATGCCGAGCACGTTGAGCCACTGCGTCATCGTGCCGAGGCCGAGGTCGATGTGGTCCAGGGCGCCGCGCGCGATCTGGTCGGCGGTGAAGAGCGCGTACTCCTGCACGCCGAGCAGGCCGCTCACCGCGTCGCCGACCGAGAACCGGGGATTCTCGGAGGCAATGACACGGCCGATCCCGCCTGCGCGCATGACCTCGTCGATGCCCACCGGGGCGATGTAGCTGCGGCCTTCGTTCATCCAGCCGCGCATCGCCGGATCGAGCGAGAGCGCCAAGGTCTTGACGAGCACGCCGCCGGTGGCCGGCGCGGACACGGTCTCCGCGGTGAAGCTCCAGTCGGCTCGGACGGGCAGGCCGACCGGGCGGCGGGCCAGGCGGACCTGGTGATTGGTCAGGGTCGCGAGTTCGGTCATGGCAGTCCCGTGGAGGTGGTCGATGCTAAGCGGCGGAAGCGAGCCCGAGTCCAGCCGCCGACGGACGAAAAAAAGCCGCGGACGAGCCGCGGCTTCGCTTCCCGGACCGAGCCCGGAACGCTTCTTACAGAACGCGGATGTTCGCGGCCTGCAGGCCCTTCTGGCCTTGCTTGACTTCGAACTCGACGCGCTGGTTTTCCTGCAGCGTCTTGAAGCCGGTGCCCGCGATGTCACGGAAGTGGGCGAAGAGGTCGGCGCCGCCTGCATCTTGTGCGATGAAGCCGAAGCCCTTGCTCTCGTTGAACCACTTCACGGTACCTGTCTGGGTCGGGGTCGTCATGGATGAATCCTGTCTATGCGATGAAATGAATGCGCAGCAACATGCAGCGCATGCAGCGACACTCAAGAACCGATCAGGGGGATTTCAAACGGCCCGCCGCGAGGACCGCGGGGGTAGAACGAGAATCACGAACAACCACTGTCTTGCGTATAACTGTGCCGTTAATGTACACGACACGACCATCCTGCGTCTTTGGGAGACCTTCATGAATGCCGATACCCATGCCGCCGGCGACGCCCCCTGGAAGCACGACGGCGTTCGTGTGGTTCCCGGCGATCGCCTCGATCCGAACACGGCGCAGACGCCCGGGATGGATCGAAAGGCCGCCATCAACTTCGCACGCGTCGGGGCGCAGAAGCTGTGGGCCGGCACCGTGCACATCCATGCCGACGCGAAGACCGGCGCGCATCACCACGGCCATCTCGAAAGCGTGATCTACGTCGTCAGGGGTCGCGCCCGCATGCGCTGGGGCAACGCCCTCGAGTTCACGGCCGAGGCGGGGCCGGGCGACTTCATCTACGTGCCGCCGTACGTCCCGCATCAGGAGATCAACGCCAGCCCGACCGAGACCCTCGAATGCGTGCTGGTGCGCAGCGACGGCGAGGCGGTCGCCGTGAACCTGGACATCGAGCCCGTCGAAAAGCCCGAGCTCGTGCGCTGGATCGACCCGACGCATCCGCAAGGCTGAGCATCGCCGGCAGGCGCGCGTGACATGAAGCTTTCCGTTCTCGATCAGTCCGTCTCGCTTGCCGGCAGCAGCGAAGACGCCGCGATCCGCGACACGCTGTCGCTGGCCGAGCACTGCGAGTCGCTGGGCTACTCGCGCTTCTGGCTCAGCGAGCACCATGGCCTGCCGACGATCGTCGGCAGCGCCCCCGAGATCCTGATGGCGGCGATCGCGGCGCGCACGTCGACCATCCGCATCGGCAGCGCCGGCGTCATGCTGCCGCACTACAGCGCCCTGAAGGTGGCGGAGCAGTTCCGGGTCCTGGAGGCGCTGGCACCCGGCCGGATCGACCTCGGCGTCGGCCGTGCACCGGGCGGCGACATGCGCACGGCTCGGGCGCTGAACCCGAATGCCGCTCATGCGGCCGATCACTTCCCGGAGCAGGTGCGGGACCTGCACGCCTGGACCCACGTCGGCACGCACGCCGGGATCACGGCGCATCCGCGCGGTCCCCATGCGCCGGAGATCTGGATCCTCGGCAGCTCGGACTACGGAGCGCAGCTGGCCGCTCACTTCGGCCTGCCCTACGCATTCGCCTACTTCTTCACCGACGGCGTCGGCGCCGAGCCGGCGATGGCGCTCTACCGGCGCCTGTACCAGCCGAGCGAGCGACACCCGCGACCGCAGGCCACGCTGTGCATCTGGGCCCTGGCCGCCGACAGCGACGAGGAGGCAGCCCACCTGGCGCTTTCGCGCGATCGCTGGCGAATCGACCGGGGCCGCGGCGTGCTCGGCCCGTTGCAGTCGCCCGACGCCATCGCCGCGCGCGGCTTCGATGCTGCGGAAGAGCAAAGCCTCGCGGGCATGCGGGCGGGCGCCTTCGTCGGCTCCGCCTCGACGGTCGCCGAGCGGATCCGCCGACTCGCCGCGGCCTTCGATCTCGACGAGGTGGTGATCAACACCTGGGCACACGATCCGGCCGTGCGCCGTCGCTCCTATGCGCTCATCGCGGCGGAATTCGGTCTCGCAGCGCCGGTCGGCCGTAGGTGAGGAGCCGCCACAGGTACTCGATCGGCCCGTAGCGGAAGCGGGCGAGCCAGCCGGCGCTGAGCGGCAGCTGCACCGCCAGGAAGAGGAGCACGGCGAGCGCGGTTTCGAAGGCCGGGCCGACCCGGCCCCAGAGGCCGAGGCCCCAGCCGTAGAAGACGGCGCTGGCGAGCAGGGTCTGCAGCAGGTAGTTGCTGAGCGGCATGCGGCCGGCGGCGGCGAACGGCAGGAGCCAGCGCCGTGCCTCGGGCGATCGCATCAGGCGCAGCACCGTGACGGCGTAGAAACCCGCTAGGGCCGCCCGCTCGATCGTGCGCGCGAGCAGCCCGACGATCGACGCGCTGCCGCCGGTGACGAGCTCGATCGATGCGCCGACGACGACCACCGCAAGAAGCACTCGTTGCCAGCGCCGCAGGTCGCCGCCGCCCCGGGCGAGCTGCTCGACCCAGCCGCGGCGGCCGATCAGGAAGCCGGCAAGGATGCCGGTCGCCATCTGCACGTAGAAGGCGACGATGCTGTAGAGCCCGAGCGGAGACGTGTAGCTCCAGGCGAAGATGCGCGCCGTCTCGCGCACGGCATCGAGGAACGAGCCGTGCCCGAAGGCGACGGCGTTCGACAGCTCGAAGTCCTGGTATTCGAAGGCGGCGATCGTCTCGGTCTCGAACGAGAACAGCAGCGCGCGAAGGATCTCGGACCCAGCCGGGTACAGCAGGCACAGCGCGAGCAGCCACAGCACGGTCCGGTCGGACGCCCCCCGCAGGGCGAGGAGCGAAAAGCCGAGCACCGCGTAGATCACCAGCACGTCGCCGGGCCACAGCAGCACGGCGTGGACGGCGCCGATGGCGAGCAGCGCCGCCAGCCGGCGCGCATGAAGCGACAGCGCGCGCCCGGCCGCCGGTGCCGCTGCCGGCGCGCCCGCCGGCGCCGTGGCGACGCCCATGCGGCGCATCTGCAAGGTGAAGCCGATGCCGAAGAGCAGTCCGAACAGGAGGTTGAACTTGCCCGCGAACAGGGCCTCGCGCAAGCCATGGACGATTCGGTCGACGGCGCCGAGATCGGTGGCCGGCGGCGTGAAGAGCGAATGCGAGAAGGCCGGCATGTTCATAATGAAGATGCCGAGCAGGGCGAGGCCCCGCAGGACGTCGAGCGCGACGATGCGCTCGCCGGCGGGCACGGGGGCGACCGGTCCGGCCCCGGCGACGTCGGCGGCAGCGCTCACGCGGCGACGGTATCGCAAGTCGGAATCCGCATCGCTTCGCCAGGCCTCGTGCACAACACGAAGCCGGCACGTCATCACCGGGGAATCAGCTCATGTTCGAGACCGCCATCGCCGGCAGCCTGCCGAAGCCCTCGTGGCTCGCCGAGACCGAGAAGCTGTGGCCCGATTGGAAGGCCAGCGGCGCCGAGCTCGAGCGGGCCAAGGCCGACGCGACGCTGCTCTGGCTGAAGGTGCAGGAGGACGCCGGCCTCGACATCGTCGGCGACGGCGAGCAGTCGCGCCAGCACTTCGTGCACGGCTTCCTCGCTCGCGTCGACGGCATCGACTTCGAGCACAAGGTGAAGATGGGCATCCGCAACAACCGCTACGACGCGATGGTGCCGCAGGTGACCGGGCCGCTGAAGCTGCAGGGCCGCGTGCACGCGGCCGAGGCCCGGCTCGCCCGTGCGCACACGAAGCGGCAGCTGAAGTTCACCCTGCCGGGACCGATGACCATCGTCGACACCGTCGCCGACCGCTTCTACGGCAACGGGCTCGCGCCCCGCGAGGCGAAGATCAAGCTCGCCTTTGCCTTCGCCGAGCTGCTCAACCAGGAAGCACGCGCGCTGGAGGCCGACGGCGTCGACATCGTCCAGTTCGACGAGCCGGCGTTCAACGTCTACATGGCCGATGCCGCGGACTGGGGCGTCGCTGCGCTCGAGCGCGCTGCCGAGGGCCTGGCCTGCAGGACAGCCGTCCACATCTGCTACGGCTACGGCATCAAGGCCAACGTCGATTGGAAGGAGACGCTCGGCGGCGAGTGGCGGCAGTACGAGCAGGTCTTTCCGGCGCTCGCGAAGAGCTCGATCGATCAGGTCTCGCTCGAGTGCTTCCACTCGCACGTGCCGCCCGACCTGATGCGGCTGCTCGAGGGCAAGGACGTGATGGTGGGCGTGATCGACGTCGCCTCGGACACCATCGAGACGCCGGAGCAGATCGCCGAAACCATCGGCACGGCGCTGCGCTTCGTCGCCAGGGATCGGCTGCGTCCGTGCACGAACTGCGGGATGGCGCCCATGCGGCGCGACGTCGCCGAGGCCAAGCTGAAGGCGCTGGCGCAGGGCGCCGACCTCGCGCGCTCGAGGTTCGGCGCGTGACGGGAGCGCCGCCGGCACCGGTCACCGCGCCGGCTGCACTGACCGCCGCGCTGGCCGACGAAGGCCGGGCCGTGCTGTCGCCGGCCGGCTTCGCGGCGTTCACCGGCGCGAGCCTCGCCGAGCTCGATGCGCTGCGCGCGTCGTGGGACGACCTGCCGCCCGACGCGCACCTGCGCGACGGCGGCCGCTACCGCCGGCGCCGCCACGCGAGCTTCGTCGTCGATGGTGCCGAGGCTCGCCTGCTGCCTCAGCGCGCGCACTGGCAGCCCGTCGAATACAACGCTCTGCACGGCGGGCTCGAGCGCTGGTTCGAGCCGATCGATCCGGCGACCCTGGCGGCGCCGGCGTGGCACCGCATCCTGCTCGCCTTCGCCGGCCTGGCGTCAGGCTTGAAGGGCATGCAACCGTGGTACGTGGAAGCGCACCAGTTCCGCATCGACACCACCGACGGCATCGGCCGGCCGACTCCCGAGGGGGCGCATCGCGACGGGGTCGACCTGGTCGCCGTCGTCCTCGTCGCGCGCGAAGGCATCAAGGGCGGCGAGACGCGGGTCTTCGACGCCGCCGGTCCGCAAGGCCTGCGCTTCACGCTGCTGGAGCCGTGGACGACGCTCGTGCTCGACGACGAGCGCGTGATCCACGAGAGCACGCCGATCCAGCCGCTCGAAGGCTACGGGCACCGCGACACCCTGGTCCTGACCTACCGCGCGGGCGGATTCCAGGGCCCGACCTAGCTGCCAGCGCTGGTCCGATTCATTTTTCTGTGCATGGGATAAGAGATGATCGGCTTCGATTTCTACACGGCGCGGGCCCACCCGACGGCGGCCCGCCGATGAGCCGCTGGTGGGCGCTCATCGTCCTGTGCATGGGCGCGCTCATGATCGTCGTCGACATGACGATCGTGAACGTGGCGCTGCCGTCGATCGGCGCCGATCTCGGCTTCTCGCAGACGTCGCTGGTCTGGGTGGTCAATGCGTACACGCTGACCTTCGGCGGCTTCCTGCTCCTGGGCGGCCGCCTCGGCGACATCTACGGGCAGCGCCGCGTCTTCCTCGTCGGCATCGTCGCCTTCACCGTCACGTCGCTGGTCTGCGGCGTCGCCGTGTCGCAGGGCCTGCTCGTCGCCGCCCGTGCGCTGCAGGGCGTGGGCGGCGCGGTCGTCGACGCGGTCGCGCTCTCCCTCATCGTCTCCCTCTTCACGGAGCCCGGGGAGCGCGCCAAGGCGATGGGCATTTACGGCTTCGTCTGCGCCGGCGGCGGCAGCATCGGCGTCCTCCTAGGCGGCCTGCTCACCAACGCCTTCAGCTGGCACTGGATCTTTCTCGTCAACCTGCCGATTGGCATCGCCATCTTCGTCGCCTGCCTGCGCCTCCTGCCCGCGGACGCCGCGCCCGCGCAAAGGCAGCGGCTCGACGTCGGCGGCGCCGTCACCATCACGGCGGCGCTGATGGTCGCGGTGTACGCCGTGATCGGCGGCAACGAGGCGGGCTGGACATCGGCGCGGACGCTGGCCCTGTTCGCCGTGGCCCTCGTCCTGTTCGTACTGTTCCTCGCCATCGAGGCGCGCACGCCGTCGCCGCTCGTGCCGCTGCGCCTGTTCAGGCGCCGCAACATCGTCTTCAGCAACGTCGTCGGCATCCTCTGGTCGGGAGGCATGTTCGCGTGGTTCTTCATCGCGGCGCTCTACCTGCAGGGCGTGCTCGGCTACGACGCGCTCCAGGTGGGGCTGGCCTTCCTGCCCGCCAACCTCGTCATGGCGGCGCTGTCGCTGGGCGTCTCGGCCTGGCTGGTCGGCCGCTTCGGCGTCCGCCTGCCGCTGGCGGGTGGCCTCGTGCTCGCGGCGGTCGGGCTGGCCCTGTTCGCCCGCGCACCCGTGGGTGGCGATTTCCTCGTCGACGTGCTGCCGGGCATGCTGCTGCTCGGCGCCGGTGCGGGCATCGCCTTCAATCCCCTTCTGCTCGCGGCGATGAGCGACGTGAGCACCGAGGAGTCGGGTCTCGCCTCGGGCGTCGTCAACACCGGCTTCATGATGGGCGGGGCGCTCGGGCTCGCGGTCCTGGCCAGCGTCGCAGCGGCGCGCACCGACACGCTGCTCGGCGACGGCGTGGTCCGCGCCGCGGCGTTGAACGGCGGCTACCAGGCGGCCTTCTTCGTCGGTGCGCTGTTCACCGTCGTCGCCGCCGCGCTCGGCGGCATCGTCCTGCGTCAGCGCACGAGCGAGGCGCCGGAAGCCGGCCCGAGTCCGCAGGCTTCGTAGCGGCTCGGGCTCAGTCGGCCCGGCCAGGTCCCTGCTTCAGCAGGGTCTCCCTCAGGAACATCACGGTCGCGTAGAACTGGAAGTCGGCGTTTTCCTTGCGCGCGAAGCCGTGCCCTTCGTTCTCGGCCCGCAGGTACCAGACCGGCGTTCCGTTGGCCCGGACGCGCGCCACGATCTGCTCGGCTTCGGTGTACGGCACGCGCGGATCGTTCCTCCCCTGGACGACGAAGAGGGGCTTGCGGATCCGCTCGGCGCGCGTCAGCGGCGAGATCCGCGTCAGGAACTCGCGCATGACCGGATCGCGCTCGTCGCCGTACTCGACCCGGCGCAGGTCGCGCCGATAGCTTTCGGTGTTCTCCAGGAAGCTCACGAAGTTCGAGATGCCGACGACGTCGATGGCGCCGGCGATGCGCTCCGGATAGGCCACGGCGACCGCCAGGCTCATGTAGCCGCCGTAGCTGCCGCCGGCCACGAGCACCCGTCCGGCGTCCAGCCGGGGCTGGGCCGCGATCCAGTCGAGCAGGGCGCCAATGTCCTTCACCGCGTCCTCGCGCTTCATGCCGTTGTCGAGCGTGAGGAAGGTCTTGCCGAATCCCGACGAGCCGCGGACGTTCGGCTGGATGACGGCGATGCCGAGCTCCTCGACGTGGTAGTTCAGTCGCCCGATGAAGCCGAACGTCGCCTGGTTCTCCGGCCCGCCGTGCACCTGGATCAGCACCGGCCGCTTGCCCGTGAAGCGCGCCGGCGGCAGGTTGGCGATGCCGCTGATCGTGCGGCCGTCGAAGCTTTTCCAGCGCACGATGCTCTGCTCGCCGAAGCGGGAGGGGTCGATGCCGGGCGGCGTGAAGGGCTGGGTCCAGCGCTGCAGCACGCCGCTGGCGGGGTCGAGCACGCCGACCAGCCCGGCCGCCTTGCTCTCGTCGAGCGTCAGCGCGAGCGCCGGCAGGCGACGGTGGAAGCCGCCGCCGACGACGCTGCCGGACGGCAGGGCGGGCGAGGGCAGCTCGCCGAACGTGTCGGCGTCGAAGAAGCGCACTTCATGGCGGCCTTCGACGTTGACGCGGACGGCGAGCAGGCGGCCGCTGCTGTCGAGGCTCGGCTGTTCGACGTCCCAGGGGATCGTCCTCGACATGCGGGTCAGGCTGGCATCGGCGATGCGATAGAACAGGAGCTCGAGGAACTCGCCGCCGCGATCGCTGACCAGGAAGAAGCCCGAGTTGTCGCGCTTCCAGACGCCCCCGTAGTGCGCCGACCGGCCGGCGCCGGGCCCCGGCAGGAGCTGCCGGCGCTCGCCGCTGCCGAGGTCGAGCAGCCAGACTCTCGACTCGGCCACCGAGACGAACTGGTTCAGCGTCACCAGCCGGTCGTCCCACGACACGGCGCCGACGTCCCAGCCGCCGCCGGGCAGCTCGGCGAGCCTGCGCCGCGACTCCGGTCGGCTCGGGTCGACGATGGAGAGCGTCTGGGTGACCGAGCTTCGGCTGCCGCCGGCTGCCGTGCGATCGAGCGGCAGCGACAGGTAGAGCAGCTGCGGGCTCCGGTTCAGCCACGCCTGCATGTCGTGGCGCTCGCCCGCAGCCGTCAGCTGCGTGGTCCGCATCGTCGCCAGGTCGAGCCGGTGCAGCTGCGCCGCCTCGTCGCCGCCGCTGCTTCGCTCGAAGACGATGTAGTCGCCGTTGACCGGCTCGTAGCTCGCGGTGCGCACCGGCTCCGCGGACTCGGTGAGCTGCTGCGGCGCGGCGAGCGCCGAGTCGACCCGGAAGATCTGCGTCGTCGCCGCGCCCGGCCTGCGATGGGCGACGAGCATCTCGCGCCGGGTCGGGTGCCAGTCGACGAAGCGGTGCCCGGCGAAATCGGTGTAGCGGGCCACCTGCTCGGCGAGCGAGCGGGGAATGGGCGGGATGCCCTGGACGACGAGGTTGGGATTGGGCGCGACGAGATCGCCGCGATCGCTGGCTGCGGGCACCGGCGGTCCCGTGGGCTCGGGAGCGCCGGGAGGCGACAGCGGCGCGCAAGCGCACAGCAGCGCAGCAAGCGCCGCAGCCTCCGCACCGCGGCGAAGCGATTCGGCTGACATGGAGTCTCCGGGCGCCGGGATGGCGCCGGCTTTCGCGCGCGATTGTCGCAGCGGGCGCGGCGCCCGATGCTCAGCCGCTCATGCGTCGCGGACGTCCGTCACCGGCGAGGCACCGAAGTCGTCGCGCTCGAGACAGGCGAGGACACGCGCCGCCGCCTCGTCGGGCGAGGCGAGCTGGCTGCTTTCCTTCAGGCGCACGAACAGGGGCTGGTCCGGGAACCCCTCGCTGCCGGAGCTGCGCAGCTGCCCCTGCATGTCGGTGTCGATGACGCCGGGCGCGAGCGCGGCGACGCGGGCGCCGTTCGGCAGGCCGGCCTGCTCGAGCGCCACGGCCCGCGCGAGGTGGTCGATCCCGGCCTTGACCGCGCAGTACGTCGCCTGGCCGGCCATGGCGCGGCGGCCGAGACCCGACGAGATGTGAAGGACGCGCCGGTCGGCCCGCCATGCCGCCGTGGCGCGCAGGAACGCCGCGGTGAGGACCAGGGGCGCCTCGAGGCCGACGCGCACGGCGGTGGCGAGGTCCGTGGCCCGGCAGCTCTCGAGCGGCCCGCTCGGCGTCAGCACGGCGGCGTTGTTGATGAGAGCCGCGGAGTCGAAGCGATCGGCGGGGAACCCGTTGAGCCAGACCTCGAGGCCGGCGCCGACCGGCACCGGCTCGATGAGGTCGACGCTCCACTGCTCGCAGGGGCTGCCGCTCGCCCGTGCCGCCTCCGCCAGCGACGCGTCCGCGCGACGCGACATGCAGAGGAGGGTGCAGTCGGGGGAGAGCAGGCGGCGCGCCATCGCGGCCCCGAGGCCGCGCGACGCGCCGGTGAGAACGACGAGCCGCTGCGTCACGCGGGCGTGTCGCAGCGGCGCGGGGAGGTCGGCGTCGCGTCAGGCCGGCTGCGGTTGCCCGGCGGCGGTCTGCTGGATGCCGGCGATCGCCCACTGGCCGCCGTCGGCCGGCTTGACGAGGTGCCAGACCTCGTCGAACGGCTCGGCGACGCCTTCGGCTTCCTCGCGGATCAGGCCGTGGAAGCGGACGCTGACGATCTGCCGGTCGGCCTCTTCAGCGACATCGAGCACTTCGGCGTCGACGCGCACGACGTCGGTCCGCTGCGCGGCGTCGCCGCGGTCCTGCAGGTCGAGCTTGATCGCGGCGAACATCTCCGGCGTGGTGAAGTTACGCAGGTCGTTCAGGTCGCCCGTGTCGTTGGCCGCCTGCATGCGGATGAAGATCATCTTGGCGATGCGCTCGAACGCCGCGGCGTCGAAGTCGGCCGGGATGTTGGCCGGGGCGGCGACAGCCATGGCCGGGGCAGTTGCCGGAGCGCTGCCCGTGGCGGCGCTGCCGAGCGTGCCCCGCAGGTGCTCCGGCCGCTCGTCGACGAACGTCTTCGGCGGCTCAGGAATGCGCGGGGCCGCGGTGCCCGCGGCGGCGCCCGCGAACTGCATGCCGTTGCCGGCACGGGCGTTCGCGTTCGCCGGCATGAAGCGACGCATCAGGAAGCGGACGAGGAAGATGGCAGCGACGACGAGCAGGGCGATCATCACGAAGTTCGCCAGCTCGGCGCCGAGGCCGAGGTGGCTGAACAAGGCGGCGAGGCCGAGACCGGCGGCGAGGCCGGCGATCGGGCCCAGCCACGAGCGCTTGCCCGCGGCGGCGGCAGCAGGCGCCGCGGCAGCCGCAGGGGCCGGCGACTGCGCGGTCGGTGCGGCCGGACGGGCAGGAACGGAATCGGGGGCTGCGCGCGGCGGCGTGCTGCGCTGCATTCCGGCAGAACCACCGCCACCGATGCGACGAGCTTCGGCAATGTCCGGGAACGTGGCTGCCGCGCCGAAGGCGACGGCGAGGGCGACGACGAATGCTTTCATGACTGTCTCCTTCAGGACGCGGGCCCGTGGGCCTGTTCGGGGCCATCATACAGACGCGCAATGACCAGAACCGATGTGCGGCTGCCGCGACGAAACGCAAGGCTTCGGCGCCGGCGCCACAGGGCGGCGGCCCCGGTTTGACCGCAGCCGGGAGGCGGTGCGAGACTTCCGCTCCCGAGGCCCGCACGGGCCGCGTCCAGCCCGCCCCCGGACGGCGAACCGATCGCGAAGGAGGACCGCCATGAACAAGAACACGCCCCCCTCCGTGACTGCCGCGAGCGCGCCAGTCGACGCCTGATCCGCGCACCGGCTGCGGCCCTCGGGCCCGGTCGAAGCTGAAGCTCCTGCGCGGCGGCGGCCTGCCGGCTGACGCCCCCCCCCACGCTTTCCGGCGCCTTGCTGCGCCGGCTCGTCGTCGCCTTCGCGCGACGACCGTGCAACGCACTTCGGGTCCACCATGCTTCACTTCGACTTCGACTGCCTTCAAGGCATCGGGCTCACGCCGGAGATCGCCGGCCGCGCCCGGGACGGCGCTGCCGGCGCCGCGACGCCGCTCCACCTGGAGCGCGTCGTCTCCGTGCACCGCGAGACGGTGCAGCTTCACGACGGCTCGGCGTCCCATGCCGCACGGCCGTCGCCGCGCCTCGTTCGCGCCCTGCTCGACGAGGACACGTCGCTCGCCGTCGGCGACTGGGTGCTTTCGAGCATCGACGGCCACGGCGAGCGCTGGGTCCAGGCCCGGGTGCCGCCGAGCTCGCACCTCGTGCGCCGCGACGGCGACGGCAGCCGCCATGCGGTGGTCAGCAACGTCGATCGCGCGCTCGTCGTCATGGGCCTCGACGACGACTTCAACCTGCGCCGGCTCGAGCGTTACCTCACGCTCGTTCACGCCGGCGGCATCGCACCGCTGGTGGTGCTGACCAAGGCCGACCTCCTCGCTGCGCGGCCCGACGACCGCGATCGCCACGTCGCGTCGCTGCGGCAGCGCTTGCCGGCGGGCGTCGAGGTGGTGGTCGTGGATGCCACCGATCCGTCATCGGCGGCGCGCTTTGCCCATGTCACCGGCAGGGGCCGGACCCTCGTCCTGCTCGGCTCGTCGGGTGCCGGCAAGTCGACGCTGACGAACACCTTGCTCGGCGCCGCCGTCCAGGACACGGGCGCCGTGCGACGCAGCGACGGGCGCGGCATGCATACGACGACGGCGCGCTCGCTGCACCTGCTGCCGGGCGGCGCCTGCATCATCGACACGCCGGGCCTGCGCACCTTGCGCCCGGATGTCGACGAAGCCGCGCTGGTGGCCAGCTTCTCGGACGTGGAGTCGCTCTCCTCGCGCTGTCGGTTCCGCGATTGCTCGCACGGCGACGAGCCCGGCTGCGCCGTGCGCGACGGCGTCGACCCAGATCGCCTGCGCAACTTCCAGAAGCTGCTGCGCGAGACGCGCCGCGACACGATGACCTGGGTCGAGCGCCGCCAGCAGCTGTCGGCCTGGAAGTCGCGCGGCAAGGCAGCGCGCGAGCGCATGCGCCTGAAGCGGGGCGAGGGAAGCTGAGAGGCCGGGGGAGCGGCGTCTTCTTTGCTCCGCTCCGGCCGCATTCGCCGCAGGTCGCATCGGGCCGGCGGGCCGGCCCGTCAGGACGGCTGTCGCTCCGCTTGCCGGGACGCCGGCTGCATCTCGGCCGACGTCAGCACGCGCAGCCCGGGCTGCGGATCGACGGCGACCGCGCCAACGATCGCTCGGGCCACGTCGCCTGCACGGATCGGCCGCATGCCTGGCGGGAGCAGCCGCCCGAGCGGCCTGGCCAGGCGGGTCGCCAGGGCCTCGCCGAACCGCGCCGGCTGGCCGAGCGCCTGGCGATCGCCGAGAAGAAGGGACGGTCGCGCGATGACGACCGATGCATAGCCGAGGGCCGCGACGGCGTCCTCCATCTCGCCCTTGACACGGCTGTAGAAGACGCGTGAGGCTGGGTCCGCGCCCATCGCCGAGACGACGGCGAGGCGGGCGGCGCCACGTGCCCGCGCGGCGCGGGCGATGTCGACGACGAGCTCGAGGTCGACGGCGCGAAAGGCCGCCCGCGAGCCCGCCACCTGGACCGCGTCGACGAGGAGGGGCAGCAGGGCCCGTCCGAGCAGTCCGGTGGCGCCGACGAGCAGCGCGACCCGGCATTCAGCGGTTGCCGGCGCGGTCATGCGGCATGGTCGGGTGCCGCCACGCCAGACGAGCGCAGAGCCTCGGCGACCGCGCGGTCAGCGCTTCGGGCCGGCCGGGCGGTACGACGTGAGCGCGGCACCCCGTCGCTCGTCCTGTCGCGCACCGCCGCCGCCCGTGCGGGCCGGTCCGCTGCTGCGGCCGGCCGGGCTGCCCTGGCCGGCGTTGCCGTGGCCGGCGTGCGCTCGCCCTGCACCGGACCCGCCGCTCCCGGCGTGCCCGCGCCCGGCGCCCTGAGCGCCCCCGGCGCGCGGCTCCGCGTGGCCGCGGCCGCCGTTCGCGCCGCCTCGACCCGCGTCACCGCGCCCCGGGCCGTCGCGGCGAGGCCTGGCGCCGCCGCGGCCGGCACCCTCGCCGATCACCATGCGTCCAAGGACGATCGGCTCGGGCCGCTCGTGCCCCGGCGCCTCGAAGCCGGGCACGATCTCCTTCCTGATCTCGTGCTTGATGAGGCGCTCGATGTCGCGCAGGAACCCGTTCTCGTCGACGCAGACGAGCGAGATCGCTTCGCCCGGCGTGCCGGCGCGGCCGGTGCGGCCGATGCGGTGCACGTAGTCCTCAGGCACGTTGGGCATCTCGAAGTTGACGACGTGCGGCAGCTGATCGATGTCGATACCGCGCGCGGCGATGTCCGTCGCGACCAGCACCTGCAGGTCGCCCTTCTTGAAGTCGGCGAGCGCCTTGGTGCGCGCGGTCTGGCTCTTGTTGCCGTGGATCGCCATCGCCGTCACGTCGTGCTTCAGCAGGTGCTCGACGAGGCGATTGGCGCCGTGCTTCATGCGCGTGAAGACGAGGACCTGGTGCCAGTCGTTCTCCTTCACCAGGTGGACCAGGAGGTCCTTCTTCATCTCGCGGCCGACCGGGTGCACCTTCTGGGCGATCAGGTCGGCGGTCTGGTTGCGGCGCGCCACCTCGATCAGCACCGGCTTGTTGAGCAGGCGGTCGGCGAGGGCCTTGATCTCGTCGCTGAAGGTCGCCGAGAAGAGCAGGCTCTGCTTCTTCTGCGGCAGCACCGCGAGCACCTTCTTGATGTCGTGGATGAAGCCCATGTCGAGCATGCGATCGGCCTCGTCGAGGACGAAGATCTCGACCTGCGACAGGTCGAGCGTGCGCTGGCCGTGGTGGTCGAGCAGGCGCCCCGGCGTCGCGACGAGGATGTCGACGCCGCGGCGCAGCTTGTCGATCTGCGGCTGCATGCCGACGCCGCCGAACATCACCATGCTCGTCAGCCTGGAGTGCTTGCCGTAGGTGCGGACGCTCTCCTCCACCTGCGCGGCGAGCTCGCGCGTCGGCGTCAGGATCAGGCAGCGGATCGGCAGCTTGCCGCGCGCGTCGCGCACGGCGGGACGCGCCATCAGGCGATGCAGCAGCGGCAGGACGAAGCCGGCGGTCTTGCCGGTGCCGGTCTGGGCGCCGCCCATGACGTCGCCGCCGGAGAGCACGGCCGGGATGGCTTGCGACTGGATGGGAGTGGGGGTGCTGTAGCCCGCTTCGTGAACGGCGCGCAGCAGCGGCTCGGCCAGGCCGAGGGAATCGAAAGTCATAAAAGAGTTCTGCCAGGAATCATCGGCCTGCTGCTCGTGATGACGAGCGCCAGTCGAAGGCAGACGGGGGAGGGGAGTCGGAAGCGACTGCGTCGACGCTGACTGGAAACGATCGCGACGCGAGCCGCCATTGTAGTCGAGCGATGCTTTTTTCCGGCCCGAGAACAACCTGCAAGGCGTGATGTTGTTCGGCTCGTCGGCAGCGGCGTTTCGATGCCACTGCGCGGCGGCGCAGTCGCCAGGGGTCATCGCGCGAGCAGCGACAATAGCGGCATCGGCCCCGGGTTCTCCGGCGCGCCCCGACCTCTCCAGCAAGGCAGTCATGGCTCAGTACGTCTTCACGATGAACCGCGTGGGCAAGATCGTTCCGCCCAAGCGCCAGATCCTCAGGAACATCTCGCTCAGCTTCTTCCCGGGCGCCAAGATCGGCATGCTCGGCCTCAACGGCTCGGGCAAGTCGACGCTGCTCAAGATCATGGCCGGGCTCGACCACGACATCGAGGGCGAGGCGACGCCGATGCCCGGCCTGAAGATCGGCTACCTGCCTCAGGAGCCGGTGATGAATCCCGACCAGACCGTGCGCCAGGCAGTGGAGGAGGGGATCGGCGGCGCACTCGCCGCCAAGAAGCGCCTCGACGAGGTGTACGCGGAGTACGCCGAGCCCGATGCCGACTTCGACAAGCTGGCCGCCGAGCAGGCCGAACTCGAGGCGCAGATCGCCGCCGCCGGCAGCGAGAACACCGACCTGCAGCTCGAGATCGCCGCCGACGCGCTCCGCCTGGCGCCCTGGGACGCGATGGTCGGCACCTTGTCGGGCGGCGAGAAGCGCCGGGTCGCGCTCTGCCGGATGCTGCTGTCGCGGCCCGACATGCTGCTGCTCGACGAGCCGACCAACCACCTCGACGCCGAGTCGGTCGACTGGCTCGAGCAGTTCCTGCTGCGCTTTCCCGGCACCGTGGTCGCCGTCACCCACGACCGCTACTTCCTCGACAACGCCGCCGAGTGGATCCTCGAGCTCGATCGCGGCTCGGGCATTCCGTACAAGGGCAACTACTCGACCTGGCTCGAGCAGAAGGAGGCGCGCCTCGAGCAGGAGCAGAAGACCGAGGACGCGCGCACCAAGGCGATGAAGAAGGAGCTCGAGTGGGTGCGCCAGAACCCGAAGGGGCGCCAGGCCAAGAGCAAGGCGCGCCTGGCGCGCTTCGAGGAGCTCTCGGACGTCGAGTACCAGAAGCGCAACGAGACCAACGAGATCTTCATTCCGGTCGCGGAGCGGCTCGGCCACGAAGTGATCGAGTTCCAGAACGTCAGCAAGAGCTTCGGCGACCGCCTGCTCATCGACGACCTCAGCTTCAAGGTCCCCGCCGGCGCGATCGTCGGCATCATCGGCCCCAACGGGGCGGGCAAGTCGACGCTGTTCCGCATGATCTCGGGCAAGGAGAAGCCCGACAGCGGGACGGTGAAGATCGGCCAGACCGTGAAGATGGCCTTCGTCGACCAGAGCCGCGACGAGCTCAGCGCCGAAAAGACGGTCTGGCAGGACGTCTCGGGCGGGCTCGACAACCTGGTCGTCGGCAAGTTCACGATGCCGAGCCGCGCCTACCTGGGCCGCTTCAACTTCAAGGGCAACGACCAGCAGAAGCTGGTCGGCAGCCTGTCCGGTGGCGAGCGCGGCCGTCTGCACCTCGCCAAGACGCTGGCCGTCGGCGCCAACGTGCTCATGCTCGACGAGCCGTCGAACGACCTCGACGTCGAGACCTTGCGCGCGCTCGAGGACGCGCTCCTGGAGTTCGCCGGCTCGGTGCTGGTGATCAGCCACGACCGCTGGTTCCTCGACCGGATCGCGACCCACATCCTGGCCGCCGAAGGCGACTCCAAGTGGTTCTTCTTCGACGGCAACTACCAGGAATACGAGGCCGACAAGAAGAAGCGCCTGGGCGAGGAGGGCGCCAAGCCCAAGCGGCTCCGTTTCCGCCCCATGCACTGAGACTTTTCGCCCGCCGGCACGGCTTCCGCGAACCAATCCATCGTCTTACCATCGAACGCTTGCGGCGGTTTTCGCTGCGCGGGACCTTCCTTCATGGCATCGATCCCCCTCTTCTTCGCTCCTTCGCCCCGACGACTGTCGGCGGCCACGCTCGTCGCCTGCGGCGTGCTGGCCGGCTGCACGACGCTGCCGATCGGCGGCTTCGGCGGGAACCCGGCCGCGTCGACGACCGCCGCCGCGGCGAGCAGCGGTGCCGCCAGCGCGCCGCAGCGCGCGGTCGGTCCGGGCGGTGCCGCCTCCGGGCTGCGCCCGCCCGGCGCTGCACCCGTCGCCGCGACGCCGCCGACCGGCCTGCGCCCGTTCGCCGACGTGATCAAGGAGGCCAAGCGCAGCGACGGCACGCTGATCGTCTGGCAGAAGGACGAGAAGGTCTGGCTCGAGCTGAAGCCGGAGGACTTCAACAAGCCCTTCTACCTGTCGCCGAAGCTCAAGACGGGCATCGGCGAGCGCATGTTCTTCGGCGGGCTGATGGCCGACAGCGGCATCGTCGAGTTCCGCCGCGTGCACAACCAGGTGCAGCTGATCTGGCGCAACGTCGGCTACGTCGCGACCGCCAAGACGCCGGAAGCGGCGGCGATCGAGGCGGCCTACTCGCCGAGCCTGCTGTCCAGCGCGCCCGTGCTGAGCTTGCCCGAACCGGAGCGGAAGTCGGTGCTCGTCGAGGCGAACGGCCTCTTCCTCGCCGACCTGCTCGGCTTCGGCATGGACCTGCAGCGCGCCTACCGCCAGAGCTACTCGTTCGATGCCCGCAATTCGGCGATCACCAAGGTCCGGTCGACGCCGGAGCTGCTCGTCCTGGAGGTGATGGGCCACTACGCCACCGGCTCGATCGCCGTGCCGACGCCGGGCGCGCCGGCCGGGGCGCCAGTGCCGAGCGCGCCCCGCTCGCTGCCCGATCCGCGCAGCATGTTCCTGTCCATCCACTACTCGCTCGCGCCCCTGCCCGAGGAGCCGATGGCCGGTCGCAGGGCCGACCCGCGCATCGGCTATTTCGAGAGCGGCCGCTACGACTTCAGCAACGACCTGCAGCGCACGCCGCGGCAGCGCTTCGTGAACCGCTGGCGGCTCGAGAAGAAGGATCCGGCGGCGGCGCTGTCGGAGCCGGTCAAGCCGATCGTCTTCTGGCTCGACCGGACCATTCCCGCCAAGTACCGGCCGCCGATCATCGCCGGCGTGCTGGAGTGGAACAAGGCGTTCGAGAAGATCGGCTTCAAGGACGCCATCCGCGTCGAGATCCAGCCCGACGACGCCGACTTCGACACCCTCGATTACGGCCGCGCGTCGATCCGCTGGATGACCAACGCCTCGCCGTCCTTCGGCGCGATCGGGCCGAGCCACGTCGACCCGCGCAGCGGCGAGATCCTCGACGCCGACATCGGCATCGAGAGCCTGTCGTCGCGCAGCATCCGGGCCCTGCGCTCGCAGATCCTCGTCTCGAGCGGTGCCGACGGCCACGCCGGCCACGGCCATGACGAGGCGAGCCCCGAAGAGCGGGCGCTGCTGCTGCGTGGCCGGCTCTGCACCTACGCCGACTTCGCCGCCGAGCAGTTCAGCTACGCCGCCGACGTCCTCGAGGCGCGCGGCGAGATCGAGCCGAACAGCCCCGAGGCCGAGCAGTTCGTCCATGCCTACCTGAAGGACACGACGATGCACGAGGTCGGCCACACGCTCGGCCTGCGCCATAACTTCCGCTCGTCGCGCGTCTACACGCAGCAGCAGCTCGCCGACCCGGCCTTCACGAAGGCGAACGGCATCTCGGGCTCGGTCATGGAGTACGCGCCGATCAACCTCAACTCGGCCGAAGAGCCGCGGGCGAGGTACGGCACCGCCTTCAACGACACGCTCGGTCCCTACGACTACTGGGCCATCGAATACGCGTACCGGCCGCTGCCGGCCGGCCTCACCGCCGAGGCCGAGAAGGCGGCCCTCGAGAAGATCGCTGCCCGCAGCGCCGAGCCGCTCCTCGCCTACGGCACCGACGAGGACAACTTCCTCGGCATCGACAACGAGTCGCTCCAGTTCGATCTCGGCAGCGACGTCATCGCCTTCGCGAAGAAGCGGATCGCGATCGCCCAGGACCTGCTCAAGCGCCAGGAGGTGCGGCAGCTCCGGCCGGATCAGGAATACAACACCCTGAAGCGGTCGGTGACCTTCGCCCTGCGCGACGTCGCCCGGGTCGCCAACGTGCTGGCGCGGCAGATCGGCGGCGTGCGCACGGTGCGTGACGCGCCGGGAACCGGCCGCGATCCGCTGACGCCGGTGCCGATCTCCGAGCAGCGCGATGCGCTCGACCTCATCACCGGCAGCCTGCTGTCGGCCGACAGCCTGCGCGTCTCGCCGGCGCTGCAGCGCAAGCTCGGCACCGACTTCAGCGAGCGACTCGAGGCCCTGCGCAACGGCGAAGGCTCGGCGCAGACCGACTACTCGCCGTCCGTGCAGGTGCTCGGCATGCAGCGCTCGCTGCTCGCTACGATGATGAGCGACACCATCGCCACCCGCTTGCTGGAAAGCAGCGAGAAGGCGCCCGCCGGCACCGACCGCGCGCTGCGCATGTCGGAGCTGTACGACCGGCTGACGAAGGCGGTCTGGAGCGAGCTCGACAGCCGTGGCGATATCGCGCCGCTGCGCCGCGAGGTGCAGCGCGACCACGTCAACCGCATCGCGGCGGTCCTGATCCGGCCCGGCTCGGCCAGCCGTGCCGACACGCGGAGCGTCGTCCGCCTGCAGGCCCGCGCGCTCCTCGAGCGCCTGCGCGTCGCCAGCCAGCGCCCGGGGACGAGCGAGGAGACGAGGGCCCACCTGCTCGACAGCGCCGACACCCTCGAGCAGGCGCTCTCGGCGCGTCTGCAGCGCGCCGGCGCCTGAGCCGGCGCCCGGGCGGCGGCGCGGCGAGCGGCGCCGGCTGAGGGCGGCGTACCGTGGCCCGGCCCCTCGCGGCCGTCGTTCGTCGGACGGAAGCCGTCGCGGCGGACCCGTGCGCGCGGGCCCGCGCTATCGTTCCGCATGGACTGCAGCCCTGCCTCCGCGCCTGCGCGCCGCCGCTCGGTGGCGCAGTCGTTCCTCGACGCGTTCACGTGGCGGAGCATCGTCATCGCACTGGTGAGCGCCGTCCTCGCGGCGCTGTCGCTGAAGCCCATCTTCCACATCCCCTTCGTCGTCCTGCTCGGCCGCACCCTGGCCGTGTCGGCGCTGCTGCTGCTGGCGTTCGCGGCCGGACGGACGTGGCAGCTGCCCGGGGTGCCGCGCTGGCTCGCGCCGGTCGTTGCCGTGGCCCTGACCGCGCCCGTGGCGACGCTGCTGGCCTACTTGCCGTCGATCGACGGCCGACTCGGGGCGATGCTCGAGCACGAAGGGCGCATCACCGGCTTCATCCTCATCACCGGCGTCGCGCTCGTGATCGCGCCCCTGCTCGCGCTCGGCGCCCTCTATCGCGAACGCGACACGCAGGCGCGGGCCGAGCAGCTCGCGTTCCAGCTCGAACGCAGCACGCTCGAGAAGCAGGCGCTCGACGCGCGCCTGAAGCTGCTGAACGCCCAGATCGAGCCGCACTTCCTCTTCAACACCCTGGCCAACGTGCAGGAGCTCGTCGAGTCGGGCTCGCCGCGCGCTGCGCCCGTCCTGCGCAGCCTCATCGCCTACCTGCGCGCCGCCATGCCGAAGCTGCACGCCGGCCAGGCCACGCTCGCCGACGAGGCCGGGCTCGTGCGCGCCTATCTCGAGCTGATGCACATGCGCATGCCAGACCGGCTCGACTATTCCGTCGACGTGCCGGAGTCGCTCGGCCGCATCGGCTTTCCGGCCATGGGCCTGCTGACGCTGGTCGAGAACGCCGTCCACCATGGCATCGACCCGAGCGAGGCCGGGGGCCGCATCAGCGTCGTGGCCAGCGCCGCAAGCGGCGACGAAGGCATCCGCATCGTCGTCGCCGACACCGGCGCGGGCCTGTCCGACCAGGCGGTGTCGGGCACCGGCCTCGAGAACCTGCGGGCTCGCCTGCGCGCCTTCTTCGGCTCGGCGGCACGCCTCGAGCTGCACGAGAACACGCCGCACGGCCTGCGCGCCGAGATCACGGTTCCGCACGGCCTGCCGGCGTCCGCATGAAGCCGGCCAGCGCCCTCATCGCCGACGACGAGCCGCTGCTGCGCGACCGCCTGCGCAGCCATCTGGCGCGGCTCTGGCCCGAGCTGGCGGTGGTCGCGGAAGCGCGCAACGGCCGCGAGGCCATCGAGCTGTTCGAGATCCACGTGCCGCAGGTGGCGTTCCTCGACGTGCACATGCCCGGGGTCGGCGGCATCGAGGCGGCGCGCGCCATCGCCCGCCGCGCCGAGGTGGTCTTCGTGACAGCGCACGAGCAGTACGCCGTCCAGGCGTTCCAGCACGGCGCGCTCGACTACGTCGTCAAGCCTTTCGAGGAGTCGCGTCTCGGCGACACGATCGCGCGCCTGAAGCAGCGGCTGGCCGGGCCGGCGCCCGGCGCCGCGCCCGACCTCGACATCGTCCTCGACCGTCTCGCCGCCGAGCTGAGCGCGCGCGGCGGCCGGCCGAAGCACCTGCAGTGGATACGGGCCTCGGTAGGCAACAGCGTGCGCCTCATCCCGGTCGACCAGATCGCTTTCCTGCGCTCGGACGAGAAGTACACGCTGGTGGCCTGGGAAGGCGGAGAGGCGCTGATCCGCAAGACCATCCGCGAGCTGGTCGACGAGCTCGATCCCGAGACGTTCGCGCAGATCCATCGCTCGGTGATCGTCAACCTGCGCCAGGTCGCGCAGGTCGATCGCGGCCTCAACGAGACGGCCGAGGTGCAGCTGAAGGGCCGGCGGGAGGTCCTGCCCGTCAGCCGCAGCTTCCTGCACGTGTTTCGTCAGATGTGAGCCGTCGTCGCGTGCAGGGCGCCCTTCTCGTTGCACACGCTGAGCGGACTTTCGTGCACATCGGCGGCCACCGTCAGGGCCTTCTGCCGCTGGCCGGTGACCATGACGGTCGGCAGCGTCACCATGTGCACCGCCGGCTGCGGCGCGGGAGCCTGGCGCGTCGAGAACATTTCCGACCCGATCGCGGCGGCACCGCCCGCCAGCAGGGCGAAGGTGAGGACGGCTGAAAGAGTGTGTTCGGTCATGGTGTTCTCCCTGGATGGTGGCGCACCCGTGGTGCGTTGGATAGGACTGTAGGGAGCGCCGGCGAGCCGCGGAAGGCGCTTGCGACGAAGCGCGGATTTCCCGGGACGAATTGCTACCGGGCGGAACAGGCCGTCGCGGCTCGGGCGGCCGCCCGGCCGCTCAGGCGCGCTCGGACTGCCGCGTCTCGTCGAACAGGGAGGGCTTGAAGACGGCCGCGTCGTCGCGGTCGTTGATGGCCCAGAGCAGCAGGGCCCGCGCCGACATCGGCTTGGCGAACAGGAAGCCCTGCAGCTCGTCGCACTGCATCTGCGCCAGCACCTGCTGCTGGCGCGGGTTCTCGACGCCCTCGGCGACGACCTTCAGGCCGAGCGCGTGCGCCAGCTTGATCACGGCGTCGACCACGGCGCGGGCGTCGGCGCTGTGCTCGAGGTCCATGATGAAGCTGCGGTCGATCTTCAGCTCCTCGGCCGGCAGCCGGCGCAGGTAGCTCAGGCTCGAGTAGCCGGTGCCGAAGTCGTCGATGGACAGGTGGGTGCCGAGCTCGCCGAGGCGGCGGAACGTCGCCTGCGTCGTCTTGGTGTCCTCCATCGCCGTCGACTCGGTGATCTCGCAGGTCAGCAGCGACGGGTGGATGCGGTGCGTGTGCAGCGCGCCGGTGATCCGCTCGACGATGTCGTCCTGGCGCATCTGGTGCGCCGAGAGGTTGATCGCCACGCGCATGCGCAGGCCCTTGTCACGCCATTGCCGGCTCTGCCGGCAGGCGTCCTCGATGACCCAGTTGCCGATCGGCCCGATCAGGCCGAAGCGCTCGGCGATCGGGATGAAGGTGCTCGGCAGGAGCACGCCGCGGGTCGGGTGCTTCCAGCGCAGCAGCGCCTCGACGGCGGTGACCTTGCCGCTCTTGGAGTCGATCTTCGGCTGGTAGAAGAGCTCGAACTCCTTCTGCGCGATCGCCTTGCGCAGGTCGCGAAGCAGCTCGAACTGCGCCTCGGCGTCGGCGTCCATCGCCGTGGAATAGAAGCAGTGCGTCGAGCCGCCGGAGCGCTTCGACGCGTACATGGCGGCGTCGGCGCGCGCGATCAGCTTGGCGTGGCTGCAGCCGTCGGGGTACATGGCGATGCCCACCGAGCAGGAGATCATGACCTCGCGCCCCTCGGCGGTATACGGCTGCGACAGGCCCTTGATGAGCCGGTCGGAGACGTTCACCACGCCTTCCTGGGAGGCCACGTTGGTGAGGAGAAGCAGGAACTCGTCGCCGCCGACGCGGGCGACCACGTCTTTGCCGCGCGACAGCGCCTTCAGGCGCTGGCCGACCTGCTCGAGCACGAGGTCGCCGATCGAGTGGCCGTAGGTGTCGTTCACCGGCTTGAAGCCGTCGAGGTCGATGAAGAGAAGCGCCAGGCGGCTGCCGCTGGCGTCGGCCTTGGTGGCCGCGGCGGCGAGCCGGTCCTCGAAGTAGACGCGGGTCGGCAGCTGCGTCAGGCTGTCCACTGTCGGCGTGGCGCTGTTCGTCCGCCGCATCGCGGGCTCCTGTTCGAGCGCCGCTCCCTGCGTCACGCTTTCGAGCATCACCTTGGTGATGGCGAGCAGGGCGACCAGAAGCAAGGCCTCGGCCCAGGGCGCCACGACGACCTGACCGGGCATTCCGCTCGGGACGGACGCGGCGAGGCTGATCAGGCCGGCGCCCATGAACGCGGCGGCGCCGCGCGCGGTGAAGGCCTTGCGGCTCGGCTTGAATTCGAGGGCGATGCCGACCAGCAGGCTGGCCAGCAGGAAGATGGCCAGGCCCGGCCCCCACGAGCCGGCCGCCATCGTCAGGCGGAACAGCCCCGGTGTCGCCACCACCGAGTGCCCGTAGGCGACCAGCAGCGTCAGCGTGGCGAAGCCGGCGAAGGCGGGCACGGTCTTGCGGGTGGCGGCGACGGCGCTCGCGGTGGACAGCCCGGCGAGCGTCAGGGCGAGCGCGATCGCCAGCGCGGGCATGCTGCCGAAACCGCCGGAGACATCGATCGAGGCGAGGAAGTGGGGCGGCCACCAGAGGCCGCAGCCGATGAGGAAGATCGCGCAGGCCTTCAGGCGCAGGGAGAGGATGCGGGAGCGCTGGCGCGCCGACGCGAAGACCTCGGCGCCGAGCCACAGAAGCGCCGTGCTGATCGCGAGGGCAGCGACGCCGGGCAACAGCCGTTGGCTATCCAGAAGGGTCATGTGGAGCTGGCCCGCTCGTGCGCAAGTGCAGGTGTTCCCCCCGTGGGAGCACCGACTCACTCATTTCGGTACAGCGGGCGATTCCTTGAGCGCCATCTTCCGGCGCCGGAATCAGTGGGTGCGGCAGCGTATCGAGTTGCCGCCCGGCCTGCGGCTCAGGGCCGCCGTCGGTGTTGAAAATGCACGGTTTGCCGGCCGGCGCGGCCGCGGCCGGGCAGGACGGTCAGCGGCCGGGCGTGCGCTTGCCGGTCACCTCGACCCGCGGCAGGACGATCACCGGCATCGGCTCGGCGCTGGCGGCGCGCACCATCGCTGCCGCGTGGCCCTTCCGCTCGGCAGCGACGGCGAAGCCGGTCGTCGCGAGGACGGCGAAGATGGCGGCGCAGGCGGTGAGTCGGCTGATCATGGTGGGTTCCTGGGGGTTCGCTGGCGGATGCGTCGAAAAGCGAACTCTAGGGAGGTCGCAGCCGCGCCGACAGCGCCTTGCGACGAACCCCGCTCTGCGGCCGACCAGCTGCGAACGCGGGCGACGAATGCCGCGCGCAGGCGTTGCCGAGTTCCTAGATCGGCGCCGTGCGGCGAAGCAGCCAGTCGAGCGCCGCGCCTTCGACGTGCGGCCGCAGCCGCTCGAGCACCGTGCCGTGATAGTTGTTGAGCCAGGCGATCTCGTCGGCGCGCAGCAGCGCGGGCTGGAGGCAGCGGGTGTCGATCGGGCAGAGCGTGAGGGTCTCGAACTCGAGGAACTCGCCGAAGTCGCCGGCCACGCCGGCGGCGGGAACGTTGAGGACCAGGTTCTCGACCCGGACTCCCCAGCGACCCGGCCGGTACAGACCGGGCTCGATGCTGGTGATCATGCCGGGCTCCATCGCCATGGCCGGCTCCGGGATCACGCGCGAGATCGTCTGCGGGCCTTCGTGCACGTTGAGGAAGTAGCCGACGCCGTGCCCCGTGCCGTGGCCGAAGTCGAGGCCGTGCTCCCAGAGCGGCACGCGGGCGATGGCGTCGAGCATCGGCGACAGCGTCGCGCGCGGGAAGCGGGTGCGGCTGAGCGCCATCGTGCCGCGCAGCACGAGCGTGACGTCGCGCTTCTGCGCCTCGCTCAGGCGGCCGACCGGCCACATGCGCGTGATGTCGGTCGTGCCGCCCCGGTACTGGGCGCCGGAATCGACGAGGAGGAGCCCGTCGCCTTCGATCGTGGCATGCGACTCCGGCGTCGCCCGGTAGTGCGGCATGGCGCCGTTGGCGTTGAAGGCGGCGATCGTCGCGAAGCTCGGCCCCACGTAACCCGGCCTCCTCGCGCGGGCGGCCGTGAGCCGCTCGTCGACGGTGAGCTCGGTGATCGGCTCCTGGCGCGCCGGGTCCGCCAGGGCGGCCTCGAACCAGGCGTAGAACTCGCACATCGCCGCGCCGTCCTCGATCATCGCCCGGCGCACGTGGGCGGCCTCGGCCTCGCTCTTGCGGCTCTTCGCCAGCGTGCTCGGATTGATCGCCTCGACGCGGCGCGCCGGCGTCGACTCGACCAGGCCGAGCGTTGTCCGCTTCGGGTCGACCAGCAGCGTCGCCTCGGCGGGCAGGCTGGCCAGCGCGGGCGCGACGTCGGCGTAGGCGGCGACGCGGACCCCATCGGCGGCGAGCCGCGCCTCCAGGGCGGCGTCGACCTTGGCGCGCTCCACGAACAGCGTCGCCGTGTCCGCGCCGACCAGCAGGTGGGCCAGGAAAACGGGGTTGAAGCTCACGTCGGCACCGCGCAGATTAAGGAGCCAGGCGATGTCGTCGACGGTCGAGAGCAGGTGATGCGTGGCGCCGGCGCGGCCCATCGCGCCGCGCACCTCGGCCAGCTTGGCGGCCCGCGACAGCGGTGCCTCCGGACCGGCGTGCTCGTAGACCGGCGCCAGCGGCGCCGCTGGCCGATCGGGCCAGGCGTCGGCGAAGACGTCGAGGTCGGTGCGCAGGCGCACGCCGCGCGCGGCGAGCGCCTCGCGCAGCTGCCGGCCGCCGGCGAGGGAGAGCACGGTCCCGTCGACCGCGACGGTGTCGCCCTGCCGAACGTTCTCGGCCAGCCAGTCCATGTGCTGCGCCGCGTTTGGCGTCGGCACCTTGACGAGCTCGATGCCGCTGCCGGCCAGCTGGCGCTCGGCCTGGACCCAGTAGCGGCTGTCGACGAAGAGCGCGGCGCGGTCGAGGGTGACGGCGAGCGTCGCCACCGAGCCGGTGAAGCCCGACGCCCACTGCCGCGCCTGCCAGCGCTCGGGCAGGTATTCGGACAGGTGCGGGTCGCTCGACGGCACCAGCACCGCGGCTGCGCCGCCGGCCTTCAGCGCGTCGCGGATTCGCTCGATGTTGACGCGGGCGGCGGAGGTGCGGGTGTCCATCGACCCATTGTAGGAAGGGGCTCCTCCGTGGCCGGCGCGATCAGCCCGCAGCGGCCGGCGGAGCGGGGCTCGGCTCGGCGACGACGCGGGCGTTCCGCTCGTACGTGAAGTAGGCCCAGGCCCAGTCCGTCATCACCATCAGCCGGTTGCGAAAGCCGATCAGGAAGTAGATGTGGGCGAAGAGCCAGAACAGCCAGGCCAGGAAGCCGCTGAAGCGAACGGCGCCGAGCACCGGCACGGCGAGATCGACGACGGCTGCCTTGCGGCCCACCGTCGCCAGGTTGCCGTAGTCGATGTAGCGGAAGGACACGGTCGGCTCGCCGCGCAGACGGCGGAGCACGTTGGCTGCGGCCGTCCGCCCCATCTGCTTGGCGGCGGGGCTGATGCCGGGCACCGGGCGGGTTCCGTCGGCCGTCGGCGTCGTCGCCGCCGCCAGATCGCCGATGACCGAGATCTCCGGATGGCCGGCGACGCTGAGGTCGGCCGTCACCGGAACCCGGCCGCCGCGGTCGATGACGGCGCCGGTCTGCGCCGCGATGCGGGCGCCGAGCGGCACCCCGGCGACGCCGGCGGCCCAGATCACGGTCCGGCTCGCCAGGCGCTCGCTCGCCGGCGCTCCGCCTGCCGAGCCGGCGGTGAAGGTGACGCCCTCGGCGTCGATCGCGGTGACCTTGCAGCCGGTGCGGACCTCGACGCCGAGCCGCGCGAGCTGCTCGGCGGCGCGCGCCGAGAGCTTCGGCACGAAGGTGCCCAGCACCCGGTCCGAGCCTTCGAGGAGGACGACGCGGGCGCGCTCCGGGTCGATGCGGCGGAACTCGCGCAGCAGCGTGTGGCGCGCGATCTCGCTCATCGTCCCGGCCATCTCGACGCCCGTCGGCCCGCCGCCGATCACGACGAAGGTGAGCCACGAGTCGTGCTCCGCGCGGTCGGCGGTGCGCTCCGCGTTCTCGAAGGCGCCGATCACCCGGCCGCGGATGTTCAGCGCGTCGGCGAGCGTCTTCAGCCCGGGTGCGTGGCGCTGCCAGTCGGCATGGCCGAAGTAGCTGTGGGTCGCGCCGGCAGCGACGATCACGTGGTCGTAGGCCAGGCGCTCGCCGTCGTCGAGAACGACCTGTCGCGCCTCCACGTCGATGTCGCGCACCTCGGCCCGGAGGATGGTGAGATTGCCGCGCGTCATCTCGCGTCGCAGCACGTGCCGGATCGGCGCGCTGACGGCCGGTGCGCTGAGCCCCGCGGTCGCGACCTGGTAGAGCAGCGGCTGGAACAAGTGATGGTTGGTGCGGTCGATCAGCGTGATCTCCACCGGCGCCCTCGACAGCCTGCGCACCGCCTCCAGGCCACCGAAGCCGCAACCGATGACGAGGACGCGCGGCCGGGAGGTCATGGCGCATTGTCGGCCTCGGCCTTCCCCGGCGCTGCGCCGAGCTATCCTGCCTGCGGTTCGTCAGGGACATCGACCCGTGCGACTTCTGCTCGTTGAAGACGACCGCATGATCGGCGAGAGCCTGCAGCGAGCGCTGCGGCTCGAGGGCTACGCCGTCGACTGGGTCCGCGACGCCGGCGCCGCGGCCGGCACCCTGGCCAGCGAGCGCTTCGACCTGGTCCTCCTCGACCTCGGCCTGCCGCCGGGCGCCGGGCCGGAGAGCCTGGCGACACCGGCCGACGGGCTCGGCGTGCTGCGCGGGCTGCGGGCGCGCGGCGACGCGACGCCGGTGATCGTCGTCACCGCCCGCGACGCGCGCGGCGACCGCGTGGCGGGGCTCGACGCGGGGGCCGACGACTACATCGTCAAGCCCTTCGAGCTCGACGAGCTGAACGCCCGCATCCGCGCCGTCCTGCGCCGGCACGCGGGCAGGGCCGAGCCGCTGATCGTGCACGGCGCGGTCACGCTCGATCCCGCCCACCGCCGCGTCACCCGCGACGGCGTTCCCGTGCCCCTCTCCGGGCGCGAGTTCGCGGTGCTGGAGGCGCTGCTGGCGCGGCCCGGTGCGGTGCTGTCGCGGGCGCAGCTCGAGGATCGGCTGTACGGCTGGGGCGAGGAGATCGAGAGCAACGCGGTCTCGGTCTACATCCACCAGCTGCGCAGGAAGCTCGGCGCCGACTTCATCCGCAACGTCCGGGGCGTCGGCTACTTCGTCGCCGCCGAAGCGCCGCCGTGAGCTCGATCCGCGTCCGCCTGCTCGTCTCGCTGCTCGCGCTGCTCCTCGTCGCCGCGGCGGCGATGGGGGCGGTCACGTACCGCAACGTGCTGGCCGAAACGGAAGCCCTGTTCGACTACCAGCTGCAGCAGATGGCGCTCTCGCTGCGCGACCAGGGCGAGATCGGTCCGGCGCAGGCCGACACCCTGGCCGACGAGCAGCTCGACGTGGTCGTCCAGATCTGGACCGTCGACGGTCGCAGCATCTACGCCTCGCGCAAGCACCCCTCCTTGCCGGAGCGGGCGCTGCTCGGGCTGGCGACCCTGAGCGTCGACGGGCGGGCCTGGCGTACCTACAGCGTGGCGACGCGCCAGCGGGTCATCCAGGTCGCCCAGCCGATCGACATCCGGCAGCGCCTCGCGGCGCGCGCGGCCTGGCGCAGCGTGCTGCCGCTGCTCCTCATGACGCCGCTGGCCGCGGTCGCCATCTGGTGGCTGGCGGCGCGGACGCTCGCGCCGCTGAGCCGTCTGGCCGGAGAAGTACAGTCGCGCGACGCGCGCTCGCTCGCACCGGTGCGGGTCGCCGGGCTCCCCGACGAGGCGGCGCCGCTGGCCGTCGCCTTGAACGCCTTGCTCGACCGGCTGCGCCAGTCGCTCGACGCGCAGCGGGCGTTCGTCGCCGATGCGGCGCACGAGCTGCGCTCGCCGCTCACCGCCCTCAAGCTGCAGCTGGGGCTGCTGCGCCGCGCCGGCGACGCCGCCGAGCGCGACGCCGCCGGCGCGGCGCTCGCCGCCGGCATCGAGCGGGCCTCGCGCCTCGTCGAGCAGCTGCTCGCCCTGGCCCGCAGCGAGCCCGGAGCGCCGGCGGCGGCCGAGCGCGTCGACCTGGGCGAGGTCGCGCGCGCGGCCGTCGTCGACACGCTGTCCTTCGCGACGACGCGCGGCGTCAGCCTCGAGCTCGACGCCCCTCGGCCGGTGTTCGCCAGCGGCGACGCGGTCGGGTTCGCGCTGCTCGCGCGCAATCTCG
>DATAGP010000044.1:0-32228 GCA_036263655.1 Caldimonas sp. | reverse complement strand
CGCCTCGCGATCGCCCTGGCGCAGGAGGGCGGCATCGGCATCGTCCACAAGAACCTGACGCCCAGGCAGCAGGCTGCCGAGGTCGCCAAGGTCAAGCGCTACGAATCGGGCGTGCTGCGGGATCCCATCACCGTCACGCCGGACATGCCGGTGCGCGAGGTGATCGAGCTGTCGAAGGCGCGCGGCATCTCCGGCTTCCCGGTGCTGCAAGGCAAGGTGGTGGTCGGCATCGTCACCAACCGCGACCTTCGCTTCGAGACGCGACTCGACGCCCCGGTCAAGGACATCATGACGCCGCGCGCCAGGCTGGTCACGGTGCGCGAAGGCGCCTCGCTCGCCGAAGGCAAGGCGCTGATGCACCGCGAGAAGCTGGAGCGCGTGCTGGTCGTCAACGAAGCCTTCGAGCTGCGCGGCCTGATGACGGTCAAGGACATCACCAAGCAGACGAGCTTCCCGGACGCCGCGCGCGACGCGCACGGCAAGCTGCGCGTCGGCGCCGCGATCGGCGTCGGCGAGGGCACCGAGGAGCGCGCCGAGCTGCTGGTGAAGGCCGGCGTCGACGTCGTCGTCGTCGACACCGCGCACGGGCACAGCGCCGGCGTCATCGACCGCGTGCGCTGGGTCAAGCGCAACTTCCCGAACGTCGACGTCGTCGGCGGCAACATCGCCACGGGGGCCGGCGCGCTGGCGCTGGTCGAGGCGGGCGCCGACGCGGTCAAGATCGGGATCGGCCCCGGCTCGATCTGCACGACCCGCATCGTCACCGGCGTCGGCGTGCCGCAGATCATGGCCATCGACGCCGTCGCCCGCGCCATCGCCGGCAGCGGCGTGCCGCTGATCGCCGACGGCGGCGTCCGCTTCTCCGGCGACCTCGCCAAGGCGATCGCCGCCGGCGCCGACTCGGTGATGATGGGCGGCGCCTTCGCGGGCACCGAGGAGGCCCCGGGCGAGGTGATCCTGTACCAGGGCCGCACCTACAAGAGCTACCGCGGCATGGGCTCCATCGGCGCGATGCAGCAAGGGTCGGCCGACCGCTATTTCCAGGACGGCGATGCCAGCACCGCCGCCAGCGCCAAGCTGGTCCCCGAGGGCATCGAGGGGCAGGTGCCCTACAAGGGATCGGTCGTCGGCATCATCTTCCAGATGGGCGGCGGCCTGCGCGCGGCCATGCACTACTGCGGTTGCGCGAGCATCGAGGAGATGCACGCCAAGGCCGAGTTCGTCGAGATCACGTCATCCGGCATGCGCGAGAGCCATGTCCACGACGTGCAGATCACGAAGGAAGCGCCGAACTACCGCGGCGAATGACGAGCGTGCCGCCCGCCCCCGTCGCGCCGGAGCGCGCCGCGGCGATGCCCTTCATCATGGTCACGGTGCTGATCGACATGGTGTCGATCGGACTGATCATCCCGGTGCTGCCGGCGCTGGTCGGCACCTTCACCGCGTCGCAGACCGAGCAGGCCCTGTGGTACGGCGCCGTCACCTTCGCCTTCAGCTTCGCCAACTTCTTCGCCTCGCCGCTGCTCGGCGCGCTTTCCGACCGCTTCGGCCGTCGCCCCGTGCTGCTGGTCGGCTTCTGCGCCCTCGGCCTCAGCTTCTTCGTCACGGCGCTCGCCAACGCGCTCTGGATCCTCATCGTCGTGCGCCTCTTCAGCGGCGCGATGCAGTCCAACATCTCGGTCGCCAACGCCTACGTCGCCGACATCACGCCGCCGCAGGATCGCGCCAAGCGCTTCGGCCTGCTCGGCGCGATGTTCGGCATCGGCTTCATCCTCGGTCCGGTGGTCGGCGGACTGCTCGGCGCCATCGACCTGCAGCTGCCGTTCTTCGTCGCCGGCGTGCTCGCGCTCGCCAACCTGCTCTACGGCTGGCTCGTGCTGCCGGAGTCGCTGCCGCCCGAGCGCCGGCGCGCGATCGAGTGGCGCTCGGCGCTCAACCCCGTCGCCTCGCTGACGGCGCTGGGCCGGCTTCGCGGCGTCGGCCTGCTCGTGGCGGTGATCGCCTGCACGGCGCTGTCGCAGTTCGTCCTCTACTCGAGCTGGGTGCTCTACACGACCTTCAAGTTCGGCTGGGGGCCGCTCGAGAACGGCTGGTCCCTGTTCGCGACCGGGCTCGTCTCGGCGCTGGTGCAGGGCCTGCTGCTCGGCCGGCTTCTCAAGAGGTTCTCGCCGCAGCGCCTGGCCCTCGCGGGGCTGGTGTCGTCGACGCTCGCCTACGCGGCGTGGGGCGCCGCCAGCGAGGGCTGGATGATCTTCGCCGTCATCTTCTGCAACCTGCTCGGCTTCACGGTGTCGGCATCGATCCAGAGCATCGTCTCCGGTGCCGCCGACGCGACGACGCAAGGGCGGACCATGGGTGCCGTGAGCTCGCTGCAGAGCCTGATGGCCGTGCTCGCGCCGGTGCTCGCGGCGCCCCTGCTGGGCGTGGTCTCGCACCTGCCGCGGGGCGACTGGCGCATCGGCGCGCCGTTCTACTTCTGCGCCGTGCTCCAGGCGGTGGGGCTCGGCCTGGCCTGGGTCCACTTCAAGGCGGCACGCCAGGCGCGGCTGCGCATGGAAGCGAGCGCGGCTTGAACCTCATGCACGACAAGATCCTCATCCTCGACTTCGGCTCGCAGGTCACGCAGCTGATCGCACGACGCATCCGCGAGGCGCACGTCTTCTGCGAGATCCACCCGAACGACGTCAGCGACGAGTTCGTGCGCTCCTTCGCGCCCAAGGGGATCATCCTGTCGGGCAGCCACGCCTCGACCTACGAGGACCAGGAGCTGCGCGCGCCGCAAGCGGTGTTCGAGCTCGGCGTGCCCGTGCTCGGCATCTGCTACGGCATGTTCACCATGGCGGTGCAGCTCGGCGGCGAGGTCGAGCCGAGCACGCACCGGGAATTCGGCTACGCCGAGGTGCGCGCCCGCGGCCACACGCGCCTGCTCGACGGCATCGAGGACTTCTCCACCCAGGCGGGGCACGGGATGCTCAAGGTGTGGATGAGCCACGGCGACAAGGTGACGGCTCTGCCGCCCGGCTTCACCCTCATGGCCTCGACGCCGAGCTGCCCGATCGCCGGCATCGCCGACGAGAGCCGCGGCTACTACGGCGTCCAGTTCCATCCCGAAGTGACGCACACGCTGAAGGGACGCGAGCTGCTCGAGCGCTTCGTCATCGGGATCTGCGCCGCCAAGCCCGACTGGGTGATGGGCAACTACATCGACGAGGCGGTGGCGCGCATCCGCGCGCAGGTGGGCGACGACGAGGTGATCCTCGGCCTGTCCGGCGGCGTCGACTCGAGCGTCGCGGCGGCGCTCATCCACCGCGCCATCGGCGACCGGCTGACGTGCGTCTTCGTCGACCATGGCCTGCTCCGCCTCGACGAGGCGCGCATGGTGATGGAGATGTTCGCCGGCCGCCTGCACGTGAAGGTGCTCGCGATCGACGCGAGCGAGGCCTTCCTCGGTTGCCTCGCCGGTGTCGCGGATCCGGAAGCCAAGCGCAAGATCATCGGCCGCGAGTTCGTCGAGGTCTTCACGCGCGAGGCCGGCCGGCTGAAGCAGGCAAAGTGGCTGGCCCAGGGAACGATCTACCCGGACGTGATCGAGTCCGGCGGCGCCAAGACCAAGAAGGCGACCACGATCAAGAGCCACCACAACGTCGGCGGCCTGCCCGAGACGCTGGGCCTCCAGCTGCTCGAGCCGCTGCGCGAGCTGTTCAAGGACGAGGTCCGCGAGCTCGGCGTCTCGCTCGGCCTGCCGCGTGACATGGTCCATCGCCATCCGTTCCCGGGGCCGGGGCTGGGCGTGCGCATCCTCGGCGAGGTGAAGCGCGAGTACGCCGACCTGCTGCGCCGCGCCGACGCGATCTTCATCGAGGAGCTGCGCAGCGCCATCGATCCGGTCAGCCAGAAGACCTGGTACGAGCTGACCAGCCAGGCCTTCGCCGTGTTCCTGCCGGTGAAGAGCGTCGGCGTGATGGGCGACGGCCGCACCTACGACTACGTTATCGCGCTGCGCGCCGTCCAGACCACCGACTTCATGACCGCCGACTGGGCCGAGCTGCCGCACGCGCTGCTGAAGACGGTGTCCAGCCGCATCATCAACGAGGTCCGCGGCATCAACCGCGTCACCTACGACATCTCCTCGAAGCCGCCGGCGACGATCGAGTGGGAGTAGGGCGGCTCAGCGCCCGCTCGCTGGCGTTGGCGTCGAGCTCCTGCAAGGCCTCCGATCCGTTCAGCAGCGAGCCGATCTCGTAGAAGGGCTGGGTGGCGTCGATCACGTCGGTGCTCATGCTTCGTGCTGAAAAATCGACGGCGGTCAGCTATCAGCCATCCCGGTGCCAGTAGCCGCCGCTGCCGGCCAGCTCGGCCTTCAGCTCGCCGACCTGGGTCTTCAGCAGATCGAGCGCCCGCAGCTTCTCGGCCAGCATCTGGCGCAGCTCGGTCAGCCGCGCCTTGTCCGGAGAGCGGCGCAGGAACTGCGCCGCTTCTGCGCCGTCGAGGATGCCTTCCGCCTTGATGCCCTGGATGATGTGGCGCCGCCGGCCGCCATCGACTTCGCCTCGCGGATCGGCCGCCGCGGCGCCCGATCAGGCGGCGGCGACGATCGGTGCCAGGGCAGCGCCGATGCGCTCCATCTGCGCCGGCGTGACGAGGGCCTGCAGCACGTCGGCGAAGCGCGGCTCCTGCGCCCCGCTGACGATGTACTGCCAGCGATAGGCCTTGAGGACGACCTCGTGGACCGCCCGGGCCTGTGCCGGCGAGAACACCCGTTCGGCATGGCGCAGGAAGAATTCGGCGTCGGCGCCGGCCTGCATCTGGCAGACGCCGTCGACGGCACCGACCAGCGCGATCAGGTCGTCGACGCCTTGCTCGCGCTCTGCGTCGGTGACCTTCGCGTCCAGGCGGCGCCACTCGAGCTCGTCGACGATGGCGTGCTGCGACTCTTCCTTCCAGTGGAACAGGAACACGTCCTTCCAGAGCTCGGACAGGTCGGCGTCGGGCTCGATGCTCGAGCGGTAGTGCGCCTGCGAGAACAGCTCGATGTCGAGCGTCAGGGCGAGCACGGCCCAGTTGCACTTGCCGAGCACGACGCCGGCGACCTCGTTCGGCTCGGGCAGGAAGGCGTAGCCCTCGGGCATGCCGGCGGCGGCCATGCGCTCGAGGCGCCGGAACATCTCCTGGTGCTTCAGCTCCTCGTCGGTGAGGCGGACCAGCGCCTCGAACGCGACCTGGTCGCCGAGCGCGTGCTCGCCGCCGATCTCGATCGACTTGGCGCCGATGAAGCGCTCGACGAGACGGAACATGTTGGCGTACGTGCGGCCCTGGACCTGCGACATGAGGCGGGCCTCGGCCGGCGCCAGGAAGCCGAGCTCGGCGACCTTGGACAGCCCGTCGGGAAGGAACTTCTTGCCGAAGTCGAACTGGCGGCCGCGGATGACGTCGCGGTCGATGTCCCAGCGGATCCGCTTGGACGCTTCGATGCACCTGGCGTAGCGCGCCGTCGCGGAGCTGGCGTGCGGGGTGGCCGTGGCGACGGGGCTCTGGGTGGGCGTGGCTGTTTGCATGGGATCTTTCGTGGGTTGCAGGGCGGGGAAGGGATCGGGATCAGAAGCGCGGTGCCTGGAGCCAGCGCGCCCGCTCGGAGCGGTGCGGCCAGGCCGCGTCCTGGGCGATCGACGCCAGCTCGCTGCGACGGAACCCGAGGTCGCGCAAGGTGCGCTCGTCGAGCTCGCTCAGCGACAGGTAGGTGGATCGGGCCTGCCGGTGCCGGCGCCATGCGGCGGCGATGGCGCCGAGCTTGTCGACGAGTCGCCGCCACGGGTCGGCTGCGGGCGCGAAGGTGAGGGTGGTGGGCTGATGCATGGTCGTCCTCGTGTCGGGAAGCGAACTGTGCAAAGAGGGGCGTTGCACGGGCGTTCCACACGCTGCGCGAGCGCTCGGCTCCGGCGTTCCCGGCTACGATCGCCGCGCGCTTTGCCGAACCCAGTCCAACGGGAGCCCGTCATGAAGGCGATCTTCGGAATCGTTTCCCTGCTGCTCGTCCTCGCCGCGCTGAGCTTCGTCGCCAGGAAGCAGCTGCAGGCAATCGACGGCGGCATCGTCAAGCGCGCGCCGGAGAGCCAGGGCCGCGGCGGGGTGCTCGCCGCCGAGCCCGCGCCCTTCGACGGCGGCGCCACGGGCGGTACCGTCGCCCAGCAGGCGCGCAGCATGCAGGAGCGCGCCCGCGACGACACGGTGCGGGCGCTGCAGCAGGGCGTCGAACGGAACAAGCGCGCCGACACGCCCTGATGAGCCCGGCCGACGAAGCCGCGATGCGGCAGGCCCTCGACCAGGCGCAGAACGCCTGGCTGGTCGGCGAGGTCCCCGTCGGCGCCGTGATCGTGCGCGACACGCCCGCCGGGCGGCAGGTCGTCGCCACCGGCTACAACCGGCCGATCACCGACCACGACCCGACGGCGCATGCGGAGATCGTCGCCCTCCGCCATGCAGCGCACCTGCTCGGCAACTACCGGCTGCCGGAGTGCGAGCTCTACGTCACCGTCGAGCCCTGCGCCATGTGCGCCATGGCGATCCTGCACGCGCGGCTGAAGCGCGTCGTCTACGCCGCGACCGATCCCAAGGCCGGCGCGGCGGGCTCGGTCATCGACGTGTTCGGGACGCCGGCGCTCAACCACCACACGGCTGTCGAGGGCGGGCTGCTGGCGGAGCCCGCCGCCGATATGCTGCGCGCGTTCTTCGCCGAGCGCCGCGAGCGCTACCGGCAGCGCCGCTCGCCGCCGCCCTCGACCTTCATGGACGAGCCGGCGGCGGACCCGATCCCCGCCGGCGAATCCAGCGTGGTCGACGACGGCGGGCCCGCGTGAGCCTGCCGGTCTCGTCCCCAGCGTCGTCGCTGACCCTCTTCTCGCCGGCCGGCGTCGTCCGCACCCTGGCACCGCTGCGGCTGGCGGCGCGCCGCCTCCGCGCGCTCGGCTTCGCCGTCGGCATCGACGAGGCGGCTGCGCAGCGGGTGCATCGCTTCGCCGGCGACGACGACACCCGGCTGGCGGCCATCCACCGCGTGGCGGCGGCAAGCCCCGACGTGGCGCTCGCGACCCGCGGCGGCTACGGCCTGACCCGGCTGCTCGACCGCATCGACTGGAAGGCGCTGTCGCGCAGCATCGAGCGGGGAACCCGCTGGGTCGGCTACAGCGATGTGACGTCGCTGCAGCTCGGCGTGCTCGCCCACCGCGAGGGCGTCACCTGGGCCGGCCCGCTCGCCTGCGACGACTTCGGGCGCATCGAGGCTGCCGGCGGGGTCGACGACGTCACGGCCGGGTGCTTCGTCGAGGCGATGGGCGGCGAGCTCGAAGCGGTGGGCTTTCGCACCGGCGAGGGCTTCGACGGCCTGGACGTGCGCGGCCAGCTCTGGGGCGGCAACCTCTGCGTCGTCAACTCGCTGCTCGGAACGCCGCACTTCCCGCGCGTGCGCCGCGGCATCCTGTTCCTCGAGGACGTCAGCGAGCACCCGTACCGGATCGAGCGCAACCTGCTGCAGCTGCAGCAGGCCGGTGTGCTCGACGCGCAGCGCGCCATCGTCCTCGGCGCCTTCACCGGCTACCGGAAGTCGCCGAACGACCGCGGCTACACCCTGGCGACGGCGATCGACCGTGTCCGCGCCGCAACCCGGACGCCGATTCTCACCGGCTTGCCGTACGGCCACGTCGACACCAAGGTGACCCTGCCGGTGGGCGCACGGGCCCGGCTCCTTGTCGACAAGCGGCAGGCGTTCATCGCCTGGACGTGACGGTCGGCGCGCGGGCGTGGAACCCTGCACCCCCCTTTAAACTCCCAGCTGCCATCGCTCTGCGGGAGCGAGGCCGGGCGCGGCCGATGCGGAAGGACAGGGTCTCGATGAAGCGAGGATGGGGACGACGGGCGTGGGCGCTGGCGGCGCTCCTGGCGGCGTCGCTTTCGCTCTCGGCGTGCAACAACAGTCCCTATGCCAACGGCGAGGCGGCGACGAACACCCTGTTCTATTCCTTCGACGAGCGATCGCCGCGCTACCTCGACCCGACCGCCTCGTACTCGAACCCGGAATCGGCGTACACCTACCAGATCTACGAGCCGCTCTACGGCTACCACTACCTGAAGCGGCCGTACGAGCTGGTGCCGAAGGCCGCGGCCGCGGTCGCCAAGCCTTACTACGTCGACAAGGGCGGCCAGCGCCTGCCCGAGGATGCGCCGCCGGAGCAGATCGCCGAGAGCGTCTACGAGATACCGATCCGGCGCGGGATCATGTACGCGCCGCACCCGGCCTTCGCCAAGGACGGCCAGGGCAATCACCTCTATCACCGGCTGAGCCGGGCGGCGCTGGGCGACAAGCGCTCGCCCTGGGACTTCGAGCAGCGGGGCACGCGGGAGCTCGTCGCCGACGACTACGTCTACGCGCTGAAGCGGCATGCGACGACGCGCATCGAGGCGCCGGTGTTCGCCGTCTTCGCGGAGTACGTGCTGGGGCTGAAGGCCTACGGTGAGACGATCAAGGCCGAGGACAGGAAGCTCCTGGCCGGGCTGCCGGCGGACATCCAGGACAAGCCCTTCCTCGACTTCCGCAAGTGGCCGCTCGAGGGCGCCGAGGCGCCCGATCCGCACCTGCTCCGCATCCGTCTCAAGGGCAAGTACCCGCAGTGGAGCTACTGGCTGGCGATGCCCTTCGTGGCCCCGATCCCGTGGGAGGCGGACGCCTTCTATGCGCAGCAAGGCATGGCCGACAACGGGCTGTCGCTGAACCAGTGGCCGGTGGGCACGGGGCCCTTCATGATGACGGAGTTCATCCGCGACCGGCGCCACGTCCTCGAGCGGAACCCGCACTTCCGCGGCGAGCCCTATCCCTGCGAGGGGGAGCCGAGCGACGGCCCGGCCGGCCTCCTGGCCGACTGCGGCAAGCGCATGCCCTTCGTCGACCGGCTCTACGTGACGATCGAGAAGGAAAAGGTGCCGCGCAAGGAGAAGTTCAAGCAGGGCTACCTCGACGTGCCGGAGATCGAGCGGCCGGAGTGGGGCGTCGACTTCCGCAACGACGCGAACAATTCCGAGGAGGTCCGGCGGCGCTTCGAGGAGCGCGGCTACAAGTTCCCGTTGATGACCGACATCTCCGACTGGTACCTCGGCTTCAACATGCTCGACCCGGTCGTCGGCCGCGGCGACACGCCGGAGCAGCAGGCGCGGAACCGCAAGCTCCGCCAGGCGCTGTCGATCGCCATCGACTGGGAGGAAGGCTACGGACGCATCTTCCTGAGCAAGGGCGGCGTGGCGGCGCACGGCCCGGTGCCGCCCGGCCTGTTCGGATCGCGCGAGGGGCAGGGCAGCTTCCACAACCCCGTGACGCACCGCCTTCAGGACGGCAAGGTGGTCCGCCGCTCGATCGACGAGGCGAAGAAGCTGCTCGCCGAGGCCGGCTACCCGGACGGGCGGGATGCCGCAAGCGGCCGCCCGCTGGTGCTGAACTACGACTTCCAGCGCGCGGTCACGCCCGAGGCGAAGGTCGAGAACGACTGGATGGTCCGCCAGTTCGGCAAGCTCGGCATCCAGCTCGAGGTGCGGGCGACCGACTTCAACCAGTGGCAGGACAAGACCCTGAAGGGCAAGCACCAGATCTACTGGGCCGGCTGGCTGGCGGACTACCCCGACGCCGAGAACTTCCTCTTCCTTCTCTACGGCCCCAACGCGAAGTCCAAGTCCCAGGGCGAGAACGTCTCGAACTACGAGAACCCCGAGTACGACAAGCTCTACCGCGAGCTGCAGGCGCTCGACGACGGGCCGCGCAAGCAGGAGGTGATCGACAAGATGGTGGCCATGGTGCAGGCCGACGCACCCTGGTCCTTCGGCTACTTCCCCTGGGGCGGGCTGGCGTTCCAGCAGTGGGTCTACAACGGCAAGCCCAGCATCCTGATCCGCGACATGGCGAAGTACTACCGGGTCGATCCGCAGTTGCGCGTCGCCAAGCAGGCGGAGTGGAACCGGCCGACCTGGTGGCCGGTGGCGCTTCTCCTGGCGCTCGTCCTCGCCGCCATCGTGGCGGCGCGGCGCAGCTACCAGAAGCGGCAGCGGGCGACGGCGGCTCCGCTGGCCGGCCCCGCGTCGCCGCAGCCGTTGGCGCCGCGTGCGGCCGGCTGATGCGCGCCCCGTGCTGAACTACTTCGTCCGCCGCGTCGCCTACGGCGTGCTGATCCTGATCGGGGTCAATCTCTTCACCTTCTTCCTCTTCTTCAACGTCAACACGCCGGACGACATGGCGCGCCTGAACATCGGCGGCAAGCGGGTGACGCAGGAGCAGATCGACAAGTGGAAGAGCGAGCGCGGCTACGACAAGCCGCTGTACTGGAACCCGGCGGCGAGGGGGGGCGACAAGCTGACCGAGACGGTGCTCTGGGAACGCTCGATCTCGCTCTTCGCCCTCGACTTCGGCCGCTCCGACTCGGCCCGCAGCGTCGACATCGGTCACGAGATCCGGACCCGGATGTGGGTGAGCCTGCAGCTCGCCGTGCCGCTTTTCGTCCTGCAGGTCATCGCCAGCACGGCGTTCGCGCTGCTCCTGGTGTTCTTCCGGAACACGCGGATCGACGTGTGGGGCGTCGTGCTGTGCGTGCTGCTGCTGTCGATCTCGAGCCTCTTCTACATCATCGTCGGGCAGTTCTTCTTCTCCCGGCTGCTGCACCTGGTGCCAATCTCCGGCTACGCGGGCGGGCTCGACGCGGTCAAGTTCCTGATCCTGCCGATCTTCCTCTCGCTGCTGTCCAGGCTCGGCTCGGAAGCGCGCCTGTACCGCGCCATGTTCCTCGAGGAGATCGGCAAGGACTACGTCCGGACGGCGCGCGCCAAAGGGCTGCCCGAGTCGCTCATCCTCTTCCGCCACGTGCTGAAGAACGCCCTCATCCCGATCATCACCAGCGCCGGCTCCTACCTGCCCTACGTGTTCCTGGGCAGCCTCGTCTTCGAGAGCTTCTTCGGCATCCCGGGCCTCGGCGCCTTCGTGATCGAGGCCATCGGCGGGCAGGACTTCGCCATCGTCCGCTCCATGGTCTTCCTCGGCGCGCTGCTGTACATCGTGAGCTACATCGCCATCGACCTGGCCTACACCTGGGTCGATCCGCGCGTGCGCCTGGCCTGAGCGAGCACCGATGCCCAAGCTCGTCTTCCTCTGGACCGACGTCGTCCTCTACGCGATGCTGGCCCTGCTGGCGCTGTACGCGTGGCGCGTCCGCACCCACAAGAACCTGCGCGCGAACTGGATCAAGGTGGCCCGCGACCCGGCGGCGCTCGGCGCATCGATCGTCCTTCTCGTCTTCGCCCTGATCACCGCGCTCGACAGCGTCCATTTCCGGCGCGCCCTGCCGAACGCTGTGGGCAGCGCAGCCGGCGCGGCGCAGAGCTATTCACCCGTGACGGAGTCGATCCTCGACGTCCTCCTGGCAAAGCAGATCGCCACCCGCGAGACGGGCTATTCGCGGCCGCTCGACTGGCTCGGCTTCAGCAAGGTGCCGATGGTGCGCGACGGTCAGGCGGTGCGCGACTTCCCGCGCCTGCAGTACGGAGGCGCGCACCTCGCCGATCCCGAACGGCAGTGGCGCGGCGACATCGCCCGGCGGGTGGCGCTCGGCGTTGGCGCCGGCCTGGTGGTGCTCGTCGCGGCCTTCCTCCTGGTCGGCCTGGCCATGCGCCGCGAGCACGGCGGCTGGGGCGCGGCGCTGCGCGACATCGCCGCCGACCGCTCGACGCTGCCGCTGCGTGCGGCGCTGCTCACCTTCGGCGGCATCTGCGTGCTCGCCGGTCCGCTCGTCGTGCTCGCCCAGGGCTATCACGTGTTCGGCACCGACCGGACGGGCAACGACGTCCTGTACCAGCTGCTGAAGAGCGTCCGCACCGCGTTCGTGATCGGCACCATCGCCACCATCGCCACGCTGCCGTTCGCCATCGTGCTCGGCGTCCTGGCGGGCTACTTCAAGGGCTGGGTCGACGAGGTGATCCAGTACCTCTACACCACCCTGAGCTCGGTCCCGAACGTGCTGCTGATCGCCGCCTGCGTCCTCATGGTCCAGGTCTACCTGGACAAGAACGCCGAGCTGTTCGAGACCGGGTCGGAGCGTTCCGACCTGAAGATCTTCCTGCTCTGCGTGATCCTCGGCCTCACGGGCTGGGCGACGCTCTGCCGGCTGATCCGGGGCGAGACGATGAAGCTGCGCGAGCTCGAGTTCGTGCAGGCCGCCGATGCCTTCGGGGTCTCGCACGCTCGGATCATGGCGCGGCACATCGTTCCGAACGTCATGCACCTGGTCCTCATCACCACCGTGCTGAGCTTCTCGGAGCTGATCCTGTACGAGGCGGTGCTCACCTACGTGGGCGTCGGCGTCGATCCGTCCATGAACAGCTTCGGCGGGATGATCAACCTGGCGCGCAGCCAGATGAGCGGCGACCCGGTGGTCTGGTGGAGCTTCGTCTCGGCCTTCGCCTTCATGGTGGCCCTGGTCCTCGCCGCCAACCTGTTCGCCGACGGCGTGCGCGACGCCTTCGACCCCCGGGCCCGCAGCTTCCGGCCGCGCTTCAGGCGCGCCGCCATGAGCTGATGCGCGCGCCGGGGATGAGCCGCACGACGACGCTCGAGGCCGACGATCTGGAGGTCGCGCTCGACGCGGACGCCGGCATCGTCAAGGCGCTCGACGGCCTCAGCCTGGCGGTCGAGCGGGGCGAGACCTTCGCCCTGGTCGGTGAATCGGGCTGCGGCAAGAGCATGACCGCCCTGGCACTGATGCGGCTGCTGCCGGAAAACGGCCGCATCGTCGCCGGCCGGGTGGAGCTCGACGGCCAGGACCTGCTTCGCCTGCCGGAGTCAGGCATGCGCACCGTGCGCGGCGGCCGCCTCGGCATGATCTTCCAGGAGCCGGGCACGAGCCTCAACCCGGTGCTGCGGGTCGGCACGCAGCTCGTCGAGGCCATCGAGACGCACACCGCCCTGCGCGGCGACGCGGCGCGCGCGAAGGCCATCGAGTGGCTGGGCCGTGTCGGGCTCCCCGAACCGGAGCGGCGCATCGACGAATACCCGTTCCGCCTCTCGGGCGGGCAGAAGCAGCGCGTCATGATCGCCATGACGCTGGCGTCGGAGCCCGACTTCCTGATCGCCGACGAGCCGACCACCGCGCTCGACGTGACGATCCAGGGGCAGATCCTCGCCCTGCTGAAGGAGCTGCAGCGGGAGCAGGGCATGGGACTCATGCTCATCACCCACGACCTGGCGGTGGTCTCGAACATGGCCGACCGCGTCGCGCTCATGTACGCCGGGCAGATCATCGAGGTCGCCGAGGCGAGCGACTTCTTCGCCGCACCGAAGCACCCCTATGCCCGGCTTCTTCTGCAGGCAGTGCCGGATGCGGCCCGGCGCGGCGAGTCGCTGGCGGCGATCCGCGGCTCGGTGCCGCCGCTCTGGCTGAAGTTCGAGGGCTGCCGGTTCACGCCCCGCTGCGACCGGGCCTTCGATGCCTGCCCGAACACGCCCCCGGCACTCGCTCCGCTCGACCCGACCCGCAGCGTGCGCTGCCTGCTCTACACGGAGCTCGCGCCGGCAACGGGCCTCCCGCCCGACCAGGGTCCGGGCGACACGTCGCCGGCGCACGGTGCGGTCGCGGTCGCGGCACGGAGCGCCGTGGGGCTGCCGGAGGCGGCCGACGACCGCCCGGTCCTCCTCGAGGTCGAGAACCTGGCCGTGCGCTTTCCGCTGCGGCGCGGCTTCCTCCAGGGCACCGCGGGCACCTTCAGCGCCGTCGACGGCGTGTCCTTCGATGTGGCCCGTGGCAAGACGCTGGCGCTCGTCGGCGAGTCGGGCTGCGGCAAGACCACCACCGGAAAGGCCATCGTCCAGCTCCTACGCCGCACGGCGGTCATCGAGGGCAGCGCCCGCCTCGAGGGTCGGGATCTCTTCACCCTCGAAGGCGACGCGCTGCGGGCGGCACGGCGCGACATCCAGATCATCTTCCAGGATCCGTTCGCGTCCCTGGATCCGCGCATGCGCGTCCTTGCCATCCTCGAGGAGGGCATGCGATCGCTTCGGCCGGAGATCGTCCCCGACGCTCGCCGCCTGGCCCTCGAGGAGCTCACCGAGCGCGTCGGGCTGCGTCGCGACTCGCTCGACCGCTATCCGCACGAGTTCTCCGGCGGCCAGCGCCAGCGCATCGCGATCGCGCGGGCCCTGGCGGTGCGACCGAAGCTCATCGTCTGCGACGAGCCCACGTCGGCGCTCGACGTCTCGGTGCAGGCGCAGATCCTCAACCTGCTGCGCGAGCTGCAGCGGGAGCTCGAGGTGTCGTTCCTGTTCATCACCCACAACATCGGAGTCGTCGAGTACATCGCGGACGACGTCGCCGTCATGCAGCGCGGGCGGATCGAGGAGATCGGGCCGGCGCAACAGGTGCTGCTCTCGCCGCGGTCGGAGAGCACGAAGGCGCTGCTGGCCGCGGTGCCGCGGATCGATCTGCGCCCCTGAGCCCTGTGTCGCCGTGCGTCTAGCACGCGGGCAACGGCACCCCGAAGACGTCAGAAGCTGTTGCGCTGCGCCAACGGGTCTCTGCGCCGTCGGTCCACTCGTCGCGTCGATTCCGAGGTGAGTTCGAGGCGAGTGCGACGACGGCGATCTGCCTCGCTCCCTCGGTGGTGGCGCGTGGGTGCACCTGTTCTTCAGAGGCGCTGCGACCGCCGCGAAACGGGACTGCGGCAACGCATAAGGAATACCCTAGAAAGGGCGCGAAAAGCGTTCAATGACAATTTGGTCACTCGTCTCGCAGACTGGCCACGGCCTGATTACAAATTGGTACGAGGCTTGCATCGAGACTTGGTCTATTCGATCAATTTTCATCACCTGAGGGGGATTGCATGCACAGAAAAACCAAGGTCTGCACAGGCCTGATCGTCGCCTTCGGCGGCTCGCTCGCCATCGGCTCGCTCCCGGCGCACGCGCAGCAGTCTCTCGAACGGGTGGAGATCACGGGTTCGGCGATCAAGCGGGTCCAGGCGGAGGGCCCGGCCCCGGTCGAGATCTACACCCGCAGGGACATCGAGCGCACCGGCGCGACGACGATCACCGAGCTGGTGAAGAACATCTCCTCTCTGGACATCGACGACCAGGGCGAACTCACCGGCAACTCGCCGTCGGGCTCCGGCACCACGAACCTGCAGATCCGCGGCCTGTCCGAGCGCAACCTCCTGATCCTGCTGAATGGCCGGCGGCTGCCGGTGAACGCGCTGCACGACGGCAGCGGTGCCGGTGCAGCGGTCGACGTCAACAACATCCCCCTGAGCGCGATCGAGCGGGTCGAGATCCTGAAGGACGGCGGCTCGGCGATCTACGGCGCCGATGCGGTCGCCGGCGTCATCAACTTCATCACGCGCAAGAACTTCACCGGGCTCGAGGCGCGCATCGGCTATGGCATCAGCAGCCGTCGCGACGCCAAGGAAGTGCCGGCCGGCATCGTCTTCGGCTACGGCGACTACGACACGCAGGGCTTCAACGTCCTCGGCGCGCTCGATTACTTCAAGCGCGACGCGATCCCGCGCAGCGAGCGCGACATCACCCGCTCGGCTGACTGGAGGCGCTTCGACAACGGCAACGGCGTCGATGGCCGCAGCACGTTCCACCCGTCCGGCAACATCGTCGCCGGCCCGGGCGCACCGGGGCAGCTCGCACCGTGCCCCCCCGAGGACCTGCCGCTGGTCGGCGGCCTCTGCCGCTTCGACTTCAGCCGCACCATCCTCGAGAGCACCAACGGTGCGGACCGCTGGAGCGGCATGGCCATCGGCAGCGTGAAGCTCGGCAACATCGGCCGGGGTTTCCTGGAAGTGACCTATTCGGAATCGAAGGACCTCTTCCTGGCTCAGCCGGCGCCCGGGGCCTTCGTCAATTCGGCGGGGCAGACCATCCGGGCTCGCTTCATGCAGCCGGGGCCACGCACGACGGATCGCAAGTCGACGCTGCTGCATACTGTGCTCGGCGCCGAAGGCTCGGTCGGCAAGCTCGACTGGGACATCGCGATCGGCCAGGGCACGAGCAAGGTGACCAACCAGGACAGCAACTACCTGGCCACGGACCTCTTCGTGGCGGCCATCGACGCCGGCACCATCGATCCGACCAGCACGAACAACCCCACGGCAGCCATCGACGCGCTGCGTCTGACGCCGCGTCGCGAGGGCAAGTCGGTCGTCAAGTTCGCCAACGGCAAGGTGGGCGGGCAGATCATGGAGCTCGGCGGCGGGCCGCTGGCCTACGCCGTGGGCCTCCAAGCGCAGCGCGAAACGCTGAGCGACCAGCCCGATGCGCAGCAACAGGCAGGCAACGTGTTCGGGAGCATCGCGCAAGGCGCGGTGAGCGCGAAGCGCAGTTCCCATGCGGTCTTCGCGGAGCTGTCGATCCCGGCGTTCAAGAACTTCGAGTCGCAGGTGGCGGTGCGCTACGACAAGTACCCTGACACTTCGCGGACCAGCCCGAAGTTCGCGGTCAAGTACCAGCCCTTCAGCTCCTTCCTGGTGCGCGGGTCGTACGCCGGCAGCTTCCTGGCACCCAGCCTGAAGCAGCTGTACGGCGGCCAGGACCAGGGTGCCGAGTCGGTCAGCAACGACGCGAACGGCAATCCGCATCCGGTCTGTGCGGCGTTCCCGACGCTCTCCGGAACCTGCGACAACTTCCCGTACCAGCAGGTGAGCGGCTCGAACCCGAACCTCAAGCCGGAGATCGGCAAGACCTACAACCTCGGCTTCGTGTTCGAGCCCGTGCCTCAGGCGAGCCTGGGCGTCGACTTCTGGTGGATCAAGAAGAAGGACGAGATCAACACGCTGTCGGTCGAGTCGGCGGTCGCGAACGGCGACATCGGCATCTCCCCGCTGGGCGAGGCGCAGGTGTTCCTCACCAACCAGAACGTCGCTGCCACGAAGGTGAACGGCGTTGATCTCGACGCGCGGCTGCGCTTTGCCGACACGCCCGTGGGTCGCATCACGGTGTCGAACAAGACCACCCTGTACACCAAGAACGACTCGCAGTTCGAGCCGAACGGTCCGTTCCTCGAATACAACGGCACGTTCCTGTACCCCAAGTGGCGCAACACCTTCAACATCAACTTCGAGAAGGGTCCCTGGAGCACGACGTTCAACATGCGGACGACGTCCAGCATGAAGGACACCGACCAGCCGAAGGGCGAGCTGGAGTACGAAACCGCCCGCACCATCGGCTCCTACACCGAGGTCGACGGCCTGGTCCAGTACACCGGCTTCAAGGGCCTGACGCTGACGGGCGGCGTGAAGAACATCTTCGACCGCATGCCGCCGTACAGCAACGAAGGCACGCAGAACCAGTACGGTTCGCTCGGCTTCCCGTGGATCTACAGCCCGCGTGGTCGCTTCTTCTTCGTGCAGGCGAACTACAAGTTCTTCTGAACGAGCGGGAGGCAAGCGAGGGCCCGGGCGACCGGGCCCTCGTCGTTTCAAGAACTGATCCGGAGCGTGTGATGCGTGAGTTGTTGTCCCGTGCCGCCCTGGCCGGAGCGATCCTGTGTGGGCTGTGGGCCTCGCCTGTCGTTGCCCAGACGCAGGCGCAGAAAGTGCCGATGGAGAGCTTCTTCAAGCTGCCGCAGTTCATCGGCGCGATGCTCAATCCGTCGGCGAGCCACCTGGCCTACATCCGCGAGGTCGACGGGCGCTGGAACCTGGTGTCGATGGACGTCGCCAGCCGCAAGCTCACCTCCGTCGCGGGCTACGACCGCGCCGACGTGGTCGAGTTTCACTGGCTCAACGACCGGCGCTTGATGTTTCGGCTCGGCGACGCGCGCGTCGGTGTGGCCGACAACAGGGTGCACGGCTGGTACGCGGCGGATCTCGACGGCGGCAAGCTGCTGACGCTGAGCGAGGGGCTGGTGTCGGAGATGGGAGGGCTCGGCCCCAACCGCGGCCTGCCGGCACGTGCCTGGTTCTATTCCCGCGCCCGCTCGGGCGACCCCGATGACTTCATCGCCGTCCAGTACGCCGAGTCGCCGTTCCGCTCGACATTGCTCCGCATCAACTCCCGTTCCGGCCAGCGTGCGCTCGTCGAGCCCGGCGGTCTGACCAACGTCGTCGATTGGGCGCTCGACTGGAAGGACGTGCCGCGTGCGGCGGTGACCCGCCAGGGCGATCGGCAGCAGACCTTCATCCGCGACGACGCTTCGACTCCGTGGCGCAAGGTCGGCGAGGGCAGCGTCTACGACAACGCAGCCGTGGTGCCGGTCCGCTTCGACAAGGCGGGCGCGCTCTTCGTCTCGGCGTACCAGGGCAACGACACGGCCTCCATCTACCGATTCGACTGGGCGAAGGGCGCACCGGAGCCGAAGCCGTTCGTCACCGTGAAGGACTACGACGTCAGCAGCGGCCTGCTCTTCGACAAGGAGGGCAAGCTGATCGGCGTCCGCTACGAGGCCGATCAGGAAGGCTCACATTGGCTGGATCCCGCCTGGAAGACGCACCAGGAAACGGTCGATGCGGCACTCGCCGGGCGCGTCAACCGCCTGAGTGGCGTCGCCGATGGCCCCATCCTCGTCCGGTCCTACTCGGATGCGAGCCCGCCGCGCTATTTCCTGTACGAGCCGAAGGCGAAGAAGCTGTCCCTGCTCGGCAACTCCATGCCGTGGATCGACGAGAAGACGCAGGCCAGGAGCGACGTCATCCGCTACGCCGCCCGCGACGGCCTGACCATCCCGGCGCTGCTGACGCTGCCGCGCGGCGCCGAGGCGAAGAACCTGCCTCTGGTGCTGCTGGCGCACGGCGGGCCCAACGTGCGGGGCATCGACTGGGAATGGAACCGCGAACGGCAGTTCCTGGCGTCACGCGGCTATGCCATCCTCGAGCCGGACTTCCGGGGCAGCCTCGGGCACGGCTGGAAGCTGTTCCGCTCGGGCTGGCGCCAGTGGGGCCTGGCAATGCAGGACGACCTGGCCGACGGCGTGCAGGAGCTCGTCAAGCGCGGCATGGTCGACAAGGACCGCGTCTGCATCGCCGGCGCGAGCTACGGCGGGTACGCGACGGTCATGGGGCTGATCAAGCACCCGGAGGTCTACAAGTGCGGCATCAGCTGGGTCGGCGTGACCGACATCGACCTGCTGTTCAGCGTCGGCTGGAGCGACCTGGGCAACTCGGCCGAGTCGCGTCTGGGCATGACCGTGCTGATCGGCGATCGCGACAAGGACAAGGAGCAGTTCCGGGCCACATCTGCGATCGCGCAAGCCGCTCGACTGAAGGCGCCCCTGCTGCTCGCCTACGGCGGCGCCGACGTCCGCGTGCCCTACGACCACGGGCAGAAGCTCCACTCCGCGCTCAGACCGCACAACGACAAGGTGGAGTACATCGAGTACGCAGTCGAAGGTCATGGCTGGTGGCTCCTCAAGACCAACCTCGACTTCTGGACGCGCGCCGAGAAGCTGCTCGCCACGACGATTGGCAAATAGAGGGCTTGAAGCGCCGACGGTCGGCGCGCGCTGTCGTCTGCAACGGGTAGGTGCTTTCCCACACCCGGAACGCGTGCGCGCCCTCCAAAAAAGTCTCGCTTCCGGCCACTAGAATCGCCGATCGCCGAAATGTCATAGGTTTGTCAACGTCAGCTTCATCGGCTGCCGTCGACCTTGCGAGCCCCGGGCAGCCACCGCTCCCGGTGCGCCCGCAGCGCAAGTCACGTCTGGAGATCCCGGTCCATGAATTTCGCCCAGCAGCGAGCCGACCCGCGTCGGCGATTGGTCGGCTTCGGCGCCGTGCTGCTCTTCCACGCGCTGGTCGTCTACGCCTTGCTGACAGGGCTCGCCAAGAAGGTCGTGGACGTAGTGCGGGCGCCGATCGAGACCAAGGTGATCGAGGAGGTGAAGAAGCCGCCGCCGCCGCCGGAGGTCGTGGTGCCACCGCCGCCCAAGCTGGAGGCGCCGCCGCCCCCGTTCATCCCGCCGCCCGAGATCCAGGTGCAGACGCCGCCGCCGCCGGCGCCGACGATCACCGCCACGACGCCGACGCCGCCGCCGGCACCTGTCGTCATCGCGCCCGCGCCGCCGGCGCCGCCCGCCCCCGTGGCGGTGGCGCCGGCGCCTCCGGCACCGGCCCCCGCACCGGCACCGGCGCCTCCTGCGGTGGTCAGCGCGGGCGTGGTCTGCGCGAACTACTCGACCGTGATGGGCGACGTGGCCTTCCCGCGCGAAGCCATCCGTGCGGGCATCGAGCGCGGCGAGGCGACCATCCAGTTCACGCTCACCGCCGCGGGCGAGCTCAAGGACATCAAGGCGATCCGCGCGTCCAACCCCATCTTCGCCCGCAACAGCATCCGCATCGTCGGCCAGTACAAGTGCGCCGGCCAGGGCCGCGACGTCGTGGTGACGGTGCCCTTCGGCTACAAGCTCGAGTAGGGCCGCATCCCCTTCCAGCTCCCGATTCCATCGCTTCCATCGACAGAAAGAGCCTTCATGCGCCATTCCACCCTGACCCCCGCACGGTTCGCGACCTTGCTGGCCGTGCTCACCATCGCCGCTGCCGCGTTCGCACCCGTGCCGACGATCGCGCAGACGGCGCCGGCGCCCGCCGCGCCTGCCGCGACGACAGCGCCGGCCGCTGCGGATGCCAGCGCGCCGGCCGCGATTGCGGCGCCGATCGCCGCACCGGCGCCCATGGCGCCGACGACGACCAAGGAAAGCGTCGACAACCCCTACGGCCTGAGCGCCCTGTGGGAGCAAGGCGACCTCGTGTCGCGAGGGACCCTGATCATCCTCGTCCTGATGAGCATGGGCAGCTGGTACATCCTCATCACCAAGCTGTACGAGAGCCTGAAGCTCAGCTCCGAGGCCAAGAGCGCCCAGCGGACCTTCTTCAAGTCGAAGACGCTGCGCGAAGGAACCGAGTCGCTCAAGCCGGGCAGTGCGTTCCGGTTCATCGCCGACACCGGGATCGCCGCAAGCGAGCACCATGAAGGCGCCCTGACGGAGCACATCGACCGCAACTCGTGGGTCTCGATGAGCGTGCAGCGCAGCCTCGAGGACGTGCAGAGCCGCCTGCAGGACGGGTTGGCGTTCCTGGCGACGGTCGGCTCGACGGCGCCTTTCATCGGGCTGTTCGGCACCGTCTGGGGCATCTACCACGCGCTGACCGCCATCGGCATCGCCGGCCAGGCTTCGATCGACAAGGTGGCTGGCCCGGTCGGCGAGGCGCTGATCATGACGGCGATCGGCCTGGCCGTAGCGGTGCCCGCGGTGCTGGGCTACAACTGGCTGGTCCGCCGCAACAAGGTGACGATGGAGTCGGTGCGCCGCTTCGGCGCCGACCTGCACGGCGTGCTGATGGGTGCGCGGATGAGCACGCCGGCGGCGGCGCGCTGAGCCGCAGGCAAGGAACGCTCATGGCCATGAACGTCGGCTCGGCGGACGGCGACGAGGACGAGGTCGTCTCCACGATCAACACCACGCCGCTCGTCGACGTGATGCTGGTCCTGCTCATCATCTTCCTCATCACCATTCCCGTCGTCAACCAGACGATCGCCGTCAACCTGCCGAAGGAAACCAACATCGCGCGGCAGACCAGGCCGGAGAACATCGACGTCTCGGTCAACAAGGACGGCGACATCTTCTGGAACCAGACGCTCATGGCCGACAGCGATGCCCTGTTCCAGCGGCTGAGCAAGATCGCGACGATGGAGCCGCAGCCCGAGGTGCACATCCGCGGCGATGGGCAGGCGCGCTATGAATCGATCGGACGCGTGCTCTTCCAGTGTCAGCGGGCGTCGATCCAGAAGGTCCGCTTCGTCACCGAACCGCCACCGAAAGGCTGAGGCACACCATGTCGATGAACGTAGGCTCCGGCAGCGGCGGCGAACCCGAGGTGATGATGGACATCAACACCACGCCGCTGATCGACGTCATGCTCGTGCTGATCATCATGCTGATCATCACCATCCCGGTGCAGTTGCACTCGGTGAACCTCAACATGCCCGTCGGCACGCCGCCGCCGCCGGCCCAGGAGCCGGCCGTCGTCACCATCGACATCGACTTCGACGGCACGGTGCTGTGGAACGGCGAGATGGTGCCCGACCGCAACCAGCTCGAGTCGCGGCTCTCGCAGGTGGCAGCGCAGCCCGACCAGCCCGAGGTCCACATCCGGCCGAACAAGCTCGTGGAATACAAGTCGGTCGCCGTCGTGCTCGCTTCGGCGCAGCGTCTCGGCGTGACCAAGCTCGGGATGATCGGCAATGAACAGTACGTCAAGTAGCCGGAACCCGGCCCGCCTCGCCTGGGCGGCGGCGTTGGCGGCGGCTCTCGTCGGCAGCGCGCCGGCCGCTGCGCAGGAAGCCCTGCGGCCGGAGGTCGGCAGGCCGCTGCAGGCAGCGCAGGAGATGATCAAGGGCGGCCGCTTCAAGGAGGCGCTCGCCAAGGTGCGCGAGGCGGAAGCGGCCGGCGCCCGCAACGCCAACGAGACCTTCCTGATCGAGCGCATGCGTCTGGCCGCGGCCTCCGGCGCAGGCGATGCGGACACCGCCGCGCGCTCGTTCGAGGCGATCAGCGGCTCGAATCGGGTCCCTGCCGCCGACAAGCTGCGCATGATCGAGTCCATCGCCGGCGGCTACTACCGCCAGCAGCAGTACGCCAAGGCCATGCAGTGGGGCCAGCGCTACTTCCGCGAAGGCGGCACGAGCGGCGCCATCCGCACCATGCTCATCCAGAGCCAGTACCTCAGCGGCGACTTCGCCGGCGCGGCCAGGGAACTGACGGCCGAGGTGCAGGCGGCCGAGCGCGCCGGCAACGCGCCGGCCGAGGATCGCCTGAAGCTGCTCCTAAACGCCGCCGTGAAGCAGGGCGACAACAACGCCTACGTCTTCGCGATGGAGAAGCTGGTCACGTACTACCCGAAGAAGGAGTACTGGGTCGACCTGCTGAGCCGCATGCAGCGCAAGCCCGGCTTCTCCGATCGCCTCTCCCTCGACGCCTACCGGCTGTCCCTGGCGACCGGCAGCATGAGCGCACCCGCCGACTACATGGAGATGGCCCAGCTCGCCCTCCAGGCCGACCTTCCGAGCGAGAGCAAGTACGTCGTCGACAAGGGCTTCGCCGCCGGCGTCCTCGGCACCGGGCCGCAGGCCGACCGCCACAAGCGCCTGCGAGATCTGGTGGAGAAGCGTCTCGCGGAAAGCAAGGTCGCGGTGGCGGAAGAGGAGAAGCAGGCCATGGCAGCGAAGACGGGCGACCCGCTCGTCTCGCTCGGCATGAACTACCTCTACGCCGGGCAGGCGGCCAAGGGCGTGCAGCTGATCCAGCAGGGCATCGCCAAGGGCGGCCTCAAGCGCCTGGAGGATGCGAAGCTGCACCTCGGCATCGGCCAGCTCGTCGCCGGAGACAAGGCGCGGGCCCAGGCGACCTTCAAGACGGTGCAGGGCACCGACGGCACCGCCGACCTGGCCCGCCTGTGGGCGCTGTACGCGCGGCGCAGCGCCTGAGCGACGAGCGGGCGTCAGCCGCTACTACTTCGGCGCCAGCCGGATCGCGCCGTCGAGGCGGATGACCTCGCCGTTCAGCATGTCGTTGGTGACGATCTGGTGCACGAGCTTGGCGTAGTCGGCCGGCGTGCCGAGCCGGCTCGGAAAGGGCACGCTGGCGGCCAGCGCCTGCTGCACCTCGGCCGGCATCGTGAAGAGCATCGGCGTGCCGAAGATTCCCGGCGCGATCGTCATGTTGCGGATGCCGTTGCGGGCCAGGTCGCGGGCGATCGGCAAGGTCATGCCGACGATCCCGCCCTTCGACGCCGAGTAGGCGGCCTGGCCGATTTGTCCGTCGTACGCGGCGACGCTGGCCGTCGAGATCAGCACGCCGCGCTCGCCGGTCGGCTCCGGATCGTTGCGGCTCATGGCCTCGGCCGCCAGCCGGATCATGTTGAAGCTGCCGACGAGGTTGACGTTGATCACCTTGGCGAACAGCGCCAGCGGGTGCGCGCCGTCCTTGCCGACGGTCTTTGCGGCCGGGCCGATCCCGGCGCAGTTCACGAGGCCCACGAGCTTGCCGAGCCCGGTGGCCTCGGCGACGGCGCGCTGTCCGTCGGCCTCCTGGCTGACGTCGCAGCGCACGAAGCGCCCGCCGATCTCCGCGGCGACGGCTTCGCCGCGCTCGGCCTGCACGTCGGCTACGACCACCTTGCCGCCATGGTGGGCGAGCATGCGCGCCGTGCCTTCGCCGAGCCCGGAAGCGCCGCCGGTGACGAGAAAGACCTTGCCTGCGATGTCCACTGAGAGCCTCCTGAAGTCGGGCGGACGAGATCAGTCCAGCGCCGCGAGCGCCCGCGCCGTGATCTCCTCGACGCTGCCGGTGCCGCTGATCTGCCGATACGCCGGAGCCTCCGGATCACCCGACTCGGCCCAGCGCTTGTAGTACTCCACGAGCGGCCGCGTCTGCGCCGCATACACCGCGAGCCGCTTCAGCACGGTCTCCTCGAGATCGTCGACGCGCTGGATGAGCGGCTCGCCCGTGACGTCGTCGAGATTGTCGACCTTCGGCGGGTTGAAGCGAAGGTGGTAGCTGCGGCCCGACGCGATGTGGACGCGGCGCCCGCTCATCCGCTCGACGATGGCGGCGTCGGGGACGTCGATCTCGAGCACGTAGTCGAGCTTGATGCCGGCGTTGCGCAGCGCGTCGGCCTGGACGATGGTGCGGGGGAAGCCGTCGAAGAGAAAGCCGCTGGCGCAATCGGGCTGGGCGATGCGCTCGGCGACCAGGCCGATGATGATGTCGTCGCTGACCAGGGCTCCGGCGTCCATCACCTTCTTCGCCGCGAGGCCGAGCGGGGTTCCTGCCTTGACTGCGCTGCGCAGCATGTCGCCCGTGGAGATCTGCGGGATGCCGAAGCGCTGGCAGAGGAACGCGGCCTGGGTTCCCTTGCCCGCTCCCGGGGCTCCTAGCAGGATCAGTCTCATGGGGTCGGGAGGTCCGTGAAGCGGGCGGGCGAGCCGGAATAATAGGCGGGGGTGCAAGCACCCGCCGGCGGGCGACGCTCAGGCAAAACCCGCACCGCCTCGAGCTTCGTACAAGGCACGCACCCGCGCCAGGTCCTCGGGCGTGTCGATGCCGACGCCGCTGTCTTCGTCGCCGACGTGCACGGCGATGCGCTCGCCGTGCCAGAGGACACGCAGCTGCTCGAGCCGCTCGATCTCTTCGAGCGGGCTGCGCGCCAGCAAGGGGAATCGACCCAGGAAGCGGGCCCGGTAGGCATAGAGGCCGACGTGGCGAAGCGGCCGGGCCGATCCCAGTGCGGCGTCGCCTGCGGCGCGCGCATCCCGCGGCCACGGGATCGGTGCGCGCGAGAAGTAGAGTGCGCGCGCCGCAGCGTCGAGCACCACCTTGACGATGTTCGGGTTGGCGAAGTCCGCGGTCTCCTCGATGGCGTTCGCTGCCGTGCTCATGACGCAGTCGGCGCTCCGGGCGAGCAGGGCGGCCACCGCGTCGACGAGCGCCGGCGGCAGCATCGGCTCGTCGCCCTGCACATTGACGACGATCTGCTCGTCCTGCAGGCCCAGCAGCTCGCAGGCCTCGGCGAGACGATCGCTGCCGCTGTCGTGCTCGCCGGTGAGCAGGGCCTCGACGCCGTGCGCCGTGCAGGCGGCGACGATCTCGGCATGGTCGGCAGCGACGACGACCGACGCGGCGCTCGACTGCGCCGCGCGACGCGCAACGCGAACGATCATCGGCACGCCGCCGATCTCGGCCAGCGGCTTTCTCGGCAAGCGCGTCGACGCCAGCCGCGCCGGGACGATCACGTGGAACGCAGCGGTCAAGTCGGTCCGGGCACCGCGCTGCCGGGGCCCGTCTCGTGCGCGAGCGCGCGTGCCTCGCCTTCGAGCAATACCGGGATGCCGTCGCGTACCGGAAAGGCGAGCCCGTCCGCATGGCAGACGAGCTCCTGGCGTGCGTGCTGAGGCGGGCGCCAATGCTGCAGCGGCCCCTTGCAGAGCGGACAGACGAGCAGGTCAAGCAGGCGGGTTTCCATGCGACAGGCTCGCCGGTGGATCGTGGGGTAGGGACGCGGTTCGGGGCGGTGGCAGGAGCGAGAGCAGGGCGCTAGCGAAGCCCGGCTCGGGCTCGAAGTCTAGCGCCGCGACCCAGATCCGCGCCTCGATGCGGCGCGAGGGCGGCAGCTTGACGGCGTCCTTCTCGGTCAGGATCACGTCGCCCGTTCCCGGCGGCCAGGGCAGGCTGGCGAAGTCGTGGTGATCGTCGAGCGCTCGCTCATCGGCATCGATGCCGTGCTCGCGCAGCATGGCGAAGAAGCGCGCCGGACGCGCCAGGCCGGCGACGGCCAGCACCTTTCGTCCCCGCAGCGACGACAGCACGGCGAGGGCAGGCGGCTCGCCGCGCCACCAGTCCTGGAGCGCCACGGCGCCAGCGAGTCGGCGTCGCGCCAAGTGGCCCGGCAGCGACGTGCTCGCGGCGGGGGCGTTGTAGAGGGCGACCTGCCGCTCGCCGAGCCGGCGGGGCACGGGCTCGCGCAGCGGTCCGGCGGGCAGCAGGCGACCATTGCCGGCGCCGCGCTCGTCGAAGACGATCACCTCGGCGTCGCGTTGCAGCGCGAGGTGCTGCAGGCCGTCGTCGCCGACGACGACGTCGACTTCCGGGTGCGACCGGAGCAGGGCTCGGCCCGCGGCGACGCGATCACGTGCGACCACCACCGGCGCGCCCGTCCGGCGCCGGAGCAACAAGGGCTCGTCGCCCACCTGCATGGCGGCGTCACCGGGCTCCACGTCGCGGACGCCCTCCAGTCGGCCGCCGTAGCCCCGCGACACGATGCCCGGGACGTAGCCGCGCGCGCGCAGCAGGTGCACGACGGCGATCACGGTCGGGGTCTTGCCCGCGCCCCCGACGATCAGGTTGCCGACCACGAGCACCGGCACCGGCAGCCGGGCCGACGCCAGCCAGCCGCGTGCGTAGAGCGCGCGACGGACGTCCGTGACCAGTCGGAACAGCCACGACAGCGGCAGCAGGAAGGTGCTCAGCCGACCCCGCCCGGCCCATGCCCGCTGCAGCAGCGAGCCGAGCCGCTCCGCGCGACGAGCCGGCGCGGGCGCCGTGCTCACGCTTCAGCGCGGCGCGCCGCCCGACGACTGCGTGGCGAAGGTCAGCCTAGCGAGGCCGGCGCGTCGCGCCGCATCCATGACGTTGATGACGCTCTGGTGCGCAGCCGTCGCATCCGCCGAGATGATCACGATCATGTCCTTCGACCCGGCGGCGACGGCGGCGAGCTCGGTCGTCAGGACATCGACGCTGCGGCCCTCGACGGGCTTGCGATCGATGGCATAGCGGCCGTCGGAGGCGATGGCCACGACGATCTCCTGCGGCCGGTCGCGGGCGAGGTCCGCGTCGGCAACCGGCAGGCTCACCTGCAGCTCCGTGAACTTGGAGTACGTCGTCGTCAGCATCAGGAAGATGAGCACGACGAGCAGCACGTCGATGAACGGGATCAGGTTGATCTCCGGCTCGTCCGGGCGCGGGCGCCGGAAGTTCAGTGCCATGGGGGCGCGCCTATCCGCGCGGCAGGGCGAAGCGCATCAGGTGCGGCACGAGCCGGTCCGAGGCCTGCTCCAGATCGAGCGTGTAGCCGTCGACGCGGCCGCGGAAGTAGCGGTAGAACATCAGCGCCGGGATGGCGATGATGAGACCGAAAGCGGTGTTGTAGAGAGCGACGGAGATGCCGTGCGCGAGCATGGCCGGGTTGTTGCCGCCGACCGGCGACTGCGAGCCGAAGATCTCGATCATCCCGATCACCGTGCCCATCAGGCCGAGCAGCGGCGCGGCGGAGGCGATCGTGCCCAGCGCATTCAGGTAGCGCTCCAGGCGGTGCACCGCGGCCCGGCCGGCGGACTCGAACGCCAGGCGCAGCCCGTTCTCGGTGATGCGCGGCTCGGCGATCACCGCCCGCAAGCCGGTGGCGAGCACGGTGCCGAGCACGGAGTTGTCGGCCAGCTTGTTGACGACGTCGGGTGCCGGCAGATGGGCCCGCGTCACCGAGATCACCTCGTCCAGCAGCCGCGGCGGCGCGACTCGCGCGACGCGCAGGCTGGAGAAGCGTTCGATCGTCAGTGCGAGGGCTGCGATCGAGCAGATGACGAGGGGCCAGATGGGCCAACCAGCGGCTTGTATGATCGAAAGCAATATGGCCCTTCGGAGCAGTGCGATGGCCGGCGTCGTCGCCGTCGGGGCCGGATTATGGCGCGGCCTCCTGCCATCTCGAAGAAGGCAGCGCGCTCTGTGTGACAGGTGTCGCGCTGCACTCGCCTTCGAGCCCGAACCGCTTGGCTGACCTGTTCACGGACGAGCCGTCCGAGGATCCTCCCGCCCCCGCACGGCTCTCCCGGCCCGCTCGCTCGCCGGGCCGCGTCTGGCGCGTCGCCGACCTGATCGGCGCGGTCGCCTCGCTGGTCGAGACGGAGTTCTCGGCCTGCACGGTCGGAGGCGAGATCTCGGGCTTTTCCCGCGCTGCCAGCGGCCACTGCTACTTCAACCTGAAGGACCCCGCCGGCGGCGTCAGCCTGCGCTGCGCCATGTTCAGGCGAGCTGCGTCGCTGCTGGATTTCAGGCCGGTCGACGGGCAGGCCGTCGAGCTGCGCGGCCGCCTGGCCGTGTACGAGCCCCGCGGCGAGCTGCAGTTCGTTGTCGAGGCCATGCAGCCCAGTGGGGCGGGCGTCCTCTACGAGCGCTTCCTGCGCCTGCGCGCGAAGCTGGATGCCGAGGGACTGTTCGATCCGGCGTTCAAGCGGCCGCTGCCGGCCTTCCCGAGGCAGATCGGCGTCGTCACGTCGCTGCAGGGCGCCGCCCTCCATGACGTCGTCACGACGCTGGCTCGCCGCTCGCCGCACGTCGGCGTCGTCGTCTACCCCAGCGCGGTACAGGGCGTCGAGGCCCCCGCCGCGCTGTGCCAGGCCATCGCCGCGGCAGGAGAGCGTCGCGAGGTCGACGTGCTGATCGTCTGCCGCGGCGGCGGCTCGCTCGAGGACCTCTGGGCGTTCAACGACGAGCGGGTCGTCCGCGCCATCCGCGCCGCATCCATGCCGGTGATCAGCGGCGTCGGTCACGAGACCGACGTGACGCTCGCCGACATGGCCGCCGATCTGCGGGCGCCGACGCCCACCGCCGCCGCCGAGCTCGCCGCGCCGGCCACTGCGCCGCACCGGCAGGCGCTCGGCGCGCTGGCGGCCGCGTTGCAGCGCCGTGTCACGGCCGCTCTCGAGACGCGTGCCCAGCGCATCGACCGCGCCGCCATGCGCCTCGCCCGTCCCAGCGATGCCGTGCGGCGGCGGGCCCATGCCCTCGACCTGCTCGAGCAGCGCCTGGTGGCGGCGCCTTTGCGCGCCCTCGACGCGGCGACGACCCGCTGCCGCTCCGCAGGCCACCGGTTGCGCCATGCCGTTCGCCTCGCCCAGGCGCGGCAGGCCGCCCGCCTCGAGGTGGCCCTCGCGCGCCTGCGCGCCCTCGATCCCGACCGGGTGCTGGCGCGGGGTTACGTGCGGCTGGAGAGCGCTGGCGGCAAGCCGGTCACGTCGGTCGTCGATCTCGGCGCCGGCGACCGTATCCAGGCCCGGCTGCGGGACGGCCGGGCCGCGCTCGACGTCGTCGAGGTCGAGGCGGGCACGAAGACGCCGTGACCCTCGCAGGAAAGACAAGCTGCCTACAATCCCGTCCCAGAACAATTGCCCCCCGAGGAACGCCATGGAACACACCCTGCCGCCGCTTCCGTACCCCATCGACGCGCTCCAGCCGCACGTCAGCAAGGAGACGCTCGAGTACCACCACGGCAAGCACCACAAGGCCTACATCGACAACCTGAACAACCTCCAGAAAGGCACGGAGTACGAGTCGATGCCTCTGGAGGAGATCGTCCGGAAGTCCTCGGGGGCGATCTACAACAACGCCGCGCAGACCTGGAACCACACGTTCTTCTGGAGCTGCATGAAGCCGGGCGGCGGCGGCGAGCCGACGGGGCCCCTGGCCGACGCCATCAAGAGCAAGTGGGACGCGTACGCTTCGTTCAAGGAAGCCTTCGCGAAGAGCGCGGTCGGCAACTTCGGCTCCGGCTGGACCTGGCTGGTCAAGAAGTCGGACGGCAGCGTCGACATCGTCAACATGGGCGCCGCGGGAACGCCGCTCACGACCGGCGACAAGCCGCTGCTCACGCTCGACGTCTGGGAGCACGCCTACTACATCGACTACCGCAATCAGCGGCCGAAGTGGGCCGAGACCTTCCTCAGCTCGCTGGCCAACTGGGACTTCGCGGCGAAGAACTTCGCCTGAAGCCCGCTAGTTCGAGAACGGCTGGCCGCGCACCTTGCTGCCGGGCTTGATGCCCCGCTTCGCGAACCAGCCCTCGTTCATCTCGAGGACGTAGCGCACGGGCTTTTCGGAGCAGTGCGGGTCGAGCGTCTGCGGCTTCATGCTGTCGATGTTGACGATGCTGCCGTCGTCGGCGAGAAAGGCGATCGAGAGCGGAATCAGCGTGTTCTTCATCCAGAAGCACTGCTGCGCCGGCCGATCGAAGACGAAGAGCATGCCTTCGTTGGCGCCCATGGCCGTCCGCTTCATGAGGCCGATCTCGCGCTGCTCAGGGGTCAGCGCCAGCTCGGCCGAGATGTTGTGGATGCCAGCCTGCAGGCGGATCGCCGTCAGCTTCTGCGGCCCGTCGGCGGCCTGTGCGGCCGCGCCGAGCAGCAGCACTGCGAGAGCCACGGCCCAGCGACCGAATCTCCGATTCATGCTCATTCTTCCGACTTAGAATTTCCGGCTGCACCCAACACGGCCGCGCAAGCGGAGCGCCATTTTCATGTATCAGCACATCAAGGTGCCCGCAGGCGGGCAGAAGATCAAGGTCAATCCCGACTTCTCGCTTTCGGTGCCCGACGAGCCGATCATTCCCTATATCGAGGGCGACGGCACCGGGGTTGACATCACGCCGGTCATGATCAAGGTCGTCGACGCGGCGGTCGCGAAGGCCTACGGCGGCAAGAAGAAGATCCACTGGATGGAGATCTACGCCGGCGAGAAGTCGACCCGTGTCTACGGACCGGACGTCTGGCTCCCGCCCGAGACGCTCGAGGTGCTGCGCGATTACGTGGTTTCCATCAAGGGCCCCCTGACCACGCCGGTCGGCGGCGGCATCCGGTCGCTCAACGTGGCGCTGCGCCAGGAGCTCGATCTCTACGTCTGCCTGCGCCCGATCCAGTACTTCCAGGGCGTTCCATCGCCGGTGAAGGCGCCGGAAAAGACGAACATGGTCATCTTCCGGGAGAACTCGGAAGACATCTACGCCGGCATCGAGTTCGAGGCCGAGAGCGAGAAAGCCAAGCGCCTGATCAAGATCCTGCAGGAGGATTTCGGTGTCAGGAAGATCCGCTTCCCCGATACCTCGGGCATCGGCGTCAAGCCGGTCTCGCGGGAGGGCACGGAGCGCCTGGTGCGCAAGGCGCTCCAGTACGCCATCGACCACGACAAGCCCTCCGTGACCCTGGTGCACAAGGGCAACATCATGAAATTCACCGAAGGGGGCTTCCGCGACTGGGGCTACGCGCTGGCGCAGCGCGAGTTCGGCGCCGAGCTGGTCGACGGCGGTCCGTGGTGCAAGTTCAGGAACCCGAAGACCGGCAAGGAAATCATCGTCAAGGACTCCATCGCCGACGCCTTCCTGCAGCAGATCCTGCTCCGACCGGCCGAGTACTCGGTGATCGCCACCCTCAACCTGAACGGCGACTACGTCTCCGACGCACTGGCGGCGCAGGTCGGCGGCATCGGCATCGCCCCGGGCGCCAACATGAGCGACTCGGTCGCCATGTTCGAAGCGACTCACGGCACGGCCCCCAAGTACGCGGGCAAGGACTACGTCAACCCGGGCTCGGAGATCCTTTCCGCGGAGATGATGCTGCGGCACATGGGCTGGCACGAGGCGGCCGACCTCGTCATCAGCTCGATGGAGAAGGCTATTCTCTCCAAGAAGGTCACGTACGACTTCGCCCGCCTCATGGACGGCGCGACCCAGGTTTCCTGCTCGGGATTCGGGCAGGTGATGATCGAAAACATGTGAGCTGCCCGGGCTCATACCGCAAACCCGCCGTTCGGCGGGTCTTTTTTTATGGCCCGGCGGCCTGAACTGGCCCGGGTTCAGGGGAGTCCTCAGGCGTTGTGAAATAGTCCCCGAGGCCAATATGA
>DATAGP010000043.1:0-26755 GCA_036263655.1 Caldimonas sp. | reverse complement strand
GGCCGGCCTCGGAGCTGTTGTCCGCGGCCGGCTCGCGCGCGCCGCGGCCGACCGCGCGGATCTGCGTCGCCGACACGCCGCGGCCGACGAGGTAGTCGCGCACGCTCTGGGCACGGTCGAGCGACAGGGTGTTGTTGAAGGTGTCCGATCCCGTGCGGTCGGTGTGGGCCACGACGGTCAGCTGCGCCGAGCGGTCGCCGGCGAGCAGGCCGGCGAGGGGATCGAGCAGCGAGCGGAGCCGCGGCTTCAAGGCGAAGGCATTCGGGTCGAAGGAGATGTCGTTCGGCACGACCAGCCTGAGCTGGTTGTCGGTCGTGCGGCTGACCTCCGCGCCGCTGCCGCGGACCGCCCGCTCCAGCGCCGCGCGGCGGTCCTCCATGCGCTGCGACCAGCCCGGCCCGATGCCCCCCGGTGCGCCCACCGACGGGGCACCCGCGCCGCCACCGCCGACGCCGGCGCAGCCGCCGGTGATCGCGGCCGCTGCCAGCAGCATCAGGATCGCTCCGAGCCTTCGCTGCAAGGTCATGACTTCTCCCATCGGCCGTCGCGGCCGAGCCACGCAGTGTGAAAAGAGGGCGTCCGGCGGTCTGTCGGCGCGCCGCGGCGCGGCCTGTGGGCGGGAGCCTACACGCCTGCCTCCGCGGGCCTCAGCGATCGAACTGCAGGGCAGCCAGCCGTGCGTAGAGCCCGCCGGCGGCGATGAGCTCGGCGTGCGTCCCGGACTCGACGATCTCGCCCGCTTCCATCACGACGATGCGGTCGGCGCGCTGCACGGTCGCGAGTCGGTGCGCGATAGCGATCGTCGTGCGGTCGCGCATCGCCGACTCCAGGGCGGCCTGGACCATGCGCTCGCCCTCGGCGTCGAGGGCGCTGGTTGCTTCGTCGAGAAGAAGGAGGGGCGCGTTCTTGAGGATGGCGCGGGCGATGGAGATGCGCTGCCGCTGCCCGCCCGACAGGCGCACGCCGCGCTCGCCGAGGAAGGTGCGATAGCCCTCGGGCAGGGCGCTGATGAAGTCGTGCGCGAAGGCCGCCGTCGCCGCTGCCACCACCTCCGCGTCGCTCGCCTCGGGCCGCCCGTAGCGGATGTTCTCCATCGCGTCGGCGGAAAAGATGACGCTGTCCTGCGGGACGATGCCGATGCGCGCGCGCAGCCCCTCGAGCGACACCCGGTCGACCCGCTCGCCGTCGACCCGCACCGACCCGGACTCGACGTCGTAGAAGCGGAGGACGAGCTGGAACACGGTGCTCTTGCCGGCGCCGCTCGGCCCGACGAGGGCGACGGTCTCGCCCGGAGCGACGTCGAGGTCGAAGCCGGCGAGCGTCGGATGCTGCGGCCGCGACGGATAGCGGAAGGTGACGTTCTCGAGCCGGACCGCGGCGCCGCCGGGTCGGACGGGCAGCGGCAGCGGCGCCGGCGGCGAGCGCACCGGCGACTGCAAGGCGAGCAGCTCCATCAGCCGCTCCGTCGCCCCGGCCGCGCGCAGCAGGTCGCCGTAGACCTCGGACAGGACGGCGACGCTGCCGACCAGGATGATCACGTAGACCACGGTCTGGCCGAGGTGGCCGGCGGTGATGCGGCCGTGCAGCACCGCCTGCGTGCCCTGGTACAGCCCCCAGAGCAGGGCGCCGAAGGTGGCGCTGATGACGAAGGCGACCAGCAGGGAGCGCATGCGGGTCCTCCGCACGGCGGTGGCGAAGGCGCGCTCGGTCGACGCCGTGAAGCGTTCCGCCTCGCGGTGCTCCTGCAGGTAGCTCTGCACCACCGGGATCGCGTTCAGCACCTCGGCGGCGATCGCGCTCGAGTCGGCGATCCGGTCCTGGCTGGCCCGGGAGAGGCGCTGGACCCGCCGCCCGAAATAGAGCGACGGCAGGACGACGAGCACCAGGATGCCGAGCACCTGCGTCATCACGACCGGGTTGGTGACGATGAGCATCGCCATCGCGCCGATCCCCATGACGGCGTTGCGCAAGCCCATCGACAGGCTGGAGCCGACGACCGTCTGCACCAGCGTCGTGTCGGTGGTGAGCCGCGACAGCACCTCGCCCGTCTGCGTCGTCTCGAAGAACTCCGGGCTCTGCCGCACCACGTGCGCGTAGACGGCGTTGCGCAGGTCGGCGGTGACGCGCTCGCCGAGCCAGCTGACCATGTAGAAGCGCGCCGCCGAGAAGATGCCGAGCGCGATGCCGACGCCGAAGAGGGCGACGAAGTGCTCGCGCAGCGCCATGACGCGCGCGCCCGGGTCGGCGGAGATGAAGCCGGTGTCGATCAGCGACTTGAGGGCGATCGGGAAGATCAGCGTCGTGACGGCGGCGAGCACCAGGAAGACGCCGGCCGCGGCGATGCGCAGGCGATAAGGGCGCAGGAACGGGAGCAGGCCGCCGAGGGCGCGCACGTTGCGCGCGACCGGCGGCGCCGAGCTCGCCCGGCCCGGCGCGGGAAGGCTTGCAGAGGGCATGAACGAGTGTAGCGACCGCCGCGAGCCACATGCAGGCCGCGGCAAAGACAGCCTTGACAATCATTGCCTGGACATGTATATTTCGGGCATCGTGTCACGCCCTCCCACCCCTGCCAACTTCTACCGCGCCAGCGGCTACTGCGCCGACGACAGCGTCGGCTACCTGATGCGCCGCATCCTCATGGCGATCACGCAGGCCGCCGACCGCCGGCTCGAGCCCGACGGCCTCACGCACACGCAATGGGGGCCGCTCTTCATGCTGCGCAGTGCGCGCGCGTCGACGGTCGCCGAGCTCGCCCGCGAGCTGCAGACCGACCCCGGCGCCATGACGCGCCTCCTCGACCGGCTCGAGGCCAAGGGCCTGTGCCGGCGCGAGCGCAGCACCGACGACCGTCGCGTCGTCCGCATCGTGCTCACGCCCGAAGGCGACGCGGCGGCGTCGCGCGTCCCGGCCGTGCTCGCGCAGGTCATGAACCAGGCGCTGTCCGGGTTCTCGCGCGCCGAGTGGGAGTCGCTGAAAGGGATGCTGGCGCGCATGCTGGCCAATGCCGAGGCGCAGCGCGGCACCGAGGTTGCACCGACGCCCGCGCCGTCTCCCGCACGAAGCGCTCGGTCGGCGCCCGAAGCCGCCGCTCCGGCCCGCAGGGTGGCGCGATGAAGCTCTGCGAATCGATCTCCTTCCTGCGCTCGGCGGAGGCGCGGCGCACCCTCACCACGCTCGCGATCGCCGTCGGCTCGTCGCTGATCATGACGCTGGCCGGCTGAGCAAGCCCGGGCGGCGCCGCAGATCGAGCGCGTCGGCTACAGCACCAGCCTGGCCGCGTAGCCCGTCATCTCCAGGTAGCCGCGGCCGACGCGACGCCCCTGCTCGTCCTCGAGCACCGAGAGGCCTTCCCAGTAGATGGCGCCGCTGCTGGCGCGGCTGTCGAGCTCCTGGTCGTCGAGCAGCGAGCGCACCCGGAACATCCCGGCCGGCGTGCGCACTCGCCACTCGACGGGATAGACCGCGCGCGACGACGGGCTCGTCCAGGTGCGGCCCGGAACGAAGGCCGCCTCGCCGTTGGCGAAGTCGCGCGTCTCGCCGCCGACCGGCCGGTGGCTGCCGCCCGACCACAGCGTGCTGCCGTCGGCGCGACGGAGCCGGAACGCCGTGAGCGCGCCGCCGTCGTCGAGGTTCATGCCGATCCAGTCCCAGCCGACCGCGCGCGCGTCCAGGATGGAGTCGCTCCACTCGTGATCGAGCCAGGCGCGGCCGGCGACCTGGGCCGTCGCGCCGTCGACGCGCACGCTGCCCTGCACGGCGAGCTGCGGCTCGCTGTAGTAGCGGCTGGTCTGCTCCGGATCCGGACCCTTCCTCGAGATGCCGCCACGACCCTGCAGGAGCACCGGCTGGGTCGCATCGAGCGAGAGCTCGAAGGCGAAGCCGCCGCTCTCGCTGCTCGCGGCGGTCTCGTAGCGGCTGCGGCCGGCGCGCTCGCTTCGCTTCAGGCGCCAGTCGCGCAGCACCAGGTCGGTGTCGCCGACGGCCGCCTCGGCGATGCCGAAGCCGCTGCGGGCGATGCGCTGGTCGTGGCGCAGCCGCCGCTGCGCCAGGTCGGTGACGGCGGCGTGCGCGAAGACGATCTGCCGCGCCGCGAAGCGGCTCGCCGTTGCCGCCTCGATGCCGCTCGCCGCCCGGAAGAAGGTGATCTGAAAGCCCCAGGCACGATCGGGCCTTTCGAGCGCGCCGGTGATGTACCACCACTCGATGCGGCTTTCGGGATGGGCGCCGAAGTCGGCCGGCCAGCGAAGCGCCGGCTCGGTGGCCGCCCGTGCCGGCGCTCTCGACGCGAGCAGCGCGAGGACGAAGGCGCGGCGCGGATGCATGCCCCGAGCATGGCACGGCGGCCGACACGCGCCGCAGCGCGGGCCTTGCTGCAACGGGGCATCGCCGCTTGAAGGGCCTCCCGCTTTGGTCTAGTCTGGCCTGCGCCTGCCCTGCTGCAGGCACTCTTTCCACCACAGGAACAACCATGACCCGCTCCAGCCGACCCCTTGCCCTGATGACCACCGCCGCGGCTGCCGCGCTGCTCGCCGCCTGTGCCGGCGGCCCGATGACGGGCTCGTCATCGGGCTCGTCGTCGGGCGCATCGACCTCGTCCTCGGGCATGACCTTCTTCGTGTCGAGCACGGGCTCGGGCGACGGCGCCAACCTCGGCGGCCTGGCCGGCGCGGATCAGCTCTGCTCGCGGCTGGCGAGCGCCGCCGGCGCCGGCGGCAAGGTCTGGCGCGCCTACCTGAGCGCCCAGGCCGCCGGCGGCACGGCCGCCGTCAACGCCCGCGATCGCATCGGCCCCGGCCCGTGGCGCAATGCCAAGGGCGAGGTCATCGCGCAGAACGTCGCCGACCTGCACAGCCCCAACAACAAGATCAACAAGCAGACGGCGCTGACCGAGACCGGCGCGATGGTCAACGGCCGCGGCGACACGCCGAACCAGCACGACATCCTCACCGGCTCGCAGCCCGACGGCACGGCGATCGCAGGCGCCGTCGACTCGACCTGCGGCAACTGGACCAAGAACGGCGAGGGCGCGGCGATGGTCGGCCACCACGACCGCATGGGCCTCGACACCAGCCCGCCGGCGCTGTCGTGGAACTCGTCGCACCAGTCGAGGGGCTGCAGCCAGGCCAACCTCGTCTCGACCGGAGGCGCGGGCCGGATCTACTGCTTCGCCGCCAACTGACGCGAACGCGATGCCGACCTTCAGCACGCTCGCCATCGAGCGCGATCCGCGCCGGCCGCGCATCGCCCGGCTGCGCCTGAACCGGCCCGAGCGGCTCAACGCCATCGACTTCGAGATGCCCGGCGAGATCCGCCGCGCGGTCGAGTGGGCCGAGGCCGACGAGCAGGTGCACGTCATCGTCGTCGAAGGCGAAGGCCGTGCCTTCTGCGCCGGCTACGACCTGGTCGGCCTCGCCGAGGAAGCGCCGCGCGAGGGGCGCGGCCATCCCCTGCAGCAGGAAGCGCAGCCCTGGGACTCGATGGTCGACTACGCGGTGATGAAGCGGCACACCGAGGACTTCATGGCCCTCTGGCGCTCGCGCAAGCCGACGATCGCCAAAGTGCAGGGCTACGCGGTTGCCGGCGGCAGCGACATCGCCCTCTGCTGCGACCTGCTGGTGATGGCCGAGGACGCCAAGATCGGCTACATGCCGACGCGCGTCTGGGGCTGCCCGACCACGGCCATGTGGACCTTCCGCCTCGGCCCGGCGCGGGCCAAGCAGCTGATGTTCACGGGCGACCTCATCGACGGCCGGAAGGCGGCCGAGTGGGGCCTCGCGAACCTGGCCGTGCCCGCGGCCGAGCTCGACGGCGCCACCGACCGGCTGGCCGAGCGCATGGCCGGCGTGCCGAGCTCGCACCTGGCGATGCACAAGCTGGTCGTCAACCAGGTCATGCTCACCGCCGGGCTCGAGCAGGCGCAGACGCTCGCCACCGTGTTCGACGGCGTGACGCGGCACAACCCGGAAGGCATGTGGTTCCGCCGCCTCGCGCAGGCGGAGGGCTTCAAGGCGGCGGTCGAGTGGCGCGACAGCGGCCGGGCGATCCCGGAAGGCGACGAGGCGCGCGCACTCGTCGCCGACCTCGAGCGGCGGCTGGCCGAGGCGAAGAAGGCGGGCTGAACGCCGGAGCGTCGCCGCGACGATCCTTCAGGCATCGCAACGAGGAACACCCATGATCAAGATACTTGCCTGCAGCGTGCTCGCCTTGTGTGCGCTGGCCGGCTGTTCCGCCGGGCCGCAGCAGCAGGGCAACACGTCGCCCTGCGCGACGAGCCCGGGCGGCTACGACTGCCAGGTCGAGCGCTACCAGCGGGCTCCTGGCTGACGCCCGACCCGCCTCGGTCGCTTGTCCTCGGCGGGCACGGCGCGCCGCGCCGCCGGTCAGTGCCGCCGGGGCGGCGCACGTCGTCGTCAGGCCGCCTCCAGCAGCGTCGTCGCGACCAGCGTGTCGAGCAGCTCCTGGCCCGGCGTCGGGATGATCGGCGCACCGGCCATCCCGCGCAGGCGGTCGAAGGCGTCGTCGAGCTGTGCGCCGCGCAGCACCGGGCCGTGCGCGGAGGCGACGGCGCGGGCACCGAAGGCCTCGATCGCGTCGACATGGCGGTTGTAGGCGGCGCGGTCGAGCCAGGCGTGCCATGGCGAGACGGCGCTGTTCATCGCCGACATCTGCGACAGCTGCTCGTCCGACAGCGCCTCGCCCTCGAGGGCGCCGGGGGTCAGGCAGGCGAAGGTGTCGACGATCCACATCGCCGACGTCTTCGGGTCGTACACGCCGCGCGTCGTCGGCCCGTCGAAGATCGGCGGGCGGAACAGCTGCAGCTCCCGGTCGCCGACGTCGAGGCGGCCGCCGGGTTCGATCCAGCGCATGCGATGCAGCGGCAGCGCCGGCTTCTCGAGCGCCAGCCGTTCGACGCTGAAGAAGTTGGTGACCAGCGTCGCGGTCGGGCAGCGCTCGAGCACGTCGAGCAGGCCGCCGGTGTGGTCGCCGTCGTCGTGCGACAGGAAGATCCAGCGCACGTCCTCGGGCTCGACGACCGAGAAGACCTTCTCGAGCCATTGGGCGCGGTGCACCGGCGCCCCGGTGTCGACGACGACGGGCTGCTCGCCGCGGATCACCATCGAGTTCACCGGCAGGTAGAGGCCATCGCCGGCCGGCGCCAGGTTGGGGATGAGCCAGGTCTCCGGCGCGATGCGATGCGGCCGGGTGGTCGGAACGTCGTGGATGGACATCGGATTCATGGTGGGTCGTCCTCGGCGCGAGAGGCAAGGCTCCGCCGGCGGCGCCGCAGCGCCGGCAGGCCCGGAACAGGTGGAACTTCGGTGCGGTCCGCGAGGCTCAGGCCGCGGCGCGCGGCGCGATCTGCAGCTCTGCCGCATGCCGCGCCAGGAAGTCGTCGAAGCGCATGAGCCCAGGGTGCAGGGCGCGCGTCGCCTCGACCGGCCGCGCGGCGCGGAACTCGGCGTTGAACGCGGTCTTGAAGCGGAACATGTTGGCCAGGTCGGCGGCTCCGGGAAAGCCGAGACGCGCGTAGTCGCTCGGTGTCATCGCCACGTGCTGGACCGGCTCGCCCAGGGCTCGCGACAGCGCCGCCGCCATCTGCGCGCCCGTCAGGTGCTCGCCGGCGACGCCGATGCGCTCGCCGATGGCCGCTTCGCCGCGTCCGAAGATCGCCGCTGCGCACGCACCGATGTCGGCGGCGGCGATGCCGGGCAGCGCCGCGTCGCCCATCGGCAGTGTGAAGCGCAGCCGGCCGTCGGCACCGCGCAGCGGCTGCATGCCGAAGTGGATGAGGTTGTCCCAGTAGAACGAGGTGAGCAGGCGCGTGAGCGGCAGGCCGCGGCCGATGAACAGCGCGTCGGCCTGGCCCTTGGCGTCGAAGTGCGGCACGTTGTAGTGCTGCATCAGCACCGGCATCGTCGTGCCGTCGGGCGCGACGAAGCGGCGCGTGTCCTCGAGCGTCGACCAGACGACGTGACGCACGCCGCTGCGCTGCGCCGCCTCGGCCAGGTGGTCGGCCTGCTCGAGCTCGCGCTCGGGCGAGAGGAGCTCCCAGTAGTTGGTGACGCAGAAGGCGCCGTGCGCGCCCTGCATCGCCCGCTCGACGCTGGCGAGGTCGCCGAGGTCGGCGGCGCAGATCTCGGCGCCGAGCTCCGACAGCGCCTGCGCCGCGGGACTGCCGGGGCGGCGCGTGACGGCACGGACGCGGAAGGCGCGTTCGGGTGCGCCGAGCAGGGCGCGCGCGAGGCCGCCGCCCTGGGCGCCGGTGGCGCCGAAGATGGTGATCAGGGGTTTCCTTGGGCTCATGGTCGGCTCCGGTGTTGAGGGCACTGCGGCTGCAGCGCCTGGCCGGCAGTGTTCCGCCGCCGCGGCGCCGGCACATCGACCGAAAGGAGCCACGCCGGGCCATGGCCCGCGCCGCTTTCGCCCTGCCGGCCGATGGCCCGCGCCGTTGTTTCGGTGGCCGCGCGAGCGTCAGGGCCGCCGGGTGTGGAACCAGGCCGCCGCCTGACCGCGCGAGGCCAGGCCGAGCTTGCCGAGCGCGTTCGCGACGTGGCGCTTGACGGTGTGCGGGCTCAGATCGAGCGCACGGGCGATGAGCTTGTTGCTCTGGCCGCGGGCGATGAGGGCGACGACCTCGAGCTCGCGTGCGGAGAGATGCTCGCCGTTGCCGAGGAGCGTCGACTTGTGGAGGTCCGCGCCCGGAGCGTCCTTCGCACGCGTGGCACTGTGCGGGCCCGCTGCAGCGTCGCTCCACGCTGCCGCGTCGCCCGCCGCTGCGGCGTCGCTCGCCGCTGCCGCGCTCGGCTGCGGCCACGCGGCGGCCCACGCGCGCAGGGTGGCGACGCGTTCGCCATCGAGCCGGCCGGTCCAGTCCGCGCGCGCCAGCGCCGCCAGCTCGGCGCCCGCGAACACCGCCCCGCGCGGTCCGTCGTCGGCGCGTGCGAGCAGCGGCTCGAGCAGTGCCGCCGCGGCATCGCGGTTGCCCTCGGACAGGCACAGCCGCGCGAAGCGCACGCGCACCTCCGCCGACTGGCCGAACAGGTCGGCGCTCGGCTCGTGCTCGAGCACGTCCTGCCACGACCGGCGCGCCGCGGAGCGGTCGCCCTCCAGCACCGCGAGCGTCCCCTGCAGACCGGCCACCGGGTGCAGGCGCTGCGGCGTGACGTCGGGCAGCGTGTCGTGCTGGGCGGTCAGCTCTTCGAGCCAGCGGCGCAGGCGTGCGACGTCGCCGGCGGCCGCGGCGATGCGGGCGGCGAAGTAGCGCACGTGCCAGAGGCCCCAGCCGCCGTAGCCGGCAGGCTGCTCGCCGATCCGCTGCGCCATGGCCCGCAGCGCAGCGGCGCCCTGGCCGCGCACCACGGCCAGCGCCGCCTGGAGGGCGAGCGCGTGGTTGCGGGCGATGACCTCGTGGCCGCCCCAGGTCGCGTCGCCCATCGCCTCGTCGAGACGCGCCTGCGCCTCGCCGAAACGGCCGAGCCAGAGCGCGCGCCAGCCGAGCACCAGGAACGCGAACGTGCGCAGCGGCACCGGCCGATCGCCGGCGACCTGCAGCGCCCCGGTGGCCCAGCGCTGCAGCAGGCCGGCCATGCCGCGGCAGGCGGTCTGCCGCGGCGCGGGCAGGTTGGCCCACTCGGGCACCGTGCGGCAGTCCTGCAGCAGGTCCATGAGCGCTGCGAACGCCGGCGCGACGGCGTCGTGCTCGCCTCGCTCCATCCGCAGCCAGCCGGCGGCGGTGGCGGTGAGCAGGCGGGCCTCCCTCTCGGCCAGCGGCGCGCTGGCGAGACGGGCCAGCAGCGCCTCGGCCTCGCCGATCCGGCCGAGCGCGACCAGCACCGACGAGCGCCGCGCCGCCATCGTCTGCGCGGCGTCGGCGTCGCCGCGAGCGCCGTACAGCGCCTCGGCCGCGGCGAAGTGTCGCTCGCATTCCTGGACGCGCCAGACCGTCAGCGTCGCGTAGCCGGCGACGCGCTGCCATTCGGCCGAGCCGGCGGCGAACGCCGGCGCGAAGGCATCGAGCAGGCGCAGCACCGTCTGCACCGCGCCGCCGGTGTTCATGTCGGGCGCGACGGCCAGCAGCGCCCGCGCCGCGTCGTCGCTGCGCCCGGCGGCGAGCAGCAGGCCCTGGCGCCGCAGGGGGTCCGTCTCCAGATCGGCGGCACGGGCCAGCAGCAGCGGCCAGTCCTCGGGCCGCTCGACGCGCAGGCGGTGCTGCAGCGCATCGCGGAACAGGTCGTGCAGGCGCAGCGTCGTGCCGGCGTCGTCGACGACGCTGGCGAAGAGGCCGCGGCGCTCGATCTCGTCGAGCCAGCGCGCGGCGCGGCCGTCGCCGGTCAGCGCCGTGCAGCGGCCGAGGTCCAGCTCGTGCAGCACGCTGGTGTCGAGCAGGAAGGCGCGCAGGTCGGCGTCGAGGTGCGCCAGCACCTCCGTCGCGAGGAAGTCGAAGGCGGCGCGATCGATGGCCGCGGTCGGGCCCGCGCCGCGCGCGCCGCTCAGCGCCAGGCGCAGGCCGGCGGCCCAGCCGGCGGTGCGGGCGTGCAGGGCACGCGCCGCGTCGGCATCGAGCCCCAGCCCTTCGCACCAGGCCCGGACTTCGTCGGCGCTGAACTGCAGGTCGTCTTCGCGGAACTGCGCCAGCTCGCCGGCCGCGGCGGCGCGTGCGAGCAGCGCCGAGGGCAGCTCGCGGCTGGCCAGCACCAGGGTCCAGCGCGGCGGCAGCCGCTCGACGAGGCGCGCCAGCAGGTGCAGCGCTGCCTCGTCGACGAGGTGGTGCAGGTCGTCGAGGACGATCGTGCCCTGCGGCAGCTCGCTGGCATCGAGCGCGCTGGTCAGGTCGTCGACCGCGCGCTGGCGTCCGGCGACGTCGCCCGACAGCGCCGAGGCGAGCAGCCCTTCAGGAGCGACGCGCCAGGGCAGGTCGAAGGGATCGAGCGCCGCGAGCAGGCATTCGAGCAGCCGGTGCAGGTCGTCGCCCGGGTCGAGCGAGACCCAGGCCAGGCCCTGCGGCGGCGAGCGCACGGCGAGCGCACGGACCAGCAGCGCCGTCTTGCCGTAGCCGGCCGGCGCGGCCACCAGCACCACGCGATGCGCCTCCAGCGCGTCGCGCAAGCGCGCCTCGAGGGCGGGCCGCGCCAGCAGCTGACCGCGACGCGGCACGGGCGGATGGATCTTGGCGAGCGCGAAACCCACCGGTCCATCATAGGCAGCGGGCGTCGGGCTGCGAAGCGCAGGGGACCGGGCCGGCACCGCGAACACGGGGCGCGAACCGGCTCGTGCCGGCCCTGAAGCGTGCCGGTGCAATACTGCCCCGGTGATCGTCGCGTGGCTGCTCGCCTACCTCGCCACCGGCGCTTTCGTCGGCTTTCTCGCGGGCCTCCTGGGCATCGGCGGCGGCATGACGCTCGTGCCGGTGCTCGCCGCGATGTTCGCGGCGCAGCAGTTCGCCCCCGACCACACCGTGCACCTGGCGCTCGGCACCGGCATGGCCTCGATCATGTTCACCTCCAGCGCCAGCGTGCGCACGCACCACGGCCTCGGCGGCGTCGAGTGGGCGCTGGTCCGCCGGATGGGGCCGGCGATGGTCGCCGGCACGCTGCTGTCGACCGCGCTCTCGGGCTGGGTGCCGCAGCGGGCGCTGGCGCTGGCCTTCGCGGTCATCGTCTACGCCGGGGCGACGCAGATCCTGCTCGGCCGCAAGCCCGCCGCCGGCAGCGCGCCGCCGGGGACGCCGGCCATGGTCCTGATCGGCGTCGTCGTCGGCGCGATCAGCGGCCTGGTGTCGGCCGGTGGCGCCTTCATCACCGTGCCGCTGATGCTGTTCTGGGGCGTGGCCATGACGACCGCGATCGGCACCGGCGCCGCCCTCGGCGTGCCGGTGGCGATGGTGGGCACGCTCGGCTACGTCTTCAGCGGCTGGCGCGTCGCCGACCTGCCGCCGCTCGCCTTCGGCTTCGTCTATGCGCCGGCGCTGCTGGCCATCGTCACCGGCAGCATGCTCACCGCGCCGCTCGGCGCGCGCGCCGCGCACCGCCTGCCGGTGCGGACGCTGCGCCGCATCTTCGCCGGGCTGCTCTACATCCTGGCGACGAAGATGCTGTGGACCTACGCGTGACGGAAGCGGCGATCGCCGCCGGCGCCGGCGACGTCGCGCCTACCAGTCCTCCTTCACCGCCAGCACGCTCTGCCGGCCGACCGCGCGGCGCGCCGACAGCAGCGCCGTAACGGTGCCGGCGACGACGACCGCGGCGCACAGGGCGCCGAGGCGGAGCCACGGCAGGAGCAGCTCCATCGTCCAGTGGAAGCTCTGCGGATTCACCACCTTCACGAGGACGACGCTGACGGCGATGCCGAGCGCGAGCCCGAGCGCCGCGCCGACGGCGGTCCACACCGCGCCCTCGGCGCCGACGACGGCGACGATCTGCCGGCGCGTCAGCCCGAGATGGACGAGCAGCCCGAACTCCTTGCGCCGCGCCAGCACCTGCGCCGAGAAGCTGGCGGCGATCCCGAACAGGCCGATCGCGATCGCCACCGCCTGCAGCCAGTAGGTGACGGCGAAGCTGCGGTCGAAGATGCGCAGCGACGTGGCGCGGATGTCGCGCGGCGCGGCGAACTCGAGCAGCGCGCCGTCGTGGCCCTCGGCGGCGGACAGCCGCCTGAGCTCGGCCTCGACGTCGGCGAGGCGGGCCTCGGGCGCCAGCCACAGGGCCAGGTCGTTGATGCGCTCGTCGCCGGTCAGTCGGCGCCAGTCGGCGGCATCGATCATCACCGCGCCGAACTGCCGTGCGTAGTCGCGCCAGACGCCGCGCACGAACACCTCGACGCGCCGGCCGTCGGGCAAGGGCAGGGCGAAGACCCGGCCCGGCGTGGCGCCGTAGAGATCGGCCATCGCCTCGCTGACGAAGACCGCCGTCGCACCGGCCGGCGCCGGCAGCAGCGCGCCGGTGAGCGGCAGCGATGCGGCCGGGTCGGCGAGCGGGCGCGCGATCAGCGCCACGGCGGGACGGGAGGGGTCCATCGTCGTCGAGACGACGCGTTGCGCCTCGGCGCGCATGACGCCGGCGATGGTGCGGGCGCGCTCGGGCAGCGCTGGCGGCAGCGTCGCGACCTCGCTGCCCGGCGGCCCGCCGGCGGCGCGGGCGTAGAGGTCGGCGGGCAGGATGGTGTCGAGCCAGTCGATGACGGCTTCGCGGAAGCTGGCCACCATCACCGTCAGCGCCACCGAGAGGGCGAGGCTGGCGACGACGCCGGCGACGGCGATCGTCGCGCTGTCGCGCTGATGCCGGGCCCGCTCGACCGCCAGCAGCGCGAGCGGCCGCCGCGGCGGCGCGATGCCGGCCAGGGCCAGGCCGACGCCGGCCGGGACGCAGGCGATGCCGCCGATCAGCAGGCAGGCGACGCTGGCGTACGCGGCCAGCGGGATGCCGGCGATCGGCGGCAGGAACGCGAGGCCGGCGCCGAGGCCGATCAGGGCCAGGCCGATGCGCAGGCCGCTCCGGCTCGATCGCGCCGCGCCGAGGCTTTTCAGCGCCAGCGCCGGCGCGATGTCGGCCGCCGCGCGCGCGGGCAGCCAGCCGCCCATGACGGCGGCGACGACGCCGAGCGCGCCGTAGACGACGATGCCGGCGACGTCGACGCGCAGCGCCGGCGCGACGCCGGGGAAGTAGCCGCCGCCCAGGTCGCCGCCGAACAGGCGCAAGGCCGTCGCCGCGAGGGCGAGCCCGAGCGCCAGGCCGAGCACGCTGCCGGCCAGGCCGAGCCCGGCCGACTCGCCGAGGACCAGTGCCATCCGCTCGCGCGCGCCAAGGCCGAGGACGCCGAGCAGCGCGAGCTGCTGCTGCCGCTTGGCGACCGACAGCGACAGGATCGAGAAGACGAGGAAGGCGCCCGTGAACATCGCCACCAGCGCCAGCACGGTGAGGTTGACGCGGTAGGCGCGCGACACGTTCGAGACGCGTTCCGTGGCCTCGCCGGGCACGGCCGCGCGCATGCCGGCCGGCAGCGCGAGACGGGCCAGCAGGGCCTCGCGATCGGCGCCCGGCGCGAGCCGAACGTCGATGCGCGTCAGCCGCCCCACCGACCCGAGCAGGACCTGGGCGCCGGCGATGTCGAGCACCGCCAGCGGCGGCCCGGCCGCGGCGATCGAGCCGGCGATGCGCAGGGCGTGGCGGCCGGTCGCGGCCTGCACGACGAGATCCGCGGCGACCGCCGCCGACGCGGCGCGGCCCGGTGCCAGACGCTGCGCCGCCGCCGCGTTGAGGAACGCGGCACGCGGATCGAGGGCCGAGAAGCGGTCGGCTCCCGCATCGGGCCGCGGCAGCAGCGCCGGGGCGAGCGACGCGACGACGAGCGCATCGACGCCGACCACCCGCAGCGGCACGCGCGCGCCGCTGGCGTCGAAGGCGACGACCTCGCCGTCGACGACCGGGCTCGCCAGGCTCACCGCCGCGTCGGCGGCGACGCGCGCGTAGAGCGTCTCGTCGAAGCCGGCGCGCGGGCCGACGAGCTCGAGGTCCGGATCGCCGTTCACCGCCCGCACGGCGGCACTGAACTCGGCCAGCGCCGAGGCGTTGATCAGGTGCACGGAGTAGGCGAGGGCGACGCCGAGCATGACGGCCGCGAGGGCGGCGGCGTTGCGCCACGGATGGTGGAGCAGCTCGGGCCATGAGAGCCGGCGCAGCAGGCTCAGCACGGCACGATGCCTTGGGGCGTGAGCGTCACGGCGCGGTCGGCGCGGGCCGCGGCGGCGTGCGAGTGCGTCGCCAGCACGCACGCCGCGCCCTGCTCGCGCACCTGTTCGACGAGCAGGGTCAGGATTCGCGACGCCGTCGTCGGGTCGAGGTTGCCGGTCGGCTCGTCGGCCAGGATCAGGCGCGGCCGGTGCACCAGGGCGCGGGCGATGGCCACCCGCTGCAGCTGGCCGCCCGAGAGCGTCTGCGGCAGCCGATCCTCGAAGCCGGCAAGGCCGACCGCGGCCAGCATCGCCGACACGCGCGCGTCGTCGGGCTTCTTCTGCAGCAGCAGGGGCAGGCCGACGTTGGCGGCGACGCTCAGGTGCGGCAAGACGTGGAAGGCCTGGAACACGAAGCCGAGGTGGCGGCGCCGGAAGACGGCTTGCTCCGGCTCGGCCAGGGCGTGGATGGAGGTGCCCTCGATCCGCACCGAGCCGCCGTCGACGCTGTCGAGCCCGGCGGCGCAGTTGAGCAGCGTCGACTTGCCGACGCCGGACTCGCCGAGCACGGCCACGAACTCGCCCGCCTCGACGCCGAGGTCGACGTCGGCGAAGACGACGCTGTCGCCGTAGCGCTTGGCGATCGACTCGATCTCGAGCAGCGCCATGTCAGGCCGGGCCCTCCCGGGCGGCGCGCGCCGCGAGCTCGCGGCGGGCCCAGCGCACCGCCTGCTCGACGGCGTCGGCGTCGTCGGCGGCGACGACCGTGCGCCACGGCATCGAGCGCAGCCAGGTGAGCTGTCGCTTGGCGAGCTGCCGGGTCGCGGCGAGCGCCGCGGGCTGCAGGCGCGAGAGATCGCCGGACTCGAGCGCCTGCCAGGCCTGCCGGTAGCCGACCGCGCGCATCGACGGCAGCTCGGCGTGCAGCCCGGGGTGCGCCCGCAGGCGCCGCACCTCGTCGACGAAGCCGGCGTCGAGCATGGCAGCGAAGCGCCGCTCGATGCGGGCGTGCAGCCAGGCGCGGTCGTGCGGCTCGAGCGCCAGCAGCGGCGGTCGCGTCGGCTGCCCGGGCCCGGCAGCGCCGGCATCGCGTCGTGCATCGGCCAAGCGCGCGGCGCCGGTGTGAAAGGACGACAGCGGCCGGCCGCTGATCTGCAGGACCTCGAGGGCGCGCTGGATGCGCTGGCTGTCGTGCGGCGCCAGGCGCCGCGCGGTGGCGGGGTCGAGCCGCGCCAGCTCGGCGTGCAGCGCCGGCCAGCCTTCGCGGCCGGCACGCGCATCGATCGCCGCGCGCAGCGTCCGGTCGGCGGCGGGCAGGGCGTCGAGGCCCTCGAACAGCGCCTTGAAGTAGAGCATCGTGCCGCCGACGAGCAGCGGCAGGGCGCCGCGGGCGCGGATCGCGGCGATGCGCTCGCCGGCATCGGCGACGAAGCGCGCCGCGGAGTAGGGCTCGTCGGGATCGACGATGTCGATCAGGTGATGCGGCACGAGCGCCTGCTCCGCGCGCGACGGCTTGGCCGTGCCGATGTCCATGCCGCGGTAGACGAGGGCCGAGTCGACGCTGACGATCTCGACCGGCACGCCGTCGCGGCCGAGCGCGTCGGCGATCGCCAGCGCCGTGGCGCTCTTGCCGGATGCGGTCGGCCCGGCGATGCAGAGGCAGCGCGCGTTCGCGGCACCGGCAGCGGAATCGGTCATGGCGCCGCCTCCTGCACGGCCGGCCGCCCCAGGGCCCGCGCCGACACGGTCACGCCGGCTGCGCGTCGAGCCCGCGCGCCCGGCGCGTCGGCTCGCCATGCCATTGCACCAGGGTCCAGGCGACGATCGCGAGCAGGACGCTGAAGGCGCCGACGCCGAAGGCCAGCGGATGCACGGTGTCGTCGAGCACGTGCCCCAGCCAGAGGCCGGCGAGCAGCGCCGTCAAGGTCATGACGAAGCCGGACAGCGACGCCGCCGTGCCGGCCTTCTCGGGGAACGGGCCGATCGCGCCGGCCTGGCCGCAGGGCTGGTGGATGCCGTGGCCCATGGCATACAGGTACTGCGGCAGGAGCAGGGCCCAGACGGTGTGCACGCCGGCGACGGCGAGCACGACCATGCTCGTGCCGCCGGCGAGCGTGAGCCAGGCGCCGCGCCGCACCGCGCCACGGAGACCGTGCCGCAGCAGAAGGCGCCGACACAGCACGGTGCCGGCGATGTACGCCACCGGCATCGAGGCCAGGATCGCGCCGTACGCGGAGCGGCTGACGCCGAGCATGCCGATGAACACGAACGACGAGCCGGCGAGCATGCAGAAGAGGCCGCCGTAGGCGCAGCCGGAGAGGGCCGCCCAGGCACGGAAGGTCGGGTCGGCGAGCACGCTGCTCCAGTTCGCCAGCAGCGCCTTCGGCCGGACGGCGTCGAAGTTCGGCGCCTGCACCGTCTCCGCGTACCACCAGGCGACGCCGGCCAGCGTCAAGGCGCCGAAGGCCGCTAGGGCGAGGAGCGCGGCGTGCCAGCCGAATGCCTCGACGATGAAACCGCCGCAGAGCGGCCCGGCGATGGCGATGAGGCCGAGGCCGGTGAGCGCGCGCGACATGACGCGTGCGCCTTCGTGCGGCTCGTACAGGTCGCGGATGATGGCGCGCCCGCCGGTCACCGCCGCCGCCATGGCCACGCCCTGCAGCGCGCGCCAGCCGATCAGCGCCTCGATGCTGGTCGACGCGGCGCCGAAGATGGCGGCGATCGTGAAGAGCAGCAGGCCGGCGAGGAGCACCGGGCGGCGGCCGAAGCGGTCGGAGAGCGGGCCGCACACCAGCTGCGACACGCCGAAGCAGATGATCAACGCCGACAAGGTCAGCTGGGCCGCGGCCACGCTGGTGCCGAGCTCGCGCTGCAGGGTCGGCAGGGCGGGCAGGTAGAGGTCGGTGGCGACCGGCTGCACGCCCAGCAGCAGCGCGATCAGGGTCACGACGACGGCGCCGCTCATCGGCCGCGCCCGGCGCGCCGGCCAGGAAATCCGGGGCATGAAGGAAGGGTAGCAGGGTGCCTCGCACGGTCGCGGCGGTAGGAGCCGGACCACAGCCGCGCGGCGCCGGCACCGACCCTGGCGGCCCTGCACCGCCGATGGGCGCGGGCGAGCGCAGGCGCCAGACTCGATCCAACAGCGAGGGGTTCGTCATGAGCATCGGGAGCAAGCTGGCACGGGCGTTCTTGTGGGGCGGGATCGCCTGCGGCGCGGCAGGCGGCGCCGTCGCCGGCGAGATCACGCTCTACGACCACCCGCAGTACGGCGGCGCCAAGCTGACGCTGCGCAACGGCACGGCCGATCTTGCCAACACGGGCTTCAACGACCGGACCTCGAGCATCGTCGTCCATTCCGGCGAGTGGGAGGTGTGCAGCGAGGCCAACTTCGGCGGCATGTGCGTGCTGCTGACGCCCGGCCGCTACGCGATCTTCCAGCAGGGGCTCGACGACCAGGTCAGCTCCTTGCGCGAGCGCGGCGACGCGGGCGAGTCGCGTCGCGGCGACGACGGGCGCGGCGGCCGGAACCCGGTCGCCGGCGGCCAGGGCGGCCGCGTCCTCCTCTTCCGTGGCTCGGGCCTGAGCGGCGAGAGCCTCTCCGTGTCGTCGGCGGTCCCGGACCTCACGCGCTCCAACTTCAACGACTCGGCTTCGTCGCTGGCGGTCGAGTCCGGCACCTGGGTCGTCTGCCGCGACTCGCAGTACCGCGGCGACTGCCGCACCTTCGGGCCGGGGCGCTATGCGAACCTCGGCGACATGAGCAACGCCATCTCGTCGATCCGGCCGGGCAGCGATGCGCCTGCGTACCGTGGCGACTCGCGCGACGATCGTCGCGACGAGCGGGGCGACGAGCGGCGCGACGACCGACGCGGCGACGGGCGCAGGGACGATGGCCGCGGCGCCGATCGCGACGTCCGGGGCGACGGGCGGTCCGGAGACGGCGGCATCGAGTTCTTCTCCGAGCGCGGCTTCGCGGGCGAGCGCCTGCGCATCGACCGCGACATGGGCGACCTGTCGCGATCCAACTTCAACGACCGGGCCCAGTCCGTGATCGTGAGGGAGGGCGCCTGGGAGCTGTGCAGCGATGCCCGCTTCGGCGGCAACTGCACGGTCCTGCGCCGCGGCGAGCATGCGCGCCTCGGCAGCCTCGGCGGCCAGGTCTCGTCGGTCCGCCGCGTTCGCTAGGAGTCGCCGGCCTGCGCCGAGGCTAGGCGAAGCTCTCGTCGGGGCGCAGGTAGCGCCAGGTGCCGGCGGGCAGCGGCCCGAGCACGACCTTGCCGATGCGCACGCGCTTGAGGCCGAGCACCTGCAGCCCCACGGACTCGCACATGCGCCGGATCTGGCGCTTGCGGCCCTCGTTCAGCACGAAGCGAAGCTGCTCGGGATTGGCCCATTCGACGCGCGCCGGCTTCAGCGGGACGTCGTCGAGCGTCAATCCGTGCCGGAGCAGCGCCAGCTTGTCGTCCCCGAGCGGCTTGCCGGCCGGCATCGCGACGCGCACGAGGTATTCCTTGTCGATGGCGCTGTCCTCGCCGATGAGCTGCTTGGCGATGCGCCCGTCCTGCGTCAGCACGAGCAGGCCGACCGAGTCGATGTCCAGCCTGCCGGCGGGCACGAGGCTGCGCAGGTGCTGCGGCACGAAGCGGATGCCGGAGCGGTCCTCGCGCCACTGCCGGTCGGGCGTGACCAGCACGCGCGCCGGCTGGTAGCCGTCCTCGGCCTGGCCGCTGACGTAGCCGACCGGCTTGTTCACGAGCACGGTGACCAGCTGCGCCTGCACATTCCTGGCACGCGCGTCGATCGTGATGTGCTGGCCCGGCACGACGCGCGAGCCGAGCTCGCTGACGACGCGGCCGTCGACGCGGACCCATCCCTTGGCGATCCATTCGTCGGCCTCGCGCCGCGAGGCGATGCCGAGCTCGCTCATGCGCTTCGACAGCCGCATGCTGCCGTCGCTGTGGCCGCTGGGCTTGTCGCCGCGGCGCGTGTCGCCGCTGCTCATCGTCCGCGCCAGAACAGGCGATCGAGCTCCTTGACCGTCACCTGGCGCCAGGTCGGCCGGCCGTGGTTGCACTGGTCGGCGCGCTCGGTCCGCTCCATGTCGCGCAGCAGGGCGTCCATCTCCGCGAGCGTCAGGGCGCGGTTGGCGCGCACGGCGCCATGGCAGGCCATGGTCGACAGCAGCTCGTCGCGCGCTCTCTCGAGAACGCCGCTGCTTCCGACCTGGGCCAGCTCGGCCAGCACGCCGCGGGCCAGCTCGACGCTGTCGGCGCCGGCGAGCGCAGCGGGAAAGGAGCGCAGGGCGAGGGTGCCGCTGCCGAGCGGCGTCAGGTCGAGCCCGAGCGAGCGCAGGGTTTCCACATGCGCCTCCGCCGTCGCGACCTCGGCGGCGCTGGCCGCGAAGATGGCCGGGATCAGCAAGGGCTGCGTCTGCACGGCGGCGCCGTCGAGGCCGGCCTTCAGCCGCTCGTAGACGATGCGCTCGTGCGCGGCGTGCATGTCGACGATCACGAGGCCGGACGCGTTCTCGGCCAGGATGAAGGCGCCGGCGACCTGGGCCAGGGCGCGGCCGAGCGGCCGTTCGGCCGGGTCGGCGGCCGCGGTGCCTGCGGTGTCTACGCGCTCCGGCGACACCTCGACGAAAGAGCGGTTCTCGAAGCTCCACGGCAAGGGCATCGGCTCGGAAGCGACCACCGCGGCGCCGGTCCAGGCGAGCGGCCGCTGGTCGGCGGGCGGCGAAGCCGTCTCGCCGCGCCCCGTCGATTCCGGCCGCGCCGCGTTCCCGGCCGTCGCACCGGCCTTCGGCTGCGCCAGCGCCGCCTGCATGGTCTGGCGCACGGCCTGGTGCACCTCGCGCGAGTCGCGGAAGCGCACCTCGACCTTGGTCGGGTGCACATTGACGTCGACGCGTTCGGGGGCGACGTCGATGAAGAGCAGGTAGGCCGGCTGCCGGCCGCCGTGCAGCACGTCCTCGTAGGCCGAGCGCACCGCGTGCGCCACCAGCTTGTCGCGCACGTGCCGGCCGTTGACGTAGACGTACTGCAGGTCGGCGCGGCTGCGTGCCGACTCGGGCGTGCCGGCATGCCCGGCGATCACCAGCCCGCCGAGGTCGGCGGCGAGGGCGAGGCTCTGCGCGAAGAACGACGCGCCGAGCACGTCGCCGGTGCGCTGGACCATGCCGGCGCGGGCCCAGCGCGAGACGAGCTTGCCGTCGTGCCATAGCGCGAAGGAGATGCCGGGGCGGACCAGGGCATGCCGGCGCACCGCTTCCACGCAATGGGCGAGCTCGGTCGCTTCGGTCTTGAGGAACTTGCGCCGCGCCGGCGTGTTGAAGAACAGCTCGCGCACCTCGATCGTCGTGCCGGTGCTGCGCGCCGCGGCGCTGGTCTCGCCGCTGCGCGCGTCGAGCCGCGTGGCATGGCTCGCGTCGGCCGTGCGGCTGGTCAGGGTCACGTCGGCGACCGACGCGATCGCCGCCAGCGCCTCGCCGCGAAAGCCCATCGTCGCCACGCCCTCGAGCTCGGCGAGCGTGCGGATCTTGCTCGTCGCATGGCGACGCAGCGCCATGCCGAGCTCGTCGGCCGGAATGCCGTGGCCGTCGTCCTCGACGACGATCGCGCGCACGCCGCCGCCGGACAGACGGACGACGATGCTGCCGGCGCCGGCGTCGACGGCGTTGTCGACCAGCTCGCGGACCACCGACGCGGGCCGCTCGACGACCTCGCCGGCCGCGATCTGGCTGACAAGCTCGCTGGCCAACTCGCGGATCGGCTGGCGGACGCGAGGCTCCAGGACGGCGTTCATCGAGCCATTGTAGGAAGCGGTCGGCGCGCCGAAGTCGGGCGCGCTAGGGACGTGCGCCGCGCAGATTCGCACGAGCGGACGCGGCGTCGCCGCGACGGTCTCGGCGGGTGTCGCCAGGGCCGTGTTAGCTTCAGCACGATGAGCGACGCACCCCCGACGGCAGGCGCAGCGACGGTCGAATCGCCGGCCTTCCTGCAGGCGGTGGCCGGCCTCGGCGGCAAGCGCAGCCTCACCACCTCGCAGCCGATCTACAACGTGCAGGGCGTCAAGCTTCTCGAAGGCGGCGCGACGATCGACCAGGGGCTGTACGAGCGACTCGTCTCGCACCGACTGTCGCTGCCGCTCGACGAGTGCGTGGATGCCGGCGCGCCGTTCGGCCCGGACGTGCTGCGCCAGGCCGTCACGGCGGCGATCGCACGCTGGCCGCTGTTCGGCCGCATCGCCGCCGAGGGCACGCGCCGCAAGGAGCTGGTCGAGGCGATCGCCGCGATCGCCGTGCCCAAGCCCGTGGGGCTGCACCTGATGCTGGCGCGCGAGATGCGGCCGGCGCTGTTCGAGCACAGCATCCTCATGGCCCTGCTGTCGGCGCATCTGGTGCGGGAGCGCGGGGCGACGAAGGCCGGCGTCGGCCACGCCGCGGCCGCCGGACTGCTCCACGACCTGGGCATGCTGCACATCGACCCGGACCTGCTCGACTCCGACGACCGCCTCACCGGCGACCGGCTGAAGCCGGTGTACGTCCATCCCCTCACGTCGTCGATGCTCGTCGATCGCTTCGCCGACTTCCCGAAGGAGATCGTCCGCGCGATCGCCGAGCACCACGAGCGGCTCGACGGCTCCGGCTACCCGCGCGGACTGGCCGGCGACGCGATGAGCCCGCTCGGCCGCGTCCTCTCGCTGGCCGAGGTCGTGACCGCCATGTTCGACGGCGAGCGCCGTCACCCGGAGCAGCGCGTCTCGCTCCTGCTGCGGATCAACCCGCGCCGCTACGACGCGCCGGCGGCGGCCGAGGTGCACCGCCTGCTGGCGGGCATCGAGCCCGCCAAGGCGGAGGACATCGCCGCCGAGCAGTCGATCGCCCGCCTGCTTCGTCTGGCCGGCGCGCTGGGCGATTGGCGCAGCGCGAGCGCACGACTGGGCACCGATCTCGGCAGCGGGCAACTCGCGCTGGTGCAGTCGATGAACGAGCAGAACGCGACGCTGCAGCGGATGCTCTACGACGCCGGCATCACCGCCGAGCAGCTGGCGCTCGTCGCCGCCGAGGCGGGCAGCAGCGACGCCGCGCTGCGCGTCGAGCTGTGGGCGCTGGCCGAGGAGCTGCTGTGGCAGCTGCACGCGGCCGCCAACCAGATGAAGCGGCGCTGGCAGTCGGCCGAGCCGAGCACGCCGTACCCGGCGGCGCTGGCGGAGTGGTTCGGCGCCGTCGAGGCGCTCGATTCCTGAGGCCCGGGAGACCGTGCGGCGGCCGCCGCAATAATGCCCGCATGGAAGCGCTCGCCTGGATCCTCGACTTCGTCCTTCACGTGGACGTGCACCTGACCGCCTTCGTGACCGCGTACGGCACCTGGGTCTACGTGCTTCTCTTCGCCATCATCTTCGTCGAGACGGGCGTGGTGGTGATGCCGTTCCTGCCGGGCGACTCGCTGCTCTTCGTCGTCGGTGCGATGTGCGGGATCGGCCTGATGAACCTGCCCCTGGCGATCGTGCTGCTCTGGGTGGCGGCCGTGCTCGGCGACCAGTGCAACTACGCCATCGGACGCTACTTCGGGCCGCGCGTCTTCCAGTGGGAGAACTCGCGCTGGTTCAACAAGAACGCCTTTGACCAGGCGCACGCGTTCTACGAGAAATATGGCGGGGTGACGGTCGTGGGCGCCCGCTTCCTGCCCTTCCTGCGCACCTTCGTGCCGTTCGTCGCCGGGGTGGCGGAGATGACGCGCAGCAAGTTCAGCCTCTACAACGTCGGCGGCGGCCTGCTCTGGGTCGCCAGCCTCATCCTCGCCGGCTACCTGTTCGGCAACATCCCGTGGGTCAAGCAGAACCTCGACAAGATCATCTGGGCGGCGATCATCATTCCCGGCCTGCTGGTCTTCCTCGGCGCCTGGCGGGCGCGCCGCAAGGCGGCGGCGGAGCCCGCGTAGCGCGTCGGCCGGCCTAGAGGTCGGCGCGGTCCGTCTCGGGTGCCCGGTGCGGCACCGGCAGGGCCAGCTGCTCGGCCAGCGTCTCCGGGCGCATCAGGCGCCAACGGCCGCGGGTGCTCATGTCGACGACGATGGGCGTCATCTCGTCGGCATTCGTGCTCGGGTTGACTTCGACGGCGCGGGCGACGCAGCGATGGATCCATTCGGCCGTGTCGCGCACGTAGTCGATGTCGGCGTCGTCCAGGCGGCAGACGAGGCGAAAGGTCTTCTCGAAGAACTCTTCGGTCGGCTCGGTCATTTCCACTCCCTGCGACCGGAGCGTTGCCGGCCTTCGACGGCAGCGCCGTGCCGGCGTGTCCGTTCGGCGTCGATTTTCGGACCGGGCGTGACGCCATGCGCGCTCACAGGGCGGAAATCGCGACCGCCCGCGCAATCGGTCACAGGTGTCAACCGCGGGCGCCTGCGTTTCGTTGACTGGCATCGCGATGTCCGCGACAGGAGAAGACTTCCCATGATTCGAACCATCCTCACCGCCTCGGCTCTTGCCGCCGCCGTCATCGCCGGCCCGGCGCTGGCCCAGGCCACGGCGCCGATGGCGCCGGCGTCGAACCCGGTCAAGGCGGCCGTACCCGCGGCGAAGAAGGTCGGCAGCGAGATCGCCGACACCGGCCGCAAGGCAGGTCATGTCGTCGCCCAGGACGCACGCAAGGTCGGCCACGCTGCCGCCGAAGGCGGGCGCAAGGTCGCGTCCGGCACCAAGAAGGCCACCCGCAAGGCCAAGGCCGCGACGAAGTCGGCGTCGTCGCCGAGCTGAGCTCGCAGGCCCGGGCGTTCCCTTCACTCGCCCCGCGGGCGCTCGGCCCGGCCGTTCTCAGGCCGGCCGCAGCGCCCGCTTCAATTCCGCCGCGCACAGGCTCACCGCGGCGTTGGCTTCGTCGATGACCTTGCCCATCGTGATGAAGCCGTGGATCTGTCGATCGAAGCAGACGTAGGTCGCGCGGCTCCCCGCCGCGACCAGGGCATCCGCGTAGGCGAGACCCTCGTCGCGCAACGGGTCGTAGCCCGCGGTCAGCAGCAGCGCCGGCGGCAGGCGCGACAGGTCGTCGCGCAGCAGCGGCGACGCGCGCCAGTCCAGGTCGTGCCTCGGGTCGGCGATGTAGTTGTCGTGGTAGTACGCGATCGTCTGGCTCTCGAGCAGGTAGCCCTTGCCGTTCGACGTGTGCGAGGCGTGGCCGCGCCGCTGGTCGGTGGCCGGATAGATGAGCAGCTGCCAGGCGATCGGCAGGTCGCCCGCATCGCGCGCCAGGATCGCGACGACCGCCGCGAGGTTGCCGCCGGCGCTGTCGCCGCCGATGGCCAGACGTGCCGGATCGAGGCCCAGCGAGGCCGCCTCGCGGCGCACCCAGTAGGTCGCGGCCAGGCAGTCCTCGACGGCGGCCGGGAACGGCGCTTCGGGGCCCATGCGGTAGTCGACCGAAACCACGGCGCACTGCGAGCCGTTGGCGAGCTCGCGGCACAGCACGTCGTGGGTGTCGAGGTCGCCGATGGTCCAGCCGCCGCCGTGGAAGTAGACGAGCACCGGGAGCGCCGCGCTCGCGCTGTCGCGCTCGGCGCCGTGACCGATCGGGCGGATCAGGCGCAAGGGGATGGGGCCGTGCGGACCGTCCGCCTGCAGCTCGCGCACCTCGCCGACCTCGGGCGCCGGCGGCTGCGTGAACGTCCGCCGTTCGCGATAGAACACGCGCGCGTCCACGGGTTTCAGCGTGTGCATCGGCGGCAGCTTGCGTTCGGCGATGAGATCGATGAGGGCCCTGGCTTGCGGATGCAGCATGTCGTTCCTGGAAATGGATGCGCGCTGACCGCGCATGATGCCTAGAGCTGGCGCGAGCGGGCCAGCGGCGGGTTGCGGGCGAAGTAGCGCTGGATGCCGGTGGCGAGCGCGTCGACGAGCTGCCGGCGGTAGTCGGGATCGCGCAGCTTCGACTCTTCCTCGGGGTTCGTGATGAAGGCCGATTCGACGAGGATCGACGGGATGTCTGGCGCCTTCAGCACCGCGAAGCCGGCCTGCTCGACCTGCGCCTTGTGGAGCTTCCCGACCTTGCCGATCTGGCCGAGCACTTCGCCGCCGAGCTTCAGGCTGTCCTTGATCTGCGCCGTGGTGCTCATGTCGAGCAAGGTGCGCAGCACGGTGGCGTCCTTGGCCTGGACGTTGGCACCGCCGACGAGGTCGGCCGCGTTCTCGCGGTTCGCCATCCAGCGCGCGGCGCTGCTGCTCGCGGCGCCCTGGCTCAGCGCGAACACCGACGCGCCGCGCGCCTGCGGGTTGAGGAAGGCGTCGGCGTGGATCGACACGAAGAGGTCGGCCTGCACCCGGCGCGCCTTCTTCACGCGCTCGTGCAGCGGCACGAAGAAGTCGGCGTCGCGGGTCAGCATCGCGCGCATGTTGGGCATGGCATTGATGCGGTCGCGCAGCAGCAGGGCGATGGCGAGGACGACGTCCTTCTCGCGCAGGCCGGTCGGACCGATCGCGCCCGGGTCCTCGCCGCCGTGACCCGGATCGAGGGCGACGACGACGAGCCGGTCGATCCGGCTTTGCCGCGTCGCCGGCGGCGGCAGCGCGGCGGCCGGCCCGCCCGCCACCGGCATCGGGTCGTCGCCAGTTCCCTGGCCGAGCACCGGCGCCGACGCCGAGAAGGGCGGCGGGGGCGGTCCGGCGGCGAGGCTCGGCGCCGAGGCGCCGGCGGCGCCCATGCGGCCGATGAACTCGCCGAGCGCGTCCTGCACCGCCTTGCTGGCCTGCTCCTCGGCACGCTCCTTCTCGCGGATGAGCTCGAGCAGCGGATCGCGCTCCTGCGTGGGGTGCAGGTCGAAGACCAGCCGGTGCTGGTAGGCGGCGACCGGCGCCAGGGCGAAGAGCTCGGGTGCCGTCGCCTGCTTCAGGTCGATGACCAGGCGGACCACCCGCGCCTGCCTTTGCCCGACCCGAACGCCGGCGATGTAGGGGTCGTCGGACCGGACCTTGCCGACGAGCTCGCGCAGCCGCGGGCTCAGCTCGAGCCCGTCGACGTCGATGACCAGGCGATCGGGCCCGGTGGCGAGGAAGTGGCGCGCCGTCAGCGCCGCATCGGACTCGATGGTGACCCGCGTG
>DATAGP010000042.1:0-30353 GCA_036263655.1 Caldimonas sp. | reverse complement strand
CTGCCAACACCTGCGAGACATCCTTCAGCTTCGGTGGCTTGACGAGGTGCGCATCGAAGCCTGCCTCGAGCGTACGCTGCCGATCGTGCGGCTGGCCCCATCCGGTGATGGCGACGATGAGCATCGGCTTCACCTCGCGCAGCTGGCGCAGCCGGCGCGCCGCATCAAGCCCGTTCATGCGCGGCATGCCGATGTCGAGGAACGCCACGTCGGGCCCAAGCTGTTGCGCCTTCTGCACAGCCTCCTCGCCGTCGTGGGCGATGTCGACCTGATGCCCCTGTGCCTCGATCAACATGGCCAGCGTCGCCGCCGCGTCCTCGTTGTCGTCTGCGACGAGAACGCGCAGACGCCCGATGGTGCGGCTGGCCTGCGCTTCGACCGTCGCTTCCGGCCGCGTGTGGCCCGAGCGACTGAGCGGCAGGCGAACCGTGAACGTGCTGCCTGTGCCGGATCCGCGACTGTGCGCGCTGACCTGTCCGCCGTGCATCTCGACCAGACTGCGCACGAGCGACAGGCCGATGCCGAGCCCGCCTTCGGCTTGCCGCTGGTGCGCGCGCACCTGCGAGAAGAGATCGAAGACATGCGGCAGGGCCTCGGCAGGGATTCCGAGGCCGCTGTCCGCAACCTGAACGACGGCTGAATCATCCTCGCGTTGGATGCGCACGCTGATCCGGCCATCGCGCTGCGTGTACTTGGCCGCGTTCGAGAGGAGGTTGCCGAACACCTGGGTCAGCCGCTGCCGGTCGCCTTCGACGTGCAGGTCCCTGTCACTCGCGTAGTCGACTTCCAGGCGATGGCCACGCTTGTCGAGCGCCGGGCGCGTCGCCTCGATCGCCTCCTCGACGACGTCGACCAGCGCAATGCGTGCCGGGAAGAGCTTGATCTTGCCCGCCGTGATGCGGGCGACGTCCAGCAAGTCGTCCACCAGCCGAACCAGGTGGTTGAGTTGCCGCTCCATGATGTCGAAGGTGCGGTGCCGGGCAGGCTCGTCGACGTCGGGATTTCGTACCAGCTCGAGGCCATTGGCCAGGGGCGTGAGCGGGTTGCGCAGCTCGTGGGCGAGCGTCGCGATGAACTCGTCCTTCCTGCGGTCGGCTTCGTTGAGCGCCGTCTCGGCCTCCTTGAGCTCGGTGATGTCGACGCATGCACCGGACACGAAAAGCGGATCGCCTCCGGGCCCATGGAAGACCTCGCCCTCGTCCTTGAGCCAGATCGTTCGACCGTCCGGTCGAGGCACGCGGAACTCGACCCGGAGGCGCTCGCCGGTGCGAATGGAACGCGTGAATGCCTCCTCGACTCTCGATCGGTCGTCCGGGTGCGCGAGTTCGAGGAACTGCTCGAACGTCATGGTCTCCTTGCCCTCGACGCCGAGCAGTCGCTGCAGGCTTTCGTCCAGGATCTGTCGATCCAGCGCAATCTCGCGGCGCCAGGTACCCATGCGGGCTGCGCCCAGCGCCACTCGCAACCGAGCCTCGCCGGCAGCCAGCGCCTCATGGGCGTCATGCAATGCATGGGTGCGCTGTTCCAGACCGGCTTGCGCCGTCTTGACCTGCACCAGCGTGGTGACGCGCTGATAGCCCAGGGCGGCAAAGCCGGCCAGGCTCTGCAGGAGCCGAGCGTCCTCGGCGTCGAAGCGGCGTTCCGGCGTGTGCCCGACAGCCCACACGGTTCCGATGACCTCGCCGTGCGCCCGCCAAGGCGCGAGGAGGGCCTCCTCGACACGCGGCTCGACCCCACGCAACTCCGGGAAGAAGCGCGCAGGGTGGTTGAAGAGCAAGACTTCCTTGCGGTCGATGACGACGCCGCACGGGCTGGCGTCGCGCGACAACGTCCCGCCGAGATGGGCCGCAAACGCACCTGCCGTCGCGTGCCATCGGAAGACCCCCCGCCCGGCGCCCGGTTCGAGGATGCTCACCCCCGCCGAGCCGGCTCTGCACAGCGTGAGCACCAGCTCGGCCACTTTTTGCAGGACGCCTGCGGGATCAGTGGCCAGTTGTTCCGCCAGCGCAGAGAGCGCCCGATTCTCGGCCTCATGGTCGGGGGCTCGCCTCGGCCGCACGGCGAGGTCGCCCGTGATCAGGACGTCGTCCAGGGTTGCCGAATCAGTCGCCACGTTCGCGCGTCTCGGTTGTGTCCAGCCCAACCGAACGACTGAGCGTGACCTGGCCCCGCAGGGCGGGTGCGAACGCTCAGCAGCGCAACGGGGTCGCCACTTGCAACGAGCGCAGCGGCAAAGTACGTGCCTACGAGTTGACGGGCTCGGCGACGCGGCAGTCGAAGCCCGCCGCGGCAGCCGCATCGGCTTCGCGCTCGCTGCATTCTCTCAGTGCGTGTCCGATGATGGCGTGTCGCATTGACCTCTTCGCTGGTCCAGCTTGACCACTCACGTCATCACCTACCCTGCGGAGCCGCAAGGCGTTGGCTTCAACTGTCGCCGTTCGGGAATTTACCCGCATATTCCTTGACTGGGTTCGCAGTCGCCTGTCCGAGACGATCGACACTGATGGCCCTTGATCAACCATGGAGCATGGCGGCAGCCTGAGTTACTGTTCCGTCCTGCCTGTCGCGCGCTCATGTCCATGAAATTCAGCGCATTCATCCGGGAGAACCTGGACGCCATCGTCGCTGAGTGGGAGGTGTTCGCGCGAACGATCCCGGCGGCCACTTCCATGTCCGGTCTCGCGCTCCGCGACCACTGCAGGGCCATTCTTCTCGCGATCGCAGCGGACATGGAAACGAGCCAGACCGATGAGGAGCAGCAGAGCAAGTCAAAGCAGTTGACTCGCACCCTCGGAGTCGACGAGAGCGCAGCGGAGACGCACGGCGCGCTGCGGCACTCGGCCGGCTTCGACTTGATGCAGCTCTTCGCAGAGTTTCGCGCCTTGCGGGCGAGCGTCCTGTCGCTCTGGAGCCGATCGGAGCTTGCGAGTGCGCCGGGCCGCGCCATCGAGGAGGTCACCCGGTTCAACGAGGGGCTCGATCAGGCTCTGGCGGAGTCGGTCGAAAGCTTCTCGTCGAATCTCGCAGCGTCGCGCGACATGTTCCTGGGCGTGCTGGGACACGACCTGCGCGGTCCGCTTTCGGCCATCTCGATGTCCAACCGCGCCCTCGCCGACCCCGGCCTGGCGCCCGACGCACGAGAAAAGGCGGCTGCTCGCGTGTCGCGGTCCGTCGGAACGATGACGCGCCTGATCGAGGACCTCCTCGACTACACCCGCAGCCGGCTGGGAGCCGGAATTCCCATCGAGCGCGCCCGGTGCGACGTCGCGAGCCTCTGCCGAGAGGCGCTGGACAGCATTCAGGCGAGCTATCCGGAGCACAGGTTCGCGCTCAGCGTCTCGGGCGATCTGTCCGCCGACATCGACGCAGCCAAGCTGGACCAGGCGCTCGGGAACCTCCTGGCGAACGCCGCGCAGCACGGCGAGACCTCAGGACAGGTCGGCCTCGATGCAAGCGGGAGCGCGGACGCCATCGTCCTGAAGATCTCGAACCGGGGTTCGCCGATCCCGCCTGATGCACTGCGCTCGGTGTTCGAGCCACTCACCCAGCTTCCGAATCCTTCGCGCGAGCCGGACGAACGCTCTCAGACCAGCATGGGCCTGGGCCTCTTCATCGTGCGCGAGATCGTGAATGGCCACCTGGGCGCCGTGACCGTCGAATCTTCTTTCGAGCATGGAACGGTCTTCACGGTGAAGCTGCCGAAGTCGGGCCCCTGACCTGCAAGGACAACCATCGGCGTCAAGCCGAGCCCGCACGCGGCTGCGAGAGAAAGAAGCGCACCATCTCGGAAGATGCGTCCGGTCCCTGGGCGTCGGTGTAGGAGCCGCTCGCGTGGCCGCCCGACCAGGCGTGTCCGGCACCGTGCAGAGTCCAGAACTCCAGATGGTCCCGTCCATCGGTGTCCGTGTGAACTGAACGGCTGAACGTGCGTCCGCCGGGCGCAGTCCCGCGCTCGGTTCTGATCGCCAGCGTCGCTCCCGTCGTGTTGCAAGCGACGTAGGCCTCGCGCGCCTGCTCGAGAATGGCGGCGCCGTTCGAGTGCTGCACCGTGTGGTCCCGGTCGCCGTGAAAGACGATGGTCGGCACCGCCTGCCTGCAGCTCCCTTCGCCCCCGCGGGCGCCGCTCAGGCCGGCACGGCCGCTTCTTCCTCGCCCGCCCTTCATCGCTGCCATCGCCGAAGGGATGTCGTGCGCGCTCGCGAATGGCAAGCCCGAGTGCGCACCCACGGCTGCGAAGATGTCCGGGTACGTCTCGCCCAGCACGACGGCCATCGCGGCGCCTGCCGACAACCCAGCGACGAAGATCCGGCGTTCATCGACGCCATGCGCCGCAGCCACCTCGCGAACCATCCCGGCGATCACCGAGGGCTCGCCCTTGTCTCGCTGCTGATCGTGCGGCTGGAACCAGTTCCAGCACCTGGACGCGTTCGCGCCCGCGGCTTGCTCGACGTAGAGGACCAGGAAGCCGTGCTCCTCTGCCAAGCGGCTCATCTGAGTCCCCTGCGAGAAATCGTCTGCCGACTGCGTGCAGCCATGGAGCATCACGATCAGGGGAGGCGACGAATCCGGCCCCTGGCTGGGCACGTAGAGCTTGTACGCGCGGGTACCAGCGCGATTGGAAAACTCACCCGCGATCAGACGTCCCGGCAGACTGCGGGCAGCGGGGCTTGAAGGTCGAGAAGGCTCCACAGCGGACGAGGCATTCGAAGAGAGCGCCCGCCGGATCGTTTCGGTGACCTCGTGCATGGATCCCGTGGAGGTGTCGAGGCCGGCCGATGCGAGAGCACGCTGGATCGTTCGGTTGATGTCGTCGGCATCGAAGCGCGGCGTGGCGAGGGAGTGCTGGAAGGTCATGGAGTGTTCTCGTGAGGTCATTGGGTGGATCAGCGAATGCGGTCGGACAGCGCCTGCCTGACGGCAGCGCTGGCTTGGAAGGCCCCGAGGACGGAGACCGACTCGATCGCCGCCTTCGCGAGAGCGGGCGTGACGTCGGGTGCGATGCGGGCGAGCCCGACCACTTCGATCTGCAGGCGCTCTCCCGCTGCCACGGCTCGCTCGAGGTCGGCACGGCTGAAATGCTGAAGGCCGAGCGTCAGGGAGCGGCGTGCGACCGTCTGCTTGAGCACGTCTGCGTGCTGGGCCAGCTGGTTGCGAACGGCCGTCCGGACGAGGTCAGATCGGTTGGAGTAGAAGCCCTCCTGGACGAGGAGATCGACCTGGCCGAGGTCGACCACGCCCATGTTCACCGCCATCTTCTCGGTCTCTCCGGCACGGGGCTGCCTCGTGTCGGAGGAGGTCGTCGAAGCTTTTGTCATCTGGATGGATTCTAATAGGAATCCAATAAGAGCACGATTGTTGTACGAGGTGGGCAATCCCGCGCGAGCGACTCTCGCCCGTCGCTTTAGTCTGCCGCGAGACATGAAGGTCGAACTTGCTCGCAGCTGACGCAGCAAAACCGACCCCGGGCGACCGATCTCGGAGCCTCCGCATCGAAGCATCAGCAGGCGCCTGCGACCTTGCGACCACGCTGTTCGCGCTCATGGATGTGCGCCGCACCGCCGATCAGACGCTCGAGCAAAGCCGCAGGGAGCGTGAGGGACGCCGAATCGGCGCCCTCCTGGGCTGCTTCTCGTTGTCGGCCTGGCTCGGTCGGCCGTCGCTCGCTGGTCCGCTCGCTGCTCAGGTTCCCGCGAACCATCCGTGCATGGTCTGTGCAGAATTCGGTTGCGAGAGACTCGCCAGAAAGAATGGGCTAGCAGCTCACGCTGCTAACCCATTGATTCGCTGGTCGGGACGGCGGGATTCGAACTCGCGACCCCTTGCACCCCATGCAAGTGCGCTACCAGGCTGCGCTACGCCCCGATCAACGGGATTATAGGCAGCGCCCTCGGCCTAAGGACCGAGCAGGGCGCGGATCGAGAGGAGCTCCTGGCGCACCTGTGCCGGCGAGAGCGGGAAGGTGTCGCCGGCGGCGACCTCCACGGCATGCGCCCGTCCGTCCGCCCCGCCGTCGTGATCGCCGTTAGAGCCCGCGTGCGCCGCGAAGCCGTCGTGCTCCGCGCCTCCGCCGTCGTGCTCCGCGCCTTCCGTGTCCGGCGACAGCAGCATCGGCTCGTCGTCGCGCGAGGCGGTGTCGCGCCGCTGCGCCCCGTCGGTCAGTCGATTGCGCGCGCCGCTGATGGTGAAGCCCTGCTCGTAGAGGAGCTCGCGGATGCGCCGGATCAGCAGCACCTCATGGTGCTGGTAGTAGCGGCGGTTGCCCCTCCGCTTCATCGGCTTCAACTGCGTGAATTCCTGCTCCCAGTAGCGCAGCACGTACGGCTTGACGCCGCACAGGTCGCTGACCTCACCGATGGTGAAGTACCGCTTGGCGGGGATCGCTGGGAGCGTTTTCTCCATGAAAATCAATGAGATCAGGAGATAAACCTCGACTTTACTCGAACTCCTCCGGAGCGCCCGTGCTGCCCTGCACGACTGCCTTCAGTTTGTGGCTCGCGTGAAAAGTCACGACATGCCGGGCCTTGATGGGGATCGCCTCGCCGGTGCGCGGGTTGCGGCCGGGGCGCGGCGCCTTGCGCCGGATGTTGAAGTTGCCGAAGCCCGACATCTTGACGTCGTCGCCGGAGAGCAGGGTCGCGTAGATCAGCTCGAAGAAGGCCTCGACCATGTCCTTCGACTCGCGCTTGTTGAGCCCGAGCTTCTCGAACAGGAGCTCGGCCAGTTCGGCCTTGGTCAGCGTCGGCGTGACCAGGGTCGACGACAGGCGCTCGGGCAGGGAGTCGGGGCTGGCCATCGTGTTCAGTCGCCTTGCTTTCTGAGTCGCACACCGAGGTCCCGCTCGAGCGCCGCCAGGACGCCGCCCACGACCGCATCGATCCGGTCGTCGGTGAGCGTCTGTGCGTCGTCGCGCACCTCGAGCCGCACCGCCAGGCTGCGCTCGCCTTCGCCGATGCCGGCGCCTGGGTTCTTGGGCTCGTAGATGTCGAACAGCGTCGCCGAGCGGACGGCGCTGCCGCCGCCCGCGGCGATCACCTCCATCAGCGCCGCATGCGAGACATCGCCGCGGGCGACGACGGCGATGTCGCGCCAGGCCGGCTGCTGCTTCGGCAAGGGCGCGAACACCGGCAGGGCGCGCTGCATGAGGACGTCGGCGTCGAGCTCGAACACGATCGGCGACGACGGCAGCTCGTACGCCTGCCGCCAGCGCGGGTGCAGCTCGCCGAGCCAGCCGGCGCGCACCCCGCCGATCTCGATGGCGGCGCTGCGACCGGGGTGCAGCGCCGGATGCGACGCGGGAACGAAGCGCGCCGGCGCGGGGTGGACCAGCGACTCGATGTCGCCCTTCACGTCGAAGACGTCCACCTGCCGCTCGGGCATGCCCCACTGCACCGGCTCGGCCGGCCCGAACGCCAGGCCGCCGAGGCGCAGCGGCTGGCGAATGCCGTCGACGGAGAGCTCGCCCTTCGCTGCCGCCGGGTCGCGCAGGTACACCTTGCCGAGCTCGAAGACGCGCAGCCGCGTCGCCCTGCGCGCGACGTTCACGCGCAGCACCTCGACGAGGCTGCCGACGAGGCTCGAGCGCATGACGGAATACGAAGCCGCGATCGGATTGACGACCCGCACCGGCGCCTCGTTGCCGGCGAAGTCGCGCTCCCAGCGCTCGTCGACGAAGCTGAAGCTGATCGTCTCCTGCCAGCCGCGCGCGGCGAGGGCATGGCGAAGAGCCGAGGGGCCGCGGCGCCGCTCGCTGTCGACGCGCGCGGCCAGGCGGCCGGAAGCCGTCGCGGCGGGCAGCGCGTCGTAGCCGATCAGCCGGATGACCTCCTCGATCAGGTCTTCCTCGATGCGCAGGTCGAAGCGCCAGCTCGGCGGAACGACGTCGATCGTTCCGCCGCGCCGCGTCCACTCGAAGCCCAGGCGGGACATCACGTGCTCGCATTGGGCGGCGGTCACCGGCATGCCGATGACCTTCGCGGCGCGCTCGACGCGCAGCGCCACCGACGCCGGACGCGGCACGTCGACGATCTGGTCGTCGACGGGACCGCAGCGCGTCTGGCTGCCGCCGCAGATGGAGACGATGAGACCCGTGAGGCGCTCGATGTGCTCGACGGTCGTCGCGGGATCGACGCCGCGCTCGAAGCGGTGCCCTGCGTCCGTGGAGAAGTTGAATCGGCGCGACCGCCCGGCGATCGCCTCGGGCCACCAGAACGCGGCCTCCACGTACACGTTGCGCGTCGCGTCGGACACCGCCGTCGCATGGCCACCCATGATGCCGGCGAGCGACTCGACGCGGGCGTCGTCGGCGATGACACCGACCGTGGCGTCGACCTCGACCGTGCTGCCGTTGAGCAACTCGAGCGACTCGCCCGGGTGACCCCAGCGGACGTGCAGGCTGCCTTCGATCTGGTCGAGATCGAAGATGTGCGACGGCCGGCCGAGCTCGAACATCACGTAGTTCGAGATGTCGACCAGCGGCGCGACCGTGCGCTGGCCGCAGCGGGCGAGCCTTTCGGCCATCCAGCGGGGCGTGCGGGCGCGGGTATCGACGTCATGGATCACCCGGCCGGAGAACCGTCCGCAGAGGTCGGGCGCTTCGATGCGGACCGGAAGCCGCGTCGGCGCGCCGACCTCGGCCGGCCGGATGGTCGGAGCCTTCAGCGGCGCCCCGGTGATCGCCGCCACTTCCCGGGCGACGCCGAACACGCTCAAGGCGTGGCCCAGGTTCGGCGTCAGCTTCAGTGTGAAGAGGGTGTCGTCGAGCGCGAGGTGCTCGCGCAGGTCGACGCCGACGCGGGCATCGTCGTCGAGGACCAGCAGGCCCTCGTGGTCCTCCGAGAGCTTCAGCTCGCGCGCCGAGCACAGCATGCCCTGGCTCTCGATGCCCCGGATCTGCCCCAGCCGGATGCGAAACGACTCGCCGTCTGCGCCGGTGCCGCCTTCGGCCGGCGGCAGCTCGGCGCCGACGAGTGCGACGGGCGCCTTCATGCCGGCGCGCACGTTCGGGGCGCCGCAGACGATGCGGAGCGTCTCGCCCGTACCGGCGTCGACCTCGCAGACGCGCAGGCGGTCGGCGTTCGGATGCTTGTCGACCGAGAGCACGTGGCCGACGACGACGCCGCGAAACGGCGGCGCCACCGGCCGCAGCTCCTCGACCTCGAGGCCGGCCATGGTGAGGCGGTCGGCCAGCTCGGCGGTGCCGATCGGCGGATCGCAGAACTCGCGCAGCCAGGACTCGGGGAACTGCATGCGAGCGGCTAGGCGAACTGGCGCAGGAAGCGCAGGTCGCCGTCGAAGAAGAGGCGCAGGTCGTCGATGCCGTAGCGCAGCATGGCGAGGCGGTCGATGCCGGAGCCGAAGGCGAAGCCGATCACGCGCTCCGGATCGAAGCCCATGTTGCGCACGACCTGCGGGTGCACCTGGCCCGACCCGGAGATCTCGAGCCAGCGGCCGGCGAGCGGCCCGCTCTCGAACATCAGGTCGATCTCGGCGCTCGGCTCGGTGAACGGGAAATAGCTCGGCCGGAAGCGCAGCTTCAGCTCGCTGGTCTCGAAGAAGGCCTGGACGAAGTCGAGGTACACCGCCTTCAGGTCGCGGAAGCTCACGTTCTCGCCCAGCCAGAGGCCCTCGACCTGGTGGAACATCGGCGAGTGCGTGGCGTCGCTGTCGACGCGGTAGGTGCGGCCCGGGGCGATGACGCGCACGTCGGGCATCACCGCATCGCCCGCATGCTTGCGCGCGTGCGCCTGCGCGTAGCGGATCTGCATCGGCGAGGTGTGCGGGCGCAGGTTGAGGAGGTGCCCTTCGTCGTCCTTGACGTCGACGTAGAACGTGTCCTGCATCGAGCGCGCCGGGTGGTTCTCCGGGTTGTTCAATGCCGTGAAGCTGTACCAGTCGGTCTCGATCTCGGGGCCGTCGGCGATGTCGAAGCCCATCGACGTGAAGATCGCCTCGATGCGCTCCAGCGCCCGGCTGATCGGGTGCATTCCCCCCTGGCCGTGCGAGCGGCCCGGCAGCGTCACGTCGAGGGACTGCGCGGCCAGCTGCACCTCGAGCTGCGCCTGCGCCAGGGCGGCGCGGCGCTCGGCGAGCCCGGCCTCGATCGCCTGCTTGGCGACGTTGATCGCGGCGCCGCGGGCCTTCTTCTCCTCGGGCGGCAATGCGGCAAGCGCCTTCAGCTGCTCGGTGATCCGGCCGGACTTGCCGAGAAAGCGCGCCTTGGCGTCCTCGAGCTCGGCGGGTGCCGTGGCGCGAGCGAACTCGGCCAGAGCGTGGTCCACCACCGGTTGGAGATCGTTCATCGTGGCTGGTCGGCCTGCGGCGACAAGAACAGGATCAGGCGGCGCCTCGCGGCGCCGCCGTCAAGGCGAGGTCAGGACAGGTGCGGGCGCACCTTCTCGACGATCGAGCCGAAAGCGGCCGGATCGTTGACCGCCATGTCGGCCAGGACCTTGCGATCGATGTCGACCTGCGCCTTCTTCAGGCCGGCCATGAACTTGCTGTAGGTGACGCCGAGGCTGCGGGTCGCCGCGTTGATGCGGGCGATCCAGAGCTGGCGAAAGACGCGCTTCTTGTTGCGGCGGTCGCGATACGCGTACTGCCCGGCGCGCATGACCGCTTCCTTGGCGATGCGGAAGACGTTCTTGCGGCGGCCCCGGAAGCCCTTGGCGAGGGCGAGGACCTTCTTGTGGCGGGCGCGTGCAGTGACGCCGCGTTTGACGCGAGGCATGTGTGGATCTCCTTCCGAAGTGGTGAGGGCGCGCCGGCGATCAGAGGCCGGCGAACGGCAGCATCTGTGCCATGTGGCCCATGTTGGTGTCGTGCACCGCCGTCGAACCGCGCAGGTGGCGCTTCGTCTTGGTGGACTTCTTCGTCAGGATGTGGCGCTTGAACGCCTGGCCGCGCTTGACCGTGCCGCCCGGGCGAACCCGGAACCGCTTCGCGGCGCTCTTCTTCGTCTTCATCTTCGGCATGACTCTTCTCTCTTCTCTCTTCGTGTGCACCTGCAGGCGCCGGCAAGGTCTTGCCGTCTTGTCAGCCTGCAGAGGCTTCTGCTCGGCGCGACGGGCGAGGCCCGCCGTGCCGGATTCTGTTCGTCTTGTGGTGCGCTACTTCCGCTTCGGCGCGAGGACCATCACCATCTGACGGCCTTCGAGCTTGGGCATGTGCTCGACCACCGACACGTCGGCGAGCTCGTCGCGGATCCGCTCGAGCAGGCGCATGCCGATGTCCTGGTGGGTGATCTCGCGGCCGCGGTAGCGCAGCGTCACCTTCCCCTTGTCGCCGTCTTCCTCGATGAAGCGGCGCAGATTCCTCATCTTGATCGCGTAGTCGCCCTCGTCCGTCCCGGGCCGAAACTTCACTTCCTTGACCTCGATGACCTTCTGCTTGGCCTTCGCTTCCGCCGCCCGCTTCTGCTCCTGGTACTTGAACTTGCCGTAGTCCATCAGCCGGCATACCGGCGGATCGGCCTGGGCCACGATCTCGACGAGATCGACGTCCTTCTCGCCGGCCAGCCGCAGGGCCTCGGCAATGGGGACGATCCCCAGCGGTTCGTTGTCGGGTCCGTTCAGCCGGACCTCGGGAGCCATGATTTCCCGGTTGAGCCGATGCTTGCGCTCGGCATTGGGTTGACGACGGTCAGCAAAAGTAGCGATGTCAAAGCCTTTCAAAGGGCCCCAAGGCAACGGGACCCACAACGATCGGAGCGCGCCCGGACGCCGGAGTCACCCGGCCTCGGCTCACAGTTTCTGGGCGATGTCGGCGGCGATCTTCGCGGAGAAGTCGCCGAATGACATCGCACCGAGGTCGTGGTTGCCTCGGGCGCGCACGGAAACGGCCCCGTTTGCCTTTTCCTTGTCACCGACGACGAGGATGTACGGAACCTTTTGCAGCGAATGCTCGCGAATTTTATAGTTGATTTTCTCGTTCCGCAAATCTGCGGTGACCCTAACTCCTTGATTCTGCAGCGTTTTGACAACTTCCCGGGCATAGTCGGACTGCCCTTCGGTGATCGTCAGCACGCTGGCCTGCACCGGTGACAGCCATGCCGGCAAGGCGCCTGCCCAATGCTCGAGCAGGAGGCCGATGAAGCGCTCGAAGCTGCCGACGATCGCCCGGTGCAGCATCACGGGGAAGGCGCGGCCGCTGGTCTCCGTCACGTAGTCGCCGCCCAGGCGCTCGGCGGTGTTGAAGTCGACTTGCATCGTGCCGAGCTGCCACTGCCGCCCGAGCGCGTCCTTCAGCGTGTACTCGATCTTCGGCCCGTAGAAGGCGCCGTCGCCGGGCGCCACGATGAACTCGCAGCCCGAGCGGCGCAGGGCCTCCATCAGCGCCTGCTCCGACTTGTCCCAGATCTCGTCGGAGCCGACGCGGTTCGCGGGCCGCGTCGCCACCTTGTAGATCACGTCCTTGAAGCCGAAGTCGCGGTACACCTTCTGCAGCTGCGCCGTGTAGGCAACGCACTCCTCGAGGATCTGGTCCTCGGTGCAGAAGACGTGGCCGTCGTCCTGGGTGAAGCCGCGCACCCGCATGATCCCGTGCAGGGCGCCGCTCGGCTCGTTGCGGTGGCACTGGCCGAATTCGCCGTAGCGGATCGGCAGCTCGCGATAGCTGCGCAGGCTCGACTTGAAGATCAGAACGTGGCCCGGGCAGTTCATCGGCTTCAGCGCGTACTCGCGCTTTTCCGACTCCGTCGTGAACATGTTCTCGCGGTAGTTCTGCCAGTGGCCGGTCTTCTCCCAGAGGCTCTTGTCGAGGATCTGCGGGCCCTTGACCTCCTGGTAGCCGGTCGTGCGATAGACCTCGCGCATGTACTGCTCGACGGCCTGCCAGATCGCCCAGCCCTTCGGGTGCCAGAACACGACCCCCGGCGCGACCTCATCGACGTGGAACAGGTCGAGCTCGCGGCCGAGCTTGCGGTGGTCTCGCTTCTCGGCCTCCTCGAGCATGTGCAGGTACTGCTGCAGCTCCTCCTTCGTCGCCCACGCGGTGCCGTAGATGCGCTGCAGCATCTCGTTGCGGTGGTCGCCGCGCCAGTACGCGCCCGCCACCTTCATCAGCTTGAAGTGGCGGAGCTTCCCGGTGCTCGGCACGTGCGGGCCGCGGCAGAGGTCCTCGAAGCTGCCCTGCCTGTAGAGGGACACCTCTTCACCGGCCGGGATGCCGGCGATGATCTCGGCCTTGTAGGCCTCGCCGATGCTGCGGAAATACGCGACGGCCTCGTCGCGCGGCAGGACCCGGCGCGTCACCCGCTCGTTCTTCTGCGCCAGCTCGGCCATCTTCGCCTCGATGGCGGCCAGGTCCTCGGGGGTGAACGGCCGCTTGTACGCGAAGTCGTAATAGAAGCCGTTCTCGATCACCGGCCCGATCGTCACCTGCGCGTCGGGGTACAGCTCCTTGACGGCGTGGGCGAGCAGGTGCGCCGTCGAGTGGCGGATGAGCTCGAGGCCCTTCGGATCCTTGTCGGTGACGATCGCGAGCTGCGCGTCGCGGTCGATGGTGAAGTCGGTGTCGACGATGCGGCCATCGGCGCCATTGCCGATCCGGCCCGCCAGCGCCGCCTTGGCCAGGCCGGCGCCGATCGAGGCGGCCACTTCCCCGACCGTCACGGGGCCGGGGTACTCCCGACGCGAGCCGTCGGGCAACTGAATCGAGATCATCGGGTCACTCCAAAAGCAAAAGCGCGGACCGGCCGCGCTTTCAGGACGAGAACGTGAAGGACAGGATGCGAAGACGCGCGGCGACTACACCCCCGGGACGGCGGTGCTGGTAGTTCGCGGTGTCATAACCGTCATGGCCCTTCCTTGCCCTTGCCGGGGGCTCGCGCCCTCGTCGTGTGAGGCTCGATTGTAGGCGACGCTGCTCAAAGCGGCAGCACGGCGACACCGGCCGTCCGCTCGAGCAGCCAGGCCAGGCCGATCGCGATCGCGACCGTGGAGCCGGCGCCGATCACGAACGCCGGATACGCCGCACGCTTGCGCAGGCCGAAGAGCAGGGCCGTCACCAGGACGACGATGAGCAGCTGCCCGGCCTCCAGGCCGAGATTGAACTGCAGCAGGGCCCAGGCGAAGGCGCCGGCCGGCAGGTCGAGCTCACCGAGCACGCTGGCGAAGCCGAAGCCGTGGACCAGCCCGAAGAAGAAGGCGACCACGAAGCGCCGCACGGGGAAGATCGGGCGCAGGTTGTCGACGGCGGCGAGGACGATCGTCAGGGCGATCGCCGGCTCGATCACGGCCGGCGACAGCGAGACGATCTTGAGCGACGCGAGCGCCAGCGTGATCGAGTGTGCGACGGTGAACGCGGTGACGATGCCGGCGAGCGGCCAGACCGCCTGCGCCAGGCGCTCCACCGGCCGCCAGCCCGCGGCCGTCCTGCGCATGACCGAGGGCAGGAGCAGGCACAGCAGGAAGAGAACGTGGTCGTACCCCGTGACGATGTGGTGCACGCCCTCGCGGACGAACTGCCACGGCGTCACCGTGTCGGCCGCTGCCGCGCCTGAGCTGCCACGGCCCCCCTCGCCCGCGCCGCCCGAGGCGCTCGCCGCAGCCACGTTCGCCGTCGGCTGGAGCACGACCAGCTCCGGCGCCTGGCCCGGCCGCTGGATGCGGGCTATGCCGCGATGCGTCGGATCGACATCCGCGAAGAGCCCGTAGCCGATGCCCGGCGAGGCCGGGAGCGTGCAGGTCGACGCGAGCGACAGCACGGCGTAGGCGCCATCGCTGCGCCGCTCGAGCGAACGGCCTTGCGGCGCGAGCGCGCAGCCGCGGACGCTCAGCTGCGGCAGCGCATAGGCTTCGATGCGCGGCCACGCGGTGCGCACCTCGCCCCAGGTGAGCTTGCCATCGCCGTCGCTGTCGAGGTCGAGCGCCACGTCGAGGTCGCGCAGGGCGATGTCCCAGCGGACGTCCAGCTTGCCCGGCGCGGCGTCGAGGCGAAGGTAGGCGTCGCTCGACTTGTGGGCGAAGGCGTCGTGCCCGGCGAGGACGAGCAGAAGTCCCGCCAGCGCTCGAAGGCAGCCCCGAACGCGCGCAGCCACCAGCGGCGCTGCCGCGCCGCACACCTCAGAGCAGCGCATCAATGCGACGATCGTGCAGGCCGAGGCTGGCCTTCAGGCGGCGTGCCTCGTCCATGGCGTCCGCGCGGCCAGTCGCCCGCGCCGCCTGGGCCAGCACCAGCAGGTCGAGCGGCTCGCGCTGGCGCGCGACGTTGCCGCGGGCGAGCTCGAAGGCCAGTTCCGGCGAGCGCTCGACCATGAGGGCGAACATGGCCTGCTCGCGGCCGTGGAAGACGCGCGCTCCCGGACGCTCGTTGGCGAGCGCGATGCGCTCGCGCATCTCGGCGACGCTGCGACCGGTTCCGCTGCCCTGTAGGAGCGTCTCGGCGATCGCCGTTCGCAGGACGACGGCGTCGCTGCGCGTCTCTCGCTCGAGCACGCGCAGCGCCTCGGCCGGACGGCGCTGCTCGATCAGGAAGTCGGCATAGGCGATCGCCGCATAGCTGTCCCGACCGAGCCTCAGCACGGCGCGATAGGCGGCATCGGCCGCCGCAACACGGCCGTCGCGCTGCTCCAGCTCGGCGAGCGAGGTCAGGAGCCAGGCGCGCGTCGAGGGAGCGAGGCTCGCGTCCGTCAAGGCGGTCTCGAAGAGCTGTCGCGCCGACGCGACCTCGCCGCGCAAGGCCGCGTTCTCGGCCAGGCAACCACGCGCGTAGATCGCGCGCTGCCGGCGCTCGAGCTCGCGACAGGCCGCGTCCGACTCGCCGTAGCGGCCCTGCACGCGCAGGACGGTGGCGAGCGTCAGCCACGCCTGTGCATGGGACTCGCCATCGGGTCGGGCCAGCAGCTGGCGCAGGCTGGCCAGCGAAGCATCGAACTCGTGCAGGTACTGCTGCAGGGTGGCCTTCATCAGCAGCAGGTCGGATGGCATGGCGCCTGGATCGGGCCAGGCGCGCAGGGCCGCCATGGCCAGGCCGGCGAAGCGCGGGTCGCCGAGCTCGTGCGCCTGGGCCAGGTAGCGCGACGCCACCGCGTGGGCCAGCCGGGCATCGCCGGGCCGCGCCGCGAGCTGCTTGCGCAGGCGCTGCGTCTCGCTGCGGCTTGCGGTCGTCGTCGCCGGCAGCACTTCGACGACCTCGTCGTCGCTCGCCGGCACGATGGGCGCCGCGCGCGCAGGGCTCGTCGCGAGGGCAAGAGAAAGGCCGGCGACCATCAGGCTGCCGGCCAGGACGAACCTTCGCATGCGCGCGATGGTAGCGGTGGCCGTCGCTTCGCCGGACGACGCCACCGCTTCCGCTTCAGTCGACCGGCTGCGGCTCGCTGGTCTCGTCGAGCGGTCCGGTGACCGTGCTCGTGTCGACCGGCTCGAGCATGTCGGCGGCCGAGGCGACGAGCAGCTTGAGGTAGCCGATGAAGCCGTCGATCGACTGGCTGGCGCTCGCCGGCACCTCCGAGGTCGGCGCCGGATCGCTGCGGAAGTCGCTGCCGCCGCAGGCGGCGAGGACGCTGGCCGCCGCGCAGGCGGCGATGAGGGTCTTCTTCATGCGCCTTCTCCTCAACGTGCGCCGGGCAGCGGCGTGCCCAGGTAGGGGAAGGCCGGCAGCAGCGGGCCCGCGGCCTTGACCTTGGCACCGGCCTGGTCGACGCCGTCGTGCAGGTTGAACACCGCGTTGCCGAGCGGCACGTTCGACGGGTTGCAGGCGGCACCGAGCTTGTAGGTGTCGGCCATGCCGTTGGCCTGGCAGAGCCCGCCCATGACGGCGACCAGCGAGATGTCGATCACATCGTCGGTCGGCCGCCGCCCGTTCGGATAGCCGGCCAGGTCGCCGCCGGCGCCGGCGAGCAGCCCGCCGAGCAGGCCGAGCCGGTTCTGCTGTGCTTCCGGCACCGGCGCGATGGCCGTGTTGAGGCGCAGGATCTCGGCCGCGACGCCGGTGGCCGGCGTGCTCGTGAACGCCTTCGGCTGGGTCACGCCGGCGATGCCGGTGAGGAAGGTCGTCACCAGATCGTTGCGCGGGAAGTTCTTCGGCGCGGCGCCGGTTCCCGATGCCCCGAGCGCGATCTCGATCAGCGCCGGCAGGGTGGGATGGGTCACGTAGGTCGCGAACTGGCCGTCGTCCCTGGGCTTGGCGTTGTTGAACCGGTCCTTGTCGGGCAGGCCGATGATGACCTCGTTGATCAGCGGATGACCCAGGCGCGAGACCTGGGTCCAGGCGCCGCCGGTGATCGCCGAGGTCTGGTAGCCGCTCTTGGGAGCATGGCTGAAGAGCGAGCCCTGGCGCAGGCTGGCCGTCGTCCAGCCGCCGATCACCGGATCGTTGGCGCCGGCGGCGAGCAGGCACGAGGTCGGCACCTCGACGGCCAGCGCGGTCACGTTCTTGTCGGCGAGGTCGTCCGCCCCGGCATCCTTCTGGGACGGATCGAGGACGAAGCCCGCCTCGGCGGGGCCGAAGTCGGCCGCGCCCGGGACGTTGACGAGGTCGAAGATGGCGCCCAGGTTGACGGCGAACGGGTCCTTGCGCTGGCCGACGAAGACCTTGCCCGGCGTCGTGCAGCCCGGGATGTTGACGCTGTAGATGTGCTGCGCAGCGTAGCCGGCGTAGTCGGGGATCGTCTTCGTGCCGATGTTGTCGGAGGGCTTGGCGAACGTCGCCCCGCCGCCGGCGGCGTTGGTCACCGAGCCGCGCGCGCCGGTGCGGCGGTCGCCGCGCACGACGTCCACGGTGAAGGTCTCGTTGACGTTGAGCGCCGCGGCACTGGGCGCGCTCACCTGCCCGGCCTGCGTCAGCGGGATGGGGACGTTCTGGCCGCCGATCGGCAACGCGATGCCCTTCAGCGTGTTGTTGAAGCGGAACTGGAAGGTGATGTCTTCCCTGCCGTCGCCGTTGTTGTCGACGTGGATCTCGTACAGCGCGTTGGGATCGAGCTTGAAGTAGTTGGGGCCGCCGTAGGCGTCCTGCAGCGGCAGGTAGTTGGCGACCAGCGTGACGAAGCCGCTCCGGCCGGCCTCGTAGCTGTTGAACATGTAGAAGTCGGTGCCGTCGACCTTGGGCGTTCCGGTGATCGCAGGCGCCTCGCGGTGGCTCGACGCGTGCACGGGCGCGGTGCCCACGGCGGCGGCGATGGCGGCGATCGCCGCGGCGGCCACGGTGCTGCGGCGCGGCAGGGAAGGAAGGGCGGGTCTCATGTCTCGGCTCCTCGGGGTTGACGACGGATGTGCCGCATACGCAGGGAGCCGCGGACCGGATGCGCCGGTTGGCTGAGTTTTTTTCCGCCTCGTAAGGTCGATGGCCGAGCCCCGACCCAGGGCCATGAAGCACCCACACACCGTTCTCGGCGCCCTCGTCGCCGGCCTCGCCGCCGGCGCTCCGGGGCTCGTCGCCGCCGCCGAGGCCTGCGTCGCCGCCAGCCCGCGCACCGTCGTGCCCGTCGTCGAGCTCTACACGTCGGAAGGCTGCAACTCCTGCCCGCCCGCGGATCGCTGGCTGTCGGCGCTGAAGTCGTCGCCCGACGTCGTCGCCCTCGCCTTCCACGTCGACTACTGGGATCGGCTCGGCTGGAAGGACCGGTACGGCAGCGCCGCCTTCACCCAGCGACAGGCGAGCCAGCTGGCGAGCACCGGGGCGCGCTTCAGCTACACCCCGCAGGTCGTCGTCGACGGCCAGGACCGCAAGGACTGGCCGTCGCTGCGCGTGCCTGCTGCGGCCCGCCCGCCCGCAACCATCGAGCTGTCGCTCGCTCGCGAGGGCGAGCGCGTGGTGGCGACCGTCACGCCGGGCCCGGGGGCGCCCAGGCGCCTGGCGGCCTACTGGACGGTGACCGAGCAGGCGCACGTCACGGCCGTGAAGGCAGGCGAGAACGAAGGGGCGACGCTGCGCCATGACTTCGTCGTGCGCGAGTACGCGACGGTGCCTCCCTGGAGCGCACGGGGAGCGACGCCCGAAACCCTGCACTTCACCCCGGCCGGAAAGGCCGACGCGGCCCACCCGCGCAGCGTCAACCTCGTCGTGGTCGATGCCGCCACGGGGCGGCCGGTGCAGGCGCTGAAGCTCGCCTGCTGAAGAGTGTCCCTGCGACCGGCGCCGCTAGTCGGCGGCGCGCAGCGCCTTGCGCAGCTCCGCGCCGATCTCCGGCTTGGCGGCGAAGGGGTCGCTCGGGTTGCGGCCCTGCATCACGTCCTCGAGGCGCGTCTGCACGCTCGACAGCGCATGCGGGTGGCTGTAGATGTAGAAGCGTTCCGCGTCGATCGCCTCGAAGACGAAGCGGGCGATGTCGGCGGCGCTCAGCTTGCCGTGGCCGACGGCGCGGTCGTTCATCGCCTTGCCGATCAGCTGGCTTCGCGTCGGCTTGTCCGTCGGCTTCAGCGGGTCGGGACGGTTGCGCTCGCTCGCCGTGATCCCCGTCGGGACGAAGAAGGGGCACAGCACCGAGGCGCCGACCTGGTCGGTGACGAGGCGCAGGTCCTGGTAGAGGGTCTCGCTGAGCGAGACGACGGCGTGCTTGCTGACGTTGTAGATGCCCATGTTCGGCGGGTTGATGAGCCCGGCCATCGACGCCGTGTTGACGATGTGGCCCTCGTACCCCGGGTCGGCCGCCGCAGCGGCGAGCATCATCGGCGTGAAGACGCGCACGCCGTGCACCACGCCCATGAGGTTGACGCCGAGCACCCACTCCCAGTCGGCCAGCGTGTTTTCCCAGATCAGCCCGCCGGCACCGACGCCGGCATTGTTGAAGACGAAGTGCGGCGCGCCGAAGCGTGCCTGCACCGCCTGCCCGAGCGACTCGACCTGGTCGGCGCGGGCGACGTCGACACGCTGCGCGAGCACGTCGACGCCGAGCCCGTCGATCTCTGCCGCGGCCCGGTCGAGGGCGTCCTGCTGGACGTCGGCCAGGACCACGTTCATGCGCCGGCCCGCGGCGAGTCGCGCCACCTCCAGGCCGAAGCCCGAGGCTGCTCCGGTGATGACCGCCGTGCGGCCTTCGAAGCTCTTCATGGTCCTTCCTTCCTGATGGCCTTCTTGATGGGGAGCCCCGATGCGCGCTCGCTCACGCGGACGCCGTTCGCGGCGCGCGCGCTGCGAAGACGCGACGGAGCGTCTCGCCGACGTCGCGGACTTCGGCGCCGTCGAGTGCGCCCTTGGCCGTGAGCAGCCGGTGCAGTCGCGGCAGGTGGTAGTGCGGCACCGCCGGGTAGAGGTGATGCTCGAGGTGGTAGTTGACGTGGTGCGGGAAGAGAATCGCGCGACCGATGACATTGCCGGCGCTGCCCGTGGTGCGGTTGGTCCGCGCGGCCGTCAGCGGCGAGGCGAAGTCGGTCACCGCGCCGTGCTCCAGGATCGCGCGCAGGCGCAGGATCGGCTGCAGCACCGTCAGCATCGGCAGCAGCCACAGCACCGCGTACAGGACGAGAGCCCGGGCGCCGCCGAATGCCAGGCACAGCAGGGGCAGCGCCAGCTGGAAGGCGACGACGCGCCAGCGGTCGCGCCGCGCCGCCGCACGAAGCTGCGGCGAGGTGTCGTCGAGCGGCCGGGCGGCGCGGTTCGTCTCGTCGTTGATGGCCGGCGCGCCGAAGAAGTAGGCCAGGGTCTTCCAGGCATTGAGGCCCAGCGCGTCCTGGCCGAGCTTCTTCCACAGGTAGGCCACGCCACGGGGATAGCCACCGTGGATCGCCGTGTCCGGGTCCTCCTCGGAGTAGAGGTTGTTGTGGTGCAGGCGGTGGATGACGCGGTACGTCCGCATCGAGATCGCCCCCGCCATGCCGATCAGGCAGCCGATGCCGTCGTTGGCGGCGCGGTCGGCGAAGAGCCGGTAATGCGCCGCCTCGTGCGCGAGGATGAAGAGGGCGTGCTGCTGGATGCCGATCACGAGCACCGAGACGAGGACCCACGGGCTCGGCCAGGTCCATGCACCGAACGCGACCGCCGCCGCGATCAGGCCGAGCGTCTGCAGCACGGCGGCCGCGGAGCGCAGGTTCGACAGGCGCGTCAGCGGCGCGAGCTCCTCGGCGGAGAGGATGCGCCGCGCCGCCGCGTTGCCCGCGCCCGCCGCCGGCCGCGCGATCGGCCGCAGGTCGTCGCGAAACTCCTCGCCGCGAGCGGGGATCGTCGCCACGTTCCCGGCTCCGCTAGACCAGCTTCACCAGCTGCTTGCCGAAATTGCGGCCCTTCAGCAAGCCGAGGAACGCCTCCGGCGCCGAGCCCAGGCCTTCTGCCACCGTCTCCCGGTACTTCAGCTTGCCCGTCGCGACCATCGTCCCGAGCTCCTTCAGCGCGTCCGGCCAGACGTCCATGTGCTCGCTGACGATGAAGCCCTCGATCGTCAGGCGCGACTGCAGGATGAGCTGAGGCTGCTGCAGCGGGATCGGCGCGCCGTCGTAGCCGCTGATCATGCCGCACAGGGCGATGCGGCCGAACGCGTTCATGCGCGCCAGCGTCGCGTCCAGCACCATGCCGCCGACGTTCTCGAAGGCGCCGTCGACGCCGTCGGGCGTCGCTTCCTCGAGGGCCTGGTACAGCGCCTTCGCGTCGGGATGGGCCTTGTAGTCGACGCAGGCATCGAAGCCGAGCTCGTCGCGGACATAACGGCACTTGTCGCTGCCGCCGGCAATGCCGACGAAGCGGCAGCCGCGCGACTTGGCGAGCTGGCCGACGACGCTGCCGACCGCGCCGCTGGCGGCGCTGACGACGATGGTCTGGCCCTCCCTCGGCCGGCAGATCTTCATCAGCCCGTACCAGGCGGTGACGCCCGGCATGCCGACGGCGCCGAGATAGGCCGAGAGCGGCACGTGCGTGGTGTCGACCTTGCGGAGCGACCCGGGCGTGTTCGCATCGGCGATCGAGTATTCCTGCCAGCCGCCGAAGGCCACGACCTTGTCGCCCTCGCGGTAGTTCGGGTGCTTCGACGCGACCACCTCGCCGACCGTGCCGCCCTGCATGACCTTGTCGAGCGGCTGCGGCTGGGCGTAGCTCTTGGCGTCGTTCATGCGACCGCGCATGTACGGGTCGAGGCTCAGGTAATGCGTCCGGATCAGAACCTGCCCCTCGGCCGGCTCCGGAACCGGCGCGTCGACGAGGCGGAAGTTGTCCGCCGTGGCTTCGCCCTTGGGTCTCGACACGAGATGGATCTGGCGGTTCGTCGTGGGCATGGCTGCCTTTCAGTCGGAGGCGTTGGGCCTCTGGATTCGCCTGCCGCCGACCGGCAGGCCCTTCAGGAACTTGAACGTGCCGGTGGCGTGGGCGACGAGCTGCCCGTCGGCGTCGAAGACGGACCCCTCGCAGAACGCCATCGACGCCGTGCGGTGCAGGCGCCTCCCCTTGCCGACGAGGCGACCGAGCGTCGGCCGCAGGAAGGTGGTCTTCATCTCGATCGTCGCCGCCCCGACCGTGTCGACCTCGCCCGAGGGCCCGGGGCTGCGGGCCGCATGCGCCATGGCGATGTCGAGCAGCGTCATCGTCACCCCCCCGTGCGCGACGCCCCACGAGTTCGTCAGCTCGTCGCGCAGCTCGACGGCGATGTCGGCCTCGTCGCGCTCGAAGCGCAGCAGCTCGAAGCCGAGCGTCTCCGCGAACGGGATGCGGACGAGGAACTGCACGACGAGTGCCCGGCTACGCGGCGATGATCGCCGAGACGCCGCCGTCGATCGGCAGCACCTGGCCGGTGATGTGCTTGCCGGCGCGCGAGGCGAAGAGCAGCGTCGCGCCCTTCAGGTCGTCGTCGTCGCCGATCCGCAGCAGCGGCGCGTGGCCCGCGAGGTTCTGCGCGCCGATGCGCTCGATCGTGCCCTTGGTCATCTTGCTCGGGAACATGCCCGGCGCCAGCGCATTGACGTTGATGTTGTACTTGCCCCATTCGCCGGCCAGCGTGCGAGTGAAGTTGACGACCGCGGCCTTGCTCGTGTTGTAGGCGAGCGTCGTGATGTCGGAGCTGTTGCCGGCGAGGCCGGCGATCGACGCGACGTTGACGATCTTGCCCTGGCGGCGCGGGATCATGCTGTGCTTGCCCATCATTTGGCTCATCAGGAAGATCGAGCGGACGTTGAGGTTCATCACCTTGTCCCAGGCCTCGAGCGGGTGGTCCTCGGCCGCGGCGCCCCAGGCCGCGCCGGCGTTGTTGACCAGGATGTCGACGTGGCCCATGCGCGCGATCGCGTCCTGCGCGACCCGCACGATCTCGCTGGGCTGACTCGCGTCGGCGGCGATCCACAAGGCCTCGACACCGTGCGCCTTCAGATGCCCGGCCGACTCCTCGAGATCGGACGCCTTGCGCGAGGTGAGCATGACCTTGGCGCCGGCCTCGCCGAGCGCCTCGGCGATCTGCAGGCCGAGGCCTCGCGATCCGCCGGTGACGAGGGCGGTCTTGCCGGCGAGATCGAACAGGTCGCGGACGTGGGTGCTCATGGTGGGCTCCGATGCAGGTCAGTGGGGGTTCGAGGGTCCGGCGCGTCGCTCATGCGCGACCGGACCCAGATCAGGAGGACGCCGAGCGCCGCGGCCAGCGCCCCGGCGAGCATCACGCCGATGCCGAGCGCGCCGCCATGCTGCTGCAAGGCGAAGCCGACCGACAGCACGATCAGCCCGCCGTAGATCAGGATCCAGACCCAGGCCTCGACGCGCGCCGGCGACAGCTTCAAAACGCGTCCTCGCTCATGGTCCGGCAGGTGTCGTCGCGGCTCTCGACCACGCCGAGCCAGGCGTCGATGCGCGGCAGCTCGTAGTGGAAGAAGTAGCGGCAGGCGGCGAGGCGCCCTGCCACGGCGGGATCGCCGGCGGGCTGGCGGGCAGCCCGGGCAGCGACGTCCAGCCAGATCCAGGTGAGGACGACGTGGCCGAACGCCTGCAGGTATGGCGTGGCATTGGCCAGCGCTTCTTCCGGCGAGCCGGTGGACCAGGCCGCGCGCGTGGCGCCGACGATGCGGTCGACGGCCGCGAGCAGCGCCTGCGCGTGCCCGGCCAGGTGTTCGACACCGGCGGCGGCGCGAGCGGTGTCGGCCATCGTCGCGCGCAGCATCTCGAGCCCGGCGCCGCCGTCCATCACCACCTTGCGGCCGAGCAGGTCGAGTGCCTGGATGCCGTGCGTGCCCTCGTGGATCATGTTCAGGCGGTTGTCGCGCCAGTACTGCTCGACCGGAAATTCGCGCGTGTAGCCGTAGCCGCCGAGCACCTGGATGGCGAGGCTGTTGGCCTCCAGGCACCACTCGCTGGGCCAGCTCTTGGCGATCGGCGTGAGAACTTCGAGCAGCAGCCGTGCGCGCGACCGGCCCGGCGCCGGGCCGCTCCCAAGCCCGGCCGCGCCCCCTCGGGGGGCAGCGACCGAAGCGAGCGTGGGGGCTTCGTCCTCGCCCGTGTGCAGCTCGTCAACCAGGCGCGCGCAGTACAGCTCGAGCGCCAGGGCGCCCTCGCAGTAGCTCTTCTGGGCCAGCAGCATGCGCTTCACGTCGGCGTGCTCGATGATGCGCACCGGCGGCCGCGACGGGTCCTTGCCGCCGGGGCCGATGGGGCGACCCTGCGGGCGGTTCTTCGCGTACTCGAGCGAGGCCTCGTAGCCGGCCATGCCAAGCATGGTCGCACCGAGCCCGACGGCGATGCGCGCCTCGTTCATCATGTGGAACATGCAGCGCAGGCCCTCGCCCGGGCTGCCGACGAGATAGCCGATCGCGCCGGCGCTGCCGCGCACCGGGTGCCTGCCTTCCCCGAAGTTGAGCAGCGTGTTCGGGATGCCGCGGTAGCCGAGCTTGTGGTTGAGCCCGGCCAGGGCGACGTCGTTGCGCTCGCCGGTGAGCCGGCCGCTCTCGTCGACGAGCTTCTTCGGCACGATGAAGAGCGAGATGCCGCGCGTTCCGGGCACGAGCTTGCCGTCGGCCCGGGGGATCTTGGCGAGCACGAGGTGGACGATGTTCTCGGTGAGCTCGTGCTCGCCGTTCGAGATCCACATCTTGTTGCCGGCCAGCCGATAGCGCGGCCCGAGCGGATCGCTCTCGAAATCGGCTCCGTCGGGAACGGCGCGCGTCACGATGTCGGAGAGGCTGGAGCCGGCCTGCGGCTCCGACAGGCACATCGTGCCGGCGAAGCGGCCGGAGAACTCGTTCTTGGCGAACACCTCCTGCTGCATGGTCGTTCCGTGCGCCATCAGCAGGTTGGCGTTGCCGCTGGTCAGCATGCCGCCACCGCCGACGCCGATGCTCGCCTTCGAGAAGAAGGAATGCGCCGCCATCTCGACGACGCAGGGCAGCTGCATGCCGCCGAGCTCGTAGTCCTGCGCCGCCGCCAGCATGCCCGACTCGAAGTACGCCCGCGCCGCCTCGTGGCTCGCGGCCGGCAGGTGCACCTTCTCGCCGTCGAACCAGGGCTCCTCGGTGTCGGCGAGGCGGTTGAACGGCGCGAACTTCTCGCGCGCGATCCGCTCGCAGGTGTCGATGACGGCGTCGAAGGTCTCGCGCGAGTGGTCGGCGAAGCGCGGCCGCGAGCGCAGCGATTCGACGTCGAGCCAGTCGTAGAGGAGAAAGTCGACGGTCCGGCGGTAGCTCATGGCGCCGCCAAGGAGAACGGCTCGGCGCTCATGCCGGCTGCGGTCAGAGCACCTCGAAGACGCCGGCCGCGCCCATGCCGCCGCCGATGCACATTGTGACGACGACCTTCTTCGCGCCGCGCCGCTTTCCTTCGAGCAGCGCCGCGCCGGTGAGGCGCTGGCCGCTGACGCCGTACGGGTGGCCGACGGCGATCGCGCCGCCGTTGACGTTGAGCCTGTCCATCGGGATGCCGAGCGTGTCGGCGCAATAGAGCACCTGCACGGCGAAGGCCTCGTTGAGCTCCCACAGGTCGATGTCGGCGACGGTCAGGCCGAGCCGCTTCAGAACCTTGGGCACGGCGAACACCGGGCCGATGCCCATCTCGTCGGGCTCGCAGCCCGCGACCGCGAAGCCGAGGAAGCGCCCGATCGGCTTCAGGCCGCGCTGCTCGGCGAGCGTCTCGTTCATGACGACGCAGGCGCCGGCGCCGTCGCTGAACTGGCTGGCGTTGCCGGCGGAGATCACGCCGCCGGGGATCGCCGGCTTGATGTCCTTGATGCCCTCGTAGGTCGTGCCCGGCCGGATGCCTTCATCGGCGCTGACGGTCACTTCCTTGCTGCGCAGGCCCATCACGGCGTCGGCGACGCCGGCCGTGACGGTGATCGGCACGATCTCCGCGTCGAACTTGCCCTCGTCGCGCGCGGCGGTGGCCTTCTGCTGGCTGGCTGCGCCGTAGCGATCCATGCGCTCGCGGTCGATCTTGTAGCGCTTGGCGACCTGCTCGGCCGTCTGCAGCATGTTCCAGTAGATCGTCGGCTTGTTCTCGACGAGCCACGGGTCCGAGAGCATGTGCTTGTTGGCCTCGTTCTGCACGCAGGAGATGCTCTCCACGCCGCCGGCGACCACGATGTCGTTCTCGCCGGCGATGATGCGCTGCGCCGCCATGGCGATCGTCTGCAGGCCGCTCGAGCAGAAGCGGTTCACGGTCATGCCGCTGGTGGTGATCGGCAGCGCGGCGCGCAGGGCGATCTGGCGCGCGATGTTGCTGCCGGTCGCGCCCTCGGGAGTCGCGCAGCCCATGATCACGTCGTCGACCTCGGCGGCATCGATGCCGGCGCGCTCGACCGCGGCCTTGACCGCATGGCCCCCGAGCGTGGCACCGTGGGTCATGTTGAAGGCGCCCTTCCAGCTCTTGGCGAGCGGCGTGCGGGCGGTGGAGACGATGACGGCGCTGGTCATGATGGTGGGTACTCCTGTGCGGTTCAGCTGAAGGTCTTGCCTTCGGCGGCGAGGCGGGCAAGCAGCGGGGCTGGCGTCCAGAACGCCGCGTCGTCGTGCGGGTTGGCGGCGAAGCGCTTCATGGCCTGGACGACGTTGAAGAGGCCCTGCTGGTCGGCGTAGTTCATCGGACCGCCGCGATGCAGCGGGAAGCCGTAGCCGGTGAGGTAGACCATGTCGATGTCGCTGGCGCGCATCGCGATGCCTTCCTCGAGGATCTTCGCGCCCTCGTTGACGAGCGCGTAGACGAGGCGATGGACGATCTCGTCGTCGCCGATCTTGCGCGGCGCGATGCCCAACTCGGACCGGTGCTTCTCGATCATGTCGGTGACGACCTTGCTCGGGATGGCGTCGCGCTTGCCGGGCACGTAGTCGTACCAGCCCGCACCCGTCTTCTGCCCGAAGCGGCCCATCTCGCAGAGCAGGTCGGCGGTCTTGCTGTAGCGGATGTCGGGCTTCTCGACGTAGCGGCGCTTCCTGATGTACCAGCCGACGTCGTTGCCGGCGAGGTCGCCCATGCGGAACGGGCCCATGGCCATGCCGAACCTCTCCATCGCCTTGTCGACCTGCTCGGGCGTCGCGCCCTCCTCCAGCAGGAAGCCGGCCTGACGCGAGTACTGCTCGATCATGCGGTTGCCGATGAAGCCGTCGGTGACGCCGGAAACGACGCAGGTCTTCCTGATCTTCTTGCCGAGCTGCATTACCGTCGCGAGCACGTCCTTGGCGGTCTTCTCGCCGCGCACGACCTCGAGCAGCTTCATGACGTTGGCCGGGCTGAAGAAGTGCATCCCGATCACGTCCTGCGGCCGCTTGGTGAACGACGCGATCCTGTTGAGGTCGAGCGTCGAGGTGTTCGACGCGAGGATCGCGCCCGGCTTCATCACCTCGTCGAGGGTCTTGAAGACCTGCTCCTTCACGGCCATGTCCTCGAACACCGCCTCGATCACCAGGTCGGCGTCCTTCAGGTCGTCGTACTTCAGCGTGGTGGACAGCAGCGCCATGCGCTCGTCGAGCTTGTCCTGCTTGAGCTTGCCCTTCTTGACCTGCGCCTCGTAGTTCTTGCGCATGATGCCGACGCCCTTGTCGAGCGCTTCCTGCTTCGTCTCGAGGATGACGACCGGAATGCCGGCGTTGAGGAAGTTCATGGCGATGCCGCCACCCATCGTGCCGGCGCCGATCACCGCCACCTTGCGGATGTCGCGCACCGGCGTGTCGGCCGGCACGTCGGGGATCTTGCTCGCCGCCCGCTCGGCCATGAAGGCGTGGCGCAGGGCCTTCGACTCCGGCGTGAGCATCAGGGCCAGGAAGATCTCGCGCTCGAGCTTCAGGCCGTCGGCGAACTTCATCTTCGTCGACGCGGCGACGGCGTCGATGCACTTCAGCGGCGCCGGGAAGTTGCGCGACATCGCGCCGACGGTGTTGCGCGCGAACTGGAAGTAGGCGTCGGCGTTCGGGTACGACACCTTCATCTCGCTCACGACCGGCAGCGGCCGGACGTCGGCCTTCTCGCGCGCGAAGGCGACGGCCGCCTCGACCACGTCGCCATCGACGATCTTGTCGAACAGCTTCTGCCCCGGCAGCTTCGCCAGCATCTCGCTCTTCACCGTCTCCCCGCTGACGATCAGGTTGAGAGCCGTCTCGACGCCCAGCACCCGCGGCAGCCGCTGCGTGCCGCCGGCGCCGGGGATCAGTCCGATCTTGACCTCGGGCATGGCGATCTGCGTGCCGCTGGCCGCGACACGGTAGTTGCAGCCGAGCGCCAGCTCGAGCCCTCCGCCCATGGCGACGCTGTGCACGGCGGCGACCGTCGGCTTCGGACTGGCCTCGACCGCCGCGATCACCGAGAGCAGGTTCGGCTCCGCGGTGGCCTTCGGCGAGCCGAACTCGCGGATGTCGGCGCCGCCGGAGAACGCCTTGCCTGCGCCGGTGAGGACGATCGCCTTCACGCCGGTGTCCGCCTGGGCCCGGCCCAACGCCTCGACGATGCCGACCCGCGTCTCGTGGCCGAGGCCGTTGACGGGCGGGTTGTTCAGCGTGATGACGGCGATGTCGCCGCGCAGCTCGTAATTGGCGCTCATGGCGTGTCCTCGTGGGTGCCTGCCGAGACCTCGGCGGGGGAAAAGAACGTTCGTTCGATTCTAGGCACGGGCGCCCGAAAGGCGCTGTCCCTGCGGCGACAACGAGGGCATCCGACGCAGGAGCGCAGGCAGTCTTCTCAGACTTCCAGCCACTCCTTGCGGACGTCGGCATTGGCGCGCAGGTCGGCGGGGGTGCCCTCGAAAACGATGGCCCCGTGCCCCATGACGTAGCAGCGTTCGGAAATCGCCAGGGCGATGGTGAGCTTCTGCTCGACCAGCAGGACGGAGACGCCGCGGTTCTTCAGCTCCTGCAGGTACTCGGCGACCAGGTCGACGATCTTCGGTGCCAGCCCTTCGGTGGGCTCGTCGATCATGATCAGGTCCGGATCGCCCATCAGCGTCCGGCACAGTGTCAGCATCTGCTGCTCGCCGCCCGAGAGCACCCCGGCCTCGGTGTGCTCTCGCTCCTTGAGGCGCGGAAAGATCTTGTACATGTCGTCGAACGACCAGCGCGGCTTCGCCTTGCCGCGCTTCTCGCCCAGTTGCAGGTTCTGGTGCACGGTGAGTTTGGGGAAGATCTCCCGGTTCTCGGGCACGTAGCCGATGCCGCGATGGGCGATGTCGAAGGCCTTGTGCCCCAGGATCTCCTGGTCGCGGAGGCGGATCGAGCCGGTGCCCGTGACGAGGCCCATGATCGTCTTCACCGTCGTCGATCGGCCGGAGCCGTTGCGGCCCAGCAGGGCGACGATCTCGCCTTCTCCCACCCGCATGTCGACGCCATGCAGGATGTGGCTCTTGCCGTAGTAGGCGTGCAGGTTGGTGAGTTGCAGCATCGGGTCGCGGCGGCGTCAGGCGGGCGCGTCCTGCGCGGTACGCTGCTCGGCCAGCACCGAGCCGAGGTACGCCTCCTGGACCCGCGCATTGGCGCGGACCTTGTCGGGCACGTCGAAGGCGATGACCTCGCCGTAGACGAGAACCGCGATCTTGTCGGCCAGGCCGAACACCACGCCCATGTCGTGCTCCACGGTCAGCAGCGTCTTGCCGACCGTGACCTCGCGGATCAGCTCGATGAAGCGGCCGGTCTCGCTCTTGCTCATCCCGGCCGTCGGCTCGTCGAGAAGCACCACGTTGGCGCCGCCGGCGATCGTGATGCCGATCTCGAGCGCGCGCTGCTCGGCGTAGGTGAGGTTCATGGCCAGCACGTCGCGCTTGCGCTCCAGGCGCAGCATCGCCAGCAGCTGCTCGGCGCGCTCGTTCGCATCGCGCAGGTCGGCGAGGAACTTCCAGAAGGCGTAGCGGTACCCCATCGCCCAGAGCAGGCCGCAGCGCAGGTTCTCGAACACCGACAGGCGTCCGAAGATGTTGGTGATCTGGAAGCTGCGCGCCAGACCGAGGCGGTTGATCTCGTACGGCAGCAGGCCGTCGATGCGCTTGCCGTTGAGCAGGACCTGGCCGCTCGTCGGGCCGAAGCGGCCGCTGATGAGGTTGAAGAGCGTCGACT
>DATAGP010000041.1:0-2611 GCA_036263655.1 Caldimonas sp. | reverse complement strand
TCCTGAACGACAACGACATGTCGATCTCGCCGCCCGTTGGCGCGCTGAACCGCTACCTGGCGCGGCTCATGAGCGGCAAGTTCTACGCGGCGGCGAAGGAGACCGCCAAGACGGTGCTGAAGAACGCGCCGCCGCTGTTCGAGCTGGCGCGTCGCTTCGAGGAGCACGCCAAGGGCATGGTCGTGCCGGGCACGATCTTCGAGGAGTTCGGCTTCAACTACGTCGGGCCCATCGACGGGCACGACCTCGATTCCCTGATCCCGACGCTCGAGAACCTGCGCGACCTGAAGGGCCCGCAGTTCCTGCACGTCGTGACCAAGAAGGGCTACGGCTACAAGCTGGCCGAGGCCGACCCGGTCGGCTACCACGCCGCGTCCGGCAAGTTCGACCCGCTGGTCGGCTTCGTCAAGTCCAAGGCGCCGGCGAAGACGACGTTCACCCAGGTCTTCGGCCAGTGGCTCTGCGACATGGCCGAGAAGGACGATCGGCTCGTCGGCATCACGCCGGCGATGCGAGAGGGCTCGGGCATGGTCGAGTTCGCGAAGCGCTTCCCCAAGCGCTACCACGACGTCGGCATCGCCGAGCAGCACGCCGTGACCTTCGCCGCGGGCCTTGCCTGCGAGGGCATCAAGCCGGTCGTCGCCATCTACTCGACCTTCCTGCAGCGTGCCTACGACCAGCTGATCCACGACGTCGCCATCCAGAACCTGCCGGTCGTGTTCGCCCTCGACCGGGCCGGCCTGGTCGGCGCCGACGGCGCCACCCATGCCGGCGCCTACGACATCGCCTACCTGCGCTGCATTCCCAACGTGAGCGTCCTGACGCCGGCCGACGAGAACGAGTGCCGGCAGGCGCTCTACACCGCCTTCATGCAGCAGCACCCGGTGGCCGTACGGTACCCGCGCGGGTCGGGCGCCGGCGTCGCCGTCCAGGCCGAGATGACGGAGATCCCGTTCGGCAAGGGCGAGATCCGGCGCGAGAGCACGCGCACGGCCGCGCAGCCGGGCCGTCGCATCGCCATCCTCGCCTTCGGGACGCTCCTCTACCCGGCGCTGGCCGCCGCCGAGCGACTCGACGCCACGGTCGCCAACATGCGCTTCGTCAAGCCGCTCGATGTCACCCTGGTGACGCATCTGGCGAGCCGACATGATGCAATCGTGACCATCGAGGAGGGTTCGGTGATGGGCGGTGCAGGCAGTGCCGTGCTGGAAGCGCTGGCGGACGCACGGATCGAGATCCCGGTGCTGACGCTCGGCCTGCCCGACACCTTCATCGAGCATGGCGATCCGGCCAAGCTGCTGGCCCAATGCGGGCTCGATGCCGCCGGCATCGAGCAGTCGATCCAGCGCCGCTTCGGTGCGCCGCCCGCGTTGCTGCGGGCGGCGGCCGGACAGTAACGCCGCGCCGGCCAAAGCGGCAAGCCCCATGACCAATCTCATCGACGCCCTCCACATCCCCGACACGCAGTCGGCACGCGACGACCGCCAGCTCGCGATCCAGCGCGTCGGCGTGCGCGGCGTGCGCTATCCGCTGCAGCTGAGGATCGAAGGCGCCGTCCTGCAGACGGTCGCCGACTGGTCGCTCGACGTCGCGCTGCCCGGCGAGCAGAAGGGCACGCACATGTCGCGCTTCGTGGCCTGGCTCGACGCCATCGACGAGCCCCTCGATCCGGCCGCCTTGCGACGCCATGCCGCGCGGATGCTGCAGCTGCTCGGCGCCGATGCCGGCCGCGTCGAGGCGGGCTTCCCGTTCTTCCTGCGCAAGCGCGCGCCGGTCTCGGGTGTCGAGAGCCTGCTCGAGTACCAGGGGCGCTGGATCGCCGAGGCCACGTCGTTCGGTGTCACGGTGTCCGCGGAGGTGGTGGTGCCGGTCAAGTCGCTGTGCCCGTGCTCGAAGGAGATCTCCGACTACGGCGCGCACAACCAGCGCTCGCACGTGACCCTGCGCGTCGAGCTGCTCGGTGACGTCTCCTGGCTGGAGCTGGTGCGCTTCGCCGAGGACTCCGCGTCGAGCGAGATCTGGTCGTCGCTGAAGCGTTCCGACGAGAAGTGGATCACCGAGCGCGCCTACGAGAACCCGAAGTTCGTCGAGGACATGGTGCGCGACGTCGCCCTGCGCCTCAACGCCGATGAGCGCATCGGGCGCTACGTCGTGGATGTCGAGAACTTCGAGTCGATCCACGCCCACAGCGCGGTCGCCCGGATCGAGCGCTAGTCGCACCACGCGGCGCTCGGCCTAGCCGAGCAGCCGCGACGCCCAGAACAGTCCGCCGAGGAGGGCCAGCCACAGCGTCGTGGCCGCGACGGCGCGGGCACGGCCGACGCCGACCGTCTGCCGGAAGGCGCGCCATGCGCGGACGCACCAGGCGAGCGTCGCCAGCCAGAGCGCGAGGCCGAGCAGCATCAGCGTCTTCGCGACGCCGGCGAGCGGCGTGCCGGAGAGCGACGGCGCCAGGGCCTCGATCGTGGCGGCGAAGTCGGCGCCGGTGGCCATCGCCTCGCGGGTGGAGACGACGAGGCGACGCATGACATCCGGATCGACGAGCTGCAAGGCCGAGCCGATGACGAGCAGGCCGATGCAGAAGCCCAGCCATGCACCGCTGTAGATGTAG
>DATAGP010000040.1:0-114608 GCA_036263655.1 Caldimonas sp. | reverse complement strand
GAGCGCGCCGGCGTGCCCATCGTCGGCACGTCGCCGGACTCCATCGACATCGCCGAAGACCGCGAGCGCTTCCAGAAGCTGCTGCACGAGCTGGGCCTGCGCCAGCCGCCGAACCGCACCGCGCGCACCGAGGAGCAGGCGCTGCAGCTGGCGCAGGAGATCGGCTACCCGCTGGTCGTGCGGCCGAGCTACGTGCTCGGCGGCCGGGCGATGGAGATCGTGCACGGCGACAAGGACCTCGAGCGCTACATGCGCGAGGCCGTCAAGGTGAGCGAGAAGTCGCCGGTGCTGCTCGACCGCTTCCTGGACGACGCCATCGAGGTCGACGTCGACTGCATCAGCGACGGCCGCGAGGTGATGATCGGCGGGATCATGGAGCACGTCGAGCAGGCCGGCATCCACTCCGGCGACTCCGCCTGCTCGCTGCCGGCGTACTCGCTGCCGGCGAGGCTGCAGGACGAGCTGCGCCGGCAGACCAAGCTCATGGCGAGGGCGCTCGACGTGGTCGGCCTGATGAACGTGCAGTTCGCGATCCAGGGCGACGTCGCAGGCGCCGGCGCCGCGGCCGAGGTCTACGTGCTCGAGGTCAACCCGCGCGCCTCGCGCACGGTGCCATTCGTGTCGAAGGCCACCGGCGAGCCGCTCGCCAAGATCGCCGCGCGCTGCATGGTCGGGCAGAAGCTCTCGGACCAGAAGAACGTCCGCGGCGAAGTCGTGCCTCCTTACTTCTCGGTCAAGGAAGCGGTCTTTCCGTTCAACAAGTTTCCAGGCGTCGACCCCATCCTCGGACCGGAGATGAGGTCGACGGGCGAGGTCATGGGCGTCGGCCGCAGCTTCGGCGAGGCGATGCTGAAGAGCCAGCTCGGCGCCGGCTCGCGGCTGCCGCCGAAGGGAACGGTCTGCGTCACCGTCAAGAACGGCGATAAGCCGCGCGCCGTCGCCGTTGCCAGGGACCTGCACGAGCTCGGCTTCGGCCTCGTCGCGACCCGCGGCACGGCGGCGGCCATCGCCGAGGCCGGCGTTCCGGTGCGCCTGATCAACAAGGTGAAGGACGGCCGGCCGCACATCGTCGACATGCTCAAGGCCGGCGAGATCCAGCTCGTCTTCACGACGGTGGACGAGACGCGAACGGCCATCGCCGATTCGCGCCACATCCGCCAGGCCGCGCTCGGCCACCGGGTCACGTACTACACCAGCATGGCCGGCTGCGAGGCGGCGGTCGAGGCGATGAAGCACCGCGACGACGTGAGCGTGACGTCCCTGCAGGAACTGCACGCGGAACTGCTCTAAACTGTTTTCAGCCCCGCCGCCGCCGGAGACTCCTGCGGCGGCTTTGTTTTTCCCCGCAGAGGTTCCCACCATGGCCACGATCCCGCTCACCCGGCGCGGCGCCGACAAGCTGAAGGAAGAGCTTCATCGCCTGAAGACGGTCGAGCGTCACGCCGTGATCCAGGCGATCTCGGAAGCGCGGGCCCAGGGCGACTTGTCGGAGAACGCCGAGTACGAGTCGGCCAAGGACAAGCAGGGCTTCATCGAAGGGCGCATCCTGGAGATCGAGAGCAAGCTCGCCGCGGCGCAGGTGATCGACCCGAGGTCCATCGACGCGGAAGGGCGGGTGGTCTTCGGCTCCACCGTCGACCTGGAAGACGAGGACAGCGGTGCCAAGGCCACCTACCAGATCGTCGGCGACGACGAAGCCGACCTGAAGCACAACCTGATCTCGATCAGCTCGCCGATCGCCCGCGCCCTCATCGGCAAGCAGGTCGGCGACGTGGCCGAGGTCCAGGCGCCGGGCGGGCTGCGCAGCTACGAGATCACCGGCGTTCGCTACGAGTGACGCGCCGGTGAGCGGCGAGCGCCTGCGCCGCGTCGCGTGTGCGCTCGCCGGCGTCTGGGCCGGCCTGATGGCCGGCATCGGCTTCGTCGCCGCGCCCACCCTGTTCGCGCAGCTGGGGCGCGCCGACGCCGGCAGGGTCGCAGGGCGGCTGTTCCTGACCGACGCCTACCTCGGGCTGGCCTTCGGAGCCGTTCTTCTTCTGCTGGCACGGCAGGTGGCCAAGGCCGACGCGGAGCGGGGCGGCTCGCGCTTCAGCACCGAGATGATCCTGGCGCTGGCGGCGCTGTTCTGCATCGTCGCCGGCCACTTCGGGCCGCAGCCGATGCTCGAAGCGGCTCGCGCGGGCGGGGGAGGGGCGTCGTTCGCCGTCCTGCACGGCGTGGCGAGCGCGTTCTTCGTCGCCAAGCTGGCGCTGGTCGCGGTGCTGGCGTGGCGGCTGGGCCGGCCGGGAGGCCCGGTCAGGGCTGCTGCGCCGACTTCTTCAGACTCGTGACGCGCTTCTTGGCCCGCTTCAGCGTGCCGCCGGCGGCAAGCCGCATGTTGCCGAGCACCGTGACCTTCTTGACCTGCGGCCGGTGATTGCCGCTCTTCGAGAACTTCAGGACCTTCACCACCTTCGGACCGGGCATCCGGCCGTCCTTCTCGGGCCTGGCCTTGACGGCCGGCGGGCGCCAGAACACGAGCAGCTTGCCGATGTGCTGGACCGGTGCGGCGCCGAGGGTGTCGCTCAGCTCCGCCAGCAGGGTCTCGCGCACGGCCCGGTCGTCGGAGAAGACGCGGACCTTGACGAGCCCGTGCGCGTCGAGCGCCGCGTCCAGCTCCTTCTTCACGGCGTCGGTCGCGCCGTCGTTGCCGATGCTCACGACCGGGTGGAGGTGGTGCGCTTCGGCGCGCTTCTGCTTGCGCGCGGAGGGTCCGAGGACGAGTGCAGTCACGCCCCTATTATCGCGGCCAGGACGACGATCGGCAGCGCATGGCGACCCGCGGCAAGGGCAAGAAGCTGAACAAGGCGTGGCTGCACGACCACCTGACCGATCCGTACGTGAAGCTGGCGCAGCGCGAGGGCTACCGGGCCCGGGCCGCCTACAAGCTGAAGGAGATCGACGAAGAGCTGAAGCTGCTCGCGCCGGGGCAGCTGGTGGTCGATCTCGGCGCCGCGCCCGGCGCCTGGAGCCAGTACCTGCGGCGCAAGTTCGGCCGCGGCGGGGGAGCCGATCCGCAGGCCGCGGCAGGGCCGCTTCAGGGCGAGATCGTCGCCCTCGACCTCCTCGAGCTGGAGCCGATCGATGGTGTCGACTTCATTCGGGGCGACTTCCGAGAGCCCGACGTGCTGGCGCAGCTCGAGGCCCGGCTGGCGGGGAGGCGAGTGGACGTGGTTCTCTCCGACATGGCACCGAACCTGTCCGGGGTGGCGGCCACCGACTCCGCGCGCATGGCCGACCTGGTCGAGCTGGCGATCGACTTCGCCCAGCGCCACCTGCGGCCGGAGGGCGCACTCGTCTGCAAGGTCTTTCATGGCAGCGGCTACAGTCAGCTCGTCGAACGATTCAAATCGGCCTTCAGGACCGTCAAGGCCGTCAAGCCCAAGGCCTCCCGAGCCCGGTCCGCCGAAACCTTTCTCGTGGGATTGGCTCTGAAAGCGGGTGCATCCGCCCCCGGATTGCGTGCGTAGCCGTCGAATCGGGCGCACTCTTGGCCCCCGCAGGTGAACCGCCCGCCGGGGTTGCGTGAACTAAAATCGGCCACAGATGCCGTAGGGTCGACGCCGGGCTCCGCTCGGGGCTGTCGACCATTCTCGAACTGGAGTCACGGTGAACAATCAATGGTTCTCGAAAGTCGCGGTCTGGCTGGTGATCGCGCTCGTCCTCTTCACCGTGTTCAAGCAGTTCGAGCGCACCGGCGCCCAGGCCGGGATGATCGGGTACTCCGATTTCCTGGAAGAGGTGCGTGCCAAGCGCGTCCGCAGCGTGACTCTGCAGGAAGCCGCGGGCGGCTCGACCGAGATCCGTGCCAAGACCACCGATGACAAGGAACTGCGCACGACGGCGACGTACCTCGACCGCGGCCTGGTCGGCGACCTGATCAACAACGGCGTCAAGTTCGACGTCAAGGCCCGCGAGGAGCCGTCCTTCCTGGTCGGCATCCTCATGTCGTGGGGCCCCATCCTGCTGCTGATCGGCGTCTGGATCTACTTCATGCGGCAGATGCAGGGCGGCGGCAAGGGCGGCGCCTTCAGCTTCGGCAAGTCGAAGGCGCGCATGCTCGACGAGGCCAACAACACCACCACCTTCGCGGACGTCGCGGGCTGCGACGAGGCCAAGGAAGAGGTCAAGGAGCTGGTCGACTTCCTGAAGGACCCGCAGAAGTTCCAGAAGCTCGGCGGCCGCATCCCGCGCGGCGTGCTCCTGGTCGGGCCTCCCGGCACCGGCAAGACGCTGCTCGCCAAGGCGATCGCCGGCGAGGCCAAGGTGCCGTTCTTCTCGATCTCCGGCTCCGACTTCGTCGAGATGTTCGTCGGCGTCGGCGCGGCGCGCGTGCGCGACATGTTCGAGCAGGCGAAGAAGAGCGCGCCCTGCATCATCTTCGTCGACGAGATCGACGCCGTCGGCCGCCACCGCGGTGCCGGCCTCGGCGGCGGCAACGACGAGCGCGAGCAGACGCTGAACCAGATGCTGGTCGAGATGGACGGCTTCGAGACCAACACCGGCGTCATCGTCATGGCGGCGACGAACCGTCCCGACATCCTCGACCCGGCGCTGCTGCGCCCGGGCCGCTTCGACCGCCAGGTCTACGTGACGCTGCCGGACGTGCGCGGCCGAGAGCAGATCCTCAACGTCCACATGAGGAAGGTCCCCGTCGGCCAGGACATCCGCGCCGACATCCTGGCCCGCGGCACGCCCGGCTTCTCGGGCGCCGACCTGGCCAACCTGGTCAACGAGGCGGCGCTCTTCGCCGCGCGGCGCTCGGGCCGCGTTGTCGAGATGGTCGACTTCGAGAAGGCGAAGGACAAGATCATGATGGGCCCCGAGCGGAAGTCCATGGTCATGCCCGAGGACGAGCGCCGGAACACCGCCTACCACGAGGCCGGCCACGCCCTTGTCGCGCGGCTGATGCCGAAGACGGACCCGGTGCACAAGGTCACCGTCATCCCGCGCGGCCGCGCCCTCGGTGTGACCATGCAGCTGCCCGAAGGCGACCGCTACAGCCTCGACAAGGAGCGCATGCTGTCGACCATCGCCGTGCTCTTCGGCGGCCGCATCGCCGAGGAGGTGTTCATGCACCAGATGACCACCGGCGCCAGCAACGACTTCGAGCGCGCGACGCAGATCGCCCGCGACATGGTCACGCGCTACGGCATGACCGACGAGCTCGGCCCGATGGTCTACGCCGAGAACGAGGGCGAGGTCTTCCTCGGCCGCTCGGTGACCAAGACGACGAGCATGTCGGAAGAGACGATGCGCAAGGTCGATCTCGTGATCCGCCGCATCATCGACGAGCAGTACGGCATCGCGCGCAAGCTCATCGAGGACAACCAGGACAAGATGCACGCGATGGCCGCGGCCCTGCTCGAGTGGGAGACCATCGACGCGGACCAGATCGACGACATCATGTCGGGCAAGCCGCCGCGCGCGCCCAAGGACTGGACGCCGCCGACGGTCAAGCCGGCCGGAGGCGTGCCGCCGGTGACGCCGGGCAGCGCCCCTGCCGCCGCGTGACCCGTCGCGGTCGCATCCGGAACACGGGGCTTCGGCCCCGTTTTCTTTGCACGCCATGATCTGGCAGGCGGGTCGGTTCGACATCGATCTCTCCCGGCCGAGAGTGATGGGGATCGTCAATGTCACGCCGGATTCCTTCTCCGATGGCGACCCGTCGCTGACGCCGGCCCGGGCCATCGCCACCTGCGAGCGGCTGCTGAAGGAAGGGGCCCACCTGCTCGACCTCGGCGGCGAGTCGAGCCGACCCGGCGCGGAGCCGGTCAGTGTCGAGGCCGAGCTGGCGCGCCTGCTGCCCGTGCTTCGCGCCGCCGTGACGCTGGGTTGTCCGGTGTCCGTCGACACCAACAAGCCGGAGGTCATGCGGGTCGTCCTCGACCTGGGTGCCGACATCGTCAATGACATCGGCGCGCTGCGCCTTCCGGGCGCCCTGGAGGTCGTCGCAGCGCACCCGTCCTGCGGCATGTGCCTGATGCACATGCGGGGGACGCCGCGGTCGATGCAGGCCGAGGCGGTGTACGACGACGTCGTCGCCGACGTGGTCGCCTTCCTGCGCGAGCAGGTCGGGCGCGTCACGGGCGCCGGCGTCGACGCCGGCCGCATCGTCGTGGACTGCGGCATCGGCTTCGCGAAGGATGTGGCGCAGAACCTGCAGCTCCTGGCCCGCCACGTCGAGCTGCTGCAGGTCGGCCGGCCGGTCCTCGCCGGTTGGTCGCGCAAGTCGTCGCTGGCGCGAGTCATCGGCCTGGGCGACGTCCCGCGCGCGCAGCGGACGCCGACGCAGCTGGCGGCCCTCGACGCCGCAAGCGCGGTGGCCGCCGTGCTCGCGGTGCAGCGCGGCGCCAGCATCCTGCGCGTCCACGACGTCGCCGCGACCGTCGCCGCGCTGGCCGTCGCCCAGGCGGCGACGCTCCCGCCCCCCATTAGCATGGCGCCATGAAACGCCAGTACTTCGGAACCGACGGCATCCGCGGCACCGTCGGCAACGCGCCGATCACGCCCGACTTCATGCTGCGTCTCGGCCACGCCGTGGGCCAGGTGCTCAAGGCGGAAGAGCGCCGCCCGACGGTGCTCATCGGCAAGGACACGCGCATCTCGGGCTACATGATCGAGTCGGCGCTCGAGGCCGGCTTCGCCTCGGCGGGCGTCGACGTCGTCCTCACCGGGCCGTTGCCGACGCCGGGCGTCGCCTACCTCACCCGGGCGCTTCGACTGAGCCTCGGCCTCGTGATCAGCGCCTCGCACAACCCGTTCGACGCCAACGGCATCAAGTTCTTCTCGGCGCGGGGCGAGAAGCTTCCGGACGCCTGGGAGGCGAACGTCGAGACGGCGCTCGCCGCCGAGCAGCGCTGGGTGGGTTCGGCCGAGCTCGGCAAGGCGCGCCGCCTCGACGACGCGACCGGCCGCTACACCGAGTTCTGCAAGAGCACGTTCGCGAGCGATCTGTCGCTGAAGGGGCTGAAGATCGTCGTCGATGCGGCGCACGGCGCCGCGTACAACGTCGCGCCGGACGTCTTCCACGAGCTCGGCGCCGAGGTCGTCGCGATCGGTTGCGCACCCGACGGCATGAACATCAACGCCGGCGTCGGTGCGACGTCCCCGCAGGCGCTCGTCGACGCCGTGCGCGCGCACGGGGCCGACTACGGGGTCGCCCTCGACGGGGACGCGGACAGGCTGCAGATGGCCGACGGCAGCGGCCGGCTCTACAACGGCGACGAGCTGCTGCTCGTCATCGCCTGCGATCGCCTGGCGCGGGGCAGCGCCGGCCCGGGCGTGGTCGGCACCCTGATGACCAACATGGCCGTCGAGCTGGCGTTGCGCGCGCGCGGCCTCGATTTCGTGCGCGCACCTGTCGGCGACCGCTACGTTCTCGAGGAGCTGGTCCGGCGCGGCTGGCACCTTGGCGGCGAGGGCTCGGGTCACCTGCTGACGCTCGACCGGCACACGACCGGGGACGGCATCGTCAGCGCGCTGATGGTGCTGGAGGCGGTCGTGCGTTCCGGAAAGGCGCTTCGCGGGCTGCTCGAGGGGGTTCGCCTGTACCCGCAGACATTGATAAACGTGCGCCTCGACCCGGGGCAAGACTGGGCCGCCAGCCCGCGCCTTGCGGCCCAGAGGGCGGACGTCGAGGGCCAGCTCGGCAACTCAGGCCGTGTCCTGATCAGGGGCTCGGGGACCGAGCCCGTGGTCCGCGTCATGGTCGAGGCAGAGGATGCCGAGCGTGGCCGACGCTGCGCCGAGCAGCTGGCTGCTGCACTTCGTTGACTCCGGAGTCGGTACTGCCATCGAGGCGTCACCGCGCTGTCATGCCGAGGTCATGGAGGGTTCCTAAGGTGGTCGGGTCGACATCCCGACTGCCAAAGGAACCACGGTGCCCATGCCCTCGAACACAGACCCCGATCGCCTTGCAGGCGAAGACAGCAACACTTCCGCCAATCCGAGCTTCGATTCCATCCTCCAGGCTCGCCTGAGCCGCCGCCATGTCCTGCGCGGGTCCGTGGGCGGTGCCGCCACGGCCTTGCTCGGCAGCCTGGCGCTGACCGGCTGCGGCGGCGGCGGCGACGAGGACAACAGCAACGCGCCGGTCGCATCGACCGAGAAGCTGCTCGGCTTTTCCGCAGTAGGAAAGAGCCTGGCCGATGCGGTGGTCGTTCCCGCTGGCTACAGCGCGACCGTGCTCTATGCGCTCGGCGACCCACTGACCGCCTCGACCCCGGCCTATCGCAACGACGGCACCGATGCCGACATGGAGAACCGCGCCGGCGATCATCACGACGGCATGGAGTTCTTCGGCCTCGATGCGAGCGGCGGCGTCTCGTCACTCGCCAACGAGCGGGGACTGCTCGCCATGAACCACGAGGCCACGACGGACGAGACGCTCTCCTCGTTCTTCCTTCACGCGAACGGCGGCACGCCGAGCTTGCCGCGCCCCGCAGCGGAAGTCGACAAGGAAACCGCGATCCATGGCATCGCCGTGGTCGAGGTCCGCAAGGCAGCAGGCGGCTGGACCTACGCCAAGGATTCTTCGTTCAACCGCCGACTGACGGCACTGAGCGACATCGAGATCTCCGGCCCCGCTCGAGGCGACAGCCTGCTCGTCACCCAGTACTCGACCGACGCGACGCGCACGCGCGGGACGCTGAACAACTGCGGGACCGGAAAGACCCCCTGGGGCACCTTCCTGACCGGCGAGGAGAACTGGTCCGGCTACTTCGCGCGCGGTGCTGCAGACGACGCGGCGCGTGGGATGGACAAGAGCGTCACGGCCCTGCGCCGCTATGGACGCGACCAGGGCGCGGCCTCGCGGCATGGCTGGGAAACGGCGGGCGCGGAGGACAGGTACGCGCGCTGGAACAACAGCAAGCTGGGCGTGTCCGCCGACGGCAGCGACGACTACCGCAACGAGATGAATGGCATGGGCTACATCGTCGAGCTCGACCCCTACGCCACGACGCGTCCGGCGAAGAAGCGCAGCGCGCTCGGCCGCTTCGCGCACGAGTCGGCGGCGTTCGGCGAGCCTGTCGTGGGTCAGCCGCTGGCCTGCTACATGGGCGACGACTCGCGCGGCGAATACATCTACAAGTTCGTGTCCGGCAGCGCCTCGGCGGCCGCGGATGCCGCTGCCGCCGACAGGCTCGCGATCGGCGACAAGTACCTGGACTCCGGCAGGCTGTACGTCGCCAGGTTCGCTGCCGACGGAAGCGGCAGCTGGGTCGAGCTCGCCATCACCAACCCTGCCGTCGCCGGCTACGCGGCGACCTATCCGTTCGCCAACCAGGCGGACGTGCTCGTCAACGCGCGCCTGGCGGCGGATGCCCGGCGGGGCGACGAAGATGGACCGGCCGAAGTGGTCGGCCGTGAACCCGGGCAACGGCGAGATCTATTTCACCCTCACGAACAACAGCAATCGCCGCGTCGCTCCCGCTGGCGCGGCGCAGAGCGCCCCCGACGGGCCGAATCCGCGCGTCTACAGCGACGTGCGCGGCAGCTCGTCGACGCAGACGGGGAACCCGAACGGCCACGTGCTGCGAATCAAGGAACACGGACGTCAGCAACCGCATGATGCTCGCCGGCGTGCCGGGCCAGGTCGGCGACGGCAGGAAGATCACCCTCAGCTACTCGCGGGCAGCGGGAGGCCCGCTGGTCGTCGACACGTTCGTCGGCAAGACGCCGACCGCCGACACGCTCAAGCGCTTTCTCGTGGGCCCGGTCGGTTGCGAGATCACCGGGCTGGCGGAGACGCCGGGAGGGGAAGACGCTGTTGGTGAACATCCAGCATTCGGGCGAGAACACCGCCATGGCCCACATCGCCAACCCCGCCTTGTACACGAGCCGGTGGCCGAGCAATGCCGGCTACGGCGCCGGAACGCGGCCCCGTTCGGCCACCATCGTTATCACGAAGGCCGATGGCGGCCGGGTCGGCACCTGATGGCCCTTGTCACGAGAGGCCGGGACGGTCATGCAGCTGTCATGAGGTTTGTCACAAATCCTTCACGGCCTGTGCCTACAGTCTCAACCAGTCACTCCATTCGAAAGGAACCAAGCAATGAGCAACGCGAGGAAGTGGATTCCGGCGGCGCTGGCGCTGTGCGCCTGGACCCTGTCCCAGGGCGCCGCGGCCCAGGCCATCGTGAAGATCGACGGCTCCAGCACCGTCTTCCCGGTCACAGAAGGCATCGCCGAAGACTTCCAGAAGAGCAAGAAGAACGCCATCCGCGTGACCGTCGGCATCTCGGGCACGGGCGGAGGCTTCAAGAAGTTCTGCCGGGGCGAGATCGACATCGCCGACGCTTCCCGGCCCATCCTGGCCAAGGAAATGGAAGAGTGCCGGGCAGCCGGCATCGATTACTTCGAGCTGCCGGTCGCCTTCGACGCCCTCACGGTCGTCGTCAACCCCAAGAACACCTTCCTCAAGTCGGTCACGGTGGAGGAGCTGAAGAAGATGTGGGAGCCAGCGGCGCAAGGCAAGATCACCCGCTGGAACCAGGTGAACCCGGCCTGGCCGGACGCGCCGATCAAGCTCTTCGGTGCGGGCTCCGATTCCGGGACCTTCGACTACTTCACCGAGGCCATCAACGGCAAGTCGAAGGCGAGCCGCGGCGACTTCACTGCCAGCGAGGACGACAACGTGCTGGTCCAGGGCGTGTCCCAGGATGTCAACGCCATCGGCTACTTCGGATTCGCGTACTACGCAGAGAACCGGAACCGGCTGAGGGCGGTGCCCATCGTCGAGAAGGCAGGCAAGGCCCCCGTGATGCCCAGCGAGGCGTCGGTGATCAACGGCAGCTACCAGCCTCTGGCCCGGCCGATCTTCATCTACGTCAGCAGCAAGTCGATGGCCAAGCCGGAGGTCCGCGAGTTCGTCGACTTCTACATGAAGGAGGCGCCCCGCATCGCCAAGGAAGTCAAGTACGTGCCGCTGCCGGCGAAGGCATACGCCACCAACCTCGAGCACCTGAAGCAGAACAAGAAGGGCACCGTCTTCGGCGGCACGCCGGAGGTGGGCATCACCATCGACGCACTGCAGGCCCGGGAGGCCAAGCTCTGACGGTGCACTGAGGCCCACCATGTCATCGACAGGGGTTGCGGCGGCCGACGGCGCCGTGGGGCGCGCGGCGGCCGGCCGTGCGCCGCAGCTCGACGGCTACGCAGCGCGCCAGCTCAAGCGCAAGCGGCGCGAGAAGCTGATCGAGCTGGTGCTGCTGCTCGCGGCCTGCGTGTCGGTGTTCACCACATTGGGCATCGTCTACGTGCTTCTGTCGGAGTCGGTCAAGTTCTTCAGCCACGTCCCGCTATGGCAGTTCCTCACCGACACGCAATGGACGCCGCTGTTCTCGGACGCTCGCTTCGGGATCATGGTGCTGCTGGCGGGCACCCTCTCGAGCTCGGCGGTGGCGCTGGTGATCGCGATTCCGCTCGGGACCGTGATCGCCATCTACCTCTCGGAGTTCGCCGGCCACCGCACGCGCGAAGTCATGAAGCCGCTGCTGGAGATGCTGTCGGGCGTGCCGACCATCATCTACGGGTATTTCGCTCTCCTCTTCGTGACACCGCTGATCCAGAAGATCTACCCCGAGCTGCCGGGCTTCAACGTCCTCTCGGCCGGCATCGTCATGGGAATCATGATCATTCCGTATGTGTCCTCGCTTTCCGAAGACGCGATGCGGGCCGTGCCGATGAGCCTGCGCGAGGGGTCGTATGCAATGGGCGCAACGCGCTACCACACCGCCGGCCGGGTCGTGGTCCCGGCAGCGCTGTCGGGCATCGCGGCCGCTTACATCCTCGGCATCTCGCGTGCGGTCGGCGAGACCATGATCCTGGCCGTCGCCGCCGGGATGCAGCCCAACCTGACGCTGAACCCCCTCGAGCCGGCGGCCACGGTCACCTCCTACATCGTTCAGGTCGCCCTCGGCGACCTGCCGCACGGCAGCATCGGCTACCAGACGATCTTCGCCGCCGGCATGATGCTGATGCTGCTGACGCTCGCCTTCAACCTGCTCGGCTACTGGCTCCGTCGCCGGTATCGGGAGACCTACTGATGGAGCTCGCACCGCTTCGCGCCAAGGACCTGCGCGCGATCATCCGCAAGCGCAAGCGCTGGGACTCGATCTTTGCCGTGCTCGGGCTGCTGGCCATGATGGTCGGGGTGCTGACCCTGGCGGCCCTGTTCGTCGAGATGGTCATTACCGGTGTGCCGCGCCTCACCGGCGACTTCTTCACCCAGTTCCCGTCGCGCCGCGCCGGAGAGGCGGGCATCCTGTCGGCCTGGGTGGGCTCGCTGCTCGTCATGTTCGTGACCGGACTGGTGGCGGTGCCGATCGGGGTCGCCGGTGCAATCTACCTCGAGGAATACGGGGGCAAGAACTGGCTCACCGACATCATCGAGATCAACATCAACAATCTTGCGGGCGTGCCGTCGATCGTCTACGGCCTGCTCGCCCTCGGCTTGTTCGTGTACACGTTCGGGCTCGGGCAGAGCATCCTCTCTGCCGGTCTGACCTTGGCGCTGCTGATCCTTCCGATCGTCATCGTGACGACGCGGGAATCGCTGCGCGCCATCCCGCTGCATATCCGCGAGGCGGCCTACGGGTGCGGGGCGACGCGCTGGCAGGTCGTCAGTCACCACCTTGTCCCCTACGGCATGCCGGGCATCCTCACGGGCGTGATCATCGGCCTCTCGCGGGCCATCGGCGAGACCGCGCCGATCATCACGATCGGCGCGCTGACGTTCATCGCCTTCCTTCCTCCGGTGCCGGGCTCGGGTGAGCCGCCCGCCGGGCTGTTCGACTGGCTGTTCTCTCCCTTCACGGTGATGCCGATACAGATCTTCAACTGGACCTCGCGCCCGGACCCTGCCTTCCACCAGAACGCCGCCGCCGCGAGCTTCGTGCTGCTGTTCATGACGCTGGCCATGAATGCAACGGCCATCTGGCTGCGATATCGCCTGCGCAAGAACATCAAGTGGTGAGTGCGAGCACGGCCATGCCATCGACGATCACGCTGCCCAGCAACTCGCCACCCATGAAGGCGGAGTCGAAGAACCTCGACTTCTACTACGGAGCCTTCAAGGCACTGAAGCAGGTGTCGATGCCCGTCTACGAGCACAAGGTCACGGCCCTGATCGGCCCCAGCGGCTGCGGCAAGTCGACGTACCTGCGCTGCTTTAACCGAATGCACGACTTGTATCCGGGCAACCGCTACGAGGGGAGCATCCATCTCTACCCGGACCAGATCGACGTGCTGCAGGCCAGCGTCGATCCGATCGAGGTGCGGATGCGGATCTCCATGGTCTTCCAGAAGCCGAACCCGTTCCCGAAGTCGATCTTCGAGAACGTCATCTACGGGCTCAAGGTGCGCGGCGAGCGGTCGCGCAGCTTCCTCGAGGACAAGGCGCAGGCCGCCTTGAAGGGCGCGGCCCTGTGGGACGAGGTCAGCGACCGCCTCGGCGAGGTCGCGGTCAACCTCTCGGGCGGCCAGCAGCAGCGGCTGTGCATCGCGCGCGCTCTCGCCACCGACCCGGAGATCATCCTCTTCGACGAGCCGACTTCGGCGCTGGACCCGATCGCCACCGGCAGCATCGAGGAGCTCATCGGCGAGATCAAGCAGAAGGTGTCGGTGCTGATCGTCACCCACAACATGCAGCAGGCTGCGCGCGTATCCGACTACACCGCCTACATGTACCTCGGCGAGCTCGTCGAGTACGGCGCCACGTCGGACATCTTCATGCGCCCCATGCGCAAGGAGACCGAGGACTACATCACCGGCCGCTTCGGCTGACGGAGGCACCATGACGAGCAAGCATCTGTCGACCCAGTTCGATGCCGAGCTGAGCGGCATCTCCACTCGGGTGCTCGAGATGGGCGGCCTGGTCGAATCGCAGGTCGAACGTGCCGTGTACGCCCTGACGCACCTGAGCAGCGACATCGCTTCGGAAGTGCTCGCCACCGAGGAGCGCGTGAACGCCAGGGAGGTGGAGATCGACCGCGACCTGTCGACGATCATCGCCAGGCGTCAGCCGACGGCCCGCGATCTTCGGCTGCTGATCGCGATCTCCAAGTCCATCGCCAACCTCGAGCGTGTCGGCGACGAGTCGGCGCGGATCGCGCGGACCGTCCAGCGCCTGGTCACCTCGGGGATCTCCAGCCGGATGCGCCTGCCCGTGAACGACCTGGCTTACGAGGCCGAGCTCGCCGTTTCGCAGTTGCGCAGGGCCCTCGATGCCTTCGCCCGTCTCGATGCTGATCGGGCCGTCGAGGTCCTCAAGAGGGACGACCTCATCGACCAGGAGTTCGAAGGGCTGCTGCGCAAGCTGATCACGTTCATGATGGAGGACGCGCGGACGATCTCCGCGAGCATCGATCTCATCTTCGTCGCCAAGGCCATCGAGCGGGTGGGAGACCATGCCAAGAACCTGGCCGAGCAGATCATCTACGTGGTGAAGGGGACCGACGTCCGCCACAACTCGATCGATTCCGTGGAAGACCTGATGCGCTGATGACTCCTTCGGAGAGCCGCTGACCATGAGCAGCCGAATCCTCGTTGTCGAGGACGAGCCGGCGATCGCCGAGCTGATCGCCATCAATCTGCGGCACGCCGGCTTCGAGGTGGTCGTTGCCGGTGACGCGGAGCGGGCGCAGGCTGCGGTCGACGAGCGGCTCCCTGCGCTGGTGGTGCTCGACTGGATGCTGCCCGGGCAGAGCGGCCATGCGCTGGCTCGCCAGTGGCGCTCGCAGGCGCGTACCCGGGAGCTGCCGATCATCATGTTGACGGCACGTGCCGAGGAGACCGACAAGGTGTCCGGACTCGAGGCCGGTGCCGACGACTACCTCACCAAGCCGTTCTCGTCGAAAGAACTGATCGCGCGCGTGCGCGCCCTGCTGCGCCGGCGCAGCCCGGATGCGCTCGACTCGCTGGTGAAGGTAGGCACGCTCACCATCAACCCGGCGACGCGGCGGGTCTCGAGCGGTGAAGTCGAGGTGAAGCTCGGTGCTACCGAGTTCAAGCTGCTGCATTTCCTGATGACCCATCCGGAGCGCGTGCACAGCCGCGCGCACTTGCTCGACCGCGTCTGGGGTGACCACGTGTTCATCGAGGAGCGGACCGTCGACGTCCACGTCAAGCGGCTGCGGGAGTCGCTGGCACCGGTGGGCTGTCACGGGATGATCGAGACCGTGCGGGGCTCCGGGTACCGGCTCGCCGCTCCCGCGCGCGCCGCCCAGGGGTGAGCGCGGACTAGCCGGCACCGTGCACTGGCTTCTGCTTCGGTCCTTGTCGATTCTGCTGGCATGCGGCATCGGCGCCTTGCTCGGGCGGCTGTTCATCGACGGACGCGGCAGCCTCATCGGCTTGCTCGCGGGTGGCTTCACGGCGGCTTTTGCGCTGGTGCTGGTGGACAGCCTGCGTGGTTCGCGACTGCTGCGATGGCTCGCCGGCCCCCGCGTGGGCGAGCCGCGGCGCGCGCCCGGGCTCTGGGGCGAGACGGCGTACCGGGTCGAGCGCGCCCTGCGCTCCCTGGAGCAGCAGGTCGCGACCGAGCGGACGCGCCTCACCGAGTTCGTGGCCGCGATCGAGGCTTCTCCGAACGGCGTCATGCTGCTCGATGCGCGCGACCAGATCGAGTGGTGCAACGCGCGCGCAGCGGAACATTTCGGGATCGACCCGATCCGCGACCGGCGCCAGCCGCTCACCAATCTGGTCCGCGCGCCGGCGTTCGTCGCCCATCTGCAGTCGGCGAACTTCAGCGACCCGGTCACGTTTTCGCAGCCCCGCGGTGTCGGCTCGCTCCAGGTGCTGGTTCGTCGCTACGGCGCGAAGTCTAAGCTGGTCCTCTCGCAGGACCTCACCGAGCGCGAGCGCGCGGATGCGATGCGACGCGATTTCGTCGCCAACGTCTCGCACGAGATCCGCACCCCGCTCACCGTGCTGTCGGGCTTTCTCGAGACGCTGCGCAACCTGCCCCTCAGCGAAGGCGAGCGCGAGCGGGTCATCACCCTGATGACCCAGCAAGCCGATCGCATGGCCAACCTGGTCGGCGATCTGCTGACGCTCGCCCGACTCGAAGGCGGCGCCCGCCCCGCCATCGACCAATGGGTGCGCCTGTCGTCGCTGTTCACTCACGTCGAGGCCGAGGCGCGGGCGCTCTCCGCAGGCCGGCACGCCATTGCCTTCGGCGAGCCGAGCGATGTCGAGATCGCTGGCGCCGAGGGCGAGTTGCAGAGCGCCATCGCCAATCTCGTCAGCAACGCCGTGCGCTACACGCCCGATGGCGGCCGGGTCGACGTCGGCTGGTGCTTGCGTGAGGACGGGAGCCTAGAGATCGCCGTCGCCGACACCGGCCGGGGCATCGCCCGCGAGCATCTGCCGCGGCTGACGGAGCGCTTCTACCGCGTCGAGGGCAGCCGCTCGCGCGATTCGGGAGGCACGGGGCTCGGGCTGGCCATCGTCAAGCACGTGGCCCAACGGCACGGCGGCGAGCTCGACATCCGCAGCCAGCCAGACCGTGGCTCGACCTTCCGCCTCGTGCTGCCGGCAGCGCGCGTTCGCGGCGGTCGACGACCGACAGCGCCCAGCCTCACCGCGGCGACGGCACCGGCATCCGCGCCATGAGCGCGCCTCAGCTTCGCTTGACGCGACGGTAGATGTCCGTGACGTCGTCGTCCTTGCGGAGGCGAATCTCGCGTCCGACGTATTCCCAGCCGGGGCCGGGCTTGACCTGCGTCCTGGCCATCAGCAGGTAGTCGCACGGCGTTCGCGTCAGGGGCGTGACTGCGTCGACCCGATAGCCGCCCAGGTACTCGAGCGCGACGATCTGGGCGCGTGGCATGTCCGGCGCGGCTACGCAGCCGGTCTGCGGTACCAGCCGCGAGATGCGCTGGATCATCGAGCGGTAGCTGCGGGCGTTGTCCACCGGCGGCAGGAGCACCGTCATGGTCAGCAGCCAGCAGAGGGCAACGCCGCTCGCCGGCAGGACCAGGCTCTTCCAGAGCGGATGGCGGTTGCGGCCGGTGCGCCAGCGCGCCAGCCACAGCCAGGCCACCGTGCCCGCCAGTGCGAACGCCAGCGCCACGATGGAGAACGTGTTCACGTAGCCGGGCGACAGCTTGGCGACGTTGGCCGCGAGCTTGGCGGGTGTGCCGGTCTGCATGGCGAGGTAGAAGAGCCAGCCGGTGGTCGCCGCGATGGTGAAGAAGAAGATCGAGAACCAGTCGATGGCCGCGGCGGCGCTGCGCTGCAGCGTCGGCAGCGCGAACGCGGCGAGCACGGCGAGAGCCGGCAGCGCGAGCATCAGGGCGCGGTCCTCCCCGGCCATGGCGAGCCAGACGCCGACGAGCACCGCGGTGCAGCCGAGCGGCACCGCGATGTGCCGGCTGAGGAGATGACGGCGCCAGCGCCACAGCGTCCACAAGGCAAGGAACCAGGCCGGCCAGGCGAACCAGGCGAACTCGCGCAGCAGGCCGATCGCCTGCACCCCGGACGTGAAGTCACCCAGGCGGTTGCCCCATGCGCCGAGGGCGGTGGCTGCCGCCGCGCCGAGCGCGGCACCCGCGGCGATCAAGGCGGCGACCCGCCTTCCGGCGCCGTCGGGGGAGCGCAGCGTCACCGCCGCACCCATCAAGGCGAGCAGCATCGCGATGCTGGGCGCGCCGCTCGCGGCGAGGGCGACCAGCGACAGAGCGGCGAACACCCCGCCGGCCAGCGGACGCAGCAAGCTGCTCGCCATGCCGTAGAGGAAGAGCGTCACCGCGGCCAGCTGGGCGAGCTCGGGGGTGGTCTCGTGACCGAGCTGAAGCAGGCCGAGGCAGGCGATCAGGGCGAGCAGGGCGCCGTCTGCGATCGCCCTGGCGTAATCGACCGGCGCGGCCTCGCCGCCGAACGCGAACGGCAGCGGCTGCGCCGATTCCGAGCGCGCGAGATGGTAGGTCGCGTACCAGGTCAGCGCCAGCGCACCGGCCAAAAGCAGGGCGAAGGGAATGCGGGCGGCGAAGGCCGGGTCGAGCCAGCCCTGCGCCACCTTGACGAAGACAGCGCCGATCCAGTACGGCAGGACGGCACCGTCGGCCGGGATCCCGCCGACGGTCGGCGCCAGCCAGGGAGTGCGCCCGTTGGCGATGTTGACGATGTATCCGAAGGCCGTGATGTCCGCACTCTTCCACGGGTCGCGGCCGAACAGCCCCGGCAGGACGTAGGCGGCACAGAGGAGGAAGAGGGGAATGCGCGGCAGCGGCGTCGCTTCGCGTTCGCTGACCAGGGCCGGGTTGGGGCGGGGCACGGAGGTGGGTGGCAAGGCCCGCGAATGATGCAGCAACGAAAAAGGCAGCCGGAGCTGCCTTTTCACCGAGCCGCGCCAGAGCGCGCCTACTTCTTGCCGCTCAGGTGGGCGAACTTGTTGCGGAACTTCTCGACTCGGCCGCCGAGGGAGTCGACGCTCTTCTGCGTGCCGGTGTAGAACGGATGCGACTCGCTCGTCGTCTCGAGCTTGTAGAGCGGGAGCTCGCGCCCGTCGTCCATCTTGACGGTCTCGCGCGTCTGGGCGCACGAGCGGGTGACGAACTTGAAGCCGTTCGAGAGATCCACGAAGCAGACTTCGCGATACGCCGGATGGATGCCTTCTTTCATGGGAAACCTCTGAAGTGACCGGGAGCCACGTCGCGCCGGAAGGATCGGTGACGCACTTTCCGCAAAGCTCGAAATTATAGCGGTCAGCCGCCTCGCCGCATCATGTCGAAGAAGTCGAGATTGTTCTTGGTGGCCTTCATCTTCTCGAGGATGAATTCCATGGCCTCGATCTCGTCCATCGAGTAGAGGAGCTTGCGCAGGATCCAGCTCTTCTGCAGGATTTCCGGCTTCAGCAGCAGCTCTTCCCGGCGCGTTCCCGACTTGTTGAGCAGGATCGACGGGTAGACGCGCTTTTCCGACATGCGGCGGTCGAGGTGGATCTCGCAGTTGCCGGTGCCCTTGAACTCCTCGTAGATCACCTCGTCCATCCGGCTGCCGGTCTCGACCAGCGCCGTGCCGATGATGGTGAGAGAGCCGCCTTCCTCGATGTTGCGGGCCGCGCCGAAGAAGCGCTTCGGCCGCTGCAGGGCGTTGGCGTCGACGCCGCCGGTGAGCACCTTGCCCGAGGACGGGAGCACGTTGTTGTAGGCGCGGGCGAGCCGCGTGATGGAATCGAGCAGGATGACGACGTCCTTCTTCAGCTCGACCAGGCGCTTGGCGCGCTCGATCACCATCTCGGCGACCTGCACGTGGCGCGCCGCGGGCTCGTCGAAGGTGGAGCTGATGACTTCGCCGCGGACCGTGCGCTGCATCTCGGTCACTTCCTCAGGCCGCTCGTCGACGAGCAGGACGATGAGGTAGACCTCGGGGTAGTTGGCGATCAGCGCGTGCGCCAGGTTCTGCATCATCACCGTCTTGCCGCTCTTCGGCGCCGAGACGAGGAGGGCGCGCTGGCCCTTCCCGATCGGCGCGATGAGGTCGATGATCCGGCTGGTGATGTTCTCGTCAGACTTGATGTCGCGCTCGAGCTTGAACTGCTCCTTCGGGAAGAGCGGCGTCAAGTTCTCGAACATGATCTTGTGCTTGCTCTCCTCGGGCGTCAGGCCGTTGATCTTGTCGACCTTGACCAGCGCGAAGTAGCGCTCGCCGTCCTTCGGCACCCGCACCTCGCCCTCGACAGCGTCGCCGGTGTGCAGGTTGAAGCGGCGGACCTGGCTCGGCGACAGGTAGATGTCGTCGGTGGAGGCCATGTAGCTCGCGTCCGGGGAACGAAGGAAGCCGAAGCCGTCCGGGAGGACCTCGAGCACGCCGTCGCCGAAGACCTGCTCGCCGCCCTTGGCGCGCTTCTTCATGATCGCGAACATCAGCTCCTGCTTGCGCATGCGCGCGACGTTCTCGATCTCCAGCGCTTCGCCCATCTTGATGAGCTCGGAGACGTGGTTCAGCTTCAGTTCGGAGAGGTGCATGGGCGGAGCGCAAGGCGCGGAGGAGTGACCTTGGTGCAGGGCCCGCGGTGCGAGTCCGGGGCCCAGGCCGCGTCGGGCGCAGCCGGGATCGTGGGGCCGGGATCAGACGCAGCGGGACCGCTGCGGGGCTTGCCTGGCGGCAACCTCGGCAGATCAGCAGGGATCGTGCCCGGGTCGCGCTCGGCGAGTTCCAGAAGAGCACCCGGCGTCGATGACGCCGGACCACTCTCGCTGAGGGCGAATTATAGGTGAGAGTCGATGAAGGCGGTCAATTGCGCCTTCGAGAGCGCGCCGACCTTGGTGGCCGCCAGCTGACCGTCCTTGAACAGCATCAAGGTCGGGATGCCACGGATGCCGAACTTGGCCGGGACGTCGCGATTCTCGTCGACGTTCATCTTGGCGACGCGAAGCTTGCCGTTGTAGTCCTTCGAGACTTCGTCCAGGATCGGGGCGATCGCCTTGCAAGGGCCGCACCATTCGGCCCAGTAGTCGACCAGGACCGGGGTACCGGCTTGGAGCACATCGGCATCGAAGGATGCGTCGGACGTGTGCGTGATCAGCTCGCTGCTCATGGTGATTCCTCGTGCCCTGCGGCTGACATGTGGCCGCCTTTACCGACGTCAAGAGGCGTCCGACAGGCACAATCATTCTGACATACCACTCGTCGCAAGGCGCCTCTCCGTCCCCATGTACTCTCTATGAAGACGATAGCGCGCATGCGGCTGCTAGCGTCGAGCGACGGCGGGTCGACGAACCCGGTGGCGAGTGGCGCGTGGGACGAGATCGCGGCCCGGACCCGGACGTGGTGCGCGGCTGCGTCTGTCGCTCTGCGCGACGCCATCGTCCTGCTCCCGTTCGTGGAGCTGCTGGCCCCGGCTCGTCGTGCCTTCGCAGCGCACGGCGCATGGATGCCGCGCATCGAGACGACCCGCACGCTTTCGCAGTCGCTCGGCCCGCCCGCCCGTCGGCCCTTCGAGCGCGGCTTCGATTCGGCACTCGACAGCTTGCTCGCCATGCAGCTTCTGGCGCAACGGCCCTGGGGTGCCGACTGGTCCCGGCGCGATCGTCGCGGCTTCGAGCGCGCGGCTGCCCGCGTCGCGGCGACGGCGCACGAACTCGCGCAGGCCGCTCACGCCGTGCCGCCGGTAGCCCGCGAGGCCTGGTGGACGCTGGCTCGCGAAGGCTGTGCCGCTCGCGGCGGGCCCGGATCCCGCGAGCGCATGCTGGCCCAGATCGCGATCGAGTGGGCCGCCCTCGCGCCGGCTCCCGACACCGACCGGCTCTTCGAGCTGAAACCCTCCGGCTGGATCGTCGTCGAGGCAGGCGGCGGTGATCGACTGGCGCACGAGCTGGTCCATGCCGGCGACACTCCTGCGCTCGTTCTCGAGACCGACCCACCTTCCGATGCGCCGTTCGAAGCCTTTGCCGCATCGGATCTCGCTGCGCCGGCTTTCGCCTTGTGCGACGGCTTCGAGGACGAGGCTTCGTCGGCCGCGGCGACCGTCCTTGACCATCTGAGCCGGGACGAGCGCCCGGTGGCCCTCGTTGCCCTCGATCGCGTCCTCGTCCGCCGGGTGCGGGCGCTGCTCGAGCGCGCCGGCGTGCGCCTGGCGGACGAGACCGGCTGGAAGCTCGCCACCACGCGTGCCGGCGCGACGGTGATGGGGCTCCTGGCGGCGGCGAGGCCACAAGCGTCCGCCGATGCCGTGCTGGCCTGGCTCAAGTCTGCGCCGCTCGCGGCCGAGGCCCATCCGCGAGCGCTCGCGATGCTCGAGTCCGAGTGCCGTCGCCACGCGGCGACGCGCCGCGGCGCCATCGCCCGCCTCGAGCTGAAGGGGGCAGCCGCTGATCTTCGCGACAGGGCACTGGCGGTGCTCGATGAGCTCGCGGCACCGGATCGACGCGGTCTGTCGTCATGGCTCGATGCGCTCGGCAGCGCGCTCGCACGATGCGGCTCATTCGACGCCCTGCTGCGCGACGCTGCCGGTCGGCAGGGCCTGGCTGCGCTCGGCATCGAACCGCCGCTTCCGGCCGAACGGCGCCGGGTGATCGATGCCGACGTCGAGGTCTTGTCCTTCGGCGACTTCCTCGCCTGGGTCGACGCTGTCTTCGAGGCCGCGACCTTCCGGCCGCCGAGCCCGACCGCGGCCGGGCCAGTGCCCCCGGGCGAGCCCCCGTCGGAGCCAGGCGACAGCGATGCCGACGCAGAGCTGATCTCCGACGCCACGATCGACGCCGTCGTCACGCCGCTCGCGCGCGTCATGCTGCGGCCGTTCGCGGCCGTCGTCGTGCCGGCTGCCGACGATCAGCACCTCGGCGCAGCGCTGCGCGACGACACGCTGCTGCCGCGGCCCTGTGTCGAGAGCCTCGGACTCGAGTCGGCGCGGGCACGTCGCGACCGCGAGCTCCAGGCCTTCGCTCAAGTCCTTCGCTGTCCGCGGGTGACTCTGCTGCGCCGGCGCGGCGACGCCGCCGACACCGTTGGCGAGAGTCCTTTCGTCGAGCGCCTGCGCCTAGCCCTGGCCGGCCACCGCCGAGGGCTGCGCGCCTGGCACGACCCGCGCGTCGAGCGCGCGCTGCCGCGAGCCCCGGTGCTGCGCCGGGGTCCGCAGGTGCCGGCCAGCGCGCTGCCGCAGCGACTGTCCGCCAGCGCCTTCGAGGCTCTTCGCGCCTGTCCCTACCGGTTCTTCGCGCGCAGCGTGCTGCGCCTGGGGGAGGCCGAGGAGCTCGACGACGACGTCGCCAAGCGCGACTACGGCAACTGGCTGCACAAGGTGCTGCACGCCTTTCATGTCGAGCGCGCGGCCGGCGCGCACAGCGGCCTGGACGGCGAAGGCCAGACGAGCCGTCTTCTCGCGCTCGGCGATGCCAAGCTGCTCGAGGACGACATCGATGCCGCGGCCTTCCTTCCGTTCGGCGCGTCCTTCGCCGTGTTCGCGTCGCGCTACATCGCCTGGCTGCACGAGCGCGAGCGCGCCGGGTGGACCTGGCAGGAGGCCGAAACCCGGATCGTCTTCGCGCCGGCCGAGCTCGAGGGCGTGGAGCTCGAGGGGCGCATCGACCGCATCGACCGGCATTCGAACGGCGACGGTTGCGGCGAGGCCATGCTCGAGCTCATCGACTACAAGACGGGCAGCGCCTCGAAGCTCAAGGAGTCGGTCCTCGACGCCTACGAGGACACGCAGCTGGCGTTCTATGCCGCGCTCGTTCGCTCGCGCGACGACGCGCCGCTGCGTGCCAGCTACCTCGCCCTCGACGGAACGCGCGGCATCGAGGCCGTCGTGCACCGCGACGTGGAGGCGAGTGCCCGGGCCCTCGTCGCCGGCGCGGCAGAGGAGCTGAGTCGCATTCGCGCCGGGGAAGTCCTGCCGCCGCTCGGCGAGGGCTCGGCCTGCGACTTCTGCGAGGCGCGCGGCCTGTGCCGACGCGACCATTGGGCGGCCGAAGATCCGCCCGACGGACCGATGCGAGCCGAGCGTTGACCGCGGCGGTGACGGCAGCCGGCGGCCCCGCGCTGCGCATCGACGGCCTGCTCGTCGACAGCGAGTCCTTCTACGCCGCCGCTTGCGACCCGCGGCGAAGCTGCGTCGTCGAAGCCTGCGCGGGGTCGGGCAAGACCTGGATGCTCGTGTCGCGCATGCTGCGCGCGCTGCTCGAGGGTGCGGCGCCGCATGAGATCCTCGCGATCACCTTCACGCGCGCCGCCGCCGGCGAGATGCGCCAGCGACTCGATGGTTGGCTGGCCGAGTTCGCCGGGCCGCGTTCGACGCATGCGGAGCGTGTCGCCGCCCTGCGCCAGCGGGGTCTCGACGACGCCCGCGCCGAGGCCCTCGCGCCCGCCTTCGCCGCTCTGCAGGAGCGCGTGCTCGTCGCCGATCGGCCGATCGAGATCCGCACCTTCCACGGCTGGTTCGCGCAGCTGTTGCGCGCGGCCCCGCTCGCCCTGCTCGACCGCATCGGCCTGCAGCCGGACGTCGAACTCGTCGAGGACTGGGATGACCATCGTCCGGCGGTCATGCGGGCGTTCTACGAGGCGGTCCTCGCCGATCCCGGACTGCGTGCCGACCACGCCGCGATGACGGCGGCGCGCGGGCGACACCAGCTGCAGGCGTGGCTCGCCGTCGCCTGGAACCGGCAGGTCGAGATCGCGCTGGCGGACGAGGCCGGCGTGCTCGAGGGCAGCGTCGAGCCGGCGGAGGCGGTGTGGCCCGAGCTCGCGGGGCGCGGCCATCCTGCCGGACAGCTCATGAGCGCCGAGTGGACCGATCGCCTGCGCGCTTTGGCCGAGGCCCTCGGGCGGGCCGGCAAGCTGGCCCAGGATGCGGGCGCGGAGCTGACCGCGGCGTTGCAGGCGACCGATCCCGAAGACCGCCTGGCGGCCGCATGGGAAGCGCTCTTCACCCGGACCGACACGCCGCGAGCCCTCACCAAGAACACACCGGGCCTGGTCGAGGCCCAGGAGGCGCTCGCGCTCGTGTCCGACCAGGTCGTGCAGCACGAGGCGCGCTTCGAGCACCTGCGCATGGTGCGGCTCGCACGTGCGCTGCACGCCGCGTTTGCCGCCTACAAGCGCGCCAACGGCCTGGCCGACATGGCCGATCTCGAGCGCTGCGCGCTGGCCCTGCTGCGCGACAGCGAGCTGTCGGGGTGGGTGCAGGAACGTCTCGATGCCCGCATCGCCCATGTCCTGGTCGACGAGTTCCAGGACACCAGCCCGCTGCAGTGGCACGCGCTGCACGCGTGGCTCTCGGCGTATGCCGGCGCGGGCGGCGGCGCCAGCGGGCAGCGCCCGCCCGCGGTGTTCATCGTCGGCGATCCGAAGCAGAGCATCTATCGATTCCGCCGCGCCGAGCCGCGCGTGTTCGAAGCCGCCGCCGCCTTCGTTCGCGAAGGCCTCGGGGGACACGTCCTCGCCTGCGACCACACCCGCCGCAACGCGCCCGGCGTCGTCGCGGCGATCAACGCCGTCTTCACCGGCGCCGAGCGCGAGGGCGCCTTCGCCGGTTTCCGCCCCCACAGCACCGAGGTCGCACGCGAACGCGGCGGGGAATTGCGCGTCCTGCCGAGAACGCCCCGGCCGCCGACCCAGCGAAGCGCACGCGCGACGCTGCCGGCCGTCTGGCGCGACAGCCTGACGGTGCCGCGGCGCGAAGTCGAGGAGGTCCTGCGCGAGCGCGAGGCAGAGGTCGTCGCCGCTGCGGTCCGCCAGTGCATCGATGCCGGCACCGCCGCCGGCGACATCTTCGTCCTCTGTCGGAAGCGCCAGTCGCTGCGGCTGGTCGCGACCGCTCTCGAGCGCGAGCATGTCGTGCACGGCGCGGTGGAGGAGACGGCACTCGCGGCGACCACCGAGGCGCAGGATCTGATCGCGCTGCTGGACGCGCTCGTCTCGCCGGAGCACCGGCTGTCGCTCGCGCGCGCCCTGCGCAGCCCGGCATTCGGCGTCAGCGATGCCGACCTGCTGGCGCTCGCGGAAGCCGCCGGCGAGGAACGCGACTGGTGGCAGGCGCTCCAGCGCATGCCGTCGCCGAGCCCCGCTCTCGAAAGAGCGCGCGCCCTGCTGCCGCGCTGGCGCGAGCAGGCTGCCGCGTTGCCGCCGCACGACCTGCTCGATCGCATCGTCGACGAAGGCGATCTCGTCGCTCGCACGGTCGCCGCCGTGCCCCCCGAGCAGCAGGCTCTGGCGCTCGACGCGCTGCACGCCGTCGTCGTCCAGGCCCTGTTCCTCGACGGCGGCCGCTACGCGACGCCGTATGGCTTCGTGCGTGCGCTCAAACGGCGTGTCGTCAAGGCCTCGGTGCCGGTGCGTGCCGGCGCGGTCCGGCTGCTGACCATTCACGGTGCCAAGGGTCTCGAGGCGGACACCGTGTTCGTGATGGACGCCGATCCCGAGCGGCAGAACCCCGGCCTGACGACGCTTCTTGTGGACTGGCCGGTCGACGCCGAGCGGCCATCCCGCTGCGCCTTCGTCTACTCGGAAGCGCGCTGCCCGCGGTCGCTGCGCAGCGTGCTGCAGGCCGAGCTGGCGGCGCGGGAGCGCGAGGAGCTGAACGGCCTCTACGTGGCGATGTCCCGAGCGAAGCACGGGCTGGTCTTCAGCTCGACCGAGCCGTACCAGACGCCGGCGGGCGCCACCTGGTGGGCCCGGCTCGCGCCGCTGGCCGCTGAATGGCCGTCTCCACCGCCGGGGCGCGCTGCGCTTGGCACCGATCGTGCGGCGGCCGCGGCCGCCGCTGTGGTCACCGTTCGCGAGCTGCCGGGCTGGCGGCGTCGTTCCGTCCCTGCCACGCCGGAACGGCCTCTCCGGAGCGCGGCCGAGGCGGCGAATGCCAGGCTGGGGCTGGCGGTCCATCGCACGCTGGAGTGGGTCGGGCGCTCGGCGTCTTTCGCTCTGGACGACGCCGCGCCAGCGGCGGCGCGCGAGTTCGGCGTGGAGCCGGCCGCCGTGCTCGGCATCGCTGCCGCCATCCTCGCCCACCCGCAGGCAGCGCGGTTCTTCCGCGGGCCGCAGATCCGCTGGAGCGGCAACGAGGTCTCGGTCAGCGAGGGCGGCGAGGTCCTGCGCATCGATCGCCTCGTGCTGCTCGACGACGGCGCCGGTCCGGTGTGGTGGGTGCTCGACTACAAGCTCGGTCATGCGCCCGACGAGCTCGAGCCCTACCGGCGGCAGCTCGCCCGCTATCGAGCGGCCGTCCAGGCAGCGCAGCCGGGCGATGACGTGCGCTGCGCCTTCATCACCGGCCAGGGCAGGGTGATCGAGGTGGCGCCCGGCGTGACAAGCACGACAGAAGGCGCCGCTTTCGGCGCCTGATCGGCGCTTCGGCAGGCCCGTGCTTGGGTCCAATCGAGGCACTCTCGTCCCTCGCGATGCTGCAAACCGCCTCGGCTCCCCCGCCTCTTGCACCGACACGCGCCTTCGGCCGCTTCGCCCTGCGCAGGCTGCTCGGCAAGAGCGAGTCGACCATGCTCTGGCTGGCGGTCGACACCCGGAGCGCCGCCGAGACGATGCTCATGCTGCCTCGCGCGGCACCCACGGGGCCGGGTGCGCTCGGCACCTGGCTGCTGAACGCACGGCGGGCGGCGCGCCTCGACCACCCGGACCTCGTTCCGGTGGTCGAGTGCGGCGTCCACGAGCACTGGCCCTTCGTCGCCGTCGACCGGCGCGCCGGCATGACACTCGACGAGTGGCTCCTGCAGCATCCGCATCCGACGATCGACGACATCGCGCGGTGGGTGGGCAGCGTCCTGCGCGGCCTGGCGTTCGCGCACGAGGCCGGTGTCCCCCACCTCGACCTGCAGTTGCACAGCATCGTCGTCGACGAGCGGGGCGGCGCCCGCCTGATGGGCCTGTCCGTCGCCCTGGCCGACGCTGGCGCGCCGGGAGCCGTCGCGAGGGCCGCGACCGCGGCAGCGGCGCCGGCCTTCGATCCCGGCTCGCTGCGTGCACAACGGCTCGCCGGCGAGCGCGACGTGGTCGCCGCCGGCCTGGTGCTGCACCGCCTGCTCACCGGCAGGCCGCCGCTCGACGAGCCCGACATCGGCTGCGTCCTCGGCCGCATGGCACCGCGCGGGCGCGAGGGCGTGCGCCTGCCCTGGACGACGCCGCAGCCGGTCGCCGAGCCCCTGCGCGCCATCGTCGATCGCAGCACCTCGGTGCAGCCGCGCCTGCGCTACCGCAGCGCGCGAACCTTTCTCGATGCCCTCACGGGTTGGCACGAGGCGCAGTCGGAAGAGAACGGCGGCCCCGTCGCGCTGCTCATCGATCGCCTGCGCACGGTCGGCCACCTGCCGGCGCTGCCGGGGCTCGCCTCGCGCGTGCAGGGCGTCACGGGGATCGAGAGCCAGCGCACTGACGAGATCGCCCGCCACCTCCTGCCCGACATGGCGCTCTCGTTCGAGTTGCTGCGCACGCTGAACTCGGCGCAGGTGCAGGGCACGCAGGTGCCCGGCAACGGCCCGGTGCTGACCCTACGCCGCGTCGTCGCCCTGATCGGCGTCGACGGGGTACGTGCCGCGGCGAACAGCCTCCGGACCTGGCCCGGCCCGCTCGATGACGGCGGTGCGAACGCGCTGCAGCGGGCGATCGAAAGGGTGCGCCTCGCCGGTCACCTAGCGCAGGCCCTGCGGCCGGCAGGCTACGACGCCGAAGTCGTCTACCTGGTCGCTGCCCTGCAGAACCTCGGCCGCCTCATGCTGCAGTACCACTTCGCCGACGAGGCCGAGCAGATCCGCCAGCTGATGCTTCCGTCGCCGGCCCAGACCGGCGAGCTTCCTCCCGGCGACCAGCCGGGCCTCGGCGAAGAGGCGGCGGCATTCGCCGTCCTCGGCGTCGACATCGAGGCTCTCGGCACCGCTGTGGCGCGGCACTGGGGCCTCGGCGCCGACGTGCTGCACATGATTCGCCGCCTGCCCACCGATGCGCCCGTGCGCAAGCCCGACGGCGATGCCGACCTGCTGCGTATCGTCGCCAGCGCCGCGAACGAAGTCGTCGATGCGCTCGAGCTGCCGAGCGGCACGGGCGGCGCGAACTTCAGCGGCATGATCCAGCGCTACGCCCGGACCTTGCGGCTCGACGCCAAGTCTCTGCAGGCGGCGCTGAAGGAAGCACGCGACGCGCTGCGCCGGATGAGCGTGACCGACACGGCGGCAGCAGCCGTGCACGAAGAGCGTTCTCTGCCGCCGCGACCGCTCGAGCAAGAGCCGGGCAGCCGGGCCAGACCAGCCGTCTAGGGCGAAAAACGCGGCGCGTCAGCACCGCGCGCCAGCTCAGCGGCGCAGCGTCGCCCCGCGAGACGCGCCCGTGGCGTGGCGGGCACCGAACTTCTTCCAGAGATAGCCGGCGAGCGCGAACAGAAGCCATTTACGCATGGGAGCCTCGAATGTGCGGCAAAGAGGATGGCGTCGCAGCATCCGTCGTGCCTGCACGGCACCTGGCATAGGTGACGAGCCTGACCCCGGCACTGGTCACAACGGTTGGGGCTGCTTCGTTCCCGACCTGACCCGGTTGGCCGCGCTTCCATGCGGGGAGGCCCGTCAGCGGCGATTCTAGGCGCCGGGCGCTGCCGCGCCCTTCAAAGGGCCGCTTCTGCTCAGGCGCGCAGGCCCAGCTCCGCACCGTCGTACTCGATGCCGAGCGGCTCGATGACGAGGCGCTTCGGCCCCGCCTCGACCGCGCCCGCGACCCAAGCGTCGACCCCTGCCTTGCGCGCCACGGCGGCCGTGCGCTCCGCATCCTCGGCGGCGACGAACAGGGCGAAGCCCGCGCCCATGTTGAACGTGCCGTAGGCGTCGCGGTCGCTCATGCCGGCGCCGCCCTGGATGAAGCGGAGCACCGGCGGGACGTCGGGCAGGGCATGGATGCGATAGGTGAGCTCGGCCGCGTGGCGCATGAGCTTGCGCCACCCATGGCCGGTGATGTTGGCGCAGTAGCGCGGGCGGATGCCGGCCTTGTGCAGCGCTTCGGTGATGGGCGAGTAGAGCACGGTGGGCTCGAGCAAGGCCTCGCCGTATGACACCGGCACGGCGCTGCCGGGCAGCGGCGTCAGGTAGCCGCGGCCGAGCTGCGGGGCGAGCTGGCGAGCCAGGCTGAGGCCGTTGGCGTGGATGCCGCTCGACGCCAGCAGCACGATCCGGTCGCCCGGTGCCAAGCGGTCGCCGAGCGACAGCCGGTCCTTCGGGCTGACGATGCCGGTGCAGGAGGCAGCGAGGTCGATCCTGCCCTGGGCCACCACGCCGGCCAGCGCGGGCGTCTCGCCGCCGCCCCAGGCCATGCCGCAGTGGTCGCAGGCGCGCTTCCAGCCTTCGACGAGGGCGCGGGATCGCTCCGCGTTCTCGAACCACTCGGAGCCGCCGGCGGCCCAGTAGGCGTGGGCGAAGAGCGGCGTGGCGCCGACGGTGATGAGGTCGTTCACCGCCATCGCGATGGTGTCCTGGGCGATCGCGGCGTAGGCGCTTTTTCCGGTGAGCGCCTCCATCTCGTCGGCGACGAGCACCTTGGTGCCGAGGCACTCGACGATGCTCGCCAGGTAGAACGGGCCGACGTCGACGACATAGGCCGACTCGCCGCGGGACGAGACGACCTCGCTGAAGCCGTGCGCGTCGAGGTGCACCGCGGTGGACGCAGCGGCGCGTTGGGCGGCGACCTTCAGCGGATCGAGGAGGCCGTAGTCGACGCCGGCGCCTTCGTAGCTGAGGCTCTCGAGCTGGGCGGCGACGGTGGTCGAGGGCTCTTCCAAGATGTCCGATTATCGGTCCCGTGAGAGTGCCTTCCGAGGGCGGTCGAGCGGAGAGCGGCCCGTAGAATCGAACCGATGTCGAGCACCGTTCTGGCACGCAAGTACCGGCCGAAGATCTTCGAGACGCTGGTCGGCCAGGGCCACGTGGTCCAGGCACTGTCGAACGCGCTCACGCAGCGGCGGCTGCACCATGCCTATCTGTTCACCGGCACCCGCGGCGTCGGCAAGACGACGATCGCGCGCATCCTCGCCAAGTCGCTGAACTGCACGGGGCCCGACGGCACCGGCGACATCACCGCCCGCCCGTGCGGGGTCTGCGCGGCGTGCCGCGACATCGACGCCGGCCGGTTCATCGACTACGTCGAGCTCGACGCCGCGTCGAACCGAGGCGTCGACGAGATCACGCGCCTGCTCGACCAGGCGGTCTACAAGCCGGTCGTCGGTCGCTTCAAGGTCTACCTGATCGACGAAGTGCACATGCTGTCGGGACATGCCTTCAACGCGATGCTGAAGACGCTGGAGGAGCCGCCCGACTACCTGAAGTTCGTCCTCGCGACGACCGACCCGCAGAAGGTGCCGCCGACCGTTCTCTCGCGCTGCCTGCAGTTCAACCTGCGACCGATGGCCCCCGAGACCATCGTCGAGCATCTCGGCACCGTCCTCACCGCCGAGGCGGTGCTCTTCGACAGCGCCGCGCTGAAGCTCATCGCGCGAGCCGCGCGCGGCTCGATGCGCGACGCCGAGTCGCTGGCCGATCAGGCGATCGCCTACGGTGCCGGCCGCATCGAGGAAGGCGGCGTCCGGCAGATGCTGGGCGTGGTCGATCGCGGCCACGCGGTCCGCCTTGTCGAGGCCCTGGCCGGCCAGGACGGCGCGGCCGTGCTCGCCGCCGTCGACCACCTGCGCGAGCTGGGGCTTTCGGCGAGCGGCACGCTCGAGGAGATGGCCCGCCTGCTGCAGCACATGGCGGTGCTGCAGGCGGTGCCCGATGCGCTCGATCCCGACGATCCCGACGCACGCGAGCCCGTGCGCTTGGCGGGCCTCATGGCTGCGGACGAGACGCAGCTGCTCTACAGCATCGTCCTGCATGGCCGCGCCGAGATCGGCCTCGCCCCTGACGAGTACAGCGGCCTGGTGATGGTGCTGCTGCGCATGCTGGCGTTTCCTGCGGCGGGAGCGAAGACCGTCGCTCCGGCGTCTCCCGCTCCGCTCGCGCAGGCGCAGCAGCCTGCGGCCACCGAGCCAGTGGCGGCGCGAGCCGCGCCCTTGGCGGCCAGCACCGCAGCGCGCGCGAGCGTCGGCGAGCCGCCGCCGTCCATCGACCACGCCACGGCCGACGCGCCGGCCGATGCGCGCGCCTCCACAGCGGCCGATGCGGCCGCCGGTGACCGGTGGTTCGCGCTCGTGCAGCGCCTGATCGCTGCCGGCGCCGTGTCGGCGATGGTCCGCGAGCTGGCGATGCAGGCGCAATGCCTCGCGGTCGTGGATGGCGAGTCGGAGCAGGTCTGGCGTTTGCGGGTCGAGCGCGAGAATCTGCGTGCGCCTGCGTTGCGGGAGCGCTTGCAGGCGGCCATTGCGCAGGGCGCCGAGCGGCCGGCGCGGCTCGAGATCGAGACCGGTGCCGCAGCCGACTCGCCCGCCTTGCGCGAGGCCGCCGAGCGCAATCGTCGTCAGGCCGAAGCCGAGCGCATCATCCACGACGACCCGCTGGTGAAGGCGCTGATGGCCCAATACAAGACTGCCCGAATCGTGCCGGGCTCGATCAAGCCGCATTGAACAGGAGCACACGACATGATGAAGGGGCAACTCGCCGGCCTGATGAAGCAGGCGCAGGCGATGCAGGACAACCTGAAGAAGGCCCAGGACGAGCTGGCGACCATCGAGGTCGAGGGGCAGTCCGGAGCCGGGCTGGTGAAGGTGACGATGACCTGCAAGCACGACGTCAAGCGCGTCGCGATCGACCCGAGCCTGCTCGGCGAAGACAAGGACATGCTCGAGGACCTGGTTGCGGCGGCCTTCAACGACGGCCTGCGCCGGGCCGAGGCCGTGAGCCAGGAAAAGATGGGCAAGCTGACCGCGGGCATGCCGCTGCCGCCCGGCATGAAGCTGCCGTTTTGATGCGCCGTTGCGCCGTGTCGAGGCTTCGTCCTGGCCGCTGAACCCTCGCTGGAGCGCCTGGTCGAGGCGCTGCGCCGTCTGCCGGGCGTCGGCGTCAAATCGGCGCAGCGCATGGCTTGGCACCTGCTCCAGCACGACCGCGACGGCGCCCGGCTGATCGCCACCGCCCTGCAAGGCGCCGTGGAGCGCGTCCGCCACTGCGAGCGCTGCCACACCTTCACCGAGGCGGCGGTGTGCGCCATCTGTCTCGATCCCTCGCGTGACGGACGTCAGCTCGCCGTCGTCGAGACACCCGCCGATCAGGCAGCCCTCGAGCGGACCGGCAGCTACCACGGCCTCTACTTCGTGCTGATGGGCCGGCTCAGCCCGCTCGACGGCGTCGGGCCGTCGGAGATCGGCGCGCAGCAGCTGCTCGATCGCGCCGGCGAGGAGGGTGTCGAGGAAGTGATCCTCGCCACCAACTTCACGGCCGAGGGCGAGGCCACGGCGCATGTGCTCGCCGAAGCCTTGCAGTCACGAGGGGTCCGCGTCACGCGGCTGGCGCGAGGCGTGCCGATCGGCAGCGAGCTGGAGTACGTCGACGTGGGCACCATCGCCCACGCCTTCAGCGACCGTCGCTGAGCCGCAGCGGCGCGCGCCTTGACCTGTGCGCTGCAGTCGCCCGCCCGCGGCTACTGCCGTGCGATGCGGACGGGTCGCTGGGCGACGGCCTGCTGGCGTGGACCCTGCCGGGTCGCCGCGCGGCTGGGCCCGGCCGGGGCCTTGACGACGCGGCTCGCGTTCGCGCTCGGGGGGCGAGCCGCGAGGTGGGCCGCACGGGGCGCCCCGGCTCTCGCCTGCCTGCGCGCCGCCGAGGGCTGCAGGTAGACCACCACCGTGCGCCCGGGAGCGAAGCTGGCACCGGGGGCGACATCGTTCCACTCCGCGACCTGTGCCGGGCTCACCCGATAGCGCCTGGCGACCGAGGCGACGCTGTCCCGCTTGCCGGCCTTCAACGACACCTTGCGCAGCGGCGGGGCGTCGGGCGCGAGCGACATCTGAGCGTTGTCGGCGATCGTTCCGGCGACGTTGGCGAGCAGCGAGTTGCCGCGCGGCACGAGCAGCGTCGAGCCGGCCTTGATCAGCATGCGTGCGGGGATGCGGTTGATGTCGCGCAGGTCGTCCTCGTCCATGCCGACGCTGCGCGCGGCTTCCGAAGGCTTCATCGTGCGCGGCGCGACCCAGGCCGTCCAGGTCGCGAGACGGCCGCGGTAGAGCGGCAGCTCGCGCACGAAGCGGTTGGCGTTGTCGTACGGCAGCAGGATCTGCGGCGTTCCCTCGGCCAGGATCACCGGACGGTTCATCTGCGGGTTGAGGGTCTGGAACTCCTCGAGCGACATGCCGGCGAGCTTGATGGCGGTCGACACGTCGATGTCGCGCTCGATCGGGACGCTCAGGAAGTAGGGGTGGTTCTGCAGCACCGGCAGCGTCAGCCCGAAGGCCTGCGGGCGGGCGATGATGTTCTTGACCGCCTGCAGCTTGGGAACGTAGCCCTGCGTCTCGAGGGGCATGCGCAGGCTCTCGTAGTTCGTGGGCAGGCGGTCGCGCTGGTTCCGGGCCATCGCCCGCTGCACGCTGCCTTCGCCCCAGTTGTAGGCGGCAAGCGCGAGATGCCAGTCGCCGAACATGCCGTGCAGCTTCTGCAGGTAGTCGAGCGCGGCCCGCGTCGACGCGAGCACGTCGCGGCGGTCGTCGCGGAAGATGTTCTGCTTCAGCTCGAAGTACTGTCCGGTCGACGGGATGAACTGCCACATGCCCGAGGCGCGCGCCACCGACATGGCCTGCGGGTTGTAGGCGCTCTCGATGAAGGGCAGCAGCGCCAGCTCCATCGGCATCCCGCGCTTGTCGAGCTCCTCGACGATGTGGAACAGGTAGCGGCTGCCGCGCTCCGTCATCCGCGCCACGTAGTCGGGCCGCGATGCGTACCAGCGCTCGCTTTCGCGGACCCGCTCGCTTTCGAGGTCGTTCATGGCGAAGCCACGCCGGACGCGCTCCCACAGGTCGACCCGGGTGGCGCGGTCCTCGAGATCGAGCCGCACCTCGGGACGCAGGGGATCGACCGGCACCGGCGCGGCAGCTGCGGGCTCCGGCTCGGAGGCGGCAGCGGCCACGCTCGACGCCGCGGCCTGGTCCAGCACCTTGGCGTTCTCCGCCGGGACGGCCGACGCGGCCGGCGCCGGCATGGCGACGACCTCGGGCGGCGCCTGCGTCAGTGGCGCCGAGACGCAGCCCGCCAGAAAAAGAATCGGCAGGACGAGCCACTGGAGTGCTCGGCCTGCCGGCCCCGGTCGTGCGTCGATGGATGTCGTCATCGGAAGTCGTTCTTCCAGGTTCGTAGTGCCGCGAGGACTTCGCTGCCGCCGGAGCCCGTGGCGCCGCGCGCCCGCGCCGCCGCCATCACGGTCGGCTCGGCGCAGCGAAGGAAAGGATTGATGCGACGCTCGAGGCCCACGGTCGAGGGCAGCGTCGGCTTGCCTTCGGCGCGCAAGGCTTCGCAGCGTGCCGTGTGCTCGCGCACGTCGGCGTTGTCCGGCTCGACCGCCTGCGCGAACTTCAGGTTCGACAAGGTGTACTCGTGGCCGCAGCAGACGCGCGTCTCGTCAGGGAGCGCCGCGAGCTTGCCGAGCGAGCGGTGCATCTGCTCGGCCGTGCCTTCGAACAGCCGCCCGCACCCGGCGGAGAACATGGTGTCGCCGCAGAAGACGATGGGGTCGCCGGCGCCGAAGCGGTTGACGAAGGCGATGTGGCCGGCGGTGTGGGCGGGGATGTCGAGGACTTCGAAGCGCAGGCCCAGAACCTCGCAGGTCTCGCCTTCGCGCAGGCCGGTGCAGGGCTGCGGGACCTTCTCCCGCGCCGGGCCGAACACCGGCCCTCGCAGTCGGGATCGAAGGCCATCGACGCCGCCGACATGATCGGCGTGGTGGTGGGTCAATAGAATACCGGTCAACTCGAGCCGTCGCGCGTCGAGTGCGGCTTCGACGGGCCCCGATTCGCCCGGATCAACGACGATCGCGCGCTTGCCATCGTCGATCATCCAGATGTAGTTGTCCGAGAACGCGGCGAGTGCAGTCAGGTTCATGACGGAAGGCGCGATCATACAGTTGGACCAATGGCTCAAGACGCCCGCAGGCGAGTACTTGTTGGCATGGGAACAGCGCCACCTGGACCAGGCCGTGGCCGATCTGTTCGGCTTCCATGCACTGCAGCTCGGCCTGCCGGAACTGGCCGCTCTGCGCGCCAACCGCATGCCGCACCGATGGCTCGCGGTGGAGTCGCCGCCGTCGGAGTCGACGACCTTGCCGGAGGTTCCAGGAGATTCCACGGGCGAGTCGCAAAAGCAGGCGGCCGTCGTCGCTGCGCCGTCGCTGCACTGCCACTTCGATGCGCTGCCCTTCGACTCGTCCAGCCTCGACCTGGTCGTCCTGCCGCACTCGCTCGAGCTGGCTCGCGATCCGCACCTCGCCTTGCGCGAGGTCGAGCGCGTGCTCGTCCCCGAGGGGCGGGTGCTCATCGTCGGCTTCAATCCGGCCAGCCTCTGGGGCGCGCGGCAGCGCCTGGGCCGCTTGCGCCAGCGCCTGTCGCGCGGTCCCGAGCGCGAGCTCTTCCTGCCGCGCGCCGGCGACTTCATCGGCTACCGGCGCCTGCGCGACTGGCTCCGGCTGCTGAGCTTCGAAGTCGAGGCCGGCCGATTCGGCTGCTACATCCCGCCCGTGACCACCGCACGCTGGCTGGCCCGCTTCTCATGGATGGAGCGTGCCGGTGATCGGTGGTGGCCGGTGTTCGGCGCGCTCTACTACATCGTCGCCGTGAAGCGCGTCCGCGGCATGCGCCTCGTCGGCCTGATCCGCAAGGAGGCGCGGCTGAAGGCCGTCACCGCCCCGGCGCCCGTCGCCGTTTCGCAGCGCGAGCTCGAGGCGCATGCGGATGAGCGCTGAGGCAGCCGCGGTGGCGTCGAAGTGGGTCGCGTACACCGACGGGGCCTGTGCCCCGACCAATCCCGGCCCGGCGGGCTGGGGGGCGGTGGTCATCGCCCCCGACGGCAAGACCGAGACCGATCACTTCGGCTTCATCGGCCTCGGCACCAACCAGATCGCGGAGCTCACTGCGGCGATCGAGGGCTTGCAGCGGGTGCCGCGCGGGGCGAGCGTCGAGCTGGTGTCCGACAGCCAGTACGTGCTGAAGGGGATCTCCGAATGGCGCGCCGGCTGGGAGCGCAAGGGCTTCCGGAATTCCAAGGGCGAGCCGGTCGCCAATCTCGCACTCTGGAAGCAGCTCTTCGCCGAGGCCGACGCGCGGCGCGTCACGGTGCGCTGGGTGCGCGGGCACACCGGCGATCGCTGCAACGAGAAGGCCGATGCGCTGGCGAACAAGGCGCTCGCCCTGAAGACGCGAAGCGCGAGCTGACCGGGCCGCCGCCGCGTGCCGCGGCGATGACGCCCGCAAGCGCGGGTCGGCGAGTCAGCCGCTCAATGCAAGCCGCGCTCGACCTCGAGCAGCTGGAACCGGGCCAAGGCGAGGTTGGTGCGGTTCTTCTCGAGCACGGCCACGAGCACCAGCCCGGCGTGTCGCTGCAGGGCGCGGATCAGCACGTGGCGAGCGCCGGCCGTGCTGATGACCTCGTCGATCGTGTCGACGAGGCCCATCGACCGAGCCGAGTCGCGATGGGCGCCGAGGACCTGCGCGCAGGCGGCGCCGGCGAGCTCCATGTCGAGCGCCTCGGGATGGATCGTGTCGTGTGCCAGGACCAGTCCGCTGCCGGCGTCGACCAGGGCGCAGCCGAGCAGCCCGTCGAGTTTCAGCAGCGTCGACAGGGCCTGCCGGGCGCGCACGGCGTCGAGCACGCCCTTGCCTGGCTGGGCGACGGCCGCCGGCGCCGGGAGCTCGGGTGCGGCGACCTTGACGCTGCCGATCTCGTCGACCTTGACGGGAAAGTCGCTGATGCCGAGCATCGGCGACACCGCCGCCGGGTCCCAGCCGGGCTGCAGCTTGGCTTCGTTCCATACGCCGAGCATCGCGTTCCACACCGACGACGCGCCGGTCATGGGCTCGCTCACCAGGTGCACGTGCAGCCGCTCGGGCCAGACGACGGCGTCGACCTTGTTGTTGATCCAGGTCGCGTTCGGCGGCAACTGGAACAGCAGATGGGCGCAGCGCCACGTGGGCAGGCTCGTCGCATGCCGCAACGAGGCGAGCAGGGCATCGATCGCGTGCGGCTGCATCGGCCCGATGATCACGGCGGTCATCTGGCTGCGCTCCATCAGCGCGACCGGAATCTCCGCGTTCTCGGGACCGGGTGCACGCACATCGGCGTGGAAGATGCGCAGCGTGTCTTCCTGGCGCCGAACCAGCGTCGTGCGCTCGATCATGGCCAGCGTGCGCAGCGTCGTCTTCTCGCGCAGGTGCAGTCGCTCGATCGGCCGGCCGCCCGCGTCGGACAGCGCCTTGATGACGGACGACGCCCAGACGCCGACCGGGTCGAGCAAGGTGATCATCGACGAGGCGGTCTCGAGATCGGGGCGAGTCGCCGCGAAATGCTCGCGGATCGCCTGCGCCGGCGATCCGGTGACGACCAGGTCGCTGAGGTGCTTGTCGATGATCTGGCCGCGCTCGTTCACCTCGGTGGCGATGCTCTCCATGATCGCCGTCGCCGCGAACCCGCGCGGATCGACCTGGGTGTCGTCGAAGTCGGGAGTCTTCTTCGGACCGAGGTCACCGAACAGGGAAGTCAGCATGCATGCTCCTGTGGCGGCCGAGGCGACCTCCGTGGGTCCGGGCAGTCTAGGCGTCGACCTTTCGAACCCCGCTCCTACCTTTTGTTACAACGATGCACGGCACGGGCCGGCCGATGACCGGCAACCGTGTTGCGCTCGCCTTGCCCCGCCGGCGGACGCGATCGCGGCCACCGTCTACCATCGATCTCGATGACCTCTCCGACTCCCCACGAACCGCGCCCGCCCATCCGTCCGGATGCCGCCGTGATGGGCCTCGTCGGTCTCGCTCACTGCGTCAGCCACTTCAGCCAGCTCCTGCTGCCGCCGCTGTTCCCGTGGCTGAAGGACGCCTTCCAGGTCAGCTACACGGAGCTTGGCCTCCTGCTGACGGTGTTCTTCGTCGTGTCGTGCGCCGTGCAGGCCTTGTCCGGCTTCGCCGTCGACCGCTTCGGCCCGCGCCCGATCCTCTTCGCGGGCATCGCGCTGCTCGGCCTTGCGGCATTCGGCTTCGCTGCCAGCACGAGCTACGCCATGCTCGTGTTCTGGGTGGTGGTGGCCGGCCTCGGCAACGGCGTGTTCCATCCCGTCAACTACACGCTCCTCAACCGCAAGATCCACGTCTCGCGCCTCGGTCATGCCTTCAGCGTCCATGGCATCACCGGCAGCCTCGGCTGGGCGCTGGCGCCGGCACTGCTGGTGCCGGTGGCGCTGGCCTTCTCGTGGCGCGCCGCGCTCGCCGCTGCCGGCGCGCTGATCATCGCAGTGCTCCTCGTGCTGTGGCTCAACCGCTCGCACTTGACGATCGCCATGACACGCGCCGTGGTGTCCCCCGGGGAGAAGAGCAAGCCGGCGGTGCAGGGCGGCGAAAGCCTGGCCTTCCTCACGATTCCCGCGGTCTGGGTGTGCTTCTTCTTCTTCCTCCTCTACGCCGCCGTCATCAGCGGCATCCAGGCATTCGCGCCCGAGGCCGCACGACTGCTGCACGACGTGCCCACGCAGACCGCCGCCCTCTGCCTCACCTTCTACATGGTCGCGAGCGCTTCGGGCATGGTGCTCGGCGGCTTCCTCGCCGCCGACCCGGCGCGCTGCGAGAAGATCGTGGCGCTCGGCTTCAGCATCGCCGCCGCGCTGGCGCTGACCATGGCCTTCGCCCCCCTGGTGCCGATGGCCGTGCCGGCCATCTTCATCGTCATGGGCGCCGCCTCCGGCATGGCCGGGCCGTCGCGCGACCTGCTCGTCAAGCGCGCTTCGCCCGAGAACGCCACGGGGCGCGTCTACGGCATCGTCTACTCCGGCCTGGACATCGGCCAGGCCATCGCGCCGCTCGTCTACGGCTTGCTGATGGACCGGCAGCGGCCGGCCGACGTGTGGGTCGCCATCGCCATCGTCCAGGGCCTGCTCGTGTTCACCGCCTTCAACGTCCGCCGCGCCCGCCGCACGGCGCTGCAGGCGGCGGCGGCCTAGACGGCGCTGCGGTGCCGGGCGACGCAGGTGGCGAGCACCTCGTCGACCGGCCGCTTCCACCAATCCTCGGCCGAGAAGATCTCGACCTCGCTGTATCCGGCGAAGCCCGCGTCTTCCATCCAGGCGCGGATGCGCGCGATCTCGATCACGCCGTCGCCCATCATGCCGCGGTCGTTGAGCAGGTCGCGCGTGGGCACCCGCCAGTCGCAGACGTGGAAGGCGAGCAGGCGGTCGCGGCCGGCGCGGGCGATCTGCGCCTCGAGCTTCGGATCCCACCACACGTGGTAGACGTCGACGGCGACGCCGAGCGCCGCACCCTTGCGGCCGGCCACCCGATCGGGATCGATCGCATCGCACAAGTCGAGCGCCTGCTCCATCGTGTTGACGCAGGCCCGGTCGGCCGCGTACATCGGATGCAGCGGCTCGATGGCCAGCGGCATGCCGGCCGAGCGCGCGTACTCGAGGGTCGCCGCGATGCCGTCGTGGACGTCGCGCCGCGCGGCCGCGAGGTCCTTCGTCTCGGGCGAGCCGGCGAGCGCGCCGGGCAGGCCGCCGACGACGAGCACCAGGCAGGCTGCATCGAGCGCCGCGGCTTCGTCGACGGCGCGCCGGTTGTCGTCGAGGGCGGCACGCCGGCTCGCCGCGTCCATGGCCGGGAACATGCCGCCGCGGCAATAGCCGGAGAGCGCGAGCTCGTGCTTGTGCACGAGTTCCCGGGTCCGCTCCAGGCCGATCGCCGCGACCTGGTCGCGCCACGGCGAGATGGCGCGGATGCCGTGCCTTGCGCAGGCCTCGATGGCCTTGTCCAGCGTGCCCGCCCCGCGCAAGGTCGCGGTGTTGATCGACAGCCAGCGGTGATCGGCGGAGAAGTCGCGCACGGTGCTCTGGCGGCTTCGAGGGTCAGCCGTCGACGCCGTGCAGCGCCAGGAGCTGCTTCATCCGCCGCACCGCGAGCTCGGGCTGCTCGAGCAGCCCGGCCGCATCCGCGAGGCGGATGGCCTCCGCGAAATGGAGCAGCGAGCGTGCGCTCTGCTGGCCGCCGACCATCGTGAAGTGCGACTGGTGGCCGTTGATCCACGCCAGGAAGACGATCCCGGTCTTGTAGAAGCGGGTCGGCGCCTGGAAGATGTGCCGCGACAGCGGCACGGTCGGCGCGAGGATCGCGTGGAAGCGCGGCAGGTCGTCCGCCGCCAAGGCCGCGAGGGCGGCGCTCGCCGCCGGCGCGATGGCATCGAAGATGCCGAGCAGGGCGTCGCTGTGCCGGTGATTGGCGGCGCTGCCGACGCCATCACCGGCGATCAGCTCGGCGTAGTTGAAGTCGTCGCCGGTGTACATGCGCACGCCCTCGGGCAGGCGCCGGCGCATGGCGATCTCCTTGTCCTTGTCGAGCAGCGAGATCTTGATGCCGTCGACCTTGCCCGGGTTGGCGGCGATGACGCCGAGCGCCGTCTCCATCGCCGTGTCGACGTCGGCGCTGCCCCAATAGCCGGCGAGCTGCGGGTCGAACATGTCGCCGAGCCAGTGCAGGATCACCGGCTGCTTCGACTGCATGAGAACGCGGTCGTAGACGCGCTCGTAGTCGGCCGCGCTCGTCGCCACGCGGGCGAGGGCCCGGCTTGCCATCACGATCAGCCGGCCGCCGTGCTTTTCGATCGCCTCCATCTGCTCTTCGTAGGCATGGATGACGTCGTCGACGCTCGTGCTCGCATCGAAGGCGAGGTGGTCGGTGCCGCAGCCGGAGGCGACGAGCGCGCCGGGGTGGTCGCGCGCCGCATCGAGAGAGCGGCGGATCAGCTCGAGGGACGTCGGCCAGTCGAGTCCCATGCCGCGCTGCGCGGTGTCCATGGCCTCGGCGACCCCGAGGCCGAGCGACCAGAGGCGCTGCCGGTACGCGATGGTCGCGTCCCAGTCGACCGCAGCGGCGAGCCACGGGTCCACCGCGGCCATGGGGTCGGCGACGACGTGCGCCGCCGAGTAGGCGACGCGCGTGAACGGCTTGTCGGCCTTGCCGGCCGCAAGCGGCGCCTGGCTGCGCAGGCTGTAGCGCTCGAGGCGGCCGGCCGCGACGGGCAAGGGAAGGGCGAGAGCGGATGCGTCGGTCATGGCCGCCTCAGACCTTCAGCGCCGGCACGTCGATCCAGCGCCTTTCCTTCCAGCTGGAGAGCGCCGCCTCGACGAGCTGCACGCCCTTGGCGCCTTCCTCGAGCGTCCACTTCCACGGCCCTTCCTCGGCGACGTGACGGATGAAGTGCTCCCACTGGATCTTGAAGCCGTTGTCGTAGACCATGGAGTCGGGGATCTCCTGCCACTGGTCGAGGAAGTTCATCGACTGCCTGACGTCGGGGTTCCAGACCGGACGCGGCGTCGCGACGCGCGACTGGGCGACGCAGCTCGTCAGCCCCGCCACCGCCGACCCGTCCGTGCCGTCGACGTGGAAGGTGACGAGGTCGTCGCGGCGCACGCGCGTCGCCCACGACATGTTGAGCTGGGCAATGACCGGCTCGCCCTGGAAGCCCTTCAGCTGCACGGTGGCGTAGGCGGCGTCGTCGGCAGTCGCGGTGTAGGGCTGGTCGTTCTCGTCCCAGCGCTTCGGGATGTGCGTCGTGCCAAGGCAAGACACCGACTGCACCTCGCCGAACAGGTTGTCGAGCACGTAGCGCCAGTGGCACATCATGTCGAGGATCATTCCGCCGCCGTCCTCGGCGCGGTAGTTCCACGACGGCCGCTGGATCGGCTGCAGGTCGCCTTCGAAGACCCAGTAGCCGAACTCGAGCCGCAGCGACAGCATGCGGCCGAAGAAGCCGGCGCGGCGCAGCATGTCGAGCTTGCGCAGGCCCGGCAGGAAGAGCTTGTCCTGGACCGCGCCGTGCTTCAGCCCCGAGGCCTTGGCGACGCGGGCGATCTCGACGGCCTGGTTGAGGTTGGTGGCGATCGGTTTCTCGCAGTAGACGTGCTTGCCGGCGCGCAGCGCCTGCGCGAGCAGGTCGGGGCGCATCTGCGTCGTTCCGGCGTCGAAGAAGACGGTGTCGTTCCTGTCCGCCAGCGCGGCGGCCAGGTCGGTGCCCCAGCGGGCGATGCCGTGCGCCTTCGCCAGCGACTCGATCTTCTCGGCGTTGCGGCCGATCAGGATCGGGTCCGGCATCACCCGGTCGCCGTTCTTCAGCTTCACACCGCCTTCGGCGCGGATGGCGCAGATCGAGCGGATGAGGTGCTGGTTCATCCCCATGCGCCCGGTCACGCCGTGCATGATCAGGCCGAGTCGTCGAGTCGTCATGGTCGTCTTCCGGTTCAGGCGGTGATCCGCGCGTCGGTGACGCGGAACTTGAGCGAGTGGTCGTAGGGCAGGGCGGGCGTCGCGAATTCGACGTCGTTGCGGACGAAGTGCAGGGCGCAGGCACGGCGCCAGTAGCGGCTGTGGTTGGGCCCGGACTGGTGGAAGGTGTTGCCGTGGTGGAAGCTGATGCCTCCCTTCCGCACCGGTGCGGGAACCATGGGCTGCTTCTCCACGATGGCGCTCGGCAGCTGCAGGTTGTAAGGCTCGTCGGGCGGTGCCGTGTGGGCGTAGACCGGCCCCTGGTTGCTGCCGTCGCCGAAGTAGAGGCAGCCGTTCTCGAGCGTCGCGTCGTCGAGCGCGACCCAGGCCGTGACGATGCCCTCGATGTCGGTCGGGCCGAAGTAGAAGTTGTCCTGGTGCGCCGGCTTCGGACCGCCGCCCTCGGGCGGCTTGAAGAAGATCTGGCTGAAGTAGACCGACACGCCGGGGCCGATGAACTGCTCGACCAGGGAGACCAGGCGCGGATCGCGGGCCAGCTTCTGCACGGCGTCGCGATGCGCGTGCGGGTTGTCGAGCTTGCGCAGGACGGTGCGCGCCTGCACGCCGCCGTCGACGTACCAGGCGCGCTGCTCGGGCGGCAGCTCGGCGAGGAAGCTCTCGCCCCAGGCCTCGATGTCGCGCACGATGGCGTCCATGTCGGCGGGGGCGAAAACGCCGTTGACGGTCACGTGGCCATGGTGACGGTAGTAGCCGAGGTCGATGGCATCCATCAGTCGTGTTCCTCCTGCGGTCCGCGGCTCGTCAGGTAGCCGAGCACCACCGCGGTGATGTGCGCGAGGCGCTCGTCCAGCGCCGCCGGGGTCATGAGGCTGCGGCCGAAGATCGCCGACAGCGTGTGGTTGTTCGAGAGATAGAAGTAGGCCAGCCCGGCGATCGAGACGTAGAGCTGCAGCGGATCGACGCCGGCGCGGAAGGAGCCATCGCGACGGCCGCGCTCGACGATGGTGGCGAGCGTCTCGATCAGCGGCGAGTTCATCTGCCGGATGCGCCCGGAGCGCTTCAGGTGCCCGGCGCGATGCATGTTCTCGCTGTTGAGCAGGGCCAGGAACTCCGGATGCTCGAGGTAGTGCCGCCAGGTGAAGGCGACCAGCGTGCGGATCGCCTGCACCGGATCGCTCGCCTCCAGGTGCAGCGCCTGCTCGGCGGCGCGGATGTCGGCATAGGTCTGCTCGAGGACCGCGACGAAGAGCTCGTCCTTGGCCGCGAAGTAGTAGTAGATGAGCTTCTTGTTGACGCCGGCGCGCTCGGCGATGGCGTCGATGCGCGCTCCGGCGAAGCCGTTCTCGGCGAACTCGGTCATCGCGGCACGCAGGATCTCCTCGCGGCTGCGGTCGGCATCGCGGGGTCGGATCTCGACGACGGCGGCGGCGCGGCTGGGCATGGGCAGCATAATTCACCAAACGGTGAATTGACGATAGCAGAGAAAACCCGGAAGCGGCGAAAGGGCCTGCGCGCGTCCGGCACACTCGGGCGATGACCCAGCCCAGCAAGCCGCGGCCGGCCGGCCATGCCCTCGTCGAAGCCCTCCTCGCACAAGGCGTCGCCACCGCCTTCGGCGTCCCCGGCGAGAGCTATCTCGCCGCGCTCGACGGCTTCCACGAGCACGCGGAACGCATCCGCTTCGTGAGCTGCCGCAACGAGGGGGGCGCCTGCTTCATGGCCGAGGCGCAAGGCAAGCTGAGCGGCCGCCCGGGCATCTGCTTCGTGACGAGGGGGCCGGGTGCGAGCAACGCGGCGATCGGTCTGCATACCGCCTTCCAGGACTCGACGCCGCTGGTCCTCTTCATCGGCCACGTCGCGAGCCACCAGCGCGACCGCGAGGCGTTCCAGGAGGTCGACTACCGGCAGATGTTCGGGCCCGGCACCCTGGGCTTCTCGAAGTGGGTCGGCGAGGTGCACGACCCGGACCGGCTCGCGGAGTACGTCGCCCGCGCCTTCCACACCGCGATGCAGGGCCGACCCGGCCCGGTCGTGCTCGCACTGCCCGAGGACATGCTGACCGCGATGACGTCGGCGCCGGTGCTGCCGCGAGCCGAGCCGGCGCTCGCGGCGCCCGCGCCCGACGCTCTCCGCGCGCTGCGCGAGCGGCTGCTCGCCGCGAAGCAGCCCATCGTCATCGTCGGCGGCAGCGGCTGGGACGCTCGCTCGGGCGAGGCGCTCGAGCGCTTCGCCGAGCGCTGGCACTTGCCGGTCGGCTGCGCCTTCCGGTTTCAGGACACCTTCGACAACCGGCATCCGAACTACGCCGGCGACGTCGGCATCGGCATCAATCCGAGGCTGGCGCAGCGCATCCGTGACGCGGACCTCGTGCTGGCGGTCGGCCCACGCCTCGGCGAGATGACGACCGGCGGCTACGAGCTCCTCGCGGCGCCGCGCCCGCGCCAGCAGCTGATCCACGTCCACGCCGGAGCGGAGGAGCTGGGGCGCGTCTACGCCGCGGATCTGCTGATCCATTCATCGATGGCGTGCATCGGCCCGGCGCTCGCCGGGCTGGACGCGCCGGCCACCGCCGCCTGGTCGGCGTGGACCCGCAGCGCCCATGCCGACTACGAGGCCAACCTCGTGCCGTCGCCGGTGACGCCGCTCGACCTGGCCGAGGTCGTGCGCAGCATCGATCGACTGGCGCCGGAGGACGCGGTCTTCACCAACGGCGCCGGCAACTTCAGCGGCTGGCTGCATCGGTTCCATCGCTACGCCGGCCTGCGCCACGCCGGCCGCAGCCAGCTCGCGCCCACCTCGGGGGCGATGGGCTACGGCGTGCCGGCGGCGATCGCGGCGTCGCTGCTGCAGCCCGCGCGCACGGTTGTCAACATCGCCGGCGACGGCGACTTCCTCATGACCGGGCAGGAGCTGGCCACGGCCGTCGCACACGGTGCCGGCACGGGTCGCGGCAAGCTCGTCAGCATCGTCGTCGACAACGGCAGCTACGGCACGATCCGCATGCACCAGGAACGCGAGTACCCGGGGCGCGTCTCGGGCTCGGACCTCGGCAATCCCGATTTCGCCGCGCTCGCGCGCGCCTACGGCTGGTTCGCGCCGGAGCGGGTCGACGCGACGGCCGCCTTCGAGCCGGCGCTGCAGGCGGCGCTCGCCGCCGGCCGACCGGCCCTGATCCACCTGCGCCTCGATGCCGACGTGATCACCAGCCGGACGACGCTCGGCGCGATCCGTGAAAAGGCCGAGGCGCGACGCGCCGCGCAGCCGGACGGGGTCAGCGGCCCGGCGGCCTGAGCACCTCGAGCAGGCGGTCGAGGCCGCCCTCGTCGATGGCGACGTTCGCCGCCTCGCGCACTTTCGGCTTGGCCCGGTAGGCGACCGACAGGCCGGCGGCGGCCATCATCGGCAGGTCGTTGGCGCCATCGCCGACGGCGAACGATCGCCGCGGATCGATGCCGAGCGCGGCGCAGGTCTCGAGCAGCATGCGCCGCTTCTCCTCCCCGTCGCAGATGTCGCCCCAGGGCTGGTCCACGAGCCGGCCGGTCAGGACGGCTCCCTCGAGCCTGCCCTCGGACAACGCGCCGCCCTCGACCTCGAGGACGTTGCTGCGCGTGTAGTCGATCTTCAGCCGGTCGCGGACGCGATCGGTGAAGAAGGTGAAGCCGCCGGACACGAGCACGGTCTTCAGGCCGGCCTCGCGGCAGGCCTGCACCAATGCCTCGGCGCCGGGATTGAAGCGCAGCCGCTCGTCGTAGACGCGCTGCAGCGCCGACGCGGGCACGCCCGCGAGCAAGGCGACGCGGCGGCGCAGGCTCTCCTTGTAGTCGGCGATCTCGCCGCGCATGGCCGCCTCCGTGATCACGGCGACCTCCGCCTTCTTCCCGGCCATCGCCGCGATCTCGTCGACGCACTCGATGTCGATGAGCGTCGAATCCATGTCGAAGGCCGCGAGCCGGAAATCGGCCAGGGACAGCGGCGGCACGACGCCGCGGACGACGAGGCCGGCGGCAGGCTGCGTGCTCAAGCCGCTTCCAGCACTTTCGGCGTCCCGAGCAGGCGCAGGACGTCTCGAATCAGCTTCACGCGATCGCGCACCTCGGCGGCGCCGCAGTCGATGCGCAGCTTCTCGTTGCCGACGAGCTTGATGTGCCGGTTGCGCTGCACCAGCTCGATGATGCGGATCGGCTCGATCGGCGGGTTCGGGACGAAGGTGATGGTCGAGACCCGCTCCCCGGCATCGATGCGGGCGACGCCGTACGACTTCGCGAGGATGCGCAGGCGGTGCACGTCGAACAGCGTCTGCCCCTGCGGCGGCAGCTTGCCGAAGCGGTCGGTGATCTCCTCCAGCATGGCGTCGATCTGCTCGGTCCTGTCCGCGCTGGCGAGTCGCTTGTAGAGCGACAGGCGGATGTGCACGTCGCCGCAGTAGCTGTCCGGCAGCAGCGCCGGCGCGTGCAGGTTGATCTCGGTCACCGCCGAGAGCGGCGCCAGCAGGTCGGGCTCGCGGCCGGCCTTGAGCGAACGCACCGCCTCCGCCAGCATGTCGTTGTAGAGCTGGAAGCCGACCTCCATCATGTTGCCGCTCTGGCTGTCGCCGAGCACCTCGCCGGCGCCGCGGATCTCGAGGTCGTGCATCGCCAGGTAGAAGCCGGAGCCGAGCTCCTCCATCTGCTGGATCGCCTCGAGCCGCTGCGCCGCCTGCTTGGTCAGTGCCTCGACGTCGGGAACCATGAGGTAGGCGTAGGCCTGGTGGTGCGAGCGGCCGACCCGGCCGCGCAGCTGGTGCAGCTGGGCCAGGCCGAACTTGTCGGCGCGGCTGATGACGATGGTGTTGGCGCTCGGCACGTCGATGCCGGTCTCGATGATGGTCGAGCAGAGCAGGACGTTGTGGCGCTGGGCGACGAAGTCGCGCATGACGCGCTCGAGCTCGCGCTCCGGCATCTGCCCGTGCGCGACGGCGATCCTCGCCTCGGGGACGAGCGCCTGCAGCGTCTCGCGCCGGTGCTCGATGGTCGCCACGTCGTTGTGCAGGACGTAGACCTGGCCGCCGCGCTTCAGCTCGCGCAGCACCGCCTCGCGGATCGTCCCCGAGCTTTCGTTGCGGACGAAGGTCTTGATGGCGAGGCGCCGCTGCGGCGCGGTCGCGATCACCGACAGGTCGCGCAGCCCTTCGAGCGCCATGCCGAGCGTGCGCGGGATCGGCGTCGCCGTCAGCGTGAGCACGTCGACCTCGGCGCGCATCGCCTTGATCTGCTCCTTGTGGCGGACGCCGAAGCGGTGCTCCTCGTCGATGACCAGCAGGCCCAGCCTCTTGAGCTTGACGTCGGCGCTCAGCAGCTTGTGCGTGCCGACGACGATGTCGATCGTGCCGTCGGCCAGCCCCTCGAGCGCCGTCTTCACCTCCTTGGGCGAGCGGAAGCGCGACAGCTCGGCGACCTTGATCGGCCACTTGCCGAAGCGGTCGGCGATGTTCTGGTAGTGCTGCTCGGCGAGCAGCGTCGTCGGCGCAAGGATCGCGACCTGCTTGCCGCCGGTGACGGCGACGAAGGCCGCGCGCAGCGCGACCTCGGTCTTGCCGAAGCCGACGTCGCCGCAGACGAGGCGGTCCATCGGCCGCGGCGACACCATGTCCTGGATCACGGCGTGGATGGCCGCGTGCTGGTCGGGCGTCTCCTCGAAGCCGAAGCTGGCGGCGAAGGCCTCGTAGTCGTGCGGCTGGAAGCGGAAGGCGAAGCCCTCGCGCGTCGCCCGGCGCGCGTACAGGTTCAGCAGCTCGGCCGCGGCATCGCGCACCTGCTCGGCGGCCTTGCGCCGGGCCTTGTCCCATTGGCCGGAGCCGAGCCGGTGCAGCGGCGCCTCCTCGGCGCTGACGCCGGTGTAGCGGGCGATGAGATGCAACTGGGCGACCGGCACGTAGAGCGTCGCCTTGTCGGCGTACTCGAGCTGCAGGAACTCGCTCGGCTCCTCGTCGGCGCCGCCGAGCGCGATCGTCGTGAGGCCCAGGTAGCGGCCGATGCCGTGGTTGACGTGGACGACCGGGTCGCCGACCTTCAGCTCGGAGAGGTCCTTGATCAGCGCATTGACGTCGCTCGTCTGTTCCTGCCGGCGGCGCCTTCGCCCGCCCGGCGCCGTCGCGAAGAGCTCGGTCTCGGTGACGAAGTCGACCACCGCGCCATGCTCGCCCGGCTCCGTGCCGGCCGAGAACCCCTGCGCGAGCGGCGCGACGGCGATGGCGAAACGCTCGCTGCCGGCCGCGAACTCGGCCAGCGTCGCGACGCTGGGAGGCTCGATGCGGCTGTCGCGCAGCAGCTCGAGCAGGCTCTCGCGCCGGCCCTCGCTCTCGGCGACGATGAGGACGCGGTGCGGCGTCGCCGCGATGTGGTCCTGCAGCCGCTTGAGAGGCTCGGGCGCGCCGCGGTCGACGCCGAGCTCTGGCAGGGGGGACGCCCACGGGCTGCCGTCATCGGCCTTGCCGCGCACGGCCAGCTGCGCGTGCCGGCCGCAGGCGGCGAAGAACTCCTCCGGGCGCAGGAACAGCGTCTCCGGCGGCAGCACGGGCCGCTCGCGGTCGTGCTGGAAGAAGCGGTAGCGCTCGCGGGTGTCGGTCCAGAAGCGCTGCAGCGACTCGTCGACCTCGCCGTGCAGGACCAGCATCGCGGCGTCGCCGAGGTAGTCGAAGATGGTCGCGGTGGCGTCGAAGAAGAGCGGCAGGTAGTACTCGATGCCGGCGGTGGCGATGCCGGCGCCGATGTCCTTGTAGAGGCGGACCTTGGTCGGGTCGCCCTCCATCTGCTCGCGCCAGCGCGAGCGGAACGCCGTTCGCGACGCCTCGTCCATCGGGAACTCGCGGCCGGGCAGGAGCCGGACTTCGGGCACCGGGTAGAGGCTGCGCTGGCTATCGGGGTCGAAGGTCCGGATCGAGTCGATCTCGTCGCCGAACAGGTCGACGCGGTACGGGACCGCCGAGCCCATGGGGAAGAGGTCGATGAGGCCGCCGCGCACGGCGTACTCGCCGGGCGAGACGACCTGGCTCACATGCGTGTAGCCGGCGAGCGTCAGCTGCGCCTTCAGCGCTGCCTCGTCCAGCCGCTGCTTGGCCCGGAAGTGGAAGGTGTAGCCGGCCAGGAAGCCCGGCGGCGCCAGGCGCACCAGCGCCGTCGTCGCCGGCATGAGGACCACGTCGACGTCGCCGCCGCGGATCCGCCAGAGCGTCGCCAGGCGCTCGGAGATCAGGTCCTCGTGCGGCGAGAAGCTGTCGTAGGGCAGGGTCTCCCAGTCCGGGAATACGGCCGCGCGCAGCGTCGGCGCGAAGAAGGCCAGCTCGTCGGCGAGCCGCTGCGCATCGCTCGGCTCGGCGGTGAACACCGCCAGCAGCGCGCCTCTGGGGCGCTTCTTCTCGGCGAAGCGAGCGACGAGGAGCGCGTCGGCCGAGCCGGGCGGACGGGGCAGCGCGAAGCGCTTGCCGGGGGCGATGTCGGGGAGGAGCATGGAGGCGGCAGGCTGCCGCGCGGGTAAAGCCGGCGATTTTAGGTGGCGCACCCGGCCCGCGCAGAGGCTGCGCTTATGCTTGCCGCCCGCCACAGAAGCCGCCCGCGATGCCGTCGGACCCTTCCTCCTCGCCACGCTTCCATGCGCTCGTGCCGTGTGCGGGTGCCGGTTCGCGCGCCGGGAGCGCCGTCGCCAAGCAGTACGTGGAGATCGCCGGCCGGCCGCTGGTGGCGCACACGCTGGCGGCGCTGGCGCAGGTGGACCGGCTGGAATGCATCCTGGTCGTCGTCGCGCCCGACGACGCGTCGTTCGCGCCCGGCCCCGGCATCGCCGATGAGCGCATCGCGGTGGCGCGCTGCGGCGGTCCGACGCGCGCGGCGACCGTGCGCGCCGGCCTCGCCGAGCTCGCCCGCCGCGGGGCCCGACCCGACGACTGGGTGCTGGTCCACGACGCGGCGCGCTGCCTGGTGCGGTCGGTCTGGATCGACGCGCTCATCGACGCCTGCCGCGACGACCCGATCGGCGGGCTGCTCGCGATCCCCGTCGCCGACACCTTGAAGCGCGAGGACGGCGGGCGTGCGGCGGCAACGATCGGGCGCGAGCGCTTGTGGCAGGCGCAGACGCCGCAGATGTTCCGCCTGGGCGCCCTGATCGACGCGCTCGATCGCGCCGGCCCTGCGGTGAGCGACGAGGCTGGCGCGATCGAGGCCGCGGGCGGAGCGCCGAAGCTCGTCCCCGGCTCGCCGGAGAACCTCAAGATCACCCACCCCGGCGACTTCGCCATCGCCGGGGCGCTGCTCGAGGCGCGTCGGGCATGAAGCCGCGCGGGCCGCTCTGGCGCATCGGCGAAGGCTGGGACACGCACGCGCTCGTCGAAGGCCGCAAGCTGATGCTGGGCGGGATCGAGATCGCCCACACGCACGGACTCGCCGGCCACTCCGACGCCGACGCGCTCTGCCATGCGATCACGGACGCACTGTTCGGGGCCGCCGCCCTGGGTGACATCGGCCACCACTTCCCCGACACCGACATGCAGTACCGCGGCGCCGACTCGCTGGCGCTGCTCGCGGAGGCGGCGCGCCGCGTCAAGGCCGAGGGCTGGCAGCTCGGCAACATCGACTCGACGGTGATCGCCGAGGCGCCCAAGCTCGCGCCGCACATCGCAGCGATGCGCCAGCGCCTCGCCAGCGTGCTCGGGGCCGGTGTCGAGCAGGTCAGCGTGAAGGCGAAGACGGCCGAGAAGCTGGGGCCGGTCGGCCGCCGCGAATCGATCGAGGCGCGCGCCGTGGTCCTGCTCTGGCGTCCCGGCTGAGGTCGAGTCGAGGAGATCGTCGATGCCGCTCGTCTCGCCGCTGCCGAGCGATCACTCTTCGGAGATCGCCAGGGCCTTCACCCTCCTGAACCGCGCGGTGATGGACTTTCCGCAGCAGCGGCCTCTTCACTCCGGCACAAAAGGCGGCGTTCGAGTTCGCCCTGCCGCGTCGAGCGTTCCGAATGCCGTCGACGAAGCTGTCGGCGACGCCGTGCGCGCCCACTGCTCCGACGTCGAGATCGTCGAGATCCTCGGCGTGGTTTCCGCTGCCGTGCCGGCAAGCATGCCGCGCCTTCGCGGGCGGGCGACACCGGCGCCCCGGGCACGGACCGAGGCGGCGGCTAGGCTCTCCGGCCGACGGTCGCCTCGGGGCCACGCTCCCGGCGCTACGATGGGCGGACCGAACGCCTCCTCACGTCCATGGATCCGCCACGCCGCCGTGTCCTGCTGTCCGGCAGCAGCAGCCTCGCCGTCCTCCTTGCCGCCGCCCTGTCGCTGCCGCGCACGGCGCGGGCGCAGTCGCCCTACCCGAAGGCTTTGTTCGACGCGGGCACGATCGCCGATCTGGCACGCGCGCTCGGCAGCGGCGCGCCGGCGGAGAGCCGCGACGTGACGCTCACCGCGCCCGACATCGCCGAGGACGGCGCCAACGTGGCGATCGGCATCGCCAGTGCCCTGCCGTCGGTGCGCCGGCTGCTCCTGCTCGTCGAGAAGAACCCGAACCTGCTGGCCGCGGTCGCCGACATCGGCGACTCGGTGGACGCCGCCTTCTCGACGCGCATCAAGATGGCCCAGACCTCGAACGTGTACGGCGTGGCCGTGCTCGCCGACGGGCGCATGCTCTACGCGCGCAAGGAAGTGCGCGTCACGCTCGGGGGCTGCGGTGGCTGAGCCGACCCGCATCCGCGCCACGCTGGCCGGCGACAAGGCGACCGTTCGCATGCTGCTGAGCCACGAGATGGAATCGGGGCAGCGCAAGGACGCTTCCGGCAAGCTCGTGCCGGCGTGGCACATCCAGACCGTGAACGTGTCGCACAACGGACGGCCCGTGCTGTCGTTTCAGTGCGGCCCGGCCGTGTCGAAGAACCCGTTCTTCCAGTTCAGCCTGCGCGGCGCCAAGCCGGGCGACCGGGTGGCCGTGCATTGGCTCGACAGCCGCGGCAACCGCCGGAGCGACGAGGCGACGATCGCCTGAGACGTGCCTGCGCACCCGGCGCGAGGTCGCCGGCAGCGCGGGCTTTCACAGCAGGGTGTCGGCCCAGATGTTCCTGGCCCACGCCATGGCGTAGCGGGCCTCGAGCTCGGAGCGCGCCGCGGAGACGCCGCCCGACCCGGCGACCGTCTTGAAGGTCTTCTCGGCGGCGACGTACTCGTGCACGCTGGCCACGTGGATCACTTCCTCGGCGCTGACGAAGCTGTAGCACGTGTTCGTGAGCATCGGCTGCAGCAGCGGCGGCAGCCCGCCGAGCTCGGCGACGATCGCGGCGGCCGCCACCTTGGCGTGGCTGTTCGCCATGTGCGCCGATTTCGGCATCGCCGGCGCAATCTGGATCGCGTCGCCGACCACGTGGATGTGCTTCGCGGCGGTCGCCTCGAAGGTGAGGTAGTCGACCTGGCACCAGCGGGCGTTCGCGTTGGCCAGGTTCGCCTGCACCGCGATCTGCCCGGCACGCATCGGCGGCAGCACGTTGAGGACGTCGGCCCGCACGTCGTCGTGGACCTCGAACTTGACGGTCATCCGCGCCGCATCCACCGCCATCGCCCGGTGCTGCGGGCGGTACTCGATCATGCCGCCGTAAAGCTCGGTCCACGCCTTCTTGAAGAGCGCGCCCTTGGACGTGACGTCCGGGTTGGCGTCGAGCACGAGGACCTTGGCGCGGGGCTTGGCCTTCTTCAGGTAGGCCGCGACCATGCTCGCGCGCTCGTACGGCCCGGGCGGGCAGCGATAGGGCGCCTCGGGAACGGTGATGGCGAAGACGCCGCCTTCCGGCATCGCCGCGATCTGGCGGAACAGCGCCGCCGTCTCGGGACCCGCCTTCCAGGCCTGCAGGACACGGCCGTCGGCGTTCGCCTGGCGCAGCCCGGCCACGCCGTCGAACATCAGGTCGACGCCGGGAGCGAGGACGAGCTTGTCGTAGCGGATGGTGGCGCCGCCGGCGAGGCGCACGGTCCGCGCCGCGGCGTCGATGGCGACCACGCTGTCGTGCACCAGGCGGACGCCGTGCCGCTGCTGCAAGGCGTCGTAGGGCGTCGTCACGTCGGCGAGCTGCCGGACGCCGCCGACCACGAGGTTCGAGATCGGGCACGACACGAATGCGCGGTTCGGCTCGACAAGGACGACGTCGATCGCATGGGCCGAGAGCAGGCGGACGTACTTGGCGGCGGTGGCACCGCCGTAGCCGCCGCCGACGACGACGACGCGGGCGCTCGACGGCACGCCGCCCGTCGAGGCACAGCCGACGGTGGCCGCGAGCGCGCCGCCGGCCAGGGCGCCCTGGAGAAGCTGGCGGCGCTTCATGGCCGGCTCCTTGCCGCGAAGTAGGCGGACAGGGCCTCGATCTGCGCATCGCTGTAGCCCTTGGCGAGCTGATGCATCACGGTCGCCGGACGCTTGCCGTCGCGAAAGGCCTGCATCTGCGTCACCAGGTAGTCCTTGGGCAGGCCGGCGAGCGGCGTCATCGCCTCGCCCGGCACCGCCCGGCCGTCCGTGCCGTGGCAGTTGGCGCAGGTCGCGGCCAGCGAGCGCACCTGAAGGTCGGTCGCGCCCTGCGCTGCCGCAACGCCGGCAGCGATCGCCGCCGCGGCCCCTGCGCAGGCGGCCCGCCAGCGCCGCGCTGCCGACCCGTGCATCGTTTCGTGCATCGTTCTCTCCCTCCGTGGCGCGGGAAAGACTAGCCGATCCCGTCCTGCCGCGACAGATCGGATTCCCGTTTGTTTATTCTCCCGACCGCGATGCCCATGCACCCATGACCGACGCCGACCTCCAGCGCACGACGACGCTCGTCCTCGTCTCGGCGTTCGCCGTCGCCGTCGCCTTCGGCGCGATCGCGCAGCGCGTCCGCTTCTGCACCATGGGCGCGGTGGCCGACATCGCCATCATGGGCGACTGGTCGCGCATGCGGCTGTGGGCCATGGCCGCGGGAACGGCCGTCCTCGGCTTCAACGCCATGGTCGCCGTCGGCTGGGTGTCCGCCTCCGACTCCTTCTTCGCCGGCCCCCGCGTCACCTGGCTGTCGGCGCTCGTCGGCGGCTTCGCCTTCGGCGTCGGGATGGTCCTCGCCGGCGGCTGCGCCAGCCGCAACCTGCTGCGCGCCGGCACCGGCAACCTCAAGGCCGTGGTCGTGCTGCTCGTCATCGCCTTCACCGGCTTCGCGACGCTGAAGGGCATCAGCGCGGTCTGGCGCGTGCATACCGTCGACACGGTGGCGGTCGGCCTCGCCGGCTCGCAGGACCTGCCGTCGATGCTGGCGCGCGCCACCGGCGTCTCGACGGCCGCGATGGCACTGGGCCTCGGCCTCGCCGTCGGCGCGGTGCTGCTCGCCTTCGCGCTCGGCCGGCGCAGCGAACGCCGGCTCGAGCTCGCGCTCGGCGGCGCCGCGCTCGGCCTCCTCGTCGTCGCCGCCTGGTGGATCTCGGGCGTGCTCGGCCACGTCGCCGAGCACCCGCAGACCCTCGAGCCGGCCTTCCTCGCGACCAGCTCGAGGCGGATGGAGGCGCTCAGCTTCGTCGCCGCGGTGGCCTACGCGGCCGACTACCTGCTCTTCTTCAGCGACGCCGGCAAGGTGCTGACGATCGGCATCGTCTCGGCCGCCGGCATGGTCGCCGGCGCGACGCTGCACGCCGCCTGGACGCGCTCGTTCCGCTGGGAAGGCTTCGCCGGCGCCGGCGACCTGCGCGACCATCTGCTCGGCGCGACGCTGATGGGCGTCGGCGGCGTCACGGCGCTCGGCTGCACGATCGGCCAGGGACTCTCGGGCCTGTCGACGCTCGCCCTGACGAGCTTCATCGCCGTGGCGGCGATCGTCGCCGGCGGCGTGGTCGGCGTGCGCTGGCAGACGTGGCGGCTCGAGCGGGCCGGCTAGACGCAGCCGTCGGCGCGGCGATCAAGCCTTCTTCAGACGCACGTGCGCCAGCAGGCCGCCGTCGGTGGCGTTGGCGAGCTCGAAGGCGCCGCCCATGCGGTGCAAGGCCTTCTCGACGATCGCCAGCCCCAGGCCGGCGCCGGTCGCCGCCGTCCGGGCGGCATCGCCGCGGAAGAACGGCGTGGTCAGCTGGTCCAGCTTCTTCGGGTCGACGCCCTGGCCGTGGTCGCGCACGGTGATGATCACCCACGGCCCGGTCTTGGCGTAGTTGACGACGACCCGGGCGATGCCGGTGTCCGTCGAGCGGCCGTAGCGGCGCGCGTTCTCGAACAGGTTCTGCAGGACCCGGCCCAGCTCGACGTCGTCGGCGAGGACGCGGACGTCGGGCGCGACCTTGGACGTGATCCGGATCTGGCTGGTGTCGCGGAAGGCCGCCGCCTCGCGCTCGACGATGGCCGCGACGTTGCACGGCGTCAGCTTGACCTCGCCCGGCCGGGCGTAGTCCATGAACTTGTCGATGATGGCGTCGAGCTGGTCGATGTCCATGGCCATGTTGCTCTTCGCCTCCTCGTCCTGGACGCTCATCTCCGCTTCCAGGCGCAGGCGCGACAAGGGCGTGCGCAGGTCGTGCGAGATCCCGGCGAGCATCACGGCGCGGTCCTGCTCGACCTTCGCCAGCTCGCGCGCCATCCGGTTGAAGCCCATGTTGACCTGACGGATCTCGCTGGTGAGCGTCGTCTCGTCGAGGCGCGAGTCGTACTCGCCTTCGCCGATCCGGCTGGCGGCGAACGACAGGTCCTGCAGCGGCCGGTTGATCAGCCGGGCGATTCCCGCGGACCCGAGGATGGTCGCGAGCAGGGCGATGCTGACCCAGAGCACCAGCGTGCTCGTCGACATCGGCCCGAGCGGCGCCGGATCGGCCTTCAGCCAGTAGTGGTCGCGCGCGATCGAGAAGCCGACCCAGAGGCCGGGCTGCCCGTTCATGCTGCGCGCCACGATGGTGTCCATGCCGAGCGCGTCGCGCAGCTCGCGCTCGATCACGTTCTGGAAGCGGTCCGACTGGAACGGCTCCCAGCGGTCGTTCGGCTCGCGCGGGCTCAGCTTCACCGGCCCGGTGTTGGACACGCTCTTGATGATGGTGATGCGGTTGATGCCGTCGGTGCCGGACAGCGCGCCGCGCGTCAGGTTGACGAGGCTGGCGATCTGCTGCGCCACCTGCACGGCGCGCGGCTCGAACTCGAGCGCGCGGAAGGTCTGCACCCAGGCGAAGACGCCGCTGGCGAGCAGCAGCGCGAGCAGGAAGAACGTGCGCCAGAACAGGCTCAGCGCGACGAACTTCTTCGCCATGCGCGGCTTCGGCGAGGGCTTCTTGCGCTCCATTGGCGCGGCATCGGGGGATCGCTTGGAGCGGCGCTGTGCGGCGGCCCTGTGCGGCTCCGGGCTCGTCAACGCCATGTCCGGGGCCGACCGGCCCCTCGGCTGAGCTGACATCGTCTAGGGGGGCTTCTTCAGGCAGCGCCGTCGGGCACGAAGACGTAGCCCACGCCCCAGACCGTCTGGATGTAGCGGGGCTGGGCCGGATCGGGCTCGATCATCTTGCGCAGGCGCGAGATCTGCACGTCGAGGCTGCGGTCGAAGGGCTCGAACTCGCGGCCGCGCGCCAGCTGGGCGAGCTTGTCGCGCGACAGCGGCTGGCGCGGGTGGCGGACCAGCGCCTTCAGCATCGAGAACTCGCCCGTGGTGAGGGCGATCTGCTCGCCGTCCTTGGTCAGCCTGCGCAACGCCAGGTCGAAATTGAAGGGGCCGAACGTCACCGTCTGCGCATCGAGCGCCGGCGCGCCGGGTGCCTCGAGCGTGGGCCGGCGGCGCAGCACGGCGTGGATGCGCGCCAGCAGCTCGCGCGGGTTGAACGGCTTCGGAAGGTAGTCGTCGGCGCCGACCTCGAGGCCGACGATGCGATCGACGTCTTCCACCTTGGCGGTGAGCATGATGATCGGTGTCAGGTCGTTGGCGGCCCGGAGTCGTCGGCAAATGGAGAGCCCGTCCTCGCCGGGAAGCATGAGGTCCAGAACGATCAGGTGGATGGTCTCGCGCGTCAGCAGCCGGTTCAGCGCCTTGGCGTCCTCGGCGAGCAGGACCTCGAAGCCTTCCTGGGTGAGGTAGCGCCGCAGCAGGTCGCGAATGCGGGCATCATCGTCGACGACAACGATGCGATCCGGGCGAGCATTGGCGGGCGTGTTCATCGCTTCCCCATTTGTAACAATCGGGATTCTGCGGGGCTTTGCCGGCCAGTTCGGGCACCGCTGACCAGAAGTTACAACTCGAATTCATCACCTTGAGCAATCCATCATGAACTGGACCCAGCGCTCGCCGGCGCTTGCCCTGTGGACCCTCTTCGTGGCCGCGTCGTGGCCGATCGCGGCGAGAGCGCAAGCCGTGCCGGGTCAGCCGGTCGAAGGCGTGCTCGGCCTCAGCGCGCAGGCGAGCCTCGAGGTGACCAAGGATCTGCTCGCCATCACGTTCTCGACCTCGCGCCAGGGACCGGACGCCAACGCCGTCCAGGCGCAGCTGAAGCAGGCCCTCGAAGGGGCGCTCGCCGAGGCGCGGAAGGTAGCGCGCCCGGGCCAGGTCGAGGTGCAGACGGGCAACTTCTCGCTGTACCCGCGCTACGCCGGCGGCAGCGGCACGACGGCACCGACGCTCGCCGGCTGGCAGGGCTCGGCCGAGATCGTCGTCGAGGGTCGCGACATGGCGGCGATCGGCCAGCTGGCCGGCCGCATCACGACCATGACGGTTGCGCGCGTCGCGCATCGGCTGTCGCGCCAGGCCAGCCAGCGCGTCGAAGGCGAGCTGGCGGCCGAGGCGATCGGCCGCTATCGCGTCAAGGCAGCCGAGTACGCCAGGCAGTTCGGCTACGGCGGCTACACGATCCGCGAGGTCAGCGTCGCGACCAGCGAGCCGCACGACGGACCGGTGCCGATGATGCGCATGCAGGCGGCGGGTGCCGCGCCTCCGGGCGACGCCTTGTCGGTGGAGCCGGGCAAGGCGGTGGTGACCGCCACCGTCAACGGCACGGTGCAGATGAAGTGAGGACGGGGACGATGAACGAGCCGCGCCTTCGCCACGTGCAGTGTCTCGATTCGCGCGGACTGCACCGCATGGCCTACTGGGACTGGGGCGATCCCGGCGCCGAGCGCGTCCTGGTGTGCGCGCACGGCCTGAGCCGCCAGGGCCGCGACTTCGACACCCTCGCGCGTGCGCTGCAGTCCGAGGTCCGCGTCGTCTGCCCCGACGTCGTCGGCCGGGGCGAGTCGGACTGGCTCGTCGACCCGGCCGGCTACCAGATCCCGGCCTACGTCGCCGACATGGTGACGCTGCTGGCGCGGCTGGATGCGAAGTCGGTGCACTGGCTCGGCACCTCGATGGGCGGGCTCATCGGCATGGCCCTGGCGGGGCTGCCGGGCTCGCCGATCGAGCGGCTGGTCCTCAACGACGTCGGGCCGGCGATCGATGCCGCCGGCATCGCGCGCATCGCGAGCTACGTCGGCGCGCCGCTCACCTGGGGCTCGGCCGACGAAGCGGCCGACTACCTACTGACGATCTCGCAAGGCTTCGGGCCGCACAGCCGCGACGAGTGGATGGCGCTGACCGAGCCGATGCTGCGCCGCTCGGAGGCGTCCGTCCGACTCCACTACGACCCGGCGATCGCCGTGTCGCTGCGCCAGATCACGCCGCAGGCCGCCGCCGCCGGCGAAGCGGCGCTGTGGGCCGCCTACGACGCGATCCGTTGCCCGACGCTGCTCCTGCGCGGCGCGACGTCAGACGTGCTGTCGCGCGACACGGCGGCGGCGATGACGCAGCGCGGACCACGCGCCCGGCTGCACGAGTTCGCCGGCGTCGGCCACGCGCCGACGCTGGTCGAGCCCAGCCAGGTGGCCGTCGTGCGGGAGTTCCTGCTGGGGCCATGAAGACCGCTTCGACGGTCGCGCGCGCCGGCGCCGCACCGATCGTTCGCCTGCTCGGGGTGTCGGACGAGGCCGCGCCGGAGAACGCGGTGCCGCGCGCGCGCGCGTTCGCCGCACCGCTGCTGCAGGGCCGCGCCCTGCCCACCGGCGAGTCCGTCCTCGCCCACGCCGACGGCACGGCTTCGATCCTGGCTTCGATCGGGGCGGCGCCGGCGCTGTGCGCGGCCGCGTACCTCGTCTACGCGGCCGACCAGCTCGGCAAGCCCGACGAGGTCCTGACGCCGCTGTTCGGACCGTCGCAGACCGAGCTGGTGTCGCATGCGCGCAAGCTCGGCGAGCTGCAGCGCACGGCGCAAGGGGCGGCGCTCGATCAAGCCGAACGCGGGCGCCAGGTCGAGCGCGTCCGCAAGATGCTGCTCGCGTTCTCGCGCGATCTCCGCGTCGTGCTGCTGCGCCTCGCCTCGCGGCTGCAGACGCTGCGCTTCCACGCGGCGAGCAAGCGGCCGTGCCCGGAGGCGATCGCCCGCGAGACGCTGCAGGTGTTCGCGCCGCTCGCCAACCGGCTCGGCATCTGGCAGGTCAAGTGGGAGCTCGAGGACCTGTCCTTCCGCTTCAGCGATCCCGACAACTACCGGGCCATCGCCGCCATGCTCGACGAGCGCCGCGCCGATCGCGAGGCGAGGGTCGAGACGCTGCGGGTCCTGCTCGGCGCCGACCTCGCGGCGCACGGCCTGCCGGCCGAGGTGCAGGGCCGGCCGAAGCACCTCTACAGCATCTGGAAGAAGATGGCGCGCAAGGGGCTGGGGTTCAGCGGCGTCATGGACGTGAGCGCGCTGCGCGTCATCGTTCCGGACGTGGCCGGCTGCTATGCCGTGCTGGGCCGGGTCCACGAGCGCTTTCCGGCGATCCCGGGCGAGCTCGACGACTACATCGCGCGGCCGAAGGCGAACGGCTATCGCTCCCTGCACACGGTCGTCCAGGGCGACGACGGGCGTCCGGTCGAGATCCAGATCCGCACCCGCGAGATGCACGAGCACGCCGAGTTCGGCATCGCCGCGCACTGGGCCTACAAGGAGGCGCCGGTCGGCGGCACCGTCGCCGGCGGCGCGTTCGAAGCGCGCATCGCCCAGGCGCGTCTGGTCGTCCTGCGCCAGCTCCTCGCCTGGGAACGGGACCTGACGAGCGACGCGATCCCGGCCGCCGAAGGCGCCGCGGGCCGCGGGCTCTTCGACGACCGCATCTACGTCTTCACGCCGCAGGCCTCGATCGTCGAGCTCGCTGCGGGGGCGACGCCGATCGACTTCGCCTATGCCGTGCACACCGACCTCGGCCACCGCTGCCGCGGCGCCAAGGTCGACGGCGTTATGGTGCCGCTGGGCACGCGCCTCCAGAGCGGTCAGGTCGTGGAGATCACGGCGGCCAAGACGGGCGGCCCGTCGCTGGACTGGCTGAACCCCGAGCTCGGCTACCTGCAGTGTGCGCGCTCGAAGGCCAAGGTGCGGGCCTGGTTCAATTCCCTGGCGCTGGCAGCGACCATCGCGCGCGGCCGCGAAGCCGTCGAGAAGCTGCTGCAGCGGGAGGGACGCACGTCGATCAAGCACGGCGAGCTGGCCGCCCAGCTCGGCTTTCGCAGCGCCGATGCGCTCTTCGAGGTTGTCGGCAAGGACGAGCTGTCGCTGCACAGCATCGAGGCCCTGCTGCGGCCGGCGGCGGAGAAGAAGCTCGACGAGGACGAGCTCGTCATCAAGCGCTCGCGCGCGCCGGGGTCGGGCAGCCCGGGCGGCGTCCTGGTCGTCGGCGTCGAGTCGCTGCTCACCTCGCTGGCGCGCTGCTGCCGGCCCGCGCCGCCGGACGGCATCGCCGGCTACGTCACGCGCGGCCGGGGCGTGGCCGTGCATCGCGCCTCGTGCAGCAACCTGCGCGAGCTGTCGGCGCGCGCGCCGGAGCGCGTCATCCCGGTCGCATGGGGCAGCGGCGGTGCGTCGAAGCCGCTGCTCTACCCGGTCGACGTCAACGTCGAGGCCACCGACCGCCAGGGCCTGCTGCGCGACGTCTCGGAAGTCTTCGCCAAGGAGAAGATGAACGTCACCGGGGTGAAGACGCAGTCGGTCCGCGACGGCGGCGCCGGCACCGCGTTCATGACCTTCACCGTCGAGGTCGCCGACGCGACGCGCCTCGCCGCGGCGCTGGCCCAGGTGCTGCGCGTGCCTGGCGTTCGTTCGGCGCGCCGGCGCTGAAGGGCGCTTCAGCGCACGGGAATCGGGATCGATCGGTCGACCGGCACTGCGGTGACGCTGTTCTGCGGCGAGCCTTCGATGACTCTCTCCGAATACGTCAGGTAGACGAGGGTGTTGCGCTTGCGGTCGACCATCCGGATCACGCGCAGGCGCTTGAAGACCAGCGACGTGCGCTCGTTGAACATCTCTTCCTGGGTCTCGAGCGCCTTGCCGGTGAACGAGATCGGGCCGACCTGGCGACAGGCGATCGAGGCCTCCGACTTGTCTTCGGCCAGCCCGACGGCACCCTTGATGCCGCCCGTCTTGGCGCGCGACACGTAGCACGTCACGCCCTGCACCTTGGGATCGTCGTGCGCATCGACGACGATCTTGTGGTCGGGTCCGATCAGCTTGAAGACGGTGTCGACTTCGCCGATCGGCTCGGCGACGGCGGCCGCGGAGAGAGCGCCCGACAGGGCGGCGGCGAGTCGAAGAAGGCGGTTCATGGGGACTCTGACTCACGAGGCTCGGGAGGACCCCGGAGGCTAACTGGAAGCGTCGCTCGCTGCTATAGTTCGCCCTTTCGCAGGCGCGTAGCTCAGCTGGTTAGAGCACCACCTTGACATGGTGGGGGTCGTTGGTTCGAGTCCAATCGCGCCTACCACCTGACAGTCGAACGCGAGCCCCTGGCCTCAGGGGCTTTTTCTCGACTGCTCGGGACGGTGAACCACGGCACCGGCCACTGCCAGACTTGACAGTACGCAGCGGCGACATGGCGGTCTAGAGTCGCCGCGTCGAAACAAGCGTGGGACCGATGACCCAATCGAGCTCCGGGCCGCCGCGCCCTCCCGAAGGCCAACCTGTCGTGTCGACGAGCAGCACGGAGGACGTGCTCAACGAGAGTCGCCAGCTGCGGCTGGAAGCCACCTATTCCCGGATCGAGTCGCAGCGCTCTCGCGAACAGGTCAGACGCTATTACGGCCCCGAGCGGCGGACGCAGCCGCGGGGTCACCCTGGGCCCGAAAGGCGTCAGCAGGCCACCTTCTCTGCAGCGCCTGCCGCCGACCCGGTCGACGTCGATCCGGATTTCGACGGCGAGGGGCAAGCCGACCCCGACAAGCGGCCCTGATGAGGCGCACCCTTCTTCGCTGAACACATCCATGCCGGACCTCGCCCTCGAACTGTCGAATCTCGAACTCGCCGACCGGCACATCGAGGAGGCGCGTCGTCAGGTGGCAGCAGCGTCCGCGCGCGTCCAGGAACGAGAGCAGGCGGGCGAAGACGCCGACGAGAGCCGTCAGACCCTTCGAACCCTGGCCGAGAGTCTGGCCGCCTTCGAGGCGCATCGAGCGGTGATCGTGCAGACGATTGAGGACACCCGGGCCGGCAGGCTCTAGCTCGCCGGCGAGGGCGCCTGAAGGCCTCAGACCTTCAGCGCGTCCTGCCGATCGCCGGCTCCGCCTTGCCTCGCTCGGCCCGCGCCTGGGTCTGGGCGGCGCGCAGCCGGGCCCTCGCCGCGGCGTTGCACGAGGTCCTGTCCGCCGCCGGCCGACCTTTGCACTCGCGCACCGCGTTGCGATAGGCATCCTGCGCCCGCTGGTTGGCGTCCCGGAACCGGGCGTCCGCCGGGCCTCCGCCGACACGGGCGGCTGTCGCCGGCTGCGAGACATCGCGGGACGGACGCGCATCGGCAGCCAGGACGTGGGTGCAGGCCAGCGCGGTTGCCATCGCCATCGATCGGAGGCAGGTTCGTTGTCGATGCATGGAGGCTCCGCCATCGAGGCGTCACGGTCGACGCGGTCAGCGCGCGGCAAGCACCGTGCCGGAACGCCCGGGCGAGCCGGCGCCCGCGCGATCAGCGGTGCGCGTCGGTCAGCGAAACGCGCGAACGAGGCCCATGCCGACCGCGGGCACGTACGTGATCACGAGGAGCACGATGACGCTGATGGTGAACTGCGGAACGAGCGCCCGCGTCGTCTCGAGCATTCCCGCGCCGGCGAGGCGCATGCCCACCATCAAGGTACCGCCCACCGGCGGCGTGTACAGAGCGATCGCGAGGTTGCACGTCATGATGAGGCCGAGGTGCACGAGGTCGATCTGGAACGCGGCGGCCAGAGGCACGAGCAGCGGCGCGGCCAGGATCAGGGCCGGCACCGGCTCGATGAAGCAGCCGAGCCCGAGCAGGAAGATGTTGACGAGCAGCAGGAACATCCATTGCGAGGTCGCGTACTGGCTGACGAGCCCCGCCAGCTGAACCGGCACCTGTTCGATGGTGATGAGCCAGGCCAGCGACGCGGTCGCGCCGACGACCACCATGACGACGGCGCTCATCGTGAACGCCTTCAGGAACAGGTGCGGCAGGTCCCGCGGCCGCAGGTCGCGGTAGATCACCATCGAGACGAACAGCCCGTAGACCGCGGCCACCGCCGCCGCCTCGGTGGGCGTGAACGCGCCGCTCCAGATGCCGCCGAGGATCAGCACCGGCATCAGCAGCGCCGGGAAGGCGGCAACGAAGGCGTGCCAGAGCTGCCTCGCGGGCGCCGGCCGGCCGCCGGTGTCGCAGCCGGTGCGGCGGCCGGTCCACACGCACACGGCGGCCAGGCCGGCGGCGAACGCGAAGGCGGGGACGACGCCGGCGAGGAACAGGTCCCGGACCGAGGTGCCCGAGACGAAGGCGTAGACCAGCATGGGGATCGACGGCGGCATCACCACCGCGAGCGTGCCGGCCGTGGACATCAGGGCCGCCGCGAAGGCGCGCGAGTAGCCCTTCCTGATCATCGCCGGCGACATGACGCCGCCGATCGCCGCCGTGTCGGCGATGGCGGAGCCCGACACGCCGCCGAACACCAGGCACGACACCACCGAGGCGATGCCCAGGCCGCCGGGAAGGAAGCCGAGCAGGGTTGTCGCGAAGTTGACGATGCGCCGTCCGACGCCACCGCTTGAAAGCACCTCCCCGGCCAGCATGAAGAGCGGCACGGCGATGAGGACGAACGACTCCAGGCCGCCGATGTAGCTGAGAAAGATCGACGTCAGGGGATGGGCCAGGCCGTTGATCCAGATCGCGCCGGCGGTGCCGAGCAGGATGCCGTAGACCAGGGGGACGCCGGCGAGCGCAGCGAGCGCGAAGATGCCGAAGGCGTGGAAGAGGATCATGCGCCGGCCCGCTCGCCGTAGCGCTCGGCCGCCGATCGCCCGCGCACGATGCCCCACAGGTCCCACGCGACGAAGACCATCGTGATCGCCGAGGCGACGGGCAGGGCGGCGTACTGCGTCGCCATCGGCCATTGCAGTACCGTGAGGACGCTCATCATCCCGGCCTCGGCGATGCCGATGCCGTACCAGGTGAGCAGGCCCAGCACCAGCAGGACGCCGGCCTGGATCAGCGCATCGGCGAGCTGCCGGGCGCCGCCGCGCAGGCGGCCGATCAGCTCGGTGATCGTCATGTGGGCGCCGCGCCGCGCGGCGGCCGCGCCGCCGAGCAGCGTCACCCAGACCATGAGCAGCTCGCCGACCTCGGTGGTCAGGGCGAGATCGCGCTGCAGCAGGTTGTGCAGCAGCACGTTGGCGAAGACCAGCGTGACCATCGCCATGCCCATGACGACGATGGCCCAGTCGACCGCCCGGCCGAGCCAGCGGATGGGTGCGGGCGCGTCCGGCCCGGGCGGCAGCATCGCTTCCTACTTGGCGGGCACGGCCTTGCGGATCGCCTCGGCCTCGGCGAGCACGAGGTCGACGTCGGCGCCGTACTTTTCGCGCGCCTGCGCATAGACCGGCTTCACGGCCTCGCGCCACGGCGCGATGTTGGGCCGCGTCACCTTGGCGCCCTTGGCCTGCATGTCCTTCAGCTGGCGGTCGTCGTTGGCGCGGATCTCGTTGCGGCTCCATTCGGAGGCTTCCTTGGCCGCACGCATCACCGCCTCGCGATCGGCGGGCGAGAGCTTCTGCCAGGTCTTCTCGGAGATCGTCAGCGGGATCGGGCTGTAGACGTGCTGGGTCAGCGTGACGTGCGGCGCGACCTCGTAGAACTTGTTGGCGTGGATGGTGTCGATCGGGTTCTCCTGTCCCGCGACCGCGCCCTGCTGGATGGCGAGGTAGACCTCCGGCAGCGGCAGGATCTGCACGCCGAAGCCCATCGCCTCGAGCTGCCAGCGCATCATCTCGTTGGGGAAGCTGCGCAGCTTCTTGCCCTTGGCGTCCGCGGGCGTGACCAGCGGGTCCTTCGTCGTCATGCTGCGAAAGCCGGCCTCGAAGACCGAGAGCAGGCGGAAGCCCTTCTCGGGACCTTTCGCGAACTGCGCCTGCAGCCACTTCGACTCGTCGTAGAACTTCCAGCCCTGCTCGTAGCTCTCCAGGATGAAGGGCATGGCGGTCAGGTTGAGGGTCGGGATGTGGGTCGCGTAGGTCCCGGTGCCGGTGACCGTGAAGTCGATGCCGCCGAGCTGCAGCTGCTCGACCCCCTTCGGGTCGTTGGCGAGCTGGCCGGCCGGATAGATCTGCAGCTTGTAGCGGCCCTGCGTGTACTGCTCGATCTTCTGGCCGAACAGCTCGGCTGCCTTCTGGCGGGCGCCGCCCGGCTGGTCGGTGTGGCTGAACTTGAGCACGGTCTGCGCCGCGGCGCTGCCGAGCCCGAAGGCGCTGACGGCGACGGCGAGGGCCGCCTGCCGGACGAGATGTCGACGTTGCATGACTGTCTCCTGGGTGGATGTGCGGTACGTTGCCGCGGGCGTTCACGTGAACAGGGGAGCCGCGTGGGGTGGCGGGTCGTAGCCGTGCAGCGCGATGCGCTGTCCGCGCGCATGCGACTCGTAGGCGGCTTCCTGGATGCGCAGGTTGGCGAGGTAGTCGGCCACCGTGTTCTCCACCGGCGTGCCGTGCAGGAGATGCGCCGCGACGTGCCGCTGCAGCGCACCGCAGCAGCCGCCGCCGAAGGTGGCCGGCCCGCGGTCGTAGGCGTGCTCTCGCTCCGGCGCCTGGTGCGGCTTCCAGAACAGGCGGGCCTGGCCGTCGAGGCGCAGCACCCCCGCCGAGCCTTCCAGCCACATCTCGCCCATGGTCCGCCGCGGGTCGTCGGCGACGTGGTCGTTGAGGCGGTTGCCGTCGAAGAGGCCGGTCGGCCCGTCGCGGAACTCGATCAGCAGGTAGGCCGCGTCCTCGCCGGCGATCGCCGGATTGAGGCGGCGCAGCCGTGCCGTGATCGCCTCGACCTCGCCGAGCAGGAAGCGGAAGGTGTCGATCCAGTGGATCGCGGTCTCGACCACGAGGAGGCGCGGCATCTGCTGGAAGTACGGCTGCCGGTCGAGGTAGGCGCGCGGGCCCTGGCCATCGCCGGGCCGCAGCCGGAAGGCGACCGAGTGGGGCGTGCCGAGCCGGCCGTCGTCGATGAACCGCCTGGCCTCCCGGTACCAGGGCTGGAAGCGGAAGTTCTCGTGCACCACGCAGAGCGTGCCGCTTTCCGCGACCGCCTCGGCGAGCGCGACCGACTCGCCCCACGACGGCGTCAGCGGCTTCTGGCAGATCACCGGGATCCCTCGCCCATGCGCGAGGGCGACCAGCGCCGCATGCGACGGTGGCGGCGTGACGACGTCGAGCAGGTCGGGCCGGACCTCGTCGAGCATCGCGTCCACGGTCGTGAAGACGCGCGGAATGGCGAAGTCCGCGGCCAGCGCGTCGGCCCGCGACCGATCGGTGTCGCACCAGGCGACGACCTCGGCGTCCGCGAGCTCGCGCCAGCCTTCGAGATGGAACCGGCTGAAGTAGCCGGCGCCGACGCCGGCGACGCGCAGGCCCGGCATCAGAGGTTCGCCCCCACCGCGTCGGCGATGGCGCGAGTGCCGTCGCGGCCGCCGAACTCGAAGGGCACGACCTGCCCCGAGGCGTAGACCGTGTCGACGGCGCGCTCGAGGCGCCCGGCCGCGTCGGCGAGCGCCTGCAGGCCGCTGCGCTCGGCGAGCCAGTCGAGCATCAGGGCCGCCGACAGGATCATCGCCGTCGGGTTGGCCTTGCCTTGGCCGGCGATGTCGGGCGCGGAGCCGTGGCAGGGCTGGAAGAGGGCGTGCTCGTCGCCGACGTCGGCCGACGGCGCCATGCCCATGCCGCCGACCAGCGCCGCCGTCTGGTCGGAGAGGATGTCGCCGAACATGTTCTCGGTGACGATGACGTCGAACTCCCACGGCTTGCGGACCAGGTCGAGCGCCGTCGCGTCGATGTAGTGGTGGCGTGCCTCGATGTCCGGGAAGGCCAGCGCCCGCTCGTCGAAGATCTTGCGGAAGAAGGCCATCGAGCGGAAGACATTGGCCTTGTCGACGCAGGTCACGAGCCCGGGGCGGCCACGCTGCTTGCGTCGGCGGGCGAGCCGGAAGGCGAAGTCGTGCACCCGCTCGGAGCCGCGACGGGTGATGACCATCGTGTCGCGCGCCTCGCGGTCGTCGTCGATCGTGCCCTTGCCGCGCGATGCGAAGAGGCCCTCGGTCGATTCGCGGACGACGACGAGGTCGATGCCGCGCGCGCGCGGGTCGGCGAGCGGCAGCGGGATGCCGGGCACGGCGCGCGCCGGCCGCACGCCGGCATAGAGCTCGAGCTCGACGCGCAGGTCGAGCTGCGGCGCGATCTCGGTGCCGTCGGGGTAGCGGATCGCCGGCCACCCCATCGCCCCGAACAGGATCGCGTCGGCGGCGCGTGCCGCGGCGAGCGTCTCGTCGGGCAGGGCGATGCCGGTCCGGCCGTAGTGCTGGGCGCCCGCGGCATGGGTCGCGAACCGGAAGGCGAACGGCGCGTCGCGCTGCAGCGCCTCGAGCAGGGGCAGGGTGGCGTCGATCACGTCGACGCCGATGCCGTCGCCGGGCAGCACGCAGATGTCGAAGGTGCGGGGGGAGGTCATTCGGTGCAGGCTCCGTTCACATCTGCTTGAGTCGATAGCGCTCGAAGATCGCGAGCAGCTCGCGCGACGCGCGCTCGCGGTGCGCGCGGTTGACCTCGACCGTGCCGCGCGCGTCGCCGGCACGGATGCGCCCGAGCAGGGCCAGGTGCTCCTCGGTCGAGGTCACCGGCTTCGGTCGCAGCCGGAGCGTGAACATGCGGGCGCGGTGAACGCGGTCGCCGAGCCGGGCCACGGCGTCGATCAGCGTGCGGTTGCCGGTGAGCTCGACGAGGCCCTGGTGGAAGCGCTCGTCGGCGGCGGCCCAGGCGTCGAGGTCGTCGGCCTTCAGTGCCCGCGTCATGAGCCGCGTCGCGTCGACCAGGGGCTGCAGCTCGGTCTCGCTCGGCCGCCGCATGGCGAGGATCTCGGCCGCGCACGATTCGAGCGCGGTGAGGACGACGTAGATCTCGCGCATGTCGTTCGGCGACACCGGCAGGACGCGCATGCCGTGCCGCGGGATCACCTCGACCAGGCCTTCGTTGGCGAGGCGGATCAGGGCCTCCCGGACGGGCGTGCGGCTGATGCCCAGCTCGAGGGCGAGCTCGCCTTCGAGCGCCTGGTGGCCGGGCGGATAGACGTTGTCGAGGATGCGCTGGCGCACCGCCGCGTACGCGGCCTCGACACGGCTGCCTCGCGGCTCCTCGCTCGCGCGTGCCGCCTTGACCGGCGGCCTGGCCTTGCGCATGGTGCCGGCGGCGGGCACCTCAGCGCTCCCAGTGCACCGGAGGGTGACCGGCCACCGATGTCCGGAACGCGGCGATCGAATCGCCGAGCAGGCAGCCGAGGTAGGCGGTGCGCAGATCGGGGCCCCCGAAGGCCAGGCTCGAGATGTTCTTCAGGACGCGCCCGGCGGCGCGGTCGAGGTGCGGACGGCCCAGCGTGCCGCCGAGGTAGGCGTCCTCGCACCATCCGACGTGCGCCGCGTCGGCGTCTTCCAGGACCGTCGTGCTCGCGCCATCCGGGGCGACGCGCAGGATGCGGTTGCTGACGATGCTCGTGATCCAGACGTGGCCTTCGGCGTCGAAGGCGAGGCCGTCCGGGTAGGTGCCGTGGCCGAACCGCGTCACGACCTCCTTCGCGCCGAGCGCGCCGTCGGCAGCAGCGACGGGGAACCGGCTCAGGCGGCGTGCGAAGGTCTCGTTGACGTAGAGCCAGCGGCCGTCCGGCGACAGCAGCGCCTCGTTGGTGTAGCCGAGCCCGTCGGCGACGATGCGGGCGCCGCGCGCGTCGACGAGGACGATGAAGCCGTCGGCGACGTCGGCCCGGTACGCCGCGGCGCGCGGCACGCGCCGGGTGCTGACGGTGACCCAGACGCGGCCGGCAGCGTCCTCGCAGACGAAGTTGGTCGGCGGCAGGTCGATGCCGTCGACACGCTCGAGCCAGGGCCGAGCCTCGCCGGCGCGCGTGAGGCTGAACACGCCGCCGGTGCTCTCGCCCAGGTCGGCGAGCAGGAAGCTGCCGTCGGCCTGGAGGGCGATGCCGTTCGGGCGGAGCGGCCGGCCGGCCGGCAACTCGCCCGTGAAGACATCGGTGCCGGTGCGCGGATCGATGGCGGCCACGCCACCGCGCCAGTCGGCGCTGTAGAGCGTGCCCGAGCGCGTCGCCAGCACGCATTCGGGTCGCACCAGCCCCGAACCGACGAACGACAGTGCATCGAGGTCGACGAGGGCCGGGGCGCGCGAGTGCATGTACGCGACAGGTTATACGTTAGCGGATTCGCCGTAGCAAGACACCACCGCATCGGTGCTTGCCCGCATTCGCTAAGGTGCGCGCATGACTGAAGAGAAAAGAGGCAGGCCGCCGGACGAGGCGGACGCGCCGACGCGCCGGCAGGCGCTGATCCGGCTGGCCGCCGGGTCGACTGCGGCGCTCCTCGGCGGCGGCGTCGAGGCGCAGGCTCCAGCCGTGGCTGCGCCGTTGACACGCGCCATCCCTGCGACCGGCGAGGCCGTGCCCGTCGTCGGCCTCGGCACGTGGATCACCTTCAATGTCGGCGACGACGCGGTCGCCCGCAACGGCTGCGCCGACGTCATGCGCGCTTTCTTCGACGCCGGCGGCAGGATGGTCGACTCGTCGCCGATGTACGGCTCGTCGCAGGCCGTGATCGGGCATGGCCTGGCTCGCACGAGTGCCGGGTCCCGCGTCTTCTCGGCCGACAAGGTCTGGGTCTCTCCGGGCGCACGCGGCCCGGCGCAGATCGAGGCCTCGCGGCGTCTGTGGAACGTGCCGCGCTTCGACCTGCTGCAGGTCCACAACCTGCTCGCCTGGCAGGAGCACCTGCCGACGCTGCTGGCGATGAAGGCCGCCGGCAAGCTGCGCTATGTCGGCATCACGACCTCCGAAGGCCGGCGCCATCGCGAGATCGAGCAGATCATGGCCGGCCAGCCGATCGACTTCGTGCAGGTCAGCTACAACCTGCTCGATCGCGAGGTCGAGCAACGCATCCTGCCCCTGGCGCGCGAGCGCGCCATCGCCGTCATCGCCAACCGGCCCTTCCGCCAGGGCGACCTGCTCCAGGAGCTGCAACGGCATCGGCTGCCTGCGTGGGCCGCGGAGATCGAGTGCGACAGCTGGGCCCAGATCGCGCTGAAGTTCATCGTCTCGCATCCGGCCGTGACCTGCGCCATCCCCGCGACGACGAGCGTGGCCCACGTGCGCCAGAACATGGGCGCGGCGCGCGGGCGGATGCCGGACGCGGCCATGCGCCAGCGGATGGCCGCCCACGTCGCCGCGCTCTGAACCTCGGGTGCGCCGGTGAGCGAGTGGTGGACGTACCGGCCGTCGGACTTCCTGCTGTTCTCGTCGCGCACCTACCTGCGCCTCTTCGAGCTTCACAACACGGCCCTGTGGCCGGCGCAGCTGGTCGCTGCGGTGCTGTGCGCCGTGCTGCTCTGGCTCGCCTGGCGCGGCGGCCGGAGCACGGCACGAGCCGCCTGCGCGATCGTCGGCGTCGGCTGGCTGTTCACGGCCACCGCCTACTTCGTCTGGCGCTACGCCACGATCAACTGGGCCGCCGCGTGGTTCGGCGCGGCCTTCCTGCTCGAAGGCGCGCTGCTCGTCGCGCTGGCGGCGTCGCGCGCCTGCCCGGCGTTGTCGATGCACGCGTCGGGGCACACTGCCGAGCCGCGCCGGGTGGTCGGGGCGGTTCTGCTGGTCGCGGGGATCGCCTACCCACTGCTGGCGCCGGTGCTGGGACGGCCCTGGATCCAGGCGGAAGTGTTCGGCCTTGCACCCGACCCGACGGCGATCGGCACCCTCGGCCTGCTCCTCCTGCTCGAATGGGGCGAGGAGCGTCGCCTGCGCAGGATCGCGCGCATGGCGTGGACGGGAGCACTGTGGGCGATCCCCGTCGCCTGGTGCGTGCTCACGGGCATCACCCTCTGGACGCTGCGCGCGCCGGAGGCGATCATCGCCCCGGCCCTCGCGGTGCTGGCGTGCGCCGCCAGCCGCGCCGGCCGCCGTTCCCCCGACTTCCCGAGAGCCCATGCTGCTGACCCCTGACGCGCGCGGCGTCTTCCCGATCGCACCCACGCCCTTCCTGGCCGACGGCGAGATCGACAGGAGCTCGCTCGATCGCCTGGCCGACTTCTACATGGCGTGCGGCGCCACCGGGGTCACCGTCCTCGGCCAGCTCGGCGAGGCGCCGAAGCTCGACCACCGCGAGTCGGTGTCGATCGCGGCGAGGATGGTCAAGCGCATGTCCGTGCCGGTCGTCGTCGGCGTCTCCGCGCCGGGCTTTGCGGCGATGCGCGCCCTGGCCCGCGATGTCCTTGACGCCGGTGCCGCCGGCGTGATGATCGCGCCGCCGAACACGCTGCGCACCGACGACGCCATCGTCGCGTACTACCGCCAGGCCGCCGAGGCCGTCGGCGACGACCTGCCGTTCGTCATCCAGGACTATCCCCTGACGTTCAGCGTCGTCATGACGCCGGCCGTCATCCGCCGCATCGTCGACGAGTGCCCGAGCTGCGTGATGCTGAAGCACGAGGACTGGCCGGGGCTCGACAAGATCTCGACCCTGCGCGGCTTCGAGAAGGACGGCTCGATGCGGCACGTCTCCATCCTCTGTGGCAACGGCGGCCTGTTCCTCGATTTCGAGATGGAGCGCGGCGCCGACGGCGCGAACACCGGCTACGCCTTCCCCGACCTGCTGGTCGACGTCGTCCGCCTGTCGGCCGAGGGAAAGCGCGACGAGGCGCACCACCTCTTCGACGCGCACCTGCCGCTGATCCGCTACGAGCAGCAGCCGGGCGTCGGCCTCGCCGTCCGCAAGTACATCCTGATGCGCCGCGGCCTGCTCACCTCGGAGGCGCAGCGCGCGCCGCGGGCGAAGCTGTCCGACGCCGCACGGGCCGAGGTCGACTACCTGCTCGAGCGCGTCGGCCGCACCGACCCGCGCGCCCGCCTGGAGTAGCTCAGGCCGGGTCGGGCCGGCGCAGGCTGTTGCCGAGCGCCGTCTTGCGCACGATCACCGCGAACGACTGCACCGGCGCCGCCTGCGGCGCGCCGAGGCGCCACAGCATGCCCGGCGTGCGCACGGGGGTCGGGCTCTCGATCGGGATCATGCGCAGGCCGGTCATGCCGGGCGGCATGGCGTTGATCGCGACGATGGCGCCGATCCGCATGCGCGGCAGCAGGCCGAGCATCGGGGCGATGGTCGACATCTCGGCGACGACGATCGGCTCGGCTCCGCTCGCCTTGAAGCACTCCTCGAGCATGACGCGGGTGGCGAAGTACTCGGGCAGCAGCACCAGCCGCTGCTGGTGCAGCTCGACCATCCGGATGCGCTTGCGGCCGGCCAGCGGATGGTCGTCGGCGACGACCAGCACCATCTCCTCGTTGTAGAGCGGCTCGAACCACAGGTCGGTGGGGCCGGTCGGGCGGTAGGCGACGCCGATGTCGAGCTCGCCGGCGTGCAGCTTCCAGACGATCTGGTCGGCGGCGAGCTCCTCGACGCGCACCTGCACCGTCGGATGCCGGGCCAGGAAGCTGGCGATGCATTCCGGGATCAGGCGGATGTTGAAGGTCTGCGTGGCGCCGATCCGCACCTGCCCGGAGAGGTCGCCGCCGCCCGGCTTGAGCATGGCGATGCCCTGGTCGACCTCCTTCAGGGCGCGCGAGGCGAAGCCGAAGAACAGCTCGCCCGCCTCGGTGGTGACCACCTTGCGGCCGATCCGCTCGAAGAGAGGCAGTCCGAGCTCTTCCTCGAGCTGCCTGATCTGGTGCGACAGCGTCGACTGCGTGACGTGGACGCGCTCGGCGGCGCGCGTGAAGCTGAGGCAGTCGGCCAGCGCGACGAAGTAGCGAAGATGCCGCAGCTCCATGCAAACCCGGGTATGGAATCGATGCCATCGATCATATCGATGGCAATCCATCATTTGTGCTTCGCAGAGCGAGCGTCTTATCGTGGCCCGCGACCTGATCCGGAGTCCGCCATGAACCGACGTCTTTCGCTCTTCTCCACACGGCTTCTGCCGCGCCTGCTCGGCCTGACGCTGGCGTTCGCCGCGACGGCCGGACTGGCCGACGACGACCGCGACCGCCAGCGCGGACGCGACCGGGACTGCCCGAACGGCCACGAGATCACGCTCGTCAACGGCCGGATCCACACCATGGACCGGCACAACCGCGTCGTCTCCAGCGTGACCATCCACGACGACCAGTTCGCCGTCGTCGGCCACGACCGCGGCAGCAACGACAACCGCTGCAAGCGGGTGGTCGACCTCGACGGCCGCACGGTCGTGCCGGGCCTCGTCGACAACCACAACCACATCGTCCTCCTCGGCCTGCGGCCGGGGCACCACACGCCGATCGAGACCGCAGCGTCCTTCGACGACATCGCCGCCATCTACCGGGCGCGCATGCGCGGCATCCCGCCCGGCCGGTTCATCACCTCCATCGGCGGCTTCAACCCCGTGCAGTTCGCCGAGAAGCGGTTGCCGACGCTGGCCGAGCTCGACCGCATCGCGCCATCGCACCCGGTCTACCTGCAGGTGAGCTTCACCGGGCCCTCGGTCACCAACTCGGCGGGCCGGACCTTCTTCATGAGCCGCGGCATCACCGTCGGCGCCGACGGCTCCATCGCGGCCAACGCGCAGACCGTCGCGGCGCTGAACGCGCTGCGCGCGGTCCAGACCTTCGAGGACAAGAAGCGGGGCACGCTCGACGCCCTGGCCTACGCGGCGTCGCTGGGCGTCACCTCGAACTTCGACATGGGCGGCTTCCTCATCCCCGGCTCGCCCGACCACGAGAACGAGTTCACCTTCGACGGCGCCGCCAGCTGGGACCCGTACCACGCCTACGACGCCATCCTCGAGCTGAACCGGCAGGAGCAGATGCGGGTCCGCGTCCGCATCTTCTTCCTGACCATGGACACCTCGGACGCGATCCCGATCCTGTCGCGACGGGTCCAGAACGCCTTCCGCGAGTTCGGCAACGACTGGCTGAAGATCGCCGGCCTGGGCGAATTCATCACCGCCTGGCCGCTGTTCGGGCAGGTCGTGCCGCCGTCGAACTATCCCCCGGCCGTTCGCAAGGCCGCGGAGCGCGGCTGGATCTACTCCCAGCACACGCTCTCGTCGGCCGAGGACAACCTCACCATCAGCGCCTGGGAAAGCCTCAATCAGCAGGTGCCGATTGCGCCGCTGCACTGGTCGATCGCGCATGCGCTGACGATCACGCCCGAGAACGTGCAGCGACTGAAATCGCTCGGCGCCGGCCTCGCCTTGCATGGCTTCCGCTATCTCGCTGGCACGCCGACGCAGGCCGGGCCGCCGTACCGCATGATCGTCGACAGCGGCGTCAAGGTGGGCGCCGGCTCCGACGCGGCGCAGATCTCGACCCTCAATCCCTGGCTGATGCTCTACTACATGACGACCGGCAGGAACAGCTCGGGCGTGCTCATCAACGCCGGGCAGACGCTCACCCGGCAGGAGGCCCTGCGCCTCTACACGGTCGAGAACGGCTGGTTCAGCAAGGAGGAAGACAAGCTGGGCTCGATCGAGCCGGGCAAGCTGGCCGACCTCGTCGTCCTCAGCGACGACTACTTCCGGGTGCCGGACGAGTCGCTGAAGCAGCTCCGCTCGGTGCTGACGATCGTCGGCGGGCGTATCGTCCACGACAGCGGCCAGGTGCGCATCCGCGCCCGTTGAGCGCGAACGTCCCACGAGGAGAAGCCCGATGTCGGAATACAACCAGGAAAAGCTCACGCAGGACGTCGTCGCCGCGTTCGCGAAGACGCCCGACCCGCGCCTGCGCCAGATCATGACGTCGCTGGTCAGGCACATCCACGCCTTTGCGCGCGAGGTCGACCTGACGCCCGAGGAGTGGATGGCCGGGATCCAGTTCCTGACCCGGACCGGGCAGATCTCGACCGAGAAGCGGCCCGAGTTCATCCTCCTCTCGGACACGCTCGGCCTGTCGATGATGATCGTCTCGCTGGCGCAGGCGCGCGCCAGCGGCGGCGCCAGGGGCGCGACCGAGGCCACCGAGGCGACCGTCGAGGGCCCGTTCTACTGGCCGGGTGCGCCCGAGTGCCAACTTGGTGCCGACATCGGCGAAGGCGTTCCCGGCGAGCCGGCGCTCTACATGGGCCGGGTGACCGACACCGACGGCAAGCCGCTCGCCGGCGCGCTGCTCGACGTCTGGTCCGGCGACGGCAACGGCAAGTACGACGTGCAGCTCTCCGCCGAGCCGACGATGAAGGCGCGCGGCCGCTTCCGCACCGACGCCGAGGGCCGCTACTGGTTCTGGTCGATCCGCCCGAACTACTACCCGGTGCCCGACGACGGACCGGTGGGCGAGATGATGCGGATCACCAACCGCAGCATCTACCGGCCCGGTCACATCCACATGCAGGTCTCGGCGCCCGGTCACGTGCCCTGCACGACGCACATCTTCGTCGCCGGCAGCCCCTACATCGACGAGGACGCCGTCTTCGGCAAGCGCGACAGCCTGGTCGTCGAGTTCGAGAAGCATCCGCCGGGCCGGGCCGTCGACGGCCGCGAGATGAAGGTGCCGTACCACTCGGCGAGCTACGACTTCCGACTCGCGCCGGCCGTGGCCACCGAACGCGACGCGGTGGCGGCATGAAGATCGGCAAGGCGACGGTTCCGCGCACCTCGATCTGCACGTCCGACGAGCACACGATCGTCATCCGCGGCCGCGATCTCTCGAAGGAGCTGATCGGCAAGGTCTCCTTCGTCGAGCACTTCTTCCTGCTCCTGGTCGGGCGGATGCCGAGCGCCGGCGAGGCGGCGGTGCTCAACGCCACCCTGGTCGCGATCGCCGAGCACGGCCTCGTGCCCAGCGTGCAGGCGGCGCGCATGACCTTCGCCGCGGCGCCCGACGCGATGCAGGGCGCGGTCGCGGCCGGCGTCCTCGGCTGCGGCTCGGTGGTGCTCGGCTCGTCGGAGACGGCCGGGCGCATGTACGCGGAGATCGACGCCAAGGCGCAGGCCGGCACTCCGGTCGAGGCCGCGGCGCTCGAGGTCATGCAGGCCTGGCGGGCGGCCGGAAAGTCGATCCCGGGCTACGGCCACCCGCTGCACAAGGAGCGCGACGAGCGCGTCGGCGCGCTCTTCGCGGTGGCGCGCGAGGCCGGCACCGGCCTCGGCTTCATCGCCATCGCCGAGGCGGTCGAAGGCCTGCTGCCGCAGGTGCTGAAGAAGGACCTCAAGCTCAACGTCTCGGGGGCGATCCCGGCGGTGCTGCTCGGCGCCGGCTTCCCGGTCCAGGCGCTCAAGGGCGTGCCCATCCTCGCCCGCACGGCCGGCCTCATCGCCCACATGGTCGAGGAGATGCAGCAGCCGATCGGCTTCGCCCTCTCGTACCAGGCCACGCGCGAGATGGAGTACGACGGCGCCGTGCCGGCCGGCTTCGGCGCCGCCAACGAGACGGGCCGGCGATGAGCCAGGTGCTGAACGGCTTCAAGGTCGTCGAGCAGGGGACCTTCATCACCGGCCCCGCCGCCGGGATGCTGCTCGGCGACCTCGGCGCCGACGTGATCAAGGTCGAGCAGCCGGGCACCGGCGACCCGTTCCGCGCCTTCAAGAACGGCCTCTACAGCCCGCACTTCCAGACCTACAACCGCAACAAGCGCAGCATCGCGCTCGACACCAAGGACGCCGCCGACCGCGCTGTGTTCGATGCCCTGATCGCCGACGCGGACGTCTACATCCAGAACTTCCGACCCGGCGTCGCCGACAAGCTCGGCGTCGGCGAGAAGCGACTGCGGGCGCTCAACCCGCGCCTCGTCTACTGCTCGATCAGCGGCTTCGGCCCGACCGGCCCGGCCGCGTCGAGGCCCGCCTACGACACGGTCGCGCAGGCGGCGAGCGGCTTCCTCGGCCTGCTCGTCAATCCGGAGAACCCGCGCGTCGTCGGTCCGGCGATCGCCGACGCGCTGACCGGCTTCTATGCCGCCTACGGCGTGCTGGGCGCGCTCCTCGAGCGCAGCCGCACCGGCCAGGGCCGCACCGTCGAGGTCTCGATGCTCGAGGCCATGACGCACTTCAACCTCGACGCCTTCACCCACTTCCTGCAGGTCGACGAGGTCATGGGCCCGTACAGCCGGCCGCGCGTCTCGCAGTCGTACGTGCTCGAGTGCGCCGACGGCAAGTGGATCGCGCTGCACATGTCGTCGCCGGAGAAGTTCTGGCAGGGGCTGGCGCGCGCGATCGAGCAGCCCGACCTGTTCGACGACCCCCGCTTCGCCACGCGCGAGGCGCGCATCGAGCACCAGGAAGCGCTGATCGCTTTGCTCGGCGAGCGGTTCCGGCGTCGCACGCGCGACGAGTGGGTCGCGCGTCTCCTGCCGGAGGACGTGCCGCACGCACCGATGTACGACACCAGCGAGGCGCTCGACGACCCGCAGGCGCGCCATCTGCAGCTCCTGGTCTCGGCCGAGCATCCGGTGATGGGGCGCTTCCGCACCGTCCGCTCGCCGGTGTCGTTCGACGGCCAACGCGCGCTCGCCGTGCGGCCGCCGCCGATGCTCGGCGAGCACGACGAAGAGATCCGCCGCGCCGTCGCGGCGCGCGCAGGAGCCACCGCATGACGTCCCTCTCCCGAACCGCCGGCATGCGGCGGCGAAGCCTCGTGGCGTTCGCCCTCGCCGCCGGACTCCTGGGCGGCGCGGCGCACGCCCAGGAGGGCGTCGTCAAGCTGGTCGTGCCGTTCGGCCCGGGCACGACCACCGACACGGTCAGCCGCGTCGTCGCCGATGCGCTCGGCAAGTCGCTGAAGCAGAGCGTCGTCGTCGAGAACCGGGCCGGCGCCGGCGGCTCGACCGGCACCGACCAGGTCGCCAAGGCCGCGCCCGACGGCAGGACGCTGGTCATGGGCACCGTCGGCACGCACGCGATCAACGCCGGCCTGTTCCGGAAGCTGCCGTACGACCCGATGCGCGACTTCGTGCCGGTCGCCTTCGTCGGTTACACGCCGACCCTCCTCGTCGTCGCCGCCGACTCGCCGGCGAAGTCGCTGAAGGACCTCGCCGCGATGGCGGCGCGTCCGGAGGGCATCACCTTCGCGTCGGCGGGAAACGGCACCTCGGGCCATCTCGCCGGCGAGATGCTGGCGCAGCGCCTCGGCGGGAAGATGATCCACGTGCCGTACAAGGAAGGCGCCGTCGCCCTGACGAACGTGATGTCTCGACAGGTCGATTTCATGTTCTATCACCCGGCCGCCGTCATGCCGCAGATCAAGGCCGGCAAGCTGCGCGCGCTCGGCGCGAGCGGCGCCGTGCGCAGCGGCGCCGCGCCCGAGGTCGCGACGCTCATGGAGCAGGGCGTCAGGGACTTCGACCTCGTCGCCTGGTTCATGCTGTATGCGCCGGCCGCGACGCCGGCATCGACGCTCGCGAGCCTGCGCAGCGCCGCTGCCCAGGCCCTCGCCCAGCCGGACACGGCCGCCAGGCTGAGCGGGCAGGGCATCGAGCAGCGGCCGATGCGCACCGAGGAGATGATGCCGTTCAACCAGGCAGAGCTCGTCAAGTGGGCCGACCTCGTCAAGCGCTCGGGCGCCCAGGTCGACTGACCGATTCACAACGAAGGAGACAAGACTATGACCTCATCCACCCTGTCGCGGCGGGCCGCCGTCGCGGCGCTCGTCGGCCTGGGCCTCTTCAGCGGCCACGCGCTCGCCCAGCAGGCGAGCGGCCAGCCGATCCGCGTCGGCAGCACGCTGGCGCTGACCGGGCCGCTGTCGGCGACGGCGCAGATCCACAAGCTGGTCGGCGACATCTACGTCGAGCAGGCGAACCGGCGCGGCGGCTGGCTCGGCCGGCCCATCGAGTGGATCGTCCGCGACGACCAGTCCAAGCCGGACCTCGCCCGCACGCTGTACGAGCAGCTCGTCACCGCCGAGAAGGTCGACCTGCTGATGGGCCCGTACGCGACCGGCGCGATCCTGTCGGCGATGGGCGTGGCGCAGCGCTACAACAAGGTGCTGGTGCACCACACGCTCGGCATTCCGTCGCTCGCCAAGTACGACATGCAGTTCCCGGCCTGGTCGCTCGGCTCGGATCCGGGAACGACGGTCCCGAACACCGTCTTCGACGCCCTTGCGGCGGGGCCCAAGCCGCCGAAGACGGTGGCCGTCGTGACCAGCAAGTTCCCCTCCATCCACTTCATGACCGCCGGCGCCCGCGAGGTGATGAAGAAGCGCGGCCTGACCGAGGTGCTGTTCCTCGAGTGGGACTTCGGCAACCGCGACTTCGGCCCGATTGCCAACCGCATCAAGGACGCCAAGCCGGACTTCGTCTGGGTCGGTGCCATCGGCCTCGACGGCAACCTGCTGCTGGACGCGATGAAGAAGATCGACTACGTGCCGCCGCAGCACTTCTACCTGTACCCGGCGCCGGCGCCCCTGGTGACGCTGCCGGAAGCGAAGAACGCGCTCTCGGTGACGATCTTCGAGGACCAGCCGCCGTTCACGTCCAACACCGGCGCGGCCGAGTTCGTGAAGATCTATCGCGAGCGGGCGACCAAGGCCGGCCTCACCGATCCCTCCGTCGAGACGCAGGCCGCCGCCTCGTACACCGCCTGGCAGATCCTCGAGGCCGGCGTGACGGCGACCCGGAGCCTGGACGACAAGGCCATCGCCAACTGGCTGAAGGCGAACCGCGTCGACACCCTGCAGGGCAAGCTCCGCTTCAACGGCGTCGGCAACTTCGGCGACGACCTGATGCGCGTGAAGCAGGTGCAGAACGGCAAGTGGGTCGTCGTCTGGCCCAAGGAAGTGTCCGGCGGCGCCACGCTGATGGCGCAGTAGGGCGGCTCGCCTGTGTCGGCGTTCACGCTGCCCAGCGCTTCGCTGCTGTCGCAAAGCGTCCTCTCCGGCATCTTCGTCGGCGCCCTGTACGGCCTTCTGGGCTTGGGCCTCAGCCTCAGCTGGGGCCTGCTCCGCCTGATCAACCTGGCGCACTTCGCGTTCGCCTTCCTGGCGGCGTACCTGTGCTATCAGCTCTCGACGATGCACATCGACCCGCTGCTGACGCTGGTCGGCATCGTGCCGGCGTTCTTCGCCCTGGGGGCGGCGCTGCACTGGGTGATGGCGCGCTTTCGGGTGACGCCGTTCAACTCGCTGCTCCTCACCTTCGGCCTGACGGGCATCGTCGAGGCGGTGATCCAGTCGATCTGGACCGCCGACTTCCGCAAGCTTGAGTCGGTCTACGAGAACCAGAAGTTCAAGGTGGGCACGCTGTTCGTGCCGGTGCCGGAGCTGATTACCTTCGTGCTCGCGGTCGCGCTCTCCGTCGCGGTCTGGGCCGTGCTCCGCTACACCGACGTCGGCAAGGCCTTGCGCGCCGCCGCCGAGGACGCGCCGATCGCCTCCGCCTTCGGCGTCAACCAGCGCGTCAACTCGATCCTGCTCGCCGGGACCTGCTCGGCGCTGGCGGCCGTCGGCGGCGTCTGCCTGGCGCTCAGCTTCACGCTCGCGCCGTCGCAGATCTACGCCTGGATCGGCGTCGTCTTCGCCGCCGTGATGCTCGGCGGCCTCGGCAGGGCGCTCGGCCCGCTCGTCGCCGGCACGCTGATCGGCGTCAGCGAGGCCATCACGATGGCGGTGACCGCGCCCTCCTGGGCGCCCATCGTCTCGTTCACGCTCCTCATCGTCGTGCTCGTGCTGCGCCCCGGAAAGCTCGCGTGAAGCGCACGCCGCTCGTCATCGTCGGCGCCGCCGTGCTGCTGGCCTTCGTGCCGCAGCTCGGCCTGCCCGCGTTCTACGACTCCCTGCTCTACCTGATGCTGCACTGGATCGTGCTCGCCACGTCGTGGAACATCCTGTCCGGCTACACGGGCTATTTCTCGTTCGGGCACGGGGCCTTCTTCGGCGCCGGCCTGTACACGACGAGCACCCTGCTGGCCCGGTACGACTGGCCTTTCCTGTGGACCCTGCCGGTGGCGGCGCTGGTCGCCGCCGTGCTCGGCGTCGCGCTCGGCGCCATCGTTTTCCGCGTCAAGGGCGTGCGCGGCGAGGTGTTCGCGCTGCTGACGCTGGCGATCACCTTCGTGATCGGCACCATCGTCGTCAACACGCCGCTCGACGGCGGGCAGGGCGTTCCGCTCGGCTCGGTGCCGGTGCCGGCGGTCGGCCCGACGCAGTCGTCGACCTTCTACCTGCTGGCCCTCGGCGCGGCGACGCTGACGATGCTGATCGCCTGGTGGATCTACGTCTCCAAGTTCGGCGCCGGCCTGTTCGCCATCCACGACGACGAGGACGCGGCCGAGGTCATCGGCGTGCCGACCTACCGCTACAAGCTCATCGCCTTCGGCATCTCCTGCGCCCTGGCGGGGCTTGCCGGCGGCATCCACGCCCTGTTCCTGTCGTACGTGACCGCCGGCGAGGTCTTCACCATCACCGTGCCGCTGACCGTGGTGCTGATGAGCGTGCTGGGCGGGACGCGGCACTGGGCCGGACCGGCGATCGGCGCGGTGGCGATCACCGGCCTCCTGTACAGCTTCACGGCCGCCGACAACGCGATCGCCGGCAAGGCCATGATCGGCATCATCCTCATCGCCGCGGTGCTGTTCATGCCCGAGGGCATCCTCCTTCGGCTGCAGCGCGCCTTCCGGCGCTCGCCGCGGAGCAAGGGAGCGTCGGCGCCGGCGCCCGTGACCGCGTCGACGCTGCCGAACGCGTCGGTGCCGGCGGCTGCAGCCGCTTCGGAGATCGCACCGCGACCCGGCGGCGCACCCGGCGAGGTGCTGCTGCGCGTGCGCGGCCTGCACAAGCGCTTCAAGGGCGTTCGCGCGCTGAGCGGCGTGGAGGTCGAGGTGCGGCGCGGCGAGATCCTCGGCCTGCTCGGCCCGAACGGCTCGGGCAAGTCGACCTTCATCAACGTCGTCAGCGGCCATTTCCCCGCGACCTCGGGCGACATCAGCTTCGAGGGCCGCGACCTGAAGGGGCACGCGGCGCACCGCATCGCCGCCGGCGGCATCGCCCGCACCTACCAGATCCCGCGCCCGTTCGCGCACATGACGGTGCTCGACAACGTGGCGCTGGCGACGATGTTCGGCGGCGGCGTGAAGACGCCGGAGGCGGCACGCGCCCAGGCCCGGGTCTGGCTCGAGTTCACCGGCCTCGACGGCAAGGCCGACGCCTACCCCGACGACCTCAACCTGCACCAGCGCAAGTTCCTGGAGCTGGCGCGCGCGCTCGCCTCGCGGCCGAGCCTGGTCCTCCTCGACGAGGTGCTGTGCGGCCTGACGCCGAGCGAGATGGACGACGCGGTGGCGCTGATCCGGCGCATCCGCGACCAGGGCTCGACCATCGTCTTCGTCGAGCACGTCATGCGCGCGGTGATGGCGCTGACCGACCGCATCGTCGTCTTCCACCACGGCGAGCTGCTCGCCGAAGGACCGGCCGCCGAGGTGATGCAGCGGCCGGAGGTGAAGACGGCCTATCTCGGCGCCGCCCATGCTTGAGGTCATCGACCTGCAGGTCGCCTACGGCGCGGCGCCGGCGCTCTGGGGCGTGTCGCTCCAGGTGCGGCGAGGCGAGCTGCTCTGCGTCGTCGGCCCGAACGGCGCCGGCAAGACGACCCTCATCAACGCCATCGCCGGCATCCAGGCGACGCGCGGCGGCCGCATCGTCTTCGAAGGGCGCGACATCACCAGGCTCGCGCCGCACCGCTTCTGCGAGGCCGGCATCGCCCTCGTCCCCGAGGGGAGGCGCCTCTTCACCCGCATGAGCGTGCTCGAGAACCTCGAGCTCGGCAGCTACCTGCCGGCGGCCAAGGCGCGCCGGGCCGAGTCGCTGGCCGCGGCCATCGACCTGTTCCCTGTGCTGCAGGAAAAGCTCGCCAGCCCCGCAGGCGACCTCTCCGGGGGCCAGCAGCAGATGGTCGCCATTGCCCGGGCGCTGATGGCGCGGCCGCGCCTCCTCCTCCTCGACGAGCCCTCGCTCGGCCTGGCGCCGCTCATCGTCCACGACATGCTGCGCGCCATCCGCCGGATCAACGCCGAGGGCATGGCGGTCCTGCTCGTCGAGCAGAACGTCGCCATGGCGATGGAAGTGAGCCACCGCGCCTACGTGCTCGAGGAAGGCCGCATCGTGGCCACCGGAACGCCGGCCGACCTGCTCGCCCGACCCGAGATACAACGCGCCTACCTGGGCGTCTGACCCTTCTGAACTGGAGTTTCACCATGCTGTTTCCCACGACCATCGTCGGCAGCTTCCCGCAGCCCGAGTGGCTGATCGACCGCGCCAAGCTCGCCGGCCGCTTTCCACCGCGCGTGCGCGCCCAGGAGCTCTGGCGCATCCCGCCCGAGCACCTGGCCGAGGCGCAGGACGACGCCACCTTGATCGCCATCCGCGCTCAGGAGGAGGCGGGCCTCGACATCGTCAGCGACGGCGAGATCCGCCGCGAGAGCTACTCCAACCGCTTCGCGACCGCGCTCGACGGCGTCGACCTCGACAACCCGGGCACCGCGCTCGACCGCTCGGGCCATCCCAACCCGGTGCCGCGCATCGTCGGCCGCATCCGCCGCCGTCACGCCGTCGAGGTCGACGACCTGAAGTTCCTGCGCGCGAACACCACGCGCATGACGAAGATCACCGTGCCCGGCCCGTTCACGATGCTGCAGCAGGCGCAGAACGACTTCTACGGCAGCGAGGAGGAGGCGGCGATGGACTATGCCGCCGCCGTCAACGAGGAGATCAAGGACCTGTTCGCGGCCGGTGCCGACGTCGTCCAGATCGACGAGCCGTACATGCAGGCGCGACCGGAGAAGGCACGCCTGTATGGGCTGAAGGCGCTGAATCGGGCGCTCGAGGGCGTGACCGGGACGACCGCCGTGCACATCTGCTTCGGCTACGCGGCGATCATCCACGAGCGGCCGAGCGGCTACTCCTTCCTGCCCGAGCTGGCCCAGTGCAGCTGCCGGCAGGTGTCGCTCGAGACCGCGCAGTCGAAGCTCGACTGCTCGGCCCTCAAAGGACTCGAGGGCAAGCGGCTGATGGTCGGCTGCATCGACCTCTCCGACCCGGAGGTGGAGACGCCGGAGACGGTCGTGGCGCGGATCGAGCGGGCGCTGCCCTACGTGAAGGCGGAAAACGTCATCCTCGCGCCCGACTGCGGCATGAAGTACCTGCCGCGCGATCGTGCCGTCGGCAAGCTGCGGGCGATGGTCGAGGGCGCGAAGATCCTGCGCCAGCGCCACGGCGGCGCGCACTGAGGAGCGCCATGCTGTTCGCCTTCCTGCTCGTCGACCGTGCCGGCGCCGGCGAGCTGCGGCTGCAGCACCGGCCGGCGCACAAGGCGTACCTGGCGGCGGTGGCCGACAGGATCTGCGTCGCCGGTCCGCTCCTGGCCGACGACGGCGAGACGATGACCGGCAGCCTGCTGGTCGTCGACTTCGACAGCCGCGCGGCGGCGACGGCGTGGCTGCGCGACGAGCCCTTCACCCGGGCCGGTGTCTACGCCCGCCAGGAGCTGCATCCCTTCCGCAGCCTCTGGCCGCAGCGCACGGGCAGCGTCGACGCCTGAGGCGATGCGCGAGTTCGTGCTCGACACGCGCCTGCCGCGCGTCGTCTTCGGCGCCGGCACGCTGCAGCGGCTCGGCGCCGAGCTCGACCGGCTCGGCCTGTCGCGCGCGCTGCTGCTGTCGACTCCCGGCCAGGCGGCGCTCGCAGCGCGCGCCGCGGCGGCGATCGGCGCCCGGGTCGCCGGCGTCTTCGCGCAGGCGGCCATGCACGTGCCGGTCGAGGTGGCGCGCGCCGCCTGCGACGAGGCCCGGCGCGTCGGCGCCGACTGCACGGTGGCCGTCGGCGGCGGCTCCACGACGGGGCTGGCCAAGGCGGTGGCCTTCGAGAGCGGCCTGCCGATCATCGCCGTCCCGACCACCTACGCCGGCAGCGAGATGACCTCGATGTACGGCCTCACCGAGGCAGGCCTGAAACGCACGGGCCGCGACCTGCGCGTCTACCCGGTCTGCGTCGTGTACGACGCCGAGCTCTCGGCCGGGCTACCGTTCGCCGTCACCCGCGTCAGCCTGATGAATGCGCTGGCGCACGCCGCCGAGGGCCTGTACGCGCCCGACGGCAACCCGCTCGTCGACCTGATGGCCGAAGAGGGCATCCGCCTCGGCGCCGCGACCCTGCCGCGATTGCAGCGCGATCCCGGCGACCTCGAGGCCCGCGGCGATGCGCTCGTCTGCGCCTGGCTGTGCGGCACCGTCATGGGCAGCATCACGGTGGGCCTGCATCACAAGCTCTGCCATACGCTCGGCGGCAGCTTCGGGCTGCCGCACGCGGAGGTGCACGCCGTCATCCTGCCGCACGCCATCGGCTACAACGCCGCCGCCGTGCCGCGGGCCATGCAGACGATGGCAGGTGCGCTGCAAGCGGCATCGGCCGCGCGCGGTTTCTTCGACCTGAACGCACGGCACGGCGGCCCGACCGCGCTGCAGAGCATCGGCATGCAGGCGGAAGATCTCGACCGGGCGGCGGCGCTCGCGGTGAAGGACCAGTACCCGAATCCGCGGCCGCTGGAGCTGGTGCCCGTGCGCCGGCTGCTGCAGCGTGCGTTCGCGGGCAAGCCCCCGGCCGAGGAATGAGGACAAGGACCGAGGACTACCGCCGCGTCTCGCGCCGGTCCTGCAGGGTCAGCCCGATCAGGCGCGAGACCACCGAGGCGAGATACATCACGCCGACGAACATCTCGACGCTGGCCAGCCCCCGCGCCGGCCCGCTCACCGGCAGCACGTCGCCGATGCCGGTGCTCGACAGCAGCGCGAAGCTGAGGAACATCAGCTCGGTCCAGTTGCGCGGCTCCCCGGGCAGCCGGGTCCCCGTGAACGAGCCGGGCTGCAGCGCCTGGACCATCAGGAACAGGTAGGCGAAAGCCCAGGCGAGCAGGGTGAAGGTCGCCGCGGCGGCAAACAGCTCGTCCGTGGTGGCGTAGCGATCGGCCAGCATGTACGCGATGAGGCTGCCGGCGGCGTAGAAATAGAAGATCGACTCGAGCCCGGCCGACCAGGCGGCGAACCGCGGCTGCGGCGACGTCATCTGCAGGACGAGCAGGATGATCGCCGGCACCGCGATGCCTGCACCGAGCCAGGTGGTGAACGGCGTCCGGTGCACGATGCGAAGGGTGGCGATCAGGACGACGATGCCGAAGATGCCGAAGCAGATGCGCCCGACGTCCGTGTTCTCGATGAACGGATACAGCACGAGCGCGAGCAGCTGCGTCGCGAGGAGCACGCCGGACGGATGGCGGCGCAGGCCGACGAGCAGGCGCAGGTGGTTCATGGCGGCGGAGGATACGCAGGCAAAATGGATGCGGTGCGAGCCGGCAACGCGCCGCCCCGGCGGTAACCGGCGACTGCGGCACGGAGGGTTCCCGTAGTCTTCGTCCGACGGGCGAATCCGGCGGCCTGGGCTGCTGGCCCGGCGACCCGGCGCCTAGCATCAGTCGCGGTCTCGGAACCGGCCCGTCGCGGTGCCATACTGACAGTCCCCTCAAAGGAGTTTTCCCGAGTGCCCCACGCCCTCCTGGTCGACGACGACTCTGATGCAGCCGAGACGATGGCGATGCTGATCGCCAACGAAGGCTTCACGGTCGCCACCGCCGGCTCCCTGCGCGATGCACGCCGCCAGATGGCGTTGCAGGAGCCGGACATCATTCTGCTGGACCTCATGCTGCCCGACGGCAGCGGCATGGAGCTGTTCAACGACGTGAAGGCGATACCGAACGCCGAGCTCGTCCTCATCACCGGTCACGCCAGCCTCGAGACGTCGATCCAGGCGCTTCGCCTCGGCGCCGCCGACTACCTCGTCAAGCCCATGAGCCTGAAGCAGCTCCAGGGCGTCCTGTCGCGCGTCACCAAGCCGTCGGCGCTCAAGGCCGTCGCCGGCTCGCTGGAGGAAGGGCTGGAGAAGGAGGGCCACTTCGGCGCCCTCTGGGGCCGCTCGGAGGCGATGCGCCGCGTCTACCAGCAGATCGTCCGCGTCGCCGGAACCGCGGTCACCGTCTTCATCACCGGCGAAAGCGGCACCGGCAAGGAGGTCGTCGCCCGCACGGTGCACGAGCTGAGCCGCCGTCGCAACAACGCCTTCCTGGCGGTGAACTGCGGTGCGATCTCGCCGCACCTCATGGAAAGCGAGATCTTCGGTCACGAGAAGGGCAGCTTCACCGGCGCCGATCGCCAGCACCTGGGCTTCTTCGAGCGGACGAGCGGCGGCACGCTGTTCCTCGACGAGATCACCGAGATGCCGCTCGACCTGCAGGTCAAGCTGCTGCGCGTGCTCGAGACCGGCACCTTCATGCGCGTCGGCTCCACGCAGGTCCAGGAGACGGACGTCCGCATCATCGCCGCCACCAACCGCAGCCCCATGGAAGCGGTGGCGCGCGGGAAGCTCCGCGAGGACCTGCTGTACCGGCTCAACGTGTTCCCCATCCACCTGCCGCCGCTGCGCGACCGCGCCGAGGACATTCCGCTCATCGCCCAGCACTTCCTGGAGCAGATCGGCGAGCGGGAAGGGCAGCCGAAGCGCTTCGCGCCGGAGCTCCTCAAGAACCTGAGCTCGTACCGCTGGAGCGGCAACGTCCGCGAGCTGCGCAACATCATCTACCGCGCCTACGTCATGGCGCCGGGCACGACCATCGTCGACGACTGCCTGCCGCAGATGCCGGGCGCCGCCAACTCGAACGGCAGCGCACCGACGGTGACGGTGCGCGTCGGCATGACCTTGGCCGAGATCGAGCGCCAGGTCACGCTGGCGACCCTCGAGCATTTCGGGCGGCACAAGGAAAAGACGGCCGCCACGCTGGGCATCAGCCTGAAGACGCTCTACAACCGGCTGAAGGAATACGCGGCCGAGGAAGATCCGGTCAGCGAGCCCGGCGCTCTCGACGAAGCGCGCTGAGGCGCGCCAGTCCGGCGCCTCAGCTCAGGCGGCCGGCGTACGAGCGCAGCAGCTTGGCGAGGCTGTTCGGGTTCAGGGGCTTGACGAAGAACGAATCGAAGCCGGCCGCGAGGGCGCGTTGCTGGTCCTCTTCGCCCGCGTAGCCGGTCACGGCGGCGAACACCACCGGCGATCCCGCGAGCTCGCGGCGCAGGGCCTCCACCAGGCGCAGGCCGTCGACGTCGGGCAGGCCGATGTCGCAGAGCACGATCTGCGGCTTGACCCGGCGTGCCGCCTCGACCGCCTCGCTGGCGTTGCGCGCGGTGCTGACCTCGGTGCCCCACAGCTCCATCTGCAGCCGCAGGCTCTCCAGCGAGTCGGGGTGATCCTCGACGATGAGAACGCGATAGCTCTCGCTCAGCTTCGGGACGCCGGGCTCGTCGGCCGCGGGAGCCGGTTCCATCAGGGGCAGCCAGAGCACGAATTCGCTGCCTTGGCCGGGACCGTCGCTGAAGCCTTCGACGTCGCCGCCGTGCAGCTGGGCGATCCGCCGCGACAGCGTCAGGCCGACGCCGAGCCCGCCCAGGCTGCGCGCCAGGGTCTGGTCCTGCTGCGAGAACAGCTCGAAGGCGTGCGGCAGGAAGTCCGGGGCGATCCCCTGGCCATGGTCCTTGACGGAGATCTGCACCGTGCGGGCGGCCCGCCGCACGGCGATCCTGACGACGCCTGGCTCGAAGCTGAACTTGGCGGCGTTGATCACGAGGTGCGACAGCGCCTGCGCCATCCGGCTGCCGTCGGCGCGCACGAAGAGGCGCTCGTCGGGGACGTCGACCTCGAGCGTGTGGCCGCCGGCGTTCAGCTTGTCGTGGCTCTTGGCGACCGCCTCCTGGACGATGCTCTCCACCGACACCGGCTCGCGGACCAGCGTGATCTGGCCCTGCGCCGCCCGGGTGACGTCGATCAGCTCCTCGATCAGGTGGCTCATGCGCCCGACCTGCCGCTCGACGATCTCGCGCAGGCGAACCAGGATCGGGTTGGTGTGCTCGAGCGTTCGCAGCACGCTGGCGGCGTTGGCGATCGGGGCCAGCGGGTTGCGCAGCTCGTGCGACAGCATCGCCAGGAACTGACCCTGGCGACGCTCGGCGAGGCGCAGCTGCTGCGTCCGCTCGGCAAGCGCTTCCTCGAGCTGCTTTCGGTCGTGGATGTCGACGAGCGTGCCGACGAAGCCGGCCACGGCGCCGTCCGGGCCCATGCGCGGCACGGCGTTGTCGAGCATCCAGCGGTACTCGCCGTCCTGGCGGCGCAGGCGCAGGTCGAGCGAGAACGCGGCGCCGGCCTCGAAGCTGGCCTGCTGGATGCCGAGGCAGCGGTCGACGTCTTCCGGATGCACGGACCGCACCCAGCCGTTGCCTTTCAGCTCGCCGATCGGACGGCCGGTGTAGCTGGCCCAGGAACCGCTGAACCAGTCGTCCTCGCCCTCGAAGGAGGTGCTCCAGATCAGCACCGGAGCCGCATCGGCGATGGCGCCGACCTGGTCGAAGCGGGCACGCGGCGACGCGTCCGCTGGCCGCTCGGCGGCCGCGGTCGGCGACAAGGGTTGCGGAATGCTCGACACGAGGTGCCTCACCTCCCGGCTGCGTCGCGGTCGCACAGCCCCCGGCGCGACGGCAAACGCCGTGCCGCGGAGCGTGCGGACCGGATCGGGGAGGGCGGCACGTCAGGCGGCTTCGGCGCCGGCGGGGACGGCGAGGCGGCGGCGGCGCTCGACCGACGCCACCTTCAGCAGCTGCCGGTACTTGGTCACGGTCCGCCGGGCGACCTTCAGCCCCTGGCGGCCGAGCAGTCGCGCGATCTGCGCGTCCGACAGCGGATCGGTGGGGTTCTCGGCGTCGATCATCCCCTTGATCACGCCGCGGATCGCCGTCGCCGAGCAGGCGCCGCCGCTGGCCGTGGCCATTTCGCGCGAGAAGAAGTACTTGAGCTCGAAGACGCCGACCGGCGTGGCCATGTACTTGTTGTTCGTCACCCGAGAGACCGTCGACTCGTGCAGGCCGAGCTCGGCGGCGATCTCGCGCAGGCCCAGCGGCTTCATCGCCATCGGCCCGAACTCGAGGAAGTGGTGCTGGCGCTTCAGGATGGCCTCGGCCACCATCAGGATGGTCGAGAACCGCTGCTGCACGTTTTTGACCGTCCAGCGCGCTTCCTGCAGGTGCTGGGCGAGCTCGCCGTGCTGGCCGTTGCGATGCTCCTGGAACATCGAGGCATAGGTCTGGTTCAGCTTGACGCGCGGCACGACGGCGCGGTTCAGCGTCGCCGTCCAGCGGCCCCGCACCTTGCGCACGATCACGTCGGGCGTGATGAACTGCGTCGAGGTCGACTCGACGCTCCAGCCCGGACGCGGATTGAGGTGGCGGATGCGCTCGCAGGCAGCCTCGATGTCGGCCGCCGGCCGCTTCAGCAGCCGAGCCAGCCCGTTGACGTCGTGCTGCGCCAGGCGGTCGAGATGGTTGGAGATGATCTCGCAGGCGAGCTGGCACTCGTCGGAGTCTTGCGAGGCGTTGAGCTGCAGGAGCAGGCACTCGGCGACGTTGCGGGCGCCGACGCCTGCCGGATCGAGCGACTGCACGCGCTTCAGCGCGATCTGCATCTCGTCGTCCTCGACGGCGGGCGTCATGCCGCTGGTCATGGCGATCTCGTCGAGCGAGATGCGAAGGTAGCCGTCGTCGTCGAGCGACTCGACGAGGGCGCAGGCGAGGGCGTGATCGCGCTCGTTGAGCGGCAGGACGTTGATCTGGCTGCGCAGGTGCTGGCGCAGTCCGATGTCGGCGGGGATCAGGTCGAGGGCGCCGACGTCCGCTTCCGAGCCCTGCGTGCGGACGCTGGCCGAGGACTGCTGCCAGGGATCGCGCTCGTAGGGGGAGTCGGTGATGGCGGCGGTCGGCTCGAAGTCGATGCCGCGCGGCTCGCCGTCGACGCCGGAGCCGGCGGTGTCGACGCGCCCCGCGTCCTGCGGCGAATCCTCGACCTCAAGGAAGGGGTTGCGGCCCATCGCATCCTGCACTTCCTGTGCGAAGTCGAGCGACGAGAGTTGAAGCAGGCGAACGGCGTGTTGCAGGCGCGGCGTGACGGTGTGCTGTTGTCGCTGGCCGGTCTGCAGGGTGGGCATCGTCATCGGATCTGTGCTCTTTTCAAGGGGTGCTGAAAGGGCCTGGCCGAGGGCCATGGGCAGCGTCTGGGGGGCAGCAGAGAGCAACACCTGTGCCAAGCCGGATCGCCGCTCCCGCCACGAGGGAGAACGCCTCGCCCGGACGGGTCGCGCAAGGGCCGCTCAGGAAGGCTCGGGCACGGCTTGCGGTAACTTTTGCTGCCGCCTGCCGAGGCGCTGTTCGCGCCGCACGAAGGACGCCAGGAACATGCGACGCTCGCCGCCCGGGAACACCACCGTCACGCCCTCGGCGTCGCAGGCGTCGACCAGGCCGCGCCCGTAGCGCGGCACCGTGACCGGATCCCCGCGCGCGAACGCCGGCGCGTCGGCGCGTGCCGACGCTGGCTCCGGCCGGTCGTCTTCCCGGGCGGCAGACGACTGCGCCGCGGCGAAGGCGGCGGCGATGCGCGCGCAGTTGTCGCAGGTGCCGCACGCCGAGAGACGCTCCGCCTCGTCGAAGTTCTCCAGCAGCACCTTCCAGCGGCAGTGCCCCGTCTGGCCGTAGAAGACCATGCGCTCGAGCATCTCGCGATCGTGCTCCCGCTTCTCGCGATAGGTCTCGAGCAGCTTCTCGAGGGCATCGGCGTCCAGGCCGGCACGCGTCAGCGAAAGGCGGCCTTCGCGGTCCTGCCGGACCACGCCCTGATGGCGCAGCAGGCGCAGCGCCACTTGCAGCTTGGCCTTCGGCCGATCTAGCGCCTCCTGCAGCGCCGCGAGCGTCCACGGCTCGCCGCGGTCGCGGCCCTGCTGCAGGGCGCCGTACAGGTCGGCCACGTCCTCGCGCGCCGGGTACTTGCCGGCGAGGAAGAACTGCTGGACGGCCTTGTCGCTGCGCAGGAAGAGCAGGGTGCAGTCGGCGACCTCGCCGTCGCGGCCGGCACGCCCCGATTCCTGGTAGTAGGCATCGAGGCCCCCGGGCATCTGGTAGTGCAGGACGAAGCGCGTGTCGGCCTTGTCGATGCCGAGGCCGAAGGCGTTGGTCGCCACCATGAGGCGCATCTCGCCGTTCATGAAGGCGTCCTGCTGCTCGCGCCGCGCCGCTGCGCCCAGCTTGCCGTGGTAGAGGGCGGCGCGCACGCCCGCCGCGGCGAGCGCCGCGTGCACGGTCTCGGCACCCTTGACCGTCGCAGCGTAGACCAGCCCGGCGCCCTCGCTCGCCGCGACGATGGCGACGGCGCGGGCGAGCTTCTCGTCCTCGTTCGTGACCTGCAGGACGCGGTAGTGCAGGTTCGGCCGGTACATGCCGGTGTTGATGACGTTGAAGCGCGCGACGCCGAGCTGGTGGGCGATGTCCTCGATCACCGCATCGGTGGCCGTCGCCGTGAGGGCGAGGATCGTCGGCCGCCCCAGCCGCTCGACGGCGCCGCCGATCTCGAGGAACGCGGGGCGGAAGTCGTGGCCCCACTGCGAGATGCAGTGCGCTTCGTCGACGACGAGCAGGCTCGTGCGCTGCGCCGCGATCTTCTCGAGGAAATCGTTGTCGGCGAGTCGCTCGGGGGTGGTGAAGACGATCTTCGCCCTGCCCGCGGCGATCGACGCCTCGGCCGTCGCGATGTCGTCCGCGGACACGGCGCTGTTGAGCTCCACCGCCTCGACGCCCATCTCGCGCAGCTTGTCGCACTGGTCCTTCATCAGGGCGATCAAGGGCGAGATCACCAGCGTGGCACCGGGCCGCAGCAAGGCCGGGAGCTGGTAGCACAGCGACTTGCCGGCACCCGTCGGCATCACCGCCAGTGTCGGCCGATCGGCCATGACGCTGTCGATCGCCGCTTCCTGGCCGGCGCGCAGGTGCTGCAGCCCGAACGTGGTCTTGAGGAGCTTGCGCAGCGGCGTGCGCCAGGGCTGGGGAGACGGGCTGCGGCGCGGCGGTTCGGTGCGCGTCATCGGGTGGGTGGCGTCCTGATTCGGTCGTGGGGTGGCGCGGCGCCCCGGGCAAGACGCGGGCCCGCAGGCTTCGGGTGGCATGACGGTTGCCCGAAGCCGCCGTGGCTTCAACGTCAAGCATGGTGTCCCGCTCGATCGAGCTCCACTCGACGCCCGAGCCCGTGCCGACGCCGAAGGATCCGCCGCCGCTGCCGCCGACGCCCGACACGCCCACCGGCATCCCGCCGGCGGTCGAGGATCCGACGAGTCCGGATGCACCGGCACCCGTGAAGGAGCCGCCCGCGGCGCCCCCGCCCGCCGTCGCTCGATGAGGAGCGCGGCGGCACTGCGGACGCGAGAGCCTGCCTCGTCGTCGCCGGTCGTCGAGGCGCCGGCGCCCCCCGGGCTGGTCTGGGTCAGCGACGAGAGGACGCCCGGCATTCGCCGGATCCGCGCCGGCGACGACTTCGTCTACCGAGGTCCGGACGGAAAGAAGATTCGGGACGAGGCGACGCTGAAGCGGATCCGCTCGCTCGCCATCCCGCCGGCCTACGAGGACGTCTGGATCTGCGCCAATCCGCGCGGGCACCTGCAGGCGACCGGGCGTGACGCGCGCGGCCGCAAGCAGTACCGCTACCACCCGGAGTGGCGCCTGGCGAAGGACGCCGACAAGTTCGAGCGCATGCTCGAGTTCGGCGCCGCCCTGCCGCGGATCCGCGCCCGCGTCAAGGCCGATCTCGACGCGCCCGTCGGCTCGCGCCCGGGCCGCACGACAGTGCTGGCGACGATCGTCCGCCTGCTCGACACGACCCTGATCCGGGTCGGCAACGAGGAGTACGCGCGCAGCAATCGCTCGTTCGGGCTGACCACCTTGCGCAACCGGCACGCGGCCGTGCAAGGCAGCAAGCTGCGCCTGCGCTTTCGCGGCAAGAGCGGCATCGAGCACGAGGTCGCGCTCGAGGATCCGCGCGTCGCTCGGGTCGTGCGGCGCTGCCAGGCGATGCCCGGGCAGGAGCTGTTCCAGTACGAGGACGAGGCCGGCGGCCGTCACGTCGTGGACTCGGCCGACGTCAACGACTACATCCGCGAGGCCGCCGGCGCGAACTTCACGGCCAAGGACTTCCGCACCTGGCACGCCACGGTGCATGCGCTCGACCTCTGGGCCGAGCAATGCGCCGCCGATGCCTCGTGCCGGCGCACCGCCAACCAGCTGCTGGCGGACGTCGCCAAGCGGCTCGGCAACACCGTCGCGGTGTGCAAGAAGTCGTACGTGCATCCGCACGTGCTGCAGACGCTGGCGTCGATCGCCGACCCGGAGCAGCTTTCCAGGCTGTCGCCGGCGCGGCGGGGCGGCCTCGTCACCGCGGAACGACGCCTGCTGGCCTTCCTGGCGAAGACCTGAGGCTGGAACGAGGACGTCGGCCAGGTTTCCGCCCTGCCGTATACTTTACCTACCGGTCGGTCGAGTTTGCTGAGGAGGCCCATGGAAGAACCCACAGTGCTGGTCATGGATGCCGGGCCCGTCCGCACGCTGACGCTGCACCGCCCGAAGGCCCTGAACAGCTTCACGGCCCCGATGCACGGCGAGCTACTGGCGGCGCTGAACGCCGCCGCGGACGATGCGAGCGTTCGTTGCGTCGTGGTCACCGGCAGCGGCCGCGGCTTCTGTGCCGGCCAGGACCTCGCCGACCCTTCCGTGGCCCCGAATCTCGAGAAGGGCGCCACGCCCACCGACGTCGGCGCCGCCATCGAGCGCTACTACAAGCCGCTCGCCCTGCGCATCCGCTCCATGCCCGTGCCCGTCGTCGCGGCGGTGAACGGCGTCGCCGCCGGCGCCGGCGCCAACTTCGCCCTGTGCTGCGACATCGTGCTCGCCGCCCGCTCGGCGAGCTTCGTGCAGGCCTTCGCCAAGATCGGCCTCATCCCGGATTGCGGCGGCACCTGGCTGCTGCCGCGCCTGGTGGGACGCGGTCACGCCCTGGCCCTGGCGATGCTGGGCGACAAGCTCGGCGGCGAGGAAGCGGCGCGCATCGGCCTCATCTGGAAGTGCGTCGACGACGCCGTCTTCGCCGACGAGGTCGCGGCGCTCGCAGCTCGCCTCGCGGCGATGCCGACGCAGGCTCTGGCGAGCACGCGCCAGGCGATGGACGCGTCGCAGCATCTCGACCTGCCCGCGGCGCTCAGCCACGAGGCCGACGTGCAGCGCCGGCTCGGCTACGCGCACGACTTCCACGAAGGCCTCGCCGCCTTCCTGGCGAAGCGTCCGCCCGTGTTCAGCGACCGATGAAGGGCGAAGGAGTGGCCTTGCGAGGCGCCGGCACGCCACCCGCTGCCGTGGTCCCGGATGGGCCCTCGCCGGAGGTCGTCGGCCGGCACATGTTCGCCGCCGACCGCGCCTCGCGTGGCCTCGGCATGCGGCTGCTGGCGATCGGCGCCGGCACGGCCCGCCTGCAGATGACGGTGCGCGACGACATGCTGAACGGCCACGAGATCTGTCACGGCGGCTTCATCACGACGCTGGCCGATTCGGCATTCGCCTTCGCCTGCAACTCGAACAACCAGGTCACCGTCGCTTCCGGACTCGCGGTGGAGTTCCTGGCACCGGCGCGCAGCGGCGACGTGCTCACCGCCGAGGCCAACGAGGTCTCGCGCGGCGGGCGCACCGGCGTCTACGACATGGTCGTCACCAACCAGGACGGGGCGCGGATCGCGCTCGTGCGCGGCCGCTCGGCGGCGCTGAAGGGCCGGACGGTCGTGCCGGTGGGTTCCGGGTCCGCCGGCGCGGAGGAGTCGACGTGACGGTCAGGCGTTCCGTTCCCGGCGAGCTCGAGCCCATCGAGCGGGCCAGTCGCGACGAGCTGCAGGCGCTGCAGCTCGAAAGGCTCCGCTGGAGCCTGCGCCACGCCTACGACAACGTGCCGCACTACCGCGCCGCCTTCGACGCGAAGGGCGTGCATCCGGACGACTGCCGAACGCTCGCCGACCTGGCGCGCTTCCCGTTCACCGTGAAGAGCGACCTGCGCGACAACTATCCGTTCGGCCTGTTCGCGGTGCCGAGGGAGCGCGTCGCGCGCATCCATGCGTCGTCGGGGACCACCGGCAAGCCGACGGTGGTCGGCTACACGCTGCGCGACATCGACACCTGGTCCGACCTCGTCGCGCGCTCGATCCGCGCGGCCGGCGGTCGCCCCGGCGACATGGTCCATGTCGCCTACGGCTACGGGCTCTTCACCGGCGGCCTCGGCGCCCACTACGGGGCCGAGCGCGCCGGCTGCACTGTGATCCCGATGTCGGGCGGACAGACCGAGAAGCAGGTGCAGCTGATCACGGATCTGCAGCCGCAGATCATCATGGTCACGCCCTCGTACATGCAGGTGCTGATCGAGGAATTCACGCGCCAGGGCATCGACCCGCGCTCGACCAGCCTGAAGGTCGGCATCTTCGGCGCCGAGCCCTGGACCGAGGCCATGCGGCACGAGATCGAGTCGCAATCGGGCATCGATGCGGTCGACATCTACGGCCTCTCCGAGGTTATGGGCCCGGGGGTCGCCAGCGAGTGCATCGAGACCAAGGACGGCCCGGTCGTCTGGGAGGACCACTTCTATCCGGAGATCATCGATCCCGACACGGGCGAGGTCCTGCCCGACGGCCAGGAAGGCGAGCTCGTCTTCACGACCCTCACCAAGGAAGCGCTGCCGGCGATCCGCTACCGCACGCGCGACCTGACCCGGCTGCTGCCGCCGACCGCCCGGGCGATGCGACGCATGGGCAAGATCGTCGGCCGCAGCGACGACATGCTGATCATCCGCGGCGTCAACCTGTTCCCGACCCAGATCGAGGAGATCGTCCTCGGCCACGGCCAGCTCTCGGGGCAGTACCAGCTCGTCGTCACGCGCGAGGGCAACCTCGACGCGGTGCAGGTCCGCTGCGAGGTGCTGCCGCAGCACCAGTCCGAGAGCCGCGAGGCGCTCGGCGCGTGGCTGCAGCAGCGCATCAAGAGCCTCATCGGCATCACCACGACGGTCGACGTCGGCCTGCCCGGCACGCTCGAGCGCACGCTCGTCGGCAAGGCACGCCGCGTCGTCGATCAACGCAAGAAGTAGGACCACGCCATGTACACGCAAGCGATGGACACGATGGGCAAGGAGGGGCTCGAGGCCGGCAAGCCGCCGGTGCGATCGGCCGACGAGATGGCCCGCCAGGAGGCCTTCGACGCCCGCATCGACGCCGGCGAGTTCATCGAGGCCAAGGACTGGATGCCCGAGCACTACCGCAAGACGCTGGTGCGCCAGATCAGCCAGCACGCCCACTCCGAGATCGTCGGCATGCTGCCCGAGGGCAACTGGATCAGCCGCGCGCCGACGCTCAAGCGCAAGGCGATCCTGCTCGCCAAGGTCCAGGACGAGGCCGGCCACGGCCTGTACCTGTATGCCGCCGCCGAGACGCTCGGCACCTCGCGCGACCAGCTGTTTGACGCGCTGCATTCGGGCAAGGCCAAGTACAGCTCGATCTTCAACTACCCGACGCTGACCTGGGCCGACATGGGCGTCATCGGCTGGCTGGTCGACGGCGCGGCGATCATGAACCAGGTGCCGCTCTGCCGCTGCTCGTACGCGCCGTACGCGCGGGCGATGGTGCGCATCTGCCGCGAGGAGTCGTTCCACCAGCGCCAGGGCTTCGAGTCGCTGCTGACGCTGATGACCAAGGGCACCGACGCGCAGAAGGCGATGGTCCAGGACGCGGTCGACCGCTGGTGGTGGCCGAGCCTGATGATGTTCGGCCCGCCCGACAGCGAGTCGCCGAACTCCGAGCAGTCGATGCGCTGGGGCATCAAGCGCATCAGCAACGACGACCTGCGCCAGAAGTTCGTCGACGCCACCGCCGAGCAGGCGAAGATCCTCGGCGTCAGTCTCCCCGACCCCGAGCTGCGCTGGAACGAGGAACGGCAGTCGTACGACTTCGGCGCCATCGACTGGGCCGAGTTCTGGCGCGTCGTCGGCGGCGACGGGCCCTGCAATCGCGAGCGCCTGGCGGCCCGCGTCAAAGCCTGGGAAGACGGCGCCTGGGTCCGCGACGCGGCCCTCGCGCACGCCGACAAGCAAGCGTTCCGGGAGGCGGCATGAGCCCGGCCGTGACGCCGGGGACGATCCCCGGCCCGCCGGCCGAGCCGATCGGCAAGCCGGCGAAGCGGACCGAGTGGCCGCTCTGGGAGGTGTTCGTGCGCAGCAAGGCGGGCCTCGATCACAAGCACTGCGGCAGCCTGCATGCGGCCGACCCGCAGATGGCCGTCCAGCTCGCCCGCGACGTCTACACGCGGCGCCAGGAAGGCACCAGCATCTGGGTCGTCCGCTCGGACCAGATCGTCGCGTCGGACCCGGGCGACAAGGCCGCGTGGTTCGATCCGATGGAAGACAAGGTCTACCGCCACCCGACGTTCTACGAGCTGCCGAAGTCGCTCGACCACATGTGATGCCGGCTGCCTCGATCACCGTCTCCGCCGACCCGGGCGTGCAGTACCTGCTGCGCATCGGCGACACCTGCCTGATCCTGGCCCAGCGGCTCGGCGAGTGGTGCGGCCACGCGCCCATCGTCGAGGAAGACATCGCCCTCACCAACATGGCCCTCGACCTCGTCGGCCAGGCGCGTGCGGTACTGACGCGCGCCGGCCAGCTCGAGGCCGAGCGCGGCGGCGAGCGGCACGACGAAGACCAGCTCGCCTTCCTGCGCGAGGAGCGCGACTTCCGCAACTGCACGCTGGTCGAGCTGCCGCGCGGCGACTTCGCCGTCACCGTCGTGCGCAACTGCGCCGTCGCCGTGTTCCTCGAGCTGCTGTGGGGCCGCCTCGAGCGGTCGACCGACTCCGAGCTGGCGGCGATCGCCGGCAAGGCGGTCAAGGAGGCGCGCTACCACCGCGAGCACGCCGCCGACTGGGTGGTGCGGCTCGGCGACGGCACGCCGGAGTCGACGGCGCGCATGAAGGCAGCGCTCGACCACCTGTGGCCGTACATGGCCGAGCTGTTCGAGGCCGACGCGATCGACGAGGCCGCCGCCGCATCCGGCCTGGGCCCGCGCTGGGCCGACCTGCGCGAGCCCTGGAACGAGCGCATGGCGGCCGTGCTCGCCGAGGCTGGCCTGGCAGCGCCGGCCGAGCGCGCCTTCCGCAGCACCGGCAAGAGCGGCCGGCACAGCGAGCACCTGGGCTACATCCTCGCCGAGATGCAGCACCTGCAGCGGGCGTTTCCGGGCGGGGTGTGGTGAGCGCAGCGGCCAGCGCGGCGGCGGACGCCGGCATTCACGGCGCAACTGGCGGGCCGGGGATGTCAAGCCGGGACTCGCGCGTCGATCGGGCCTGGTCGGTGCTCGACGGCGTGCTCGATCCCGAAGTGCCGGTGCTGTCGGTGATCGACCTCGGCATCGTCCGCGACGTCGTCGAGATCGGCCCCGGGCTCGAGGTCGTGGTCACGCCGACCTACTCCGGCTGCCCGGCGACCGAGGTGATCGAGCAAAGCATCGTCGAGGCGCTCGACGCCGCCGGCCTGGGCCCGGTCGTCGTGCGCCTGCGCCGTGCCCCGGCCTGGACGACCGACTGGATGAGCGACGCCGGCCGGCAGAAGCTCCGCGCCTACGGCATCTCGCCGCCCGGCCCCGTCGACGAGTCCCGCGGCACGCCGATCCGCTTCGCGCGCCGGGCACCGCCGGCCCTGGCCTGCCCGCGCTGCGCCAGCGCCGACACCGAGCGGCTGGCCGCCTTCGGCGCCACCGCCTGCAAGGCGCTCTGGCGCTGCCGCGCCTGCGGCGAGCCGTTCGAGCACTTCAAGCCGATATGACGCGCGCCTCACTGCGTTCGCTGCCCCCCGAGGGGGCTTGGCCGGGCTGGGGGCGGCCCGGCGCCCGGTCATGACGAGCCTGCACTTCCATCCGCTGCGCGTGAAGAGCGTGCGGCCGGAGACCGACGAGGCCGTCGTCGTCGCGTTCGAGGTTCCGGACGAGCTCGCCGAGCAGTTCCGCTTCTCGCACGGCCAGCACCTCACGCTGCGCGAGACGGTCGACGGCAGCGACGAGCGGCGCTCCTACTCGATCTGCGCCGGCACCCACGACGGCGAGCTGCGCGTCGGCGTCCGCAAGGTCCCCGGCGGCCGCTTCTCGACCTGGGTCAACGACAGACTGCGGCCCGGCGACACGATCCAGGTGATGGCGCCCGAAGGCCGCTTCTTCGTTCCGGTCGACCCGACGCAGTCGCGCCACTATCTCGGCATCGCCGGCGGCAGCGGCATCACGCCCATCCTGTCGATCATGAAGACGGTGCTCGCGGCCGAGCCGGCGTCGCGCTTCACCCTCATCTACGGCAACCGCCGCCAGCGCTCGACGATGTTCCTCGAGGAGCTCGAGGACCTGAAGAACCGCTATCTGTCGCGGCTGACCCTGCACATGCTGTTCTCGCAGGAGGCGACGGATCTGCCGCTCTTCCACGGCCGGCTGTCGCGCGACAAGCTCGGCGAGTTCCTCGGCAGCGTCGTTGATCCCGGCTCCATCGACCACGCCTTCGTCTGCGGGCCGCACGGCGTGAACGACGAAGCCGAGGCCGCGCTCCTGGCGGCGGGCATCGATGCCGACCGGATCCACGTCGAGCGCTTCGGGGTTCCCGAGGAGAACCCGGCAGCGCGGGCGGCGGCGCACGCGCCGCGCGAGGGCGATGCCGCCGACGCCACCATCGTCGTCATCCGCGACGGCGTGCGGCGCGAGATCGAGTACCACGCGTACCAGGGCAACGTGCTCGAGGCGGCGGCGGCGGCCGGGCTCGAGGTGCCGTTCTCGTGCAAGTCGGGCGTCTGCTGCACCTGTCGCGCCAAGCTGCTCGAGGGCGAGGTCCGCATGGAACGCAACTTCGCGCTCGAGAAGCACGAGGTCGCCGCGGGGTTCGTGCTCACCTGCCAGTCGCATCCCTTGAGCGAGCGCCTGGTCATCTCCTTCGACGAGCGATAGGCATGCCGCGCGGACGGGCCCGAGGCTACGAGCTGCAGCGCGAGACGATCCTCGCGCGCGCCGCCGAGCTGTTCGCCCGCCACGGCTACACGGCGACGACGATGAACGAGGTCGCCGAGGCCTGCGGCGTCTCGAAGCCCTCGCTCTACCACTACGTGCGCGACAAGCACCAGCTCCTGGTGGAGATCGCCGCCGGGCACATCGCCCGCCTGCTCGCCCTGATCGACGAGGTCGGCGAAGCGAGGCACGGGCCCGAGGCGCGGGTGCGGGCGCTGATCGCCGCCTTCCTGGCCGTGTACGCCCATTCGCAGAACGAGCACCGCGTCCTCACCGAGGACGTCCGCTTCCTGGCGCCGGCCGAACGGCGGCGGATCCTGGGCGGCGAGCGCAAGGTCGTCGCCGCCTTCGCCGACGCCATCGCCGCGGTCCGGCCGGAGCTGCGCGGTGCGGGTCTGGAGAAGCCGCTCGCCATGCTGCTCTTCGGCATGATGAACTGGATGTTCACCTGGCTGCAGCCCAAGGGCGCCCTCAGCCACGCCGACATGGCGCCCGTCGTCGCCGACCTGTTCTTCGGGGGCGTGCCCGCCGTCGTGGCACCCCGCCGTCCCCTTTCCCCCTCGAATCACCGCAACGGAGACACCGCATGTCCAGCTTCAGAACTTTCCTCGTCGCGCTCGGCCTCGCCGCGGCGTCCACGCTCGCGACTGCCGACATCAACGTCGGCGTGACCGTCTCGGCGACGGGCCCGGCCGCGTCGCTGGGCATCCCCGAGAAGAACACGGTCGCGCTGATGCCGCAGACGATCGGCGGCCAGAAGGTGAACTACATCGTCCTCGACGACGCCTCGGACACCACGACGGCCGTCGCCAACACCAGGAAGCTCATCACCGAGAACAAGGTCGACGTCGTCCTCGGCTCGTCGACGTCGCCGAACTCGCTGGCGATGATCGACGTCGTCGCCGAGGCGCAGACGCCGATGATCTCGATCGCCGCCTCGGCGCGCATCGTCGAGCCCGTCGACGCCAAGCGGAAGTGGGTCTTCAAGACACCTCAGAACGACATCATGATGTCGCTCGCCATCGCCAGCCACATGGCCAGCGCCGGCGTGAAGACGGTCGGCTTCATCGGCTTCGCCGACGCCTACGGCGAGGGCTGGTTTCAGGAGTTCAGCAAGATCGCGCCGCTCAAGGGGCTGACGATCGTCGCCAGCGAGCGCTACGCGCGCACCGACACGTCAGTGACCGGGCAGGCGCTGAAGATCGCGGCCGCCAAGCCGGACGCCGTGCTGATCGCCGGCTCGGGGACGCCCGCCGTCCTGCCGCAGCGGGCGCTGAAGGAGCGCGGCTACGCCGGCAGGTACTACCAGACCCACGGCGTCGCCAACAACGACTTCCTGCGCGTCGGCGGCAAGGACGTCGAAGGCACGTTCCTGCCCTCGGGACCGGTGCTCGTCGCCGCCCAGCTGCCGGCCAACTTCCCGGTCAAGGCGAGCGCGATGGAGTACGTCAACAAGTACGAGGCGATGTACGGCAAGGGATCGGTCTCGACCTTCGGCGCCCATGCCTGGGACGCCGGTCGGCTGATGGCGGTGGCTGCCGAGCAGGCGCTGAAGAAGGCCAGGCCGGGAACGGTCGAGTTCCGCAGCGCGCTGCGCGACGCGCTGGAGTCGGCGCGCGAGGTGCAGGGCGCGCACGGCGTCTTCAACATGTCGCCCACCGACCACCTCGGCCTCGACCAGCGCGCGCGCGTCATGGTGAAGATCGAGAACGGCCAATGGAAGTACCAACCCTGAGCGAGCATCGCGACTCACGACCCGAGGGGCTGCCATGTCCGACCTTTCCATCGTCCAGAGCCTGATCGCCGACCGCTGGGTCGGCGCGCGGCGGGGCAGCCCGCTCGCCAGCGCCATCGACGGCGCCGCGATCCATCACACCCATGCCGACGAGATCGACTTCGGCGAGGCGCTCGACTTCGCGCGCCGCACCGGCGGACCATCTCTGCTCGGCCTCGACTTCCAGCAGCGGGCGGCGCGGCTGAAGGCGCTGGCGGCGTACCTCAACGAGCGCAAGGAGACGCTCTACGCCATCTCGCGCCACACCGGCGCGACGCGCAGCGACAGCTGGGTCGACATCGAAGGCGGCACCGGCACGCTCTACGCCTACGCCTCGATGGCGGGCAACGAGCTGCCGTCGGGCAACCTCATCCACGAAGGCCCCGCCATGCCGCTCGGCAAGAAGGGCCAGTTCGCCGGCACGCACATCCTGGTCCCGCGCGGCGGCGTCGCCGTGCACATCAACGCCTTCAACTTCCCGGTCTGGGGATTGCTCGAGAAGTTCGCGCCGACCTTCCTGGCCGGCATGCCGTGCATCGCCAAACCGGCGACGGCGACCAGCTACCTCACCGAGGCCGCGGTGCGGATGATGGTGGAGTCGGGCCTGCTGCCCGCCGGCAGCCTGCAGCTCGTCATCGGCCCCACCGGGGACCTGCTCGACCGGCTCGAGAGCGCCGACGTCGTCACCTTCACCGGCTCGGCCGACACGGCGCTGAAGCTGCGCGGCAACGCCAACCTGCTGGCGCGCTCGATCCCGTTCAACGCCGAGGCCGATTCGCTCAACGCGGCCCTGCTCGGCCCCGACGTCTCGCCCGACGATCCGGAGTTCGATCTCTTCGTCAAGGAGGTCGCGCGCGAGATGACCGTCAAGGCAGGCCAGAAGTGCACCGCGATCCGCCGCGCCATCGTGCCGCGCCGGCATCTCGACGCCCTCGCTGCGCGCTTGCGCGACCGGCTCGCCAAGGTGAGCGTCGGCGACCCGGCCGTCGAAGGCGTGAAGATGGGCGCGCTGGCGTCGAAGGCGCAGCAGCGCGACGTCGGCGCGCAGGTGGCGCGGCTCGCCGAGGGCAACGAGATCGTCTTCGGCGACAGCGACGGCTTCCAGCCGCTCGGCGAGGGCGTCGGCAACGGCGCCTTCTTCGCGCCGACGCTTCTGCTCTGCCGCCAGCCGATGCGCAACGACGCGGTGCACGACATCGAGGCCTTCGGCCCGGTGTCCACGCTCATGCCGTACGACGATTTCGAGGAGGCGCTGGCGCTCGCGGCGCGCGGCCGCGGCAGCCTGGTGGCGACGCTCGTGACGCACGACCGCGCCGTGGCAGCGAAGGCGATCCCGCGCATGGCCGCCTGGCACGGCCGCCTGCACCTGCTCGACCGCGACTCGGCGGCCGAATCGACAGGGCACGGCTCGCCCCTGCCGATGCTCAAGCACGGCGGGCCCGGCCGCGCCGGCGGTGGCGAGGAGCTCGGCGGCATCCGCGCGGTCGTGCACTACCTGCAGCGCGCCGCGGTGCAGGGGTCGCCGTCGATGCTGACGGCCGTCAGCGGCGAGTACGTGCGCGGCGGCGCGGTGAACGAAGGCGACGTGCATCCGTTCCGCAAGCACTTCGAGGACCTCGCCGTCGGCGACTCGCTGCTCACGCACCGGCGCACCGTCAGCGAAGCCGACATCGTCGCCTTCGGCGGCATCTCGGGCGACTTCTTCTACATGCACTTCGACGAGATCGCGGCGAAGCAGTCGGCGTTCGGCCAGCGCATCGCGCACGGCTACTTCGTGCTCTCGGCGGCGGCGGGCCTCTTCGTGTCGCCCGCCGAAGGGCCGGTGCTCGCCAACTACGGGCTGGACACGCTGCGCTTCGTCAAGCCGGTCGGCATCGGCGACACGATCCGCGCCCGGCTCACCTGCAAGCGCAAGATCGACCGCCACCGCAAGGACGCGCAGGGGCGGGGGCAGGGCGTGGTCGCCTGGGACGTGCAGGTCACCAACCAGGCCGACGAGCTGGTCGCAAGTTATGACATCCTGACGCTCGTCGCCAAGCGCCCCCAGGAGACCGCATGAGCCGCCACCCGAGTCGTCGACTGGTCCTCAAGGCCGGCGCCGCCGCCACCGCCTCGGCCGGACTGGGGGCCATCGCCGGCTGCCAGTCGATGTCGGAGCGGCGGGCGCCGACGCCGGCGGAGATGCTGGCGATGAGCTCGGGGGACGTCGTCGCGGCGATCCGCTCGGGCCGCATGTCGGCCGAGAGCTACGTCGTCGCCGCGCTCGACCGTGCCGAGCGCCTGAAGGACCTCAACGCCTTCATCACGCTGGACCGTGCCGGCTCGACCGCGCAGGCGAGGCGCGTCGACGACATGCGAGGCCGCGGCACCGCGCTGCCGCCGCTCGCCGGCCTGCCGATCGTGGTCAAGGACAACATCAACAGCCGCGACCTGCCGACGACCGGCGGCACGGCGGCGCTCCGCAACGTGCGGCCGCGCGCCAACGCGCCGGTGCTGCAAAGGCTGGTCGAGGCCGGCGCGATCGTGCTCGGCAAGACCAACCTGCACGAGCTGGCGTTCGGCATCACGAGCACCAACCTGGCGTCGTTCGCGGGGCCGGTGAAGAACCCGTACGACCGGACCCGGATCCCCGGCGGCTCGTCCGGCGGCACGGCCGTCGCCATCGCCGCGCGCATCGTGCCGAGCGGCCTGGGCACCGACACCGGCGGCTCGACGCGCATCCCGGCTGCCCTGTGCGGCATCGCCGGCCTGCGCCCGTCGGTCGGCAACGGCGGCACGCAGCGCCGCTACAACGGTGCTGGCGTGCTGCCGATCAGCCACACGCGCGACACCATCGGCCCCATGGGCCGCAGCATCGCCGACCTCGCCTTGCTCGACGCGGTGATCACGGGCGGCGCGCCGGCCACGGCGGTGCCGCTGGGCGGCGTGCGCATCGGCGTCCCCGCGTCGTTCTGGAGCGGTCTCGAGCGCCAGCTGGCGACGGTGGTCACCGACGCGCGGAACCGGCTGGCCGCCGCCGGCGTGGTCTTCGTCGACGTCGATCTGCCCGGCCTTGCCGATCTCAACGGCAAGGTCTCGTTTCCGGTCGCGTTGCACGAGCCGATCGCGGACATCCCCGCCTACCTCGCGGCGACCGGCGTGAGCGGCATCGACATCGCGCAGATCGCGCAGCAGATCGCGAGCCCCGACGTGAAGGGCGCCTTCGGTGCGATCCAGGCCGACGCGATGGGCGCCGGCTACAACGACGCGCTCCGCGTCTTCCGGCCGCAGCTGCAGGCGCTCTACGCCGATTACTTCCGCGCCAACCGCGTCGAGGCGATGCTGTTCCCGACCACTGTCGCGGCCGCGGTGCCGATCGACACGGCCAACGGGTCGGGGAAGTTCTCGATCGACGGCGGACCGCGCGTCGACACCTTCGGCACCTTCATCCGCAACACCGATCCCGGCAGCAACGCCGGCATTCCGGGACTGGCGTTTCCGGCCGGCGCGACCGCGTCGGGGCTGCCCGTCGGGCTCGAGCTCGACGGCCCGCTCGGCAGCGATCGGCGCCTGATGTCGATTGGCCTCGCGATGGAAGCGGTGCTCGACAAGCTGCCGCCGCCCGCCCTCTGAGCGCCGGTGCGGCGGGGGAAAACCCCTTCGGGCGCACTACGCCCGCCTTCCTAAAATCGACACGTGCTCGATTCGCTGGAGATGGCATGGTCCAGGCTCGTCGCGCCGGCAAGTCCAGGCCCGCCGCCGAGGCCAGCACCGGCCCGCGCATCCTCAAGAAATATCCGAACCGCCGTCTCTACGACACCGAGATCTCCAGCTACATCACCCTCGCCGAGGTCAAGGCGATGGTGCTGGCCGGCACGGAGTTCGAGGTCCGCGATGCCAAGACCGGCGAGGACCTGACCCGCAGCATCCTCCTGCAGATCATCCTCGAGGAGGAGACAGACGGCGTGCCGATCTTCTCGACCGGCATGCTGTCCCAGATCATCCGTTTCTACGGCCACGCGATGCAGGGCATGATGGGCTCGTATCTCGAGAAGAACCTGCAGACCTTCACCGAGATCCAGAGCCGGCTCGCCGAGCAGTCGAAGGGCCGCTACGACCCGAAGGCGCAGAACCCCGAGCTGTGGGCGCAGTTCCTCAACGGCCAGGCGCCGATGGTGCAGAACCTGATGGGCAACTACCTCGAGCAGTCGCGCCACATGTTCGTGCAGATGCAGGAACAGATGGCGCAGCAGGCGGCGACCCTCTTCCCGGCGCTCGGCGTCAAGCCCGGGCCGAAGCGCTGAGCCGAGCGGCTGCGCCCTCGCTGGGCGAAAATCGCTCCATGACTTTCGACACCCTGGAGCGCCCGCGCACGACCGGCGCGGCGCCGCGGATCGGCTTCGTCTCGCTCGGTTGTCCGAAGGCACTGACCGACTCCGAGCTGATCCTGACCCGCCTCAGCGCCGAGGGCTATGCGACGTCGAAGACCTTCGCCGGCGCGGACCTCGTCATCGTCAACACCTGCGGCTTCATCGACGACGCCGTCCGGGAGAGCCTCGACGCGATCGGCGAGGCGCTCGCCGACAACGGCAAGGTGATCGTCACCGGCTGCCTCGGCGCCAAGGCAGGCGAGGGCGGCGGCAACCTCGTGCGCCAGATGCACCCGAGCGTGCTGGCGGTGACCGGCCCGCACGCGACCGACGAAGTGATGCACGCGGTGCACGCGCATGCGCCGAAGCCGCACGACCCGTTCGTCGACCTGATCCCGGCGCCGGCATCGTCGATCGGCGTCAAGCTGACGCCGAAGCACTACGCCTACCTGAAGATCAGCGAAGGCTGCAACCACCGCTGCACCTTCTGCATCATCCCGAGCCTGCGCGGCGACCTGGTCTCGCGCCCGGTCGGCGACGTGCTCTCGGAAGCGGCGGCGCTGTTCGAGTCGGGCGTGAAGGAGCTCCTCGTCGTCAGCCAGGACACCAGCGCCTACGGCGTCGACCTGCGCTTTCGCACCGGCTTCTGGAACGGCCGTCCGGTGAAGACCCAGATGCTCGAGCTCTGCGAGCGGCTCGGCGAGATCGCGGCACCGCACGGCGCCTGGGTGCGGCTGCACTACGTGTACCCGTACCCGCACGTCGACGCCGTCCTGCCGCTGATGGCGACCGGCGCAATCCTGCCCTACCTCGACGTGCCCCTGCAGCACTCGCATCCGGACGTGCTGCGTCGCATGAAGCGGCCCGCGAGCGGCGAGAAGAACCTCGAGCGCATCGCCCGCTGGCGCGAGCTCTGCCCGCAGCTGGTCGTGCGCAGCACCTTCATCGCCGGCTTCCCGGGCGAGACCGAGGCCGAGTTCGAGCACCTCCTCGACTTCATGCGCGAGGCCCGCATCGATCGAGCCGGCTGCTTCGCCTACTCCCCGGTGAGCGGCGCCACGGCGAACGATCTGCCGGGCATGCTGCCCGCTGAGCTGCGCGAGGAGCGCCGGGCCCGCTTCATGCAGGTGGCCGAGGACGTCTCGGCGCGCAAGCTGCAGGCGCGCGTCGGCGCGACCATGCAGGTGCTCGTCGACTCGGCGACGGCACTGGGCCGCAAGGGAGGCTTCGGCAGGACCTACGCCGATGCGCCCGGCATCGACGGCCGGGTCCGCCTGCTGCCGCCGGAGAAGGCGTCGAAGACCTTCAAGACCGGCGAGTTCACGCGCGCGAAGATCGTCGCGGCCGATGGCCACGACCTCGTGGCCGTGCCCATCTGAGCGCGCCCGCGATGAAGAAGCCGCCGTCTCGCAGCACCGCGCTGATCGCGCACGCCTACCAGCCGCCGGCACCGTTCGGCGCCGTCCAGCCGCCGGTGCACAAGGCATCCACCGTCCTCTTCCCGAACACCGCGGCGCTGCGCGCGCGCAACTGGAAGGAGAAGACCGGCTACACCTACGGCCTGCACGGCACGCCGACCACCTTCACCCTCGAGGAGCGCATCGCCACCCTCGAGGGCGGGCTGCAGACGCTGCTCGTGCCGAGCGGCCTGGCGGCCATCACGCTCGTCGACATGGCCCTGCTGAAGCAGGGCGACGAGCTCCTGCTCCCCGACAACGCCTACGGCCCGGCCAAGGAATTCGCCCGCAACGAGCTGGCCGGCTGGGGCATCGCGCATCGCTTTTACGACCCGATGCAGCCGGCGTCGCTGGCGGCCGCGTTGTCGCCGTCGACGCGCCTGGTGTGGCTCGAGGCACCCGGCTCGGTGACGATGGAGTTTCCCGACCTGCCGGCACTGATCGCCCTTGCCCACGGCCACGGCGCGGTGGTCGCGCTCGACAACACCTGGGGCGCCGGGCTTGCCTTCGACCCGTTCGCCATCGGCGGCAACGATGCGCAGGCGCACGGCGTCGACATCTCCATCCAGGCCCTGACGAAGTACGCCTCCGGCGGCGGCGACGTGCTGATGGGCTCGGTGACCACCCGCGACGAGAGCCTGCACCTGCGCCTGAAGATGTGCCACATGCGCACGGGCTGGGGAGTCGGCGGCAACGACGCGGAGCTGGTCCTGCGCTCGCTGGCGTCGATGCAGCTGCGCTACGAGGCGCAGGATCGCGCCGGCCGCACCCTCGCCCAGTGGTGGCGCGAGCGGCCGGAAGTCAGCGCCGTGCTGCACCCGGCGCTGCCCGGCTCGCCCGGGCACAAGCACTGGGACCAGGTCTGCGGCCGTGCCGCCGGCCTCTTCTCGATCGTCTTTGACGAGCGCTACCCCGCCGAACGGGTCCATGCCTTCGTCGACGCGCTGCGCCTCTTCCGCATCGGCTATTCGTGGGCCGGCCCGGTGAGCCTGGTCGTTCCCTACGACCTGGCGGTGATCCGTTCGCGGCCGTCGTGGCGCGGGACCCTGGTGCGCTTCTCGATGGGCCTCGAAGCGGTGGAAGACCTGATCGACGACTGCCTGCAGGCGCTCGCCCATCTGGAAGCGCGCTGAGCCACGCGCTGCGCTGCCGCGCGACTCCGGCTAGGTTCGCTCGCTCAGCCGCATGCGCAGCGGCTCCGGCGCCATGGTGAACGACAGCCGCTCGGCCGGCTCCGCACCGCTCGCGGTCGACACGCTGTCGATGTCGAAGCCGCCCAGGAGCACGGCCAGTGCCATCTTCATCTCGGTCATCGCCAGGTGGCGGCCCGGGCAGACCCGCGGCCCGGCCCCGAACGGCATCGACACCCGGCTCGCGGAGGAGGCGCTCCGCTGCGGCTGGCCGTCCAGCCAGCGCTCGGGCAGGAAGCGCTCCGGGTCGGGGAAGTGCCGCTCCTCGAGGCTGTCGCTGCGCAAGGCGCCCCAGACCAGCGTGCCCGCCGGCACGCGGACGTCGCCGATGCGCGTCTCGCGCAGCGCCTGGATGACGATCGACGGCGCGACCGGCTTGAGGCGCATGGTCTCGTTGGCGCAGGCCTCGACGTAGTGCAGCGCGCCGATGCGCTCCGGCGTCCACTGTGCCGGAGGTCCGGCGACGCGGTCGACCTCGGCGCGGGCGCGGGCGAGCGCTTCGGGATGGCCGTGCAGCAGGTGGATCGCCCAGGCAAGCGAATTGGCGGTCGTGTCCTCGCCGGCGAGCAGCATCGTCATGACGTTGCCGGACACCTCCTGATCGGTGATCCCGGAGTCGGCGTCGGCCGCCGCCACGAGCATGGCCTCGAGCAGGTTGGCCGGCGCATCGCGCCGCGCCGGGTCGGCGGCGAGCCGCTGGCGCGCGGCAGCGATGAAGCCCTCGATGGCGACGTTGACGGCGGCGACGCTGCGGTCGAGGTCGCGGTCGGCGGCCGTCTTCCACCAGCGCCAGGTCGGCAGCGGCGCGAGCAGGCGCCGGAACATGGCGGGGAAGATCTTGTCCAGGTGGCGCTGGATGACCTCGTCGTCGGACTCGAGCGTGTTGATGTCGGCGCCGAACGCGAGGCCGGACACGGCGTCGACGGTGAAGCGCATCAGGTCGGCCTGCAGGTCGATCGCCGCGCCGTTCGTCGCGGCGCGTCGCCAGCGCGCCTGCAGCCGGCCGCTGACCTTCACGAGGGCCGGAAAATAGGCACGCAGGTGGCGCGGGTCGAAAGCCGCCATGACCATCCGCCGCTGCCGGCGCCAGGCGTCGCCTTCGGCGCCGAACACGCCTCCGGCGAGGCCCATCTCGCTGGCCACCCGGGCCTGTCGCGGCGTGCGCCGGAAGCCGTCGGGTCGATCGCGCAGCACGCTGCCGATCGCCGCGTGATCGGTGACCACCAGCAGATCGGTGCCGCCGAGCCTGATCCTGAACAGCGGTCCGTAGCGGCGGCCCCAGGCCTCGACCTGCGCATGGATGATCGGCTTGTCGATCTGCAGCAGGTTGCCGATGAGCGGCCAGGGCCGCGGACCGTCGAGGTCGGCGATCTCGCGCAGGGGCGCGGCGGTGCGGGCGAGTCCGGCGTCGGTGCTCATGGACGCGCCGGTCAGCTCTTGGCCGAGACCTTGTTGCGCATCAGGCGGCCGTGCTCGCGCTCCCAGTCGCGCTTCTTCTCGGTGTTGCGCTTGTCGTGCTCGGCCTTGCCCTTGGCCAGCGCGATCTCCGCCTTGACGCGTCCGCCCTTGTAGTGAAGATCGAGCGGCAGCAGGGTGAAGCCCTTCTGCTCGACCTTGCCGACCAGGCGCTTGATCTCCGCCTTGTGCATCAGCAGCTTCTTGGTCCGGTCGGCCTCCGGGTGGACATGGGTGGAGGCGTTGCGCAGCGGGTTGATGCGGCAGCCGATGAGCCACAGCTCGCCGTCGCGGACGACGACATAGCCGTCCGTGAGCTGCACCTGGCCGGCGCGCACGGCCTTGATCTCCCAGCCCTCGAGGACCACGCCGGCCTCGTAGCGCTCCTCGAGGTGATACTCGAAGCGGGCACGGCGGTTCTCGGCGATCGACATCGGTTCTCGGGTGGATGGGCGCAGGGCGACGGCTGCCGCACCCACAATCCGTCCATTCTATGAAGCACGTCAAGAAGTCGGTGCTGCTCTGGTATGCGCCGAACGAGATCTACGAGCTGGTCACGCGTGTCGAGGACTACCCGCAGTTCCTGCCGTGGTGCGAGCGGGTCGAGGTGCTCGAGCGCCGCCCCGACGGTCTGACGGCGCGGCTGCACCTGGCGTATTCCGGCTTGCGCCACGCCTTCACGACGCGCAACGTGCACGTGCCGGATCGCTCGGTGCACATCGGCCTCGTCGACGGGCCGTTCTCGCTGCTCGAGGGTTTGTGGCGCTTCGTCGCGCTGCCGGTCCCGGGCGCCGACGCCGCTGAGGCGACCGCCGCCTGCAAGATCGAGTTCGAGCTTCGCTACGCGTTCTCGAACGGCGTCCTCGAGGCCGCCATCAGCCCCGTCTTCGACCGCATCGCCAACACCTTCGTCGACTCGTTCGTCCGCCGCGCCGAGCAGGTGCACGGGCCGCGCTGAGATGAGCGCAGGGGCGGGCGACGGTGCGATCCGGGTCGCCGTCGCCTTCAGCGCCGCGCCCGGCGAAGCGACCGAGCGGCAGGTCCGGCTCCGGCCCGGATCGACGGTCGCCGACGCGCTGCGCGAGAGCGGCGTGCTCGAGCAGCTCGGCGCTCACGTTCCGGAGGGCTTGTCCCTCGGTGTCTGGGGTCGCCCCTGCGCCGCGGACACGCTGCTGGCCGACGGCGACCGGGTCGAGGTCTGGCGGCCGCTGGCGATGGATCCGAAGGAGGCGCGGCGGCTGCGCGCGTCGCGGCGGCCGAAGCGGCCGCGCTGACGCTACTTGCAGTCGGCCTTGATGGTGTCGCGGACGCGCCGGGTCTCGTCGGCCCGCTGCTTGTCGTCGATGAACTCGCGCTCGCCCTTCTCGTTGGCGCGCACCAGGCGCACGCCGCTCTCGAGCGTGGACAGATGGCTCTTGGCGCGCGCGCAGTTGTCGGCGCGAGCCGCGGCGACGCGATCTTCCTCGGCCTTGGTCTTGGCGGCCTGCTCGGCTTCCGTCTTCTTGCGCTTGGCCTCGAGCTCGGGATCGACGGTGCGCGGTGCGAGCGGGCTCGACGCGGCCGACACGGCCGCTGTCGATGCGGCGACCGTCGACGCTGCGCTGGAGGCAGCCCCAGGCGGGACCGCGACGGTCCGGCGCTGGATGCCCGGCTTGCCGAGGATGTCGGCCTCCGGCGTCCCGGGCGGCGGAGGCAGGTCGCTGTACTGGACGCGACCGGTCTTGTCCTTCCATTTCCATTGCGCCTCCGCCGGCGAAGCCAGCAGCGCAGCGGCCAGCGCGGCGGAGAGAACGACGGCAAGACGGGACATGGATCGGCGGGCGTCGTGAAGACTGCGGGGCAGTGTACGAGCGCATGCGCCGCGCGCCTGCACGGGCCGGCCTCAAACCGGTACTTCTGCCTGCATCCGTATAATTCCCTTTTGCGTCTGGAGCTTTCTCATGCGCCTTCTGGGCAAGGCCCTGACCTTCGACGACGTGTTGCTGGTCCCGGCCCTCTCGAGCGTCCTGCCCCGCGACACCAGCCTCGCGACCTCCCTCTCCCGCAACATCCGCCTCAACCTGCCGCTCGTCGCGGCAGCGATGGACACCG
>DATAGP010000039.1:0-94649 GCA_036263655.1 Caldimonas sp. | reverse complement strand
GCGCGCGCCGACGCCAGCGACGACGCCCACGTGCTGCGTGTCTTCACCGACCTCGGCGAGCTGGACACCGAGGCCTGGCGATCGCTGCTCGATGCGCAGGCCTCGGCGAACCCCTTCGTCACCCTCGACTACCTGCGGGCTCTCGACGACTCGCGCAGCGCCGTCGCGAACACCGGCTGGGCACCGCACTTCCTCGGGCTCGAGGAGCGCGGCGTGCTCGTTGCCGCCTGTCCGCTGTACCTCAAGGACCACTCGTACGGCGAGTACGTCTTCGACTGGGCCTGGGCCGACGCCTACCGTCGGCACGGGCTCGAGTACTACCCGAAGCTGCTCGGCGCGGTGCCCTTCACACCGGTACCCGGCCCGAGGCTCCTGGCCCGCACGCAAGCGCATCGGGTCCTCCTCCTGCGCGGCATCGAGCAGCTTGCGCGCGGGGCGGGGCTGTCGTCGGCCCACCTCCTCTTCCTCGACGACGCCGACCAGGCCGCGGCACGCGAGGCCGGCTGGTCGATGCGCAGCACGGTGCAATTCCACTGGCGCAATCGCGAGCCGACGCCGTACGCCGACTTCGCCGAGTTCCTGGCCAGCCTGCAACGCGACAAGCGGAAGAAGATCCAGCAGGAAGCCAGGCGCGTCGCCGAAGCCGGCGTGACCTTCACCGTCGCCCAAGGCCCCGAGATCTCGGCCGCCGACTGGGACTTCTTCTACCGCTGCTATGCCCTGACCTACCGCGCCCACCATTCGACGCCGTACCTGACGCGCGACTTCTTCGCCCGCTCGGCGCAGACGATGGGCGAGCGCTGGCTGCTCTTCACCGCCTGGCGGGACGGTCGGCGCGTCGCGAGCTCGCTGATCGCCATCGATCCGGACCGCAAGCTCGCCTTCGGGCGCTACTGGGGCGCGACGGAGTACATCGCCTGCCTGCACTTCGACGCCTGCTATTACCAGCCGCTGGCGTGGTGCATCGCGCACGGCTATCGACGCTTCGAGGGCGGCGCCCAGGGCGAGCACAAGATGGCGCGCGGCCTGATGCCGGTGCAGACCTGGTCCGCGCATTGGCTCGCGCACCCGCAGTTCGCCCGCGCGATCGACGACTACCTGGAGCGCGAGGGCGCGGGTGTCGAGACCTACCTGAGCGAGCTGAACGAGCGTCGCGTGTTCAAGCCTTCGCCGGACGCAGACGACGACCGCGGCTGACGAGGCGAGCTACGCCGAGCGGTCCGGCGCGCGCCGGTCGTGCACGCGCTTGGGCGTGTCGCGATAGCGCACGATGCCGCTCTCGATCTCGGCGCGGGCCGCGGCGGGGCCGTCCCAGCCGCGCACCTTGACCCACTTGCCGTCTTCCAGATCCTTGTAGTGCTCGAAGAAGTGCTGGATCGTGCGCAGGCGCAGATCGTTCATGTCCTCGGGCTTCTGCCAGTGCGCGTAGATCGGCAGGATCTTGTCGATGGGAACGGCCAGCACCTTGGCGTCGCCGCCGGCCTCGTCCTCCATGCTGAGGACGCCGATGGCGCGACACGTGACGACGGTGCCCGGTGGAAGGGGAAACGGGGTGATGACGAGAACGTCGACCGGGTCGCCGTCGTCGCACAGCGTCTGCGGCACGTAGCCGTAGTTGCACGGATAGTGCATCGCGGTGCTCATGAAGCGGTCGACGAACATCGCGCCCGTTTCCTTGTCGACCTCGTACTTGATCGGATCGGAGTTCATCGGGATCTCGACGATGACGTTGAACTCGTCTGGCGCGCGAGGGCCGGGCGTGACGTTGTGCAGGCTCATGGCGCTGGCGCTCCGGGAAAGGGGTAGCGATGGTAAGCGCCCCCGGGGAGGCTCGTCGCTTGCCGGCATAGCGACACGGAGGGCTTCACCGCATCCCTTAACATTCGCAGGTTTGCCCGACCGTGACATCTGCACGGGCCCAGAAAACGAGGCGATCGACTCGCCGGCTTCGACCGAGGAAGGAACTCTCTTGATCTCCACCACCAACGCGCTCTACATCGCCCTCGCCTGCGGCCTGGCGGCGGTCGTCTACGGCTTCGTGCAGCGAAGCTGGATCCTGAACCAGAGCGCCGGCAATGCACGCATGCAGGAGATCGCCGCCGCGATCCAGCAGGGAGCCGCCGCCTACCTGGCCCGGCAATACAAGACGATCGCCGTCGTCGGCGTGGTGCTGGCGGTTCTGATCTTCATCTTCCTCGACCGCATGACCGCGGTCGGCTTCGTGCTCGGCGCCATCCTGTCGGGCGCCTGCGGCTTCATCGGCATGAACGTCTCGGTGCGCGCCAACGTGCGCACGGCCCAGGCAGCGACCCGGGGGATCGGCCCGGCGCTGGACGTCGCCTTCAAGGGCGGCGCGATCACCGGCATGCTGGTCGTCGGGCTCGGCCTGATCGGTGTCGGCGCCTTCTTCTGGTATCTGAGCGGCGGCACCCGCGTCGACTCCAACACGCTGAAGCCGCTGCTCGGCTTCGCCTTCGGCTCGTCGCTGATCTCGATCTTCGCCCGCCTCGGCGGCGGCATCTTCACCAAGGGCGCCGACGTCGGCGCCGACCTCGTGGGCAAGGTCGAGGCCGGCATCCCCGAGGACGACCCGCGCAATCCGGCGGTGATCGCCGACAACGTCGGCGACAACGTCGGCGACTGTGCCGGCATGGCCGCCGACCTGTTCGAGACCTATGCGGTCACGCTGATCGCCACCATGGCGCTCGGCGCGCTGATGGTCACCGGCGCCACGGTCAACGCCGTCGTCTACCCGCTCCTGCTCGGCGGCGTCTCCATCATCGCGTCCATCATCGGCTGCGCCTTCGTCAAGGCGTCACCCGGGATGAAGAACGTGATGCCGGCGCTGTACAAGGGCCTTGCCGTGGCCGGCGTGCTGTCGCTGATCGCCTTCTATTTCGTCACGACCGCGATGTTCCCGCAGCCGATGACCCTGAGCGGCGGCGGCACCGTCACGGCCCTGTCGCTGTTCGGCGCGTGCGCCGTCGGGCTGGTGCTGACCGCTGCCATGGTGTGGATCACGGAGTACTACACCGGCACCCAGTACAAGCCGGTGCAGCACATCGCCCAGGCCTCCACCACCGGGCACGGCACCAACATCATCGCCGGCCTCGGCGTGTCGATGCGCTCGACGGCATGGCCGGTGCTGTTCGTCTGCGTCGCGATCATGGTGTCTTACTGGCTCGCCGGGCTGTACGGCATCGCTGTCGCGGCGACGGCAATGCTGAGCATGGCCGGCATCGTCGTCGCGCTCGACGCCTACGGCCCCATCACCGACAACGCCGGCGGAATCGCCGAGATGGCGGAGCTGCCGGCCAGCGTCCGTGACGTCACCGATCCGCTCGATGCCGTCGGCAACACCACCAAGGCCGTGACCAAGGGCTACGCGATCGGCTCGGCCGGACTGGCCGCCCTCGTGCTGTTCGCCGACTACACGCACTCGCTCGCCGGCCGGGGCATGACCATCAGCTTCGACCTGAGCGATCCCCGCGTGATCGTCGGCCTCTTCATCGGTGGCCTGATCCCGTACCTGTTCGGAGCGATGGCCATGGAAGCGGTCGGCCGCGCGGCCGGTGCGGTGGTGGTCGAGGTGCGGCGCCAGTTCCGCGACATCAAGGGGATCATGGACGGCACGGGCAAGCCGGAGTACGGCCGCGCCGTCGACATGCTGACCACCGCGGCGATCAAGGAGATGATCATCCCGTCGCTGCTGCCGGTCGTGGCGCCGATCCTGGTCGGCCTGCTCCTCGGCCCGGCGGCGCTCGGCGGCCTCTTGATGGGCACCATCGTGACCGGGCTCTTCGTCGCCATCTCCATGTGCACCGGCGGGGGCGCGTGGGACAACGCCAAGAAGTACATCGAGGACGGCCACCACGGCGGCAAGGGCAGCGAAGCGCACAAGGCGGCGGTCACCGGCGATACGGTCGGCGACCCCTACAAGGACACCGCCGGTCCGGCGGTCAACCCGCTCATCAAGATCATCAACATCGTCGCCTTGCTGATCGTGCCGCTGCTGCCGATGGCCACGGCGTCGAGCGTCGCGGCGCCGCATGGCGCTCCGGCCTCGGCGCCGGCGGCGGCGGCGGGCGGGAGTACGACGGCAACGACGACGGCGCCCGCGCCCACGGCGGCGACGCCGCAGGCCGCGCCGGCGGTGCCCACCAACGCGGCATCGGTGGCGACGACGACTTCGGCATCGAGCGCGCCGGGCGACGTGGCACCGGCAAGCGCCTCCGGCGGCGCGGCGAGCGGGGCTTCCGCTCCGCGGTAGGGCTCGGACGGCGCTCGGCACCACGCCGAGAGCCGACAGCCGAGAGCCGAGAGCCGCCGCCGGCAGCATTCAGGCCCAGCGCAGCGTCACGAGACGCGCGTCTGGCCGCCTCCTGATCGTGCCGGCGGAAACGGCACGTATTCGGCGATCAACGCCGCGCCATCGCTGAGCAAGAAGTCCTTGAAGGCCTGCGCGACCGGCGGCAGGCGCTTGTGCGTCCGGTGCACGACGTACCAGTTCAGCATCACCGGGAACCCCTCGACGTCGAGCACGGCCAGACTGCCCGACTCGAGCTCGCGCGCCACCGTGTGCGCCGACAGGAAACTGACGCCCATCCCGGCGATGACCGCCTGCTTGATGGTCTCGGTGCTGCGGATCTCCATCGAGACGTGCAGGTCGGCCATCGCGGCGCCGAAGCTCTCGGCCATCGAGTTCCAGGTGTCGGAGCCCTTCTCGCGCACCACGAAGGGCTCGCGGACGACGCGGGCGCGCGAGACGCCGCGCTCGCTGGCCATCGGATGGCCCGGCGCGGCGACGACGACGTAGGGGTGCGGCGCGAACGGCAGCTGCACGGTGTCCATGTCCGTGGGTGGCCGGACCATGATCGCCAGGTCGGTGAGGTTGTGCGCCAGCTGCTCCAGCAGTCCTTCGCGGTTATGGACGCCGAAATCGAGGCTGACGTCGCGGTGACGACGCACGAACTCGACGAGCAGGCGCGGGAAGAAGTAGTCGCCGGCGCTGATGACGCCGACGTTGAGCCGGCCGCCGGCGACGCCGCTGAACTGCGCCATCGCCTGCGCGGCAGCGTCGAACTGGGCGATGATGGTTCGGCCGATCTCGAGCAGCTCGGTGCCGGCCGGGGTGAGATAGATCTTCTTGCCGAACTGCTCGAAGAGCGGGTGGCCGGCATGCTCCTCGAGCTTCTTGATCTGCGTGGAGACCGCCGGCTGCGTGAGGTGCAGCTCCTCGGCGGCGCGCGAGAAGCTGTTCAGGCGCGCGACCGACTCGAAGACCTTGAGCTGCCGCAGCGTCGCGTTCTTCACGCCGGCTCGGCCGCCGGCCGCGAGCGCAGACCGGCAAGCGCCTCAGAAGCCCGTCTGCGCGACCTTGGTCTCGACGACGCCGGCATGGCGCGGCGGCACCCCTGCATGCCGGCTGCCGCCGCGGCGCAGCTCAGCGAGCCGGCACTCGATCGCCGAGGCCAGGAACTCGGCGTCGTAGGCGCGCAGCAGATGCGGGTGCTGCTGCTCCATGTAGTGGCGGATGCGCTCGCACGGGTCGCCGTGCGTCGAAAGCGACTGGAAGGTGTCCGCGCTCCAGTGCCAGCCAAGGCCGAGCTCGTAGAAAGCGGCGTTATAGGCACTGCGCTCGACTTCGAGCGCGGGCGCGGTGCTTCGGGTGGACGGGGTCTGCGGGGTCATGGCGATCTCCTCGAACCGCCGGCCCTGGAACGGCGGGCCGGCACATGGGCCAGGAACCCAATGTAGTCATGTGCGGTCGCGAATGACAGTCAAACTGTTTGATGCGAACGATCACCGCCAGCTTATGCGTCGCGCTCAGGGGGTGGCCACGAGCTCGCTTCCGCCGACGGAGAGATGCTGGCGGGCGCGCGCCTGGCCGCCGCCGTAGCTGCCCTGGGAGGGCGCGTCGCCGCCGCGCGTGACACGGACGGCGCAGTACTTGAATTCCGGGATCTTCGCGAACGGATCCAGGGCGGCGTTGGTGAGGCGGTTGATCGCCGCCTCGTAGTAGCAGAAGGGAACGAACACCGCGCCCGGGGGCGAGCCGTCGTCGGCCCGGGCGTAGAGCGTGACCTTGCCGCGTCGCGACTCGATGGTGACGAGGTCGCCCGGCTGGGCGCCCATCCCGGCGAGGTCCTGCGGATGCACCGACGCGACCGGGTCCGGCTCGAGCGCATCGAGCGCCGCGGCGCGCCGGCTCATGCTGCCGGTGTGCCAGTGCTCGAGCTGGCGGCCGGTGATGAGCACCATCGGGTAGTCGGCGTCCGGCCGCTCGTCGGCGGGGATGATGTCGGCGGGAACGAAGCGGGCGCGCCCGCTCTCGCGCGGGAAGTCGTCGACGAAGACGACCGACTGTCCCGGGTCCCCTTCCTCGCGGCACGGGTACGTGACGGCGTGCTCGCGCTCGAGGCGCTCCCAGGTGATGCCGGCGATGCTGGGCATCGTCTTCCTCATCTCGTTGAACACCTCCGACGCCGGCGCGATGGGCCAGTCGAGGCCGAGCTGGCGCGCGATCTGCTGGATAAGCCAGAGGTCCTGGCGCGCGTCGCCCGGCGGATCGATGGCCTGCCGGCCGATCTGCACCAGCCGGTCGGTGTTCGTGAAGCTGCCCGTCTTCTCGGGGAAGGCGCTCGCCGGCAGGATCACGTCGGCCAGGTAGGCGGTCTCGGTCAGGAAGATGTCCTGCACCACCAGGTGCTCGAGGGCGGCGAGCGCCTCGCGCGCGTGGTTGGCGTCCGGGTCCGACATCGCCGGGTTCTCGCCCATGATGTACATGCCGCGGATGCCGCCGCTCTTGATCGCGTGCATCACCTCGACGACGGTCAGGCCCGGCTTCGTGTCGAGCGTGCCCTCCGGCAGCTGCCAGGCGCGCTCGAAGCGGGCCCGGACCGCCGGGTCGCTGACATGCTGATAGTCGGGCAGCATCATCGGGATCAGGCCGGCGTCTGATGCGCCCTGCACGTTGTTCTGGCCGCGCAGCGGATGCAGGCCGGTTCCCGGCCGGCCGATCTGCCCGGTCATCAGCGCGAGAGCGATCAGGCAACGCGCGTTGTCGGTGCCGTGCACGTGCTGCGAGATGCCCATGCCCCACAGGATCATCGATGCCCGCGACGTCGCGTAGAGACGCGCCACGTGGCGGATCGTCTCCGCGTCGATGCCGCAGATCGGCGCCATCAGCTCGGGCGTGTAGCCGGCGACGTTGACACGCAGCTCCTCGTAGCCGATGGTCCGGCTCTCGATGAAGGCCGCGTCCACCAGCCCTTCCGTGACGATGACGTTCATCATCGCGTTGAGCAGGGCGACGTCGGTGTCGGCCTTGAACTGCAGGTAGCGATGGGCGAGCCGCGCGAGATCGGAGCGGCGCGGGTCGCAGACGACCAGCTTGGTGCCGGCTTCGGCGGCGTTCTTGATCCAGGTCGCGGCGACCGGGTGGTTCACGGTCGGGTTGGCGCCGATCAGGATCACGACGTCGGCCTTCATCACGTCCATGACCGGGTTCGACACCGCACCGGAGCCGATGCCCTCGAGCAACGCCACCACGGACGAAGCGTGGCAGAGGCGAGTGCAATGGTCGACGTTGTTGCTGCCGAACCCGGTGCGCACCAGCTTCTGGAACAGGTACGCCTCCTCGTTGCTGCCCTTGGCCGAGCCGAAGCCGGCGAGCGACTTGGCGCCGTGCTCGTCGCGGATCCTGCGCAGCGTGCCGCCGGCGAAGTCGAGCGCTTCTTCCCAGCTCGCTTCCCGGAACACGTCCAGCACGCGCTCGGGATCCATCTCGAAGTCGCCGCGCTTGGGTGCGTCCGCGCGGCGGATGAGCGGCTTGGTCAGCCGATGCGGGTGATGCGCATAGTCGAAGCCGTAGCGGCCCTTGACGCACAGGCGCTCGTGGTTGGCGGGGCCGTCGCGGCCTTCGACCCACAGGATGCGGTTGTCCTTGACGTTGTAGGTGAGCTGGCAGCCGACGCCGCAGAAGGGACAGACCGATTCCACCTGCTTGTCGGGCACGGCCAGGGCGACGTCGCCGGCCGGCATCAAGGCGCCGGTGGGACAGGCCTGCACGCACTCGCCGCACGAGACGCAGGTCGAGTCGCCCATCGGGTCGTCCATGTCGAAGACGATCTTCTCGCCCTGGCCGCGGTAGGCCAGGCCGATGACGTCGTTCACCTGCTCGTCGCGGCAGGCGCGGACGCAGCGCGTGCACTGGATGCAGGCGTCGAGGTGGACGGCCATCGCCGGGTGCGACAGGTCGGTCTCGAAGGGCGGGCGGGCCGGGAAGCGGGGCTTGCAGACGTCGAGCGCCTGCGCCCACTGGTCGAGCTCGCTGTGTCGGGTGTACGCCTTCTCGGGCATGTCCGAGAGCAGCAGCTCGAGGACCAGCTTCTGCGACTTGAGCGCGCGGCTGCTCCGCGTCGAAACCTTCATGCCGGCGGTCGGCACGCGGCAGCACGACGGCGCCAGCACGCGCTCGCCATCGATCTCGACGACGCAGGCGCGGCAGTTCCCCACTTCCTCCATGCCTTCGCAATAGCAGAGTCGGGGAATGGCGACGCCTTCGCGGTCGGCGACCTGGATCAGCGTCTCGCCGGCTCGCGCCGCGACCTCCCGGCCGTCGAGCTCGAACGCGACGAGCATGGCGGCCACTTCGGCTTCGCTGACGGCGTTCATGTCTGTTCCTTTTCCGGCGCTACGCCGCGAGCTCGTGCGGAAAATAGCGGATCACGCAGTCGACCGGATTCGGCGCGGCCTGGCCGAGGCCGCAGATCGAGGCGTCGCGCATGACGATCGAGAGGTCCTGCAGCAGCTCGAGATCCCACCGGGGCTCGGCGAGCAGCACCGACGCCTTCGCCGTGCCGTTGCGACAGGGGGTGCACTGGCCGCAGGACTCGTGCTCGAAGAAGCGCATGAGGTTGCGGGCCGCATCTTTGGCGGTGTCCCGGTCGGACAGCACCATCACCGCCGCCGAGCCGATGAAGCAGCCGTGCGGCTGGAGGGTGTCGAAGTCGAGGGGGATGTCGTTCATCGTCGCCGGCAGGATGCCGCCCGACGCGCCGCCCGGCAGATAGGCATAGAAACGATGCCCGTCCTGCATGCCGCCGCAGTACTCGTCGATCAGCTCCTGGATCGTGATGCCGGCCGGCGCCAGCTTCACCCCGGGATTCTTCACCCTTCCAGAGACCGAGAACGAGCGAAGGCCTTTGCGGCCGTGGCGACCGTGCGAGGCGAACCAGGCGCCGCCCTTCTCGAGCAGCTCGCGGACCCAGTACAGCGTCTCGAAGTTGTGCTCCAGGGTCGGCCGGCCGAACAGGCCGACCTGGGCGACGTAGGGCGGGCGCAGCCGCGGCATGCCGCGCTTGCCTTCGATCGACTCGATCATTGCCGACTCCTCGCCGCAGATGTAGGCGCCGGCGCCGCGGCGCAGGATCATCTCGGGGAAGGCGGGTACCGGCGGATCGGCGCGCAGCTTGTCGATCTCTTCGGCGAGCATCCGGCGGCAGCCGTGGTACTCGTCCCGCAGGTAGATGTAGACCTGCTCGATGCCGACGGCCCACGCCGCGATCGCCATGCCTTCGAGGAACCGGTGCGGGTCGCGCTCGAGGAGGACACGGTCCTTGAAGGTGCCGGGCTCGCCTTCGTCGATGTTGACCGCCATCAGGCGCGGCCCGGGCTCGGCGCCGACGATGCGCCACTTGCGCCCGGCCGGAAAGCCCGCGCCGCCGAGGCCGCGCAGGCCGGAGTCCTCCATGACCTTGATGACCGACTCGACCGTGCGCCGCCCGGCGATGCAGTCCTGCAGCAGGCTGTAGCCGCCCTCGGCGCGGTAGCGCTCGTAGCCGATGAAGGCCTCGATCACGGGTTCGGTGGCGTTCGCCTGCACGGCGGAGACGATCGTCTGAATGCTCGCCACTGGAATGGCGTTCTGCCCTACCACCGCCGCCGGCGCCTGCTCGCAACGACCGATGCATGGTGCGGCGATCACGCGGACCTCGCGGCCGAGGATCGCCGGCAGGCGCTCGAGCAGCTCGCCCGCACCCGCAAGCTCGCACGACAGGCCGTCGCAGACGCGCACGGTCAGCGCTGCCGGCGCCGCCTGCCCTTCCTTCACGATGTCGAAGTGGTGATAGAAGCTGGCGACCTCGTAGACCTCGGTCTGCGCCAGTCTCATCTCCTGCGCGAGCGCCGCCAGGTGCGCTGCGGAGAGATGGCCGAAGCGGTCCTGGATCGTGTGCAGGTGCTCGATCAGCAGGTCGCTCTGCCGCGACGCCGAGCCGAGCAGCGCCTGCACCTCCGCCAGCGCGACCGGGTCGACGCGGCGTCCCTTCGGAGCGGCACGCTTGCGCTGTCTTGTCGGCTCCAGCCGGACGATCGGGATGACCGGATGATTCACGTCAAAGGAGGCCGGCCCCGCGCGCCCACTGGTACTTGGCGCCGAGCACCGCGACCGGGATCTCGGTCGAGTACGCATACGCGGGGATGCCGTGCTCGTACAGGTACTGCGCGGCCTCCTCGACCTCGACGTCACCGGCGAGCGAAGCGACGATCGGCTTGACGATGCCCTTGGCCTTCATCTCCTCGACCACCTGCACCATGTTCCTCGCGAAGACCATCGGCGGCGTCACGATCGTGTGCCAGTAGCCGAGGATGAGCGCGTGGATGCGCTCGTCCTCGAGGCCGAGGCGCACCGTGTTCATGTAGGTGATCGGCGGCTCCCCGCCCGTGATGTCGACCGGGTTGCCCGCCGCGCCGAACGGCGGGATGAACTTGCGGAACGCCGCGTCGAGGTCCGCCGGCATCGGCTTCAGAAGCTTCAGGCCGTTGTCGACGCACGCGTCGGAAAGCAGCACGCCCGAGCCGCCGGCGCCGGTGATGATGACGATGTTCTCGCCCCTGGGCGTCGGCAGCATCGGCACGCCGCGCGCGAAATCGAGCAGGTCGCGGAGCGAGCGGGCCCGGATCACGCCCGACTGGCGCAGCACGTCCTCGTAGACCTTGTCGTTGCCGGCCAGCGCGCCGGTGTGCGAGCTCGCCGCCGCCGCGCCGAGCGACGTGCGGCCGGCCTTGAGCATGATCACCGGCTTCTTCTTCGAGACGCGCTTGGCCACTTCGGCAAAGGCGCGACCGTCCTTCAGATCCTCGCAGTGCTGGGCGATCACGTTGGTGTTCTCGTCCTGCTCGAAATAGAGCAGCAGGTCGTCCTCGTCGATGTCGCTCTTGTTGCCGAGTCCGACGATCGCCGAGACGCCCATCTTGGCCGAGCGCGAGAAGCCGATGATCGCCATGCCGATGCCGCCGGACTGCGACGACAGCGCCGTCGAGCCCTTGACGTCGTAGGCGGTGCAGAAGGTCGCGCAGAGGTTCGCCGGCGTGTAGTAGAAGCCGTAGATGTTCGGCCCCATCATCCGGATGTTGTACTTGCGGCCGATCTCGACGAGCTCCTGCTGCCCTTCGTGATTGCCGGTTTCCGCGAAGCCCGAGGGGATGAGGATCGCGCCCGCGATCTTCTTCTCGCCGCACTCGGTCAGGGCGCCGGCCACGAGCTTGGCGGGGATCGCGAACACGGCCGCGTCGATCTCGCCCGGCACGTCCTTCACGCTCTTGTAGGCCTTGTGGCCCATGATCTCGGACGACTTGGGATGGATCGGATAGATCTCCCCCTGGTACCCACCGTTGATCAGGTTCTTCATCACCGAGTTGCCGATCTTGCCGGCCTCGTCGGAAGCGCCGATCACGGCGACCGCCCGCGGCTTCATGATCCGGTTCATCGAGACGACGACGTCGGCCTCGGGCGGGCGGTAGCGTGCAGGCTTCTGGTCGAAGTCGACGACGATGCGCACGTCGGCGGCGATCGCGCCCTGGGCACTGGCGAACACCGGGTTGAGGTCCATCTCGGAGATTTCCGGGAAGTCGCTGACAAGCTCGCTGACGCCGACGATCAGACTGGCGAGCGCCTCGCGATTCACCGCCTCGCCGCCGCGGACGCCCTTCAGCATCTCCGCCGCCTGGATGCCGTCGAGCATGGAGAGCGCATCGTCCCGCGTCGCAGGCGCGAGGCGGAAGGTGATGTCCTTCAGCACCTCGACGAGCACGCCGCCGAGGCCGAAGGCGACCAGCTTGCCGAAGCTGCCGTCGGTGACTGCGCCGACGATCACCTCCTGGCCGCCCTTCAGCATCTGCTGCACCTGGACGCCGTCGATCTTGGCGTCGGCCTTGTACTTCTTCGCGCTGGCAAGGATCTGGTCGTACGCGCTCTGCGCCTCGTCGGCGCTCTGGAGGCCGACGATGACGCCGCCGGCCTCGGTCTTGTGCAGGATGTCGGGCGAGACGATCTTCATCACGACCGGAAAGCCCATCTTCGCGGCGAGCTGGGCCGCCTCGGCGGCGCTGCCGGCGACGCCCTCGCCCGGCACCGCGATGCCATAGGCGTCGCAGACGATCTTGCCCTCGGGGGCGGTGAGCGACTCGCGCCCGCTCGCCTTGACGGCGTCGAGGATCTGCCTGACCTTGGCCTTGTCCCTGTTCATCGAAAGTCTCCTGTTGTCAGATCACCCGCGCGGCGCGGAGTTCAGCGATGGCGTCCGGGCCGTACCCGAGCTCGGCCAGGACTTCCTCGGTGTGCTCGCCGAGCAGCGGCGAGCGCGTCACCTCGGTGGCGCTGTCCGACATCTTGATCGGGTTGCCCACGGTCAGGTACTTGCCGCGCGCCGGATGGTCGACCTCGACGATGGTGCCGGTCGCGCGCAGCGACGGCTCCTCGGCGATCTCCTTCATCGACAGGATCGGCCCGCAGGGGATGTCGAACTCGTTGAGGATGTCCATGGCCTCGAACTTCGTCTTCGTCATCGTCCATTCCTCGATGCGCGCGAAGATCGACTTGAGATGCGGCAGGCGCGCCTTCGGCGTCGCGTAGTTCGGGTCCGTGATCCAGCCTTCCTCGCCGATCACCTTGCAGATCGCGCCCCAGACCGGCGCCTGCGTGATGAAGTAGATGTAGGCGTTCGGGTCGGTCTGCCAGCCCTTGCACTTCAGGATCCAGCCCGGCTGCCCGCCGCCCGAGGCGTTGCCGGCGCGCGGCACCGCTTCGCCGAAGCCGATGTCGGGGTACTGCGGGTACTCGGTGAGCTCACCGACGCGCTGGAGCCGCTGCTGGTCGCGCAGCTTGACCCGGCAGAGGTTCAGCACGCCGTCCTGCATGGCCGCCAGCACCTTCTGGCCGCGGCCGGTGGTGTTGCGCTGGTAGAGCGCGGCGACGATGCCGAGCGCCAGGTGCAGGCCGGTGCCGCTGTCGCCGATCTGCGCGCCGGTGACGAGCGGCGGGCCGTCGTCGAAGCCGGTCGTCGAGGCGGCGCCGCCGGCGCACTGGGCGACGTTCTCGTAGACCTTGCAGTCCTCGTACTTGCCCGGGCCGAAGCCTTTCACCGACGCCACGATCATGCGCGGGTTGAGCTCGTTGATGCGCTCCCAGGTGAAGCCCATGCGGTCGAGCGCGCCGGGGGCGAAGTTCTCGACCAGCACGTCGCACTGCTTGACCAGCGTCTCGAGGACCTGCTTGCCCTTCGGGTCCTTGGTGTTCAGCGTGATCGAGCGCTTGTTGTGGTTCAGCATCGTGAAGTAGAGGCTGTCCACGTCGGGGATGTCGCGCAGCTGGCCGCGCGTGGCGTCGCCCTCGCCCGCCTTCTCGACCTTGATCACGTCGGCGCCGAACCAGGCGAGCAGCTGCGTGCAGGTCGGGCCCGACTGCACGTGCGTGAAGTCGAGGATGCGCACGCCGTCGAGTGCCTTCGTACCGCTCATTCGTCAGTTCCTTGTCGTTTCGATTCTTCGGCCGGAGCAGCTCTGGGCTACTTCTTCTTCATCGCCGCGCTGAGCGGATTCAGCATGGTGATGCGGCCGCTTTCGGTCCCCGCCGTCTCGTCGATGACGGCGTTGATCAGCGTCGGCCGGCCCGAGGCCACGGCCTCGGCCAAGGCCTTCTGCAGCTCGTCGGCCGTGGTCGCGTGGACGCCGACGCCGCCGAAGGCCTCCATCAGCTTGTCGTAGCGGGCACCCTTGACGAAGACCGTCGGCGCGACGTCCTTGCCGCCGCCCATGTTCACGTCGGTGCCGCGGTAGACGCCGTTGTTGTTGAAGACGATCACGCAGATCGGCAGGTCGTAGCGGCAGATCGTCTCGACTTCCATGCCGCTGAAGCCGAAGGCGCTGTCGCCTTCGATGGCGATGACCGGCTTGCCGGTCACCACCGCCGCGGCCACGGCGAAGCCCATGCCGATGCCCATGATCCCCCAGGTGCCGACGTCGAGGCGCTTGCGCGGCTCGTGCATGTCGACGATGGAGCGGGCGAAGTCCAGCGTGTTGGCGCCCTCGTTGACGACGATGGCGTCCGGCCGCTGCTTCACCTGCTCGCGGATGACGCTCAGCGCGCTGTGGAAGTTCATCGGCGACGGCCGTGCCGCCAGCGTCTGCGCCATCTTGGCCTGGTTCTTCTCGCGCCGCTCGGCGATGCCGCCGGTCCACTCGGCGGGCGGCTTGGCCCAGCCGCCATCGACCCCCGCCAGAAGCGCAGCGACGCACGAACCGATGTCGCCGATCACCGGCGCCGCGATCGCCACGTTGCTGTCGATCTCGGTCGGCGCGATGTCGATCTGGATGAACTGCTTCGGGCCCTTGTCCTGCGCCCAGGTCTTGCCCTTGCCGTGCGCCAGCAGCCAGTTGAGGCGCGCGCCGACCAGCATCACCACGTCGGCTTCGGCGAGGACGTGCGAGCGCGCGGCCGAGGCCGACAGCGGGTGCGTGTCGGGCAGGAGGCCCTTGGCCATCGACATCGGCAGGTAGGGAATGCCGGTCTTCTCGACCAGGGCGCGGATATCGGCATCGGCGCGCGCGTAGGCCGCGCCCTTGCCGAGCAGGATCAGGGGTCGCTTGGCAGCTTTCAGCAGGTCGAGGGCGCGCTGCACGGCGTCGGGGGCCGGGATCTGGCGCGGCGCGGGATCGACGACCTTGATCAGCGACCGCTTGCCGGCCTCGGCGTCCATCGTCTGGGCGAAGAGCTTGGCCGGCAGGTCGAGGTAGACGCCGCCGGGCCGGCCGGAGAGCGCCGCCCGGATCGCCCGCGCCACGCCGACGCCGATGTCCTCTGCATGGAGAACGCGGTAGGCCGCCTTGCAGAGCGGCTTGGCGATCGCCAGCTGATCCATCTCTTCGTAGTCGCCCTGCTGCAGGTCGACGATCTCGCGCTCGCTCGAGCCGCTGATCAGGATCATCGGAAAGCAGTTCGTCGTCGCGTTGGCAAGCGCCGTCAGCCCGTTCAGGAAGCCGGGCGCCGACACCGTCAGGCAGATGCCGGGCTTCTGGGTCAGGAAGCCGGCCGCGGCGGCGGCGTTGCCGGCGTGCTGCTCGTGCCGGAACGAGATCACCCGCATGCCTTCGGCCTGCGCCATGCGCGTGAGGTCGGTGATCGGGATGCCGGGCAGGCCGAAGATGGTGTCGATGTCGTTCAGCTTGAGCGCATCGATCACCAAGTGGAAGCCATCCGTGGTGGCGGGCGAAGTGGAGACGTCCGCGGCCCGGCCCTTGGCGGCCGCGTCCTGGGACGCCGGCAGCCCGGCGTCGCCGGGCGCTGCGGGCAGGCCCTTTTCGATGACAGAAGACATGGCGTTTCCTTGGCTTTCGAGGTGCGTTCGGTCGAGGAGAGGAGCACGTGAGTGGCCCGCCCGCACGGAGCCGCAGACTATGATTGGCGTCGACTCAAGGGCCATTGACCGCGGTCAACTTTCCGCAAGATGGGCGGCCCGGTCGGCGCATCCATCGGTGCGAACAAGCGAGGAGGACCGTGCTCTCGACGCTGCTGGAGAACCACCCCGAAAAGACCCTGGTGCGCCTGCAGCTTCGTCGCAACGTCCTGCTGGAGGACCTGTCCGAGGACGACTGGCAGGAGCTGGAAACCCATCTCTCCGTCGTCGACTGCAGCAAGGGCGACTTCCTTCTCCACCAGGGCGTCCGCGACATGGAGCAGTACTTCATCATCGACGGCATCCTGAAGCGCGTGGTCAGCAACGCCGAAGGCAAGGAGATGATCCTCCGCTTCGCCGACGAGCACGACATGGAGACGAGCTACGCGGCGCTGCGCCTCGGCACGCCGACGCCGTACGGGATCGTCTGCGTCACCAAGGCGCGCGTTGCCAGCCTGCCGCTGAAGGCCTGGATCGATTTCCTCGCCACGCGGAGCGCGGCGCGCGAGCTGTTCGAGCTCGCCGTGATGCGCGGGATGAGCGAGATCATGGCGCACACGATCACCCTGCACCTCCTCGATGCGCCCGGGCGCGTGCACCGCTTCCTGCGCAAGCATCCCGAGCTCGTCGACAGGATCCCGAGCAAGGAGCTGGCCTCCTACCTGAACCTGTCGGCCGAGACGCTCAGTCGCCTGCGCAAGCGCGGCAAGATCTGAGCTGACGGCATCCGCGCCGCGGCGGCGTCGTGCGCCCTGCCGTCCTCAGGTGAAGCGGCGGAACTTGCCCATCAGGCGCAGCTCGTTCTCGACGGCCGCCACCCCGGCGACGCCGCGCGCGACGTTCTCCGCCTGCAGCCGCTCCTCGGCGGTGACCACGATGCCGCGCAGCGCCACGCTGCCCGCTTGCGCGGCGATGGTCACGTCGATGCCGCGCGTCACCGCATCGTCGCGCAGGGCGGCGCGGACGCGCGCCTGCAGCGCCATGTCGGCGAGCAGGGCGCGCGACGCCTCCGTCTCGGCGAACTCGGGCCGCGATGCCAGCGCACGGATCTGCTCGACGGCGCCTTCGATCGACACGCGGTCGGTGTTGATGACGAGGTCGTAGAGCACCGGGTCGCCCCAGGTCACGTCGAACAGCTCGTTCATCCGTGCGGCGTGGGCGCGGTCGCTGCGTCGCACCTCCGCCTCGGCGAAGGCGCGGTCCTCGGTCTCGAGGTGACCCATGAGCCACTCGACACGCTTCTCGAGGGAGCGCGTGATGCGCACGCAGACCACGTGCGGGACCGGCCGCAGCAGGCAGGTCGCGCCCCAGCCGCGCAGGACGACGTTGCCGGCGGCCGCCAGGGCGAACAGCTCTTCGGCGGTGTAGAGCGCGACGCTGCGCTGGTCAGTGGTCAGACGCTCCATGAGGTCGGCCTTGCCTTCGCGCAGCCGGCCGATCAGGCTCGTCGGCACGTTCATCTTGTCGGCCACCCGGTCGATGACCTCGTGGCGCATGACGGCGAGGCCCATCGACTCGGCCAGCCGCAGCGAGACGTCCTTGGCCAACGAACCCATCTCCTGGGTCATTGCGATCACGGGCATGGTCGACTCCCGGTACAGGTGGAGCGCTAGTCCACCGGCTGCTCGACGGGCACCGCCGGCGGCTTGCGCGGCTTCAGCCTGCCGATGAGCCAGGAGATCAGCGGCCAGAACAGCAGGATCAGGGCCAGCGTCGTGATGGAGCCGACCAGCGGATTGGCCCACATGATGCCGACCTCGCCCTGCGACATCAGCATCGACTGGCGGAACGAGTCTTCCGCCTTGTCGCCGAGCACCAGGGCGAGGACCAGCGGCGCGAGCGGGAAGTCGAGCTTCTTGAAGACGTATCCGATCACGCCGAAGCCGAGCATGAACCAGATATCGAGCATCGCGTTGTGCACGGTGTAGGCACCGATGGCGCAGATGACGATGATGACCGGGGCGATGATCGAGAACGGGATGCGCAGGATCGAGGCGAACAGCGGCACCGTGCTCAGCACGACGATGAGGCCGACGACGTTGCCGAGGTACATGCTGGCGATGAGGCCCCAGACGAAGTCCTTCTGCTCGACGAAGAGGAGCGGCCCGGGCTGCAGGCCCCAGATGAGGAGGCCGCCGAGGAGCACGGCGGCCGTCGGCGAGCCGGGGATCCCGAGCGCGAGCATGGGCAGCAGCGCGCTGGTGCCGGCCGCATGCGCCGCCGTCTCCGGCGCGACCACGCCCTCCATCTCGCCGGTGCCGAACTTGGAGCCGTTCTTGGAGACCTTCTTCGCCAGCCCATAGCTCATGAACGACGCCGGCGTCGCCCCTCCCGGCGTGATGCCCATCCAGATGCCGATCAGGGAGCTGCGCACCGACGTCACCCAGTACTTCGGCAGCAGCTTCCAGGTCTGCAGCACCACCTTGGGGTCGATCTTGGCGCTCTTGCCCGAGAACTTGAGCCCTTCCTCCATCGACAGCAGGATCTCGCCGATGCCGAACAGGCCGATCACGGCGATCAGGAAGTCGAAGCCGCGCATCAGCTCGGGCTGGCCGAAGGTCATGCGCAGCTGGCCGGTCACCGTGTCCATGCCGACGCTGGCCAGGGCGAAGCCGAGCGCCATCGACAGCAGCGTCTTGAACGGCGACCCCTTGCCCATGCCGACGAAGCTGCAGAAGGTCAGCAGGTAGACGGCGAAGAACTCGGGCGCGCCGAACTTCAGGGCGAAGCGCGCCACCAGCGGCGCGAGGAAGGTGATCATCACCACCGCCACCAGCGCCCCGATGAACGACGAGGTGAACGCCGTCGTCAGCGCGGCGCCGGCCTGCCCCTTCTGGGCCATGGGGTAGCCGTCGAAGGTCGTCGCCACCGACCAGGGCTCGCCGGGGATGTTGAAGAGGATCGACGTGATGGCGCCGCCGAACAGGGCGCCCCAGTAGATGCACGACAGCATGATGATCGCCGAGGTCGGCGACATCGTGAAGGTGAGCGGCAGCAGGATGGCGACGCCGTTGGCGCCGCCGAGGCCCGGCAGCACGCCGATCAGCACGCCGAGGATGATTCCGACGAACATCAGCCCGATGTTCATGGGCGTCAGGATCACGGCAAAGCCGTGCATCAGAGCGCCGAGTTCAGCCATGTCGCGTCTGCTCCGTAGGCCCTGCCGGGCCGGGGTCTAGTCCACTAATAGCCGAGGAAGCCCAGCGGGTCGAGCGCGCCCTTGAACAGCGGCACCTTGAACCAGACCTCGAACAGCAGGAAGAAGAGGACGTTGATGACGACCGCGGCGACGACGCTGCGCACCGGCGGGTACTTGCCGAGGACGATCATGAAGAGGGCGATGTAGATCGCCGACGCGATGTAGATGCCGAGGAACCGGATGAGGAGGACGTAGAGCGCGGCGGGCACGAGCACCGACAGCACCCGCCTCAGCTGCACCGAGTCGACGAAGATCTCTCTCTTCCGCTTCTTGCTGATCAGCGACTGGTACAGCAGGCCGAGGCTCGAGATGACGATGATCAGGCCGATGTAGAACGGGAAGTAGCCCGACCCCGGGCCGTCGCTCGTCCACTCCGAGCCCAGGCGCCGGCTCTCGACGAGCACGACGATGCCGACGACCAGCAGGAGCGCCGCGACGACGGCCTCGACGACGTAGGTGGCGACGCCGGTGCGGCTCGCCTCGGCGGCCGGATCGTCCTGCTCCAAGAAGGCTCCTCCTCGTTCTTCGCGTGGGTCGAGGCGGCGGCCGCTCACGCGGCGGCCGCCTCCCGGGGCTCGGCTGGCGAGCGGCGACTACTTGGCCAGGAAGCCGGCCTCGGTCATCAGCGTGCGGTGCGTCGCCTCGGCGTTCTCGAGCCACTTCGTGAACTGCGGCCCGGTCATGAAGGTCGGGTTGAAGGCGCCCTTCTCGAGGTACTCCTTCCAGTCGGGGGTGGCGCGGACCTTGTTCAGCAGGTCGACGTAGAACGCCTGCTGGTCGGGCGTGACGCCCGGCGCCATGAAGATGCCGCGCAGCATGGTGTAGTCGGTCGGCACGCCCGATTCCTTGCAGGTCGGGATGTCGTACCACGACTGGGTGTCGGTCACCTTGGCCTTGAAGGGCATGCGCTCGTCGTCGAACACGCAGAGCGGCCGCAGGCTGCCCGCGCGCCACTGTGCGACCGCCTCGATGGGGTTGTTGACCGTCGAGTTGACGTGGCCGCCGACCAGCTGCACGGCGACCTCGCCGCCGCCCTTGAACGGCACGTAGATGAACTTGGTGCCGGTCGCCTTCTCGAGCGCGACGGTGATGATCTGGTCTTCCTGCTTGGAGCCGGTGCCGGCCATCTTGAACTTGTTCGGACCGGCCTTCTTGACGGCGGCGATGTACTCGTTCGCCGTCTTGTAGGGCTCGCTGGCGTTGACCCAGAGCACGAACTGGTCGAGCGCCAGCATCGCGACCGGCGTCATGTCCTTCCAGCTGAACGGCACGCCCGTGGCCATCGGCGTGGTGAACAGGTTCGACAGCGTGATGATGATCTTGTGCGGGTCGCCCTTGGCCTCCTTGACCGAGAGGAAGCCCTCGGCGCCGGCACCGCCCGACTTGTTGACGACGACCAGCGGCTCCTTCATCAGCTTGTGCTTGACGACGATGCCCTGGATCAGGCGCGCCATCTGGTCGGCGCCGCCGCCGGTGCCGGCCGGGATCACGAACTCGACCGGCTTGCTGGGCTCCCAGGCGTGCGCCGGCGCGATGGCGGCGAACGCGAGGAGGGCTGCGGCACAGGCCTTCGCGGGGCCGGTGCGGAATGGCGAAATGAAGCTCTTCATCCTGTGTCTCCTGTTCGTCGAGGCGCCCGAAGGGGGTCCCGAATCTCAACGCGTGATGCTGCGGGGCGGCTTCAGGGTTTCACCTTGACTCCGGTCAACTTTTCGCAAATGGCGTATCGGGGTTGCCCCGCATGGCGGCGTCGGCCGCACGACACCAGGGTCATTCCGTCGCCGCCTCAGTGCGCCATCAGCACCGGCACGTCGGTGGTGGCGAGGATCGATCGCGACGTGCCGCCGAAGACGCGCTCGGTCGCGCGGCTGTGCCCGTAGCAGCCCATCACGATCAGGTCGGACGACAGCTCGCGCGCCATCGCCGCGAGCGCGCCGCCGACATTCGCCGACGGCGCCTGCCCGTGGATCTCGGCGCGCACTCCGTGCCGCGCCAGGTACTCGCCGACATCGATCCGGCTGAACGGTGCCAGCGGCGCATGGCGCGTCCACGAGACGACGTGCACGTGCTCGGCGGCCTGCAGCAGCGGCAAGGCGCCGCTCAGCGCGCGCACCGACGGCATCGACCCGTTCCAGGCGACCAGGGCAGAACGCGCGACGTCGACATGGCGGAAGGCCGCCGGCACCACCAGCGCCGGTCGGCCGCTCTGCAGGATCGCCGACTCCGCGAATCCCGGCGGCGGCGAGCCTGGCTCCGCGACGCGAGCCTGCTGCCCGACGATGAGCAGGTCCGCGTAGACGGCTTCGGCCACGAAGCCCGGCGTGATCGCCTCGCCGACGATGTCGCACCAGGCGACGGCCACGGCATCGACGCCGGGATGCCGGCGCAGGCGGTCGAGCGCTGCCCGGTGCGCGGCCGCGTGACCGCTCTCGCCTTCGAGCGCCGCGGCCGCCGAGTAAGCGAAGGACGCCCGGTCGTCCCACGAGGCGCCGAACGCCGCGGTCAGGCGCGCGTCGAGCCGATGCGCGAGGCGAAGCGCGACCTGGAGCCGTCCGACTGCCGCCGACGTTGCATCGACGTGGAGCAGGATCGACTTGATCGACATCGTCGCCGCAGGGCCCTCAGCGGATGAGCAGCACCGGGGTCGAGGTCCGCGCCAGGACCTTGGTGACGACCGAGCCCAGCACCAGGTTGATGACCTCGCCGTGGCCGCGCGAGCCCATGATCAGCATGTCGAAACGCCCGTCCTCGGCGTGCGTGGCGATGACCTCGGCGGCGTGGCCGACGGCATAGACGAACTTCGCGTCGATGCCCTGCTGCTGGAAGAAGGCACGGATCGGCCGGAATACGGCCTCGGCGTCGTCCTCGTGGAACTGCGTCACGGCCGCGGTGCCCACGAAAGACGCCGCGCGGGACGGGACGGCGAGCACGGCCGTGAGCACGGTGTACTCGTGGTGCTTGCCGAGCCAGTCGTCGTGCGCGGCGATGTAGGCCAGCATCCGCTTGGTGTAGTCGCTGCCGTCGGCGGCGATCAGGATCTTCATGGCGATCTCCGGGATTGGTCCGCCGCCTAGTTTCGCAGCTTCCGCGGCCCGTCCTGGAGTCGCCCGAGCAGCCTGCCGAGGATCGCCGACGGCTGCGCCGGGGCGTTGCCGCGCCATGCCACCACTTGGTCGGGGCGGATCAGGGCGAGGTCGGCGCCGTAGAGCTCGCGCAGGCCGGCGTCGGCGATCGGCACGAGACGGAGCGGCACGCCGAGCCGGGCCGCCGCCTCGACGAGCGGCCGGGCGGCGTCTGGCGCTCCGCCGAGCCGGAGCAGGGTCCATTCGAAGCCGAACCGGTCGTAGAGCGACTCCGCTTCCCCGAGCCAGCGATGCGGCGCACGGCCGCCCGGGCAGGCGCTCGGGGTGTAGACGTTCGGCGAGTCGGGCGGCGGGTCGCTGCCGTCGGGAACGATCGCGTCGGAGTCGTCGTAGCGAGCGCCGAAGGTGACGCCGGGGATGTCGAACTCGAGGCGGCCGTGCGCCTCGAGGTAGGCGCCGGCACGGGCGCGTGCCGCCGCGCCGGAGGCGCTGTCGGACTCGATGTCCGGGTCGGGCTCGAAGAGGCCCAGCGAGTCGGCGAACCGCCTTGCATAGGCGGTGTTGCGCAGCGCGACCGGCCGGCGTTCCTGCTCGTACGTGTCGAGCAGCGCCGCCGAGGCCTGGCCCCGGATCACCGCCGCGAGCTTCCAGCCGAGGTTGACCGCGTCCTCGACGGCGGTGTTGTAGCCGAGGCCGCCGGTCGGCGTGAAGAGATGAGCGGCGTCGCCGCCGATGAAGACCCGCCCCTGCTGGAACCGCTCGGCGACGAGGCAGTGTCCGGCCGTCCAGGCGCGCCGCGACAGGATCTCGGCCGGCAGCGCGGCACCCGCGGCGGAGCGGAACATCGCCAGCGCGTCGGCTTCCGTCAGGTCCTCCTCGCGCTCGCCGTGCCGCAGCTGGGTGTGGAAGGCGAACTCGCCGCGCCCGTCGATGGCCGCCATGAAGGCGCGCCGCTCGCGGTTGAAGCTGACGTTCATCCACGCCGGCGGGTGCGGCACGGCGGCGTAGAACTCGGGCGAGCGCAGGTAGACGGCCAGCATGCGGCCGCCCATGAAGTCGCGCTGCACGCCCGTCTCCCCGCCGTAGCGCCAGCCAAGCTGCTGGCGCACGCTGCTGCGCGGCCCGTCGGCGCCGACCAGGAAGCGGCCGCGGACCTCGCGGCGGCGGCCGTCGGCCACACGCTCGACCGTCGCGGCGACGGCGTGCCCGTCGTCGCGGAAGCGCTCCAGGCGCCAGCCGTAACGAATGGCGATGCCGGGCAGCGCCTCGGCGTGGCGGCGGAGCACCTGCTCGACGAACTTCTGCGAGACGCGGTGCGGCAGCTCGGCCGCGCTCCACGAGCCGGCGAGCGTCGTGACCGCGGCCTTGGCCTCGCGCGCCGACGGCAGGCGGAAGCGGGCCAGCTCGTGCGCGGCGAAACGCGTGAAGTAGGCGATGTCGGTCGGGAAGTCGGCCGGCAGGCCGAGGGCACGGACCTCGTCGGCGAAGCCGAGGCGGCGGAAGTGCTCCATGGTCCGGGCCTGCGTCGCGTTCGCCTGCGGGTTGAAGGCCGTGGACGGCTTGTCGTCGACGAGCAGGGCCGAGACGCCACGGCGGCCGAGCTCGTTGGCCAGCATCAGGCCGCAGGGACCGCCGCCGACGATGAGGACGTCGACCTCGGCTTCGGCCGGGCCGATGCCGGCGGCAGGACCGGTGAGCGCTTCTTCTTTCACCTTCTGGGCAGTGTCGGCGATCCGCTGGTCGACAATGGTCCGAGGGGCTCCACGGCGCCGCGCCGGCGCCTCGACCCTGGCCTGCATCCCGAGGAGATCCCGATGGACGACGAGACCTTGAACCTGAGCACCCGCAAGTTCCTCAAGATGGTGGGCGTCAACTCGCAGCGCGAGATCGAGCAGGCCGTCGCCAAGGTGCTGGCGGCCGGCAGTGCGCCCGATTCCTTTCCGGCCACGATGACGCTCGAGATCCCCGCCCTCGGGCTGAAGGTGAACTTCGACGGCACCATCGCCCTCCGCTAGCCCGACGCTGTCGCACATGAGCGACTACCGCATCCTCTACGGCGACATCCACAACCACAACGCGCACGGCTACGGGGTGGGCTCGATCGAGCGCTCGCTCGAGATCGCGCGCAGCCATCTCGATTTCTTCGCCTTCACCGGCCACTCCGGCTGGCACGACATGCCGGCCATGGAAGGGCAGCGCGAGCGGCACTGGACCCTGGGCTTCCAGCGGCTCAAGGACACCTGGCCGCGCGTCCAGCAGGTCATCGCCGACGGCAACCGCGATGCGGAGTTCTGTGCCTTCCTCGGCTTCGAGTGGCACTCCTCGCGCTGGGGCGACCAGTGCGTCGTCTTTCCCGGCGACCATCGGCCGCTCTTCCACACCGACGACCCCCAGCGGCTGCGGCGCTTCTGCGTCGAGGAGCGCGCGCTCATGATCCCGCACCACCTGGCCTATCCGAGCGGCAGCCGCGGCGTGAACTGGGAAGCCTTCGACGAGGAGTGCACGCCCGTCGTCGAGATCTACTCCGAGCACGGCAACGGCGAGGAAGACCGCGGGCCCTTCACCTACTTCAGCCATTCGATGGGCGGCCGGCAGACGTCGAACACGGCGCGCGCCGGCCTGCAGGCGGGACTGCGCTTCGGCTTCGTCGGCTCGTCGGACGATCACGCCGGCTTCCCCGGTGCTTACGGCGAAGGCCTGATGGCCGCGCTGGTCGAGGACTTCAGCCGCGAAGGCATCTTCGACGCCATCCGCGCCCGCCGCACCTACGCGCTCACCGGCGACCGCATCGAGGTCGACTTCGCCGTCGACGGTGCGCCGATGGGGGCGACGATCGACGCCGGCACGCAGGTCGAGGTCGCCTTCGACGTGCGCGGCCGCGACGAGATCGACGTCGTCGAGATCATCCAGGACGGCCAGGTCGTGCATCGCGCTTTCGCCGCGGAGCTCGTCGGGCTCGACGACGCACTGGCGGCCCCGGTTCAGGTCCGGCTCGAGTGGGGCTGGGGCCCTTGGGGCGCGCTCGCGCTCGACCGCATCTGCGACTGGGCGATGCAGGTCGGCGTGCACGAGGGGCGGCTGCTGCGACACTTCCCGTGCCTGCAGTCGATGCCCTTCGACGAGCGTCGGCGCCATCGCTTCGAGCGCTCGGGCGACGGCTCGCTCTCGATCCGCTCGTACACCGCCCGGCATCAGGCCTACCGCGAGAACCCGAACCAGAGCGTCGTCCTGGAGCTCGAGGCGAGCGCCGCGACCGTGCTCACCCTCGACCTCACCGAGCCCGTGGCCCAGAGCTCGTCGGTGCGCATCGCCGAGCTGCACGCCGGCTCGCACCACCGATTCACCGGCGGCTTCCCGAAGGAAGGCTGGCAGTGGCACCGGCTGCTGCCGATGGCGGCGTCGTCGCTGCGGGGCCGCTGCACGCTTGCCGTGCCGGCCGGCCGCTCGCACGTGTACCTTCGGGCACGGCAGAAGAACGGCCACGTCGCCTGGGCCAGCCCGGTCTTCTTCAACCACCGCTGAGCCTCGCTCATGAACATCGCATCGATCGAGGTCTTCCCCGTCCGCCTGCCGATGAAGGCCGTGCTGACGCTGCCGCGCGGGCCGACGCGCACGCTCGAGGAAGGCAAGCGCGTGGCGCTGGTGAAGATGACCGACAGCGACGGCCACGTCGGCTGGGGCGAGGCCGGTCCGTCGCGGCGCTGGTCGGCGGAGACGCTGGAATCCTGCGTGAGCTCGATCCGCCAGTACCTCGCGCCGGCGGTCATCGGCCATGACCTCTTCGACATCGCCGGCCTGCACGCGAAGATGAACGCCGAGCTCGCGGTCGGCCTCGACCCGGGCCAGCCGATCGCCAAGTGCGCCATCGATCTTGCCGTGCACGACCTGATCGGCAAGCGGCTCGGCATCACCCTGCAGAGCTGGCTCGGCGCCAAGCGTGCCGATTCGGTGAGCCTGGCCCGGCTCGTCTCGGCCGGCTCGCCCGAGGAAGCGGCGCAGATCACGGAAGTCGCGCTGGCCGAGGGCTACCGCGGCTTCAAGGTCAAGGTCGGGCATCGCAAGGATCGCGATGCCGACATCGCCCGCGCCGTCGTCGACGCCGCGCGCGGCGCCTACGTGTGGGTCGACGCCAACCAGGGCTACACGCTCGACGAGGCGCTGACGCTGTCGCGCGCCTTCGAGAAGCTCGGCATCACGCTCTTCGAGCAGCCGGTGCCGATGAGCGACGTCTACGCGATGAAGAAGCTGCTCTCGGCGAGCGGCATGACCATCGCGCTCGACGAGGCGGCGATCGGCCTGCCCTTCGTCATCGAGATGATCCGGCGCGAGGCCGTCGAGGGCCTGGCCATCAAGGTCTCCAAGGTCGGCGGGCTGCACTATGCGCGGCAGATGTGCGACCTCGCCCTCAATGCCGGCCTGACGCTGATCGGCTCCGGCCTCATGGACGCGCCGATCGGCTTCGCCGCCTCGGTGCATCTGTTCGCCGCCTACGGCATCCGTCTGCCGGTCGACCTGAACGGACCGCAGTTCATCGCCGAGGACTACCTCGCGGAGCCGCTGCCGATCCGCGACCAGGTCGCCTTCGTGCCGAAAGCGCCCGGCCTCGGCGTCGTCGTCGACGAGACCAAGCTGCGCCGCTTCGCGCTCCCGCTGTCGTTCTGAAGGAGCGCTCATGCGCACGCTCGTCGCCGCCCTCCTCCTCACCCTCGCCTCGCTCGTGCACGCGCAGGGCACGTTCCCGACCAAGCCGGTGCGGCTGGTGGTCGCCTTTCCGCCAGGCGGCTCGACCGACATCACGGCGCGCCTGCTCGCCACCAAGCTCGCGACCACGTGGGGCCAGCCGGTCGTCGTCGACAACAAGCCGGGCGCCGGCGCGAACATCGGCACGGCGCAGGTCGCCAAGGCGCCGCCCGACGGCCACACGCTGCTGCTGGCGACGACGGCCCTGTCGATCAGCCCGAGCGTGTTCGCGCAGGTCGGCTACGACGCGCTGCGCGACCTGGCTCCCATCACCCTGGTCTCGACGATCCCGAACGTGCTCGTCGTGCACCCCGACGTGCCGGCCAAGACGATCGGCGAATTCATCGCCCACGTGCGCGCGAGCCCGGGCAAGCTCAACTTCGCCGCGCCGGGTGCATCGAGCGGCCAGCGCATGACCTTCGAGCTGATCAAGCAGGTCACGAACATCGACATCGTCATGGTCCCGTATGCCGGCGGCGCGCCCGCGCTGCAGGCAGTGCTCGGCGGCCAGGTGCAGGCGATGATCGTCAACGTCGCCGAGGCCACGCCGCACGTTCGCGCCGGCAAGCTGCGCGCGCTCGCGGTGACGACCGCCAAGCGCGCGCCGATGCTGCCCGACGTGCCGACGCTCGCCGAGACCGTCGCGCCGAAGGTCGACACCTCCGTCTGGCAAGGCCTGCTCGCCCCCGCGGGCACGCCGGAGGCAGTGATCCGGAAGATCCGCGACGACACCGCCGCCGTGCTGGCGATGCGCGACGTGCAGGACAAGCTCGCCGGCATGGGCATGGAGATCGTGCCCGGCACGCCGGAGGAATTCGCGAGGTTCCTGCGCGACGACATCGAGACCTGGCGGCGGGTGAGCAAGGCCGCCGCCATCCAACCCGAATGAACGGAGAGACAACCATGCTGAAAGCGCTCGTCCTCGCCGCCTGTGCCCTGGCGTCCGCCGTCGCATCGACCGCGGCCTCGGCCCAGCCGTACCCGAACCGGCCGATCAGGATGCTGGTCGGCTTCCCGCCCGGCGGCTCCACCGACCTCGCGGCGCGCGTCGTCGCCGCCAAGCTGTCGCAGGCGCTCGGCCAGACCGTCATCGTCGAGAACCGCGCCGGCGCCAGCGGCAACATCGCCTCGGAGGCGGTGGCCCGCGCCGCGCCGGACGGATACACGCTGATGATGGCCGCCACCTCCTTCGCCGCCGCACCGGCGTTCAGCGACAAGCTGAGCTGGGACCCGGTGAAGGACTTCACGCCGATCGCCATGGTCGCGACCGTGCCCATCATCGTCGTGACGACGCCCGGCATCGGCGTGAAGAACATGGCCGAGCTGATCGCCTACACCAAGGCCCATCCGGGCAAGATGAACCTCGCCTCGCCCGGCGCGACGACGCTCGTCCGGCTCTCGGCCGAGCAGTTCAAGCAGGTCGCCAAGCTCGACTGGGTGACGGTGCACTACAAGGGCGGCGCGCCGGCGATGCAGGACATGCTGGCCGGCACGACGCAGGTGATGTTCGCCAACATCTCCGACGTGATCGCGCAGGTGAAGGCCGGCAAGCTCGACCCGATCGCCGTGGCGACGCCGACGCGCACCGCCATCGCGCCCGAGGTGCCGACGATCGCCGAGTCCGGTTATCCCGGCTTCTCGTTCTCGACGTGGCAGGCGGTCGTCGGCCCGCCGGGGATGCCCGCCGACATCGTCACCCGCCTGAACACCGAGATCCGCCGGATCGTCGACATGCCCGACGTCAAGGCGCAGTTCCTCTCCTTCGGGACCGAGGCGGTGGCGAGCAGCCCGGACGAGCTGCGCACGCTCGTCGCCGGCGAGGTCGAGAAGATCAAGAAGGTCGCGAAGGCGGTGGGCGCGACGGCCGACTGAGCCGTGCCGCGGGCAGGCGCGCGCGGGACAAGCGCCGCCGCGGGCGCTTGCGCGCTCAGCGCCCCGCCTGCAGGTCCGCCGCCGGCGCCCAGCCGCCGCCCAGGGCGCGATACACGGCGACGAGCGCCGTCGCCGTCTGCGCCTGCGCCGCGACCAGCTGATCCCGGCTGGCCAGCACCTCTCGCTCCGCATCGAGGACGACCAGGAAGTCCGTCGCACCGGCGTCGTAGCGGACGCGCGCGAGCCGCGCCGCGATGGCGGCGTTGCGCGCCGCGGCGTCGAGCCGCTGCGCCCGCTCGGCGCTGCGGTTGAAGCCGCTGAACGCGCCCTCGGTTTGCTCGAGCGCGAGGGCGATGGTCTGCTCGTAGTCGGCGAGGCCTTGCGCGGCGCGCGCCTCGCTGGCGTCGACGCGGGCGCGCAGGCGGCCGAAGTCGAACGGCGTCCAGGCGATGCCGATGCCGAGCGAATAGATCGCCGACTCGCTCCGGCCGAGGTGGCCGATCGTCGCCGCGTTGAGGCCGAGCAGGCCCGACAGCGACAGGCGCGGGAACAGGTCGGCCGTGGCGATGCCGACGCCGGCAGTGGCCGCCGCGAGCCGGCGCTCGGCGGCGACGATGTCGGGCCGGCGCGCCAGCCACTGCTCGGGCGTGCCGATCGGCAGCGTCGCCAGATCGAGCACCGGCAGCCCCGGCAGCGGCGCCGGCGGCGCGAGGCGATCGAGCACGATGCGCGGCGACTGCGCGCTCAGGGTGGCGAGGCGGAACACGGCCCGCTCGGCGGCCGTCTGCAGCGCCGGCAGCGACGCCTCGGTGTTGGCGACCAGGGTGCGCGCCCGGGCGACGTCGAGCTCGGTCGTGCGCCCGGCGTCGAAGCGGGCCTCGGCGATGCGCAGGCCTTCGCGCTGGTTGGCGAGCGACTCGACCGCGACGGCGCGGCGCAGCTGCAGCCCGCGCAGCTCGAGGTAGTTGCGGGCGATCTCGGCGGCGACCGCGGTCTGCGCCGCGCCCACGCCGGCCATGCTCGCCCCGGCCTGCGCGCCCGCCGCTTCGCTGCCGCGGCGATGGCGGCCGAACAGGTCGAGCTCCCAGTTGGCGATGAAGCCGGCGTCGAACACGTTGCCGGTGCGCTCGCTGCGCGAGGCCCCCGGCTGCTGGGTCACGGGCCGGATCGAGCGCGTCGCGCCGCCGTCGAGCGCGGCGCCGGGGAGCGCCGCGACGTCGGCCTCGGCCTGGCTGGCGCGTGCCTCCTGCAGGCGGGCCCGGGCGATGCGCACGTCGCCGTTGGCGGCGATGCCGCGCTCCACCAGGTCGCTCAGCAGCGGGTCGGCGAAGCCGCGCCAGAACTGCGCGATGCCCTCGCCGACCGGCGCCGCGTTGGGCGCGCTGGCGCCGGCGTTGACGAAGGCCGCGTCGACGCCGGCCGCGGGGCGGGTGTAGTTCGGCCCGACGACGCAGCCGGCGAGCAGCACCGTCAGGAGCGCCGCAAGGCGCACCCGGGGTCGTGCGATCTCATTCATCGCCGCCTCCCGCGATCCGCGCTGGCACGAGCGGCGCAACGCCTGCTCCCGCCGCGCTCCCGTGCGGTGGCGCGGGCTCGCCGGCCGCGCGTCGACGCGCCCGGCGGCTGCGCAGCAGCACGTAGAACACGGGCGTCAGGAAGATGCCGAACAGCGTCACGCCGACCATGCCGGAGAACACGGCGATGCCCATCGCCCGCCGCATCTCGGCGCCGGCGCCGCTGCCCAGGATCAGCGGGATCACGCCGGCGCAGAAGGCGATCGAGGTCATGAGGATCGGCCGCAGGCGCATCCGGCAGGCGTGCAGGACGGCGTCGAGCAGCGCCTCGCCGCGCTCCTCGAGCTCCTTGGCGAACTCGACGATCAGGATCGCGTTCTTGCAGGCGAGGCCGACGAGCACGACCAGCGCCACCTGGGTGAAGATGTTCAGGTCGCCGGGCTGCATGAAGGGCGGGAAGTGCGACAGCCAGACGCCGAACAGAGCCGCCAGCACGCACATCGGCACGATCATGACGATCGCCAGCGGCAGCGAGAAGCTCTCGTACTGCGCCGTCAGCACCAGCAGCACGAGCAGCACGGCGATCAGCATCACCCCGGCGAGGATCGGCAGCTTCAGCGTCGTGCCGGGCAGCGCGATGTCGCGCGTGAGCCGGTCCTGGTAGCTGAGCTCGGTCCACTCGTAGCTCATGCCGCGCGGCAGCGTGCGCTTCAGCAGCGTCTCGATCTCGGCCTCGGACTGGCCCGACGAGAAGGCGGGCGCCGCGGCGCCGTTGATATCCGCCGACGGATAGCCGTTGTAGCGCGTCACCCGCGTCGGCCCGAAGGTCGGCTCGACCGTCATCAGGGCGCCGAGCGGCACCATCTCGCCGGCGCCGTTGCGCGTCTTCAGCGACTTGATCGCCTCGGCGTCGGCGCGGTACGGCGCGTCGGCCTGGACGATGACCTGGTAGGTCTTGCCGAAGCGGGTGAAGTCGTTGACGTACAGCGAGCCGAGGTTGACCTGCATCGTGTCGTAGATGTCGCCGAGGTTCATGCCCATCTGCTTGGCGCGGACCCGGTCGACGTTGGCGTAGAGCTGCGGCACGTTGATGTCGTAGGTCGAGAACGGCGTGCCGATGCTCGACTTCGGATTGCCGTAGACCTGCCCGAGCACGCCCCAGACGCTGCCGAACAGCGCCTGCTCGCCGAGGCCGCCGCGGTCCTGCACCTGCAGCTTGAAGCCGCCGGCGGTGCCGACGCCGTCGACCGCCGGCGGCGGCACGACGAACATGCGCGCGCCCTGGATCTTCTGGATCGCGCCGTTGACCTGGCCGAGGATCGCGTTCTTGCTCAGCTGCGGCGAGGTCCGCTCGTCGAACGGCGCCAGGCCGAAGAAGACGATGCCCTCGTTCGGCGCCGCCGCGAAGCCGGCGATCGAGAGGCCCGGGAAGGCGACCGAGTCGACGATGCCGGGCACCTTCAACGCGATGTCGCTCATCTCGCGAATCACGGCGTCGGTGCGGTCGAGCGAGGCGCCCGCCGGCAGCTGGGCGATGCCGATCAGGTACTGCTTGTCGGGAGCGGGGACGAAGCCGGAGGGAATGCTCGTGAACAACAAGCCGGTGAGCGCGAGCAGGCCGGCGTAGACCGCCAGCGCGATGCCGCGGCGCTTGACGATGTGGGTGACGCCGCGGCCGTAGCTCTCGCTCCGGCGCCCGAACCAGCCGTTGAACCAGCGGAAGAAGCCGCCGAAGACGCGGTCCATGCCGCGCGTCAGCCAGTCCTTGGGCGCGTCGTGCGGACGCAGCAGGTAGGCGCTGAGGGCAGGCGACAGGGTCAGCGAGTTGAACGCCGAGATGACCGTGCTGATGGCGATGGTGACGGCGAACTGCTTGTAGAACTGGCCGGTGAGGCCGGGCACGAAGGCCAGCGGGATGAACACCGCGCAGAGGACGAGCGCGATGGCGACGATGGGCCCGCTCACTTCCTGCATGGCCTTGACGGTCGCGTCGTGGGCGCTGAGGCCGGCCTCGATGTTGCGCTCGGCGTTCTCGACGACGACGATGGCGTCGTCGACGACGATGCCGATCGCCAGCACGAGCCCGAACAGCGTCAGCGTGTTGATCGAGTAGCCGAGCAGGAGGAGGACCGCGAAGGTGCCGACGATCGAGACCGGCACCGCCAGCAGCGGGATGATCGAGGCGCGCCACGTCTGCAGGAAGACGATGACGACGAGCACCACCAGCAGCGTCGCCTCGAAGAGCGTCTCGACCACCTTCTCGATCGAGGTCTGCACGAACCGCGTCGGGTCGTAGACGATGTCGTAGGCGACGCCCGGCGGAAACGAGGGCTTCAGCCGCTCCATCGCTGCCCGCACGTCGTTCGACAGCGCCAGCGCGTTCGAGCCCGGCGCCTGGAAGATGGCGATCGCTGCCGCTTCCTTGTTGTTGAGCAGGCTGCGCAGCGAGTACGAGCCCGACGACAGCTCGACGCGGCCGAGGTCGCGGATGCGCACCAGCCCGCCCGTCGCCGGCTCGGCGCGGACGATGATGTCGGCGAACTCCTCCTCGGTCTTCAGCCGCCCCTGGGTGTTGACCGCGAGCTCGAACTCAGTGCCCTTCGGCGCGGGCGCTGCGCCCACGGTGCCGGCGGCGACCTGGGCGTTCTGCTCGCGGATGGCGGCGACGACCTCGCCGCTCGTGATGCTGCGGGCCGCGAGCTTGCCCGGATCGAGCCAGATCCGCATCGCGTAGTCGCCGGCGCCGAACAGCAGCACCGAGCCCATGCCGGGAATGCGCAGCAGCTCGTCGCGGACGTTGAGCTGGCCGTAGTTGCGCAGGTAGAGCGCGTCGCGGCTGTTGTCGGTGCTGACGAGGTGGACCACCATCGTCAGGTTGGGGCTCGACTTCTCGGTCGTCACGCCGATCTGGCGGACGATCTCCGGCAGCCGTGGCAGGGCCCGGTTGACGCGGTTCTGCACCGCCGTCTCCGCCACTTCGGCGTTGGTGCCGATCTTGAAGGTGACGGTGAGCGTCAGGCTGCCGTCGGCCGACGCCTGCGAGCCGTAGTAGAGGAGGTTCTCGACGCCGTTGATCTGCTCCTCGAGCGGCGTCGCCACCGTCTCGGAGATGACGCGCGGGTTGGCGCCCGGGAACTGCGCGCGCACGACGATCTGCGGCGGTGCGACCTCCGGGTATTCGGAGACCGGCAACCGGAAGATCGCGAGCAGGCCGACCAGGAAGATGAAGATCGAGAGGACGACGGCGAAGCGCGGCCGGTCGATGAAGAAGCGGGAGATGTCCATGGCGTGCTCGCTCGCTTCAGGTCGTGCCGGACTTCTTCGCGGCGGGCGCGCCGCCCTCTGCCTTCGGCGGAGCGCCGGGCGGCGCCGGCGGGGGCACGACGGGCATGCCGCTCGCATCGACCGCGAGCACCTGCGGCGCCACCGGCATGCCGGGGATGATCCGCTGCAGGCCGTCGACGACGACGTGCTCGCCGGCCTTGACGCCGCCCTGCACCACGCGCATGCCGCCGAACAGCGCGCCGAGCTTGACCTCGCGCGGCTGCGGCATGCCGTCGGCGCCGACCACGAACAGCATCTTCTTCGTCTGGTCGGTGCCGATGGCGCGCTCCGGCACCATGACGGCGCTGTAGGGCGCGCTGGTCGTCAGCACCATGCGCGCCGCGAGGCCCGGCGTGAACTCGCCGCGCTCGTTGGCGAAGCGGGCGCGCAGGCGGATCGCCCCGGTCTGCGGGTTGAGCCGGTTGTCGACGAAGTCGACGCGGCCCTCGTGCGGGAAGCCCTGCTCGTTGGCCAGGCCCATGCGCACCTTCGGTGTCTTCTCGCCGGTCGAGCGCAAGCGCAGGTAGGTCTGCTCGCTGCCATCGAAGTAGGCATAGACCTGTCCCGAGCCGGCGATCGTCGTCAGCACCGTCTGCTCGCTGACCAGGTTGCCGGCGGTGACGTTGGCGCGCGAGATCCGCCCGGCGATCGGCGCGCGGACGCTGGCATGGCCGAGGTTCAGCCGCGCCACCTGCAGCGCCGCCTCGGCGGCGCGGATGTCGGACTCGGTCGTGCGCTGGCTCGAGGCGAGCTGGTCGTACTCCTGCCGCGAGACGGCCTTGGCGTCGAGCAGCCCCTGCGCGCGCGCCACTTCGCTGGCCGCGAGCGCGGCGCGCGAACGGGCCGCCGTCACCAGTGCCTCGGCGCGGGCGACCTCGGCCTGGAACGGCCGCGGATCGATGGTGTAGAGCAGCTGGCCGCGGGCGACGAGCGTTCCGTCGCTGAAGTGGACCTTCTCGATCGTGCCCGCCACCCGCGGCCGCAGCTCGACGAATTCGGTCGCTTCGAGGCGGCCGCTGAACTCCTCGCTGTCCATGACCGTGCGCTGCACGGCCGGCGCGACGCTCACCGGCGCCGCCGGCGGCGGCCCGGACTGCGCGCCGGCGTCGCTGCCGCATCCGCCGAGCAACGCGGCGCCCGCGAGCACCAGCAGGCCGAGCGCAAGCCGCGCGCAAACGAACGATCCCTCGAAGCCACTCATGGCACTCCCTCCTTGTTGTTCGTGGGCGCGCCGCTCGGCGGTGCCCGTGCACCTCGCTGCTCGGCGAGACGTCTGTGTTCGAAGCGGTTCAGGCAAGTATTGCCAACACGCACGGTTCGTGCCGAGCGCGAACCCGCCCGCCCTGCCCGAACGGACAGTCGACGCTGATGGCGAGCGTCAGCGGCCCGGGTCCGGACGCAGCTCCCGCACCGGCCGAACCTCGATGCTGCCGTGCCGCGCCGGCGGGATGCGCGCCGCGATCTGGATCGCCTCGTTCAGGTCCTTCGCGTCGACCAGATAGAAGCCGGCGAGCATCTCCCGCGTCTCTGCGAACGGCCCGTCGAAGAGCGTGACCTCGCCGCCGCGCACGTGCACCGTCGTCGCGGTGTGCACGGGGTGGAGGGGCTCGCCGGCGACGAGGCGACGTCCGGCCGCGAGCTGCTCGACGTAGTCGGCGCACTCCGCGTCGCTGCACGACGACCAGTGCTCGGCGTCGAGGTACACCAGGCAGAGGTACTTCACAGCCGCCTCGCGAGTTCGGCCAGCTGATCGGTGCAGCGGCCCCATCCTTCGGCGAAGCCCATCTTCTCGTGCGCCTCGCGGTCGGCCTCGCTCCAGTGGCGAGCCCGGGCGGTGTAGCGCGTGCGGCCGCCGCCCAGGTCGTCGAAGGTGAGGATCAGGGTCATGAACGGCTTCTCCGAAGGTTCCCAGGCGCGCGTGTAGGCGTCGGTCGAGACGATGCGCCGGTGCGGCACGACCTCGAGGTACACGCCCGGATTCGGCATGTCCTCTCCGTCGGGGCTGCGCATGACGACGAGGCTGGACCCGCCGGCGCGCACGTCGGTCTCGGCGTGCGGCGTGGTCCAGGGTTTCGGCGCGAACCACTGCTTCATCAGCTCGGGCTCCGTCCAGCAGCGGTACAGCGCCTCGGGCGACGCATCGATGTCGCGGGTGATGACGAGGTCTCGGTCGGTGTTCATGTGGCTCTCCTGCTCGCGGCCCGACCTAGGACAAGGGGATGGGCTCGCCGTTGACGGCCCAGCTGACGCCGAAGCGGTCGGTCAGCATCCCGAAAGTCCTGGCCCAGAACGTCGGCATCGGCGGCATGGTCACCTGGCCGCCCTGCGACAGCGCATGGAAGGCGCCGTGCGCCTGATCGACCGTGTCGTACTGGAGGGCGAGCATCACGCCCTTCATGCCTTCGTAGGCCATGCCGGGCGGCGTGTCGCCGGCCATCAGCATCGCGCCGCCGGGAAGGAGAAGGCAGGCGTGCATGATGCCGTCGCCGCTCGGCCGGCCGCCGCCGTCGGCGCAGCCTTCGCTCGGCACGGCCGAGGCCGGCATGTCCGCGTAGCTCATCATGGTCTGGATGCTGGCGCCGAGCGCCTTCTCGTAGAACGCGAACGCCTCGCGGGTCTTGCCGTCGAAGCTGAGGTAGGGCGTGAGGGTCGTGGCCATGGGTTCTCCTGTGTGTCGATGAAGGATGGGTGGGTGCCGACACCTCTGGTCGAGCGGCGGGACCGGCTTTCGACAAGCCTTCGTAAAAAAATCAGGCCTCCACTTCAGCCAGCCGGCGCATCAGGAAGAGGCGCTCCGGCTCCTGGCGCGCCAGTGCGAGCGCGGCCCGGTAGTGCCTCTCGGCCTCGCGCCGGCGCCCGGCGCGGCGGCTGAGGTCCGCGGCCGCGGCCGGCGCGGCGTGGTACGCCGGCAAGGCCGGCATGAGCGCCTCGACCAGCGCGAGCCCCGCCTCGGGGCCGTCGCGCATGCCGATGGCGACGGCGCGATTGAGGGCGATCACGGGGCTCGGCTCGACGCGCAGGAGCGCGTCGTACAGGCCGACGATCTGCGCCCAGTCGGTCGCGGCGACGCTCGGCGCCTCGGCGTGCACGGCGGCGATCGCCGCCTGCAGCGCGTACGCGCCGAAGCCCCGCTGCGACAGCGCCGCCTCGGCCAGCGCGCAGCCTTCGGCGATCGCGGCGGCATCCCACTTCGATCGATCCTGCTCCTCGAGCGGGACGAGCTCGCCGGCCGACGTCGCACGCGCATCGCGGCGGGCGTGGTTCAGCAGCAGCAGGGCCAGCAGGCCGGCGACTTCCGGCTCGGGCAGCAGCGCGCGCAGCAGCCGCGCCAGGCGGATGGCTTCCTCCGCGAGACCGGCCGCATGCGCGGCGTGGCCTTCGTTGAAGACGAGATAGACCACCCGCAGCACGCTCGCCAGGCGCGCCGGCCGCTCGGCCGGGCCCGGCACTTCGTACGGGATCCGGGCGGCCGCGATCTTCGCCTTGGCGCGGACGATCCGCTGCGCCAGCGTCGGCGTCGCGATCAGGAAGGCGCTGGCGATCGCCTCGGTGGTGAGGCCGCAGACCTCGCGCAGCGTCAGGGCGATCCGGGCTTCCTCGGCGAGGCTCGGGTGGCAGCAGGTGAAGACCAGGCGCAGGCGGTCGTCCTCGATCGCGTCGCGCTCGTCCCAGCGCTGCTCCCACCCGGGCGCCTCGTCGGCCACCGACTCCGCCTGCTCCAGCGCCTCGTCGAAGGCGACGAAGCGCCGATCGCGGCGAAGGCGGTCGATCGCCTTGAACCGGCCCGCCGAGACCAGCCAGGCCGCCGGATTCGCCGGCACGCCGCGCCCGGGCCATTGCTCCGACGCGGCGAGGAAGGCGTCGTGCAATGCGTCTTCGGCGAGCTCGAAGCTGCCGAGGAGCCGGACCAGGGTCGAGAAAACCTTGCGGCTGTCCCGCTCGTAGATCTTGCCGAGGAGCTCGTCCATGGCTGCAGACTAAACCAACGGTCGCAGCGCCCCGCAGCGGGCGCGGCCCATAGCAATCGGTGCTCCCGCGCACACCCGGGTATAGCCTGTGTATGGGCGAGGACGCACACGACTAGGCTGACCCATTCGAGGAGAAAACCGAGGCTGGCGCGTTCAAGCGACCAAGCCGGAGACGCGGGGACGACCCGCTTTGATCGGCGTCGACGGCTTACAAGCCGTCCGCGCCCGTCCAGCCACCTTCTTGTGCGTGGCCCAGGATCGAACCACCCACCGCTGCCCGGTCTCGCCCCGAGACCGGGCAGTCCTGCGACCACGCCTGCCACGTCCACGTGCGGGCCGTGGCTCATCGACATGGAGACCTGCGCATGAGCATCCGGTACACCCTTCTTCCCGCCCGCGAGGCGAGCACGACGCGTCCTCTCCCCACGGGCAAGCGTCTCGCGCTCGCGGCTTGCGCCGCGTGCGCCCTTGCGGCGCCGCTCGCGGAGGCCCGCATCACGCAGGTCGTGATCGACCCCGCCCGTTCCCAGGCCGTCACCTTCGGCGGCCTGAGCTTCGGCAGCGTCGGTCAGTACCAGAAGCTGCGCGGCACGGCGTTCGGCGAGCTCGACCCCAACGACCCGCACAACCAGGTGATCACCGACATCGAGCTGGCGCCGCGCAATGCCGCCGGCATGGTCGAGTACTCGATGGACATCCTGATCCTGAAGCCGGTCGACCCGAGCAAGGGCAACCGCAGGCTGTTCCTCGACTTCAACAATCGCGGCCAGCTGCGGGCGGCAAGATTCCACGACACCGCCCTCACCAACGACCCGACGACGGCAGCGCATGCCGGCAACGGCTTCCTGATGAAGCACGGCTACTCGATCGTCGGCAACGGCTGGGACTTCGGCGCGACCGGAGCGGACTCGATGAAGATCAGCGTTCCGCGGATCGTCGGGCTCACCGGACCGTCGTACGAATACATCGTCATCGACAACGCGACCACCCAGACCTTCAACCTCGCGTTCGCGGCGGCGAGCACGAACACCTCGCTGGCGAAGCTCACGGTCCGCGCCCGGCTCGACGATGCACCCGTCACCCTGCCCGCCTCGGCGTGGGAATACAGCAACGCCGCGGGTACCGCCATCCGCCTGCTGCCGGCCGGCACGCCGTTCACGCAGAGCGCGATCTACGAGCTGACGTACACGGCCAAGGATCCGGCGGTCTCGGGCATCGGCCTGGCCGCCACGCGCGACTGGGTGACCTTCCTGCGCAGCGCCAGCGCGGCGCAGGGGAATCCGCTGGCGGGTCACATCGACTACGCCTACAGCTACTCGATCTCGCAGCCTTCGCGCACCCTCAACGACTTCCAGTACCTCGGCTTCAACGAAGGCGAGGACGGCAGGCGCGTGCTCGACGGCATCCTCAGCCACACCGGTGGCGGCAGCGGCGACATGATCAACTACCGATTCGGCCAGACGGGCCGGACCGAGCGCAACCGCCAGAACCACCTGTACCCGGAAGGCATCTTCCCGTTCGCGCACCAGAAGCTGACCGACCACCTCAGCGGCAGGACCGACGGGCGCAGCGTCCGCTGCAGCGGTGACGACGACGATCGCCGGCCCGGCCGGCGCGCCGGCCGCGGCGGCGGCAAGAACCCGGGGACGAACGACACCTGCCCGAAGCGCGTGGAGGTCAACACCGCCAACGAGTACTGGGTCAAGGCCGGCTCGCTTTTGCACACCGACACGCACGGCCGGGAGCTGAAGGAGCCCGACAACGTCCGCTACTACCTGATGTCGGGGCAGTCGCACGGCGTGGGCGACATCACCGACCGAGGCAACTGCCAGCAGTTCACCAACGGCGTCAGCCCGTACCCGGCGCACCGAGCCCTGCTGCTGGCGCTGGATCGCTGGGTGACCACGGGCGCGAAGCCGCCGCGCAGCGAGGTGCCGGGCGAGGGCGACCGCGCCTGGGCGGTGACGCGCCCGGGCTTCCAGACTGGCGTGGTGCCGCAGAAGGCGCTGGGCTGGCCCGACATCCCCGGCGTCACGTACAACGGCGTCATCACCACGCGCTACTTCCTCGACTTCGGCTCGAGGCTCGACGAGGGAATCATCTCGAACTACCCGCCTTCGCTCGCCGGGCGGCCGTCGTACCCCATCTTCGTGTCGAAGGTCGACAAGGACGGCAACGAGATCGCCGGCGTGCGCATGCCCGGCGTCGCGGCGCCGGTCGCGACCACGACCGGATGGGCGCTTCGCCGCGCCGGCTTCAGCGAGAACGAGGGCTGCGAGGCCGACGGCCAGCACATCCCGTTCGCCGTCACGAAGGCCGAGCGCCAGGCCAGCGGCGACCCGCGCAAGTCGCTCGAGGAGCGCTACAAGAACCACGCGGGGTACGTCAAGGCCGTCGCCAAGGCGGCCCGCGACCTCCAGAAGGACGGCTTCCTGCTCGAGGACGACGTCCAGAAGTTCATCGCCGAGGCCGAGGCGAGCGACGTTCTCCGCTAGTCGCGCCTGAACGGATCGAGCCGCCGGTCGGTGGCTCGACCCGGCAGCGCCGGCGCGGACCGCGTGCGCGGCGGCGACCGGATGCCGCCGTCGCCGACAATGGGCGCGGCCGACACCCGACGTGTGGCCGATCCAGCCGCCGGCCGACAGCAAACGCATGAAGACCAGCAGGAGCGGATTCGAGCCCAAGCCGGACCGGTGCGACATCGTCTCGATCGGCGAGCCGATGGTCGAGTTCAACCAGACCGGCGAAGGCGACGGCCGCCTCTACGTGCAGGGCTTCGGCGGCGACAGCAGCAACTTCGCCATCGCTGCCGCCCGGCAGGGAGCGCGCGTGGCCTACGTCAGCGCCGTCGGCGACGATCCGTACGGCCGCCTGCTTCGCGCGCTCTGGGATGCCGAGGGCGTCGACCATGCCGGCGTGGCCGCCGACCCCGCCGCATTCACCGCCGTCTACTTCGTGACCCACGGCGAGCGCGGCCACGACTTCCACTTCTTCCGCAGCGGGTCGGCGGCCAGCCGGCTGCGGCCGGCGGATCTGCGGCGCGAGCTGATCGAGGGAGCGAAGGTCCTGCACCTCTCGGGGATCTCGCTGGCGATCAGCGAGCAGGCCTGCGACACCTGCTACGCGGCGATCGACATCGCCCGTCGGGCCGGCGTGCAGGTCTCGTTCGACACCAACCTGCGGCTGAAGCTCTGGTCGCTCGATCGCGCCCGCGCGGTGATGAACGACGTCATGCGGCGGGCCGACATCTGCCTGCCCAGCTACGACGACGTGCGCGCGATCACCGGCATCACCGACCCCGATGCGCTCGTCGACCACTGCCTCGCCGCGGGCGCCGGCACCGTCGCGCTGAAGCTGGGCGAGCAAGGTGCCATCGTCGCCGACGCCGGCCAGCGTCACCGCATCGCGCCCTTCGCCTGCAAGCCGGTCGATGCCACCGGCGCCGGCGACGCCTTCGGCGGCGCCTTCGTGGCCCGGCTCGTGGCCGGCGAGTCGCTGCACGACGCCGGGCGCTACGCGGCCGCGGCGGCGGCGCTCTCGACCGAAGGCTACGGCGCCGTGGCGCCGATCCCACGGGCCGCCGACGTGCGCGCCGCGCTCGAAGGCCGAGCGCCGTGAGCGCCCGCCGCATCCTCGTGACCGGGGCCACGAGCGGCATCGGCGCCGGGATCGCGCGTGCCTTCGCCGCGATCGGCGACGCGGTCACCGCGACCGGCGCCACCGAGGCCGAGGTGGCGCGCGCCGAGAGCGTCGCCGGCATCGACTTTCGCATCCTCGACGTGCGCGACGGCGAGGCCGTGCGCGCGCTCGTCGAGGGCCTCCGCGAGCTCGACGTGGTCGTCAACTGCGCCGGCGTCATCCGGCGCGGTGCCGAGCACGATCCGGTGGCGTTCGCCGACACGGTGGACATCAACCTCACCGGCACGATGCGCGTCTGTGCCGCCGCGCGCCCCGGTCTGAAGGCGCGCAGCGGCTGCATCGTCAACACCGCGTCGATGCTCAGCTTCTTCGGCGGCGGCCTGGTGCCGGGCTACAGCGCCAGCAAGGGCGGCGTCGCGCAGCTGACCAAGAGCCTGGCCATCGCCTACGCCGTCGACGGCATCCGCGTCAACGCCGTCGCTCCGGGCTGGATCGCGACGGCCCTGACGCAGCCGCTGCAGGACGACCCGGAACGTGCCGCTCCCATCCTCGCCCGGACCCCGCTCGGCCGCTGGGGTACGCCGGACGACGTCGCCGGGCCGGTGCTGTTCCTCGCCAGCGGAGCCGCCCGGTTCGTGACCGGCGTGGTCCTGCCCGTGGACGGCGGCTATCTCATCGCTTGAAGGAGAGACGACCTCATGATCGTTCAACTGCCCGGCATCCAGCCCGAGATCGCGGTGCAGGCCATCCCCGACGACGAACGCGTGTGGGTGCCGCAGGCGCCCGGCGTGTGGTTCCGGCCGCTGCTGCTGAACACCGTCACCGGCAGCTGGTGCAACCTCCTGCGCGTGCGCAAGGCCGGCGTTCTCTCCCGCCACATCCACCCGTCATGGGTCACCGGCTACGTGATCCGCGGCGCCTGGCGCTATCTCGAGCACGACTGGGTCGCGTCGGAGGGCTCGTTCGTCTACGAGCCGCCCGGCGAGATCCACACGCTCGTCGTCGACGAACGAGTCGACGCGCCGGAGATGATCACCTTCTTCAACATCCATGGGGCGATGGTCTACGTCGCCGAGGACGGCACGGTGACCGGTTACGAGGACGTGTTCACCAAGATCGCGATGTGCCGCCGGCACTACGAGGCGTGCGGGCTCGGCGAGGGCTACGTCGACCAGTTCGTTCGCTGAACGGGCCGACCCGGCGCGAGACGAGCTCGCTCGGGGTCGGCCCCGGGGCGTCGTAGCGGCGCTTTGCCGCCGCGACTAGGCGTGCCCGTCGGCCGGGATCGGCGTCGCTTCCCCGTGCGGGACGAGACCGAGGCGAATGGCCTCGACGGCCTCCGCGCGAACCTGCGCACGGCTCGTGCGGCTGGTGAAGGTCTCCTCCGCGAAAGGAACGTCGGCGGCTTCGCCGGCGGCGACCAGGCCGTGCTCGGCAGCCTGGCGAAGCTCGGCCACGACGTCGGCCCTCGACTTGGCCGACGGCGCACCCAGGGTGTCGAACTCGGGGGCGAACAGGCGCTCCCCGGCGGGCTGGGCCTGTGCCGACGCAGCGCCGACGAGAGCGACGGCAGCGGTGGCGAGGGTGATGATGTGCTTGCGTTTCATGAGGTGTGCTCCGGTTGAGTGAGGTTGTCGGCGATCCGGCCGGCGGTCGGCTCGTCGATGCATCCGAAGTGGGTCCGGACGTGCATGGCAGAAGCCGGCGCTTTTCAATGCACTGTTGAACGCCATTGAACAATCACCCGGGGGTGCCACGCGCGCAGGCATGACCGCCCGATCCAGCGTCCTGCCTCATAGGTGCATGCCGCGCAGAGGGCTTAATCGGCACCGCCCCTGTCCCTACCATCTTGTGCGATCCGCTCGAACATGGATTGCTCAGGAGAGACAAGGATGACGAACTCGATGAACGCGAAGTGCTGGACGATGCTGGTGTGCGCCGCCACGCTCCAGGCCGCAAGCGCCGCGGCAGCGCAGGCGTCCGCGCCGGCGACGCAGGAGATCACGCGCGCCGGAAGCCAGCCGTCGGCGGCCGGCCCGGCGGAATACTTCACCGGCCGCGCGCGGGTCGACCCGGTCTGGCCTGCCAACGACGAGATCAACGCAGCGGGCGCCCTGGTGACCTTCGAGCCTGCGGCACGCTCCGCATGGCACACGCATCCGAAGGGACAGCGCCTGGTGGTCATGTCGGGCGTCGGACTGACGCAGGAATGGGGCAAGCCCGTGCAGACCCTCCGCCCCGGCGACGTCGTCTGGTGCCCGCCCAACGTCAAGCACTGGCACGGCGCGGCGCCGACGACGGCGATGACGCACCTGGCGGTGACGGGCACCGTCGACGGCAGGAACGTGACCTGGATGGAGAAGGTAAGCGATGAGCAGTACCACCCGCGCTAGGCCCCTGACGCGGTTCGTCGCCATCGTGGCCGCGGCCGCGGCCTGGGCCGTGTGGCCGCAGCCCGCAGCCGCCCAGGCGACGGTCCGCGCCCAGGCGAACGTGCCCGCGGCGACCGACGGCGTGTTGACAGCCCGCCAGCAGTCGATCGCGCCGATCGGTGCCGCCACCGCGTCGGGCGACATGACCCGGCTCGCCGCTGCGCTGAACCACGGGCTGGACGCCGGCCTCACGGTCAGCGACGCCAAGGAGATCCTGGTCCAGCTGTACGCCTATGCCGGGTTCCCGCGCAGCCTCAATGCGCTCGGCGAGCTGATGAAGGTCCTCGATGCACGCAGGCAGCGCGGCATCCACGACGCGCCGGGCCGGGCTCCGGGTCCCGTGCCGACCGGCAAGGAACTGCTCGCCGCGGGCACGGCGAACCAGACGAAGCTCTCGGGCGCGCCCGTCAAGGGGCCGCTGTTCGACTTCGCACCGGCGATCGACGAGTACCTCAAGACGCACCTCTTCGGCGACATCTTCGCGCGCGACAACCTGGACTGGCAGAGCCGCGAACTGGCTACCGTGGGCGCTCTCGCCGCCCTGCCCGGCGTCGAGTCGCAATTGCAGGCACACATGCGCATCAGCATGAACGTGGGCCTGACGGCGAGGCAGTTGCGCAGCGCGGGCGAGGCGCTGGCCCAGGCCGGCCAGCCCGAGGCGGCCGAGCGTGCACTGGGGGCCCTGGAGAAGCACCTGGCGGACGCGGGGCGCCGCTGACGCCGCGAGCGCCGACGCACGCCATCGCGCGTGATCAGAGGACGCTTTCCGGCACCAGCGCACCGAACAGGAGAAGCTGCAGCCGCTGCCACAGACCGGTTCTCGGCTCGCTGCGCAGCGGCGGAGCGTCGAAACCGGTGCGTGCCCATTGCAGCTGGCCGTCGGCGTCGAGGCGCACCTGCCAGGCGCCGAACGCCATCAACGGCTCCAGCAGGCCCAGGACCTCGGCAGCGAGGGCCTGGCTCTCGATCAGGACGCCGGTTTCCGTGTTGAGTGCCACGGACCGCGGATCGAAGTTCATCGAGCCGATGTAGGTGATGCGCTGATCCACCACGGCGGCCTTCGTGTGGATCCGCAGCACCGGGCGCCCGCGCAGCTCCGGCCAGGCGAGCCGCTCGGTCGGCACCGGATCGACCTCGTAGAGCTCGGCGCCGGCCTCGATCATCCGCTTGCGGTAGCGCCGGTAGCCGACGTGCACCAGCGGCTCGTCGGTCGACGCCAGGGAGTTGGTCAGGATGCGGATGCGGACGCCGCGCTCGTGGTTGACCGTCGTGCGCGCCACGCCGATCTCTCCCGGCACGGCGTAGGGCGTGATGAGGAAGGTCTCGCTCACGGCGGCACGCATGACGCCGTTGACGACGCGGCGGATCTCGCTCGGCGCATCCCACAGATCCTCGGCCACGAACGGGCCGTCGTCGACCTTCTGCGGCAGGTCGGCGACGGCGCGGGCGCGTCCGGCGTGCAGCCTGACGCGCCCGCCTTCGATCTCGTCGCGCAGGCGCCCGTAGCCGAGGCGGTCGAGTGCCACGCGCGGCACCGTCGGCAGCCTGGCGTCGGCGACGGCGGCATCGAAGCGCCGGCGCTGCTCGGCGAAGCCGCCGTCCGGCCGGACCAGGGCAAGGAGGGGCCACACCTGCTCGCTGTTCCAGTACAGGTCGAACAGTGCCGCGAGGTCGGCGACCACCGGCCCGGCGACGACGACGTCCAGGTCGATGAAGGCGCTGGTCTCGCTCTGCCAGTAGTACTCGTCGGCGATGTTGCGGCCGCCGGTGAGCGCGAACGCGCCGTCGGCGACCAGGAGCTTGTTGTGCATCCGCATCTGCAGCCGGCCGATGTCGGGCCAGGACGCGAGCAGGCGCCAGGGCCACGATCCGTGGCGCACCGGCAGCGGGTTGAACACGCGCAGCTGCACGTTCGCCAAGGACGCGAGGGCGACCAGCGTCGCCTGCTGCTCGCCCGTGTGCAGGTCGTCGAGCAGCAGGCGCACGCGCACGCCGCGCGCGGCAGCGGCGCCGAGCTCGCGGAGGAAGCCGCGGCCGGTGTGGTCGTCGGCGACCTGGTAGTACTGGACGTCGAGCGAGCGCTCGGCGGTGCGGATCAGGGCCAGGCGGGCGTCGAGCGCCAGCGTGCCCGAGTGGACCAGGCGGGCGCCGCTCTCCGGCGGCGGCGGCATCGACGCTGCCGCCACGCGACCCAGGCGCGTGTCGGCGGAAGCGGCGATGGCGACGCTGGACGGCACCTCGGGACGCATCGGCAGCGCCGCGCAGGCAGAGAGGAGCAGTACCGCGACGGCTGCGAGCAGCGTGGCGCTGGCTCGCGCCCAACTCCATCGCCGCGTTGCAGACACGAGCAGCATCGACGATGCCGTCCTAGCGCCTGTCGCGGATCGCGTCGATCACCAGGCGCAACGCGCGCGACGAGTTGCGGTGGCTGGGGTAGTAGGCGTACAGCGGCGGAAAGCTCGGGCAGCAGTCGTCCATGACGCGGCGGAGCGTGCCGGCGCTCACGTGCGGCCGGGTGAGGTCCTCGGGAAGGAAGGCCAGGCCGTAGCCGCTGAGCGCCGCGTGCAGCATCTGGTACGCGCCGGTGAAGGTGACCTGGCCGCTGACCCGCGCCTCGACGCTCCGCTCGCCGTCGCGCAGCTCCCACGCATAGATCCCGCCGCGGCTCGACAGCCGCAGGGTGATGCAGTTGTGGCGCATCAGGTCGGCCACCGTGACGGGCACGCGGTGCGTCTCGAAATAGCGCGGCGAGCCGACGATCGTCATCGGCACGTCGGGGGTGAGGCGGACTGCGACCATGTCCTTCTGCACCTGGTCGCCGTAGCGCACGCCGATGTCGAAGCGCTCCGCCGCGACGTCGATCATCCGGTACTCGGCGTTGATCTCCACGCGCACGCCGGGGTACTGCTCCAGCACCGGCGCCAGCCGCGGCCAGAGGATGCTGTCGACGACATGGTCGATGGCCGTGATGCGGATGGTGCCGGCCGCCTTCTCGCCCAGCTCGCTGACGGCGGCGATCTCGGCCTCGATCTCCTCGAGACGCGGCGCGACCGTCTGCAGCAGCCGCTCGCCGGCATCGGTCGGCGACACGCTGCGGGTGGTGCGGCTCAGCAGGCGCACGCCCAGCCGCGCTTCGAGGGCGCGGATGGTGTGGCTGAGCGCCGACTGCGAGACGCCGAGGCGGCCGGCGGCACGCGTGAAGCTGCGCTCCTGCGCGACGGCCACGAAGGCAAGGATGTCGCTCAGGTTCTCGCGCGCCATGGGGGACCGGATGTGCGCCGTGATTGTAGGGAGCGGGTGTGGCGAGGCGCTGCATGCCGGGCTGTCGCCGATTGATGCTTGCCGTTCATAGACGCGTGCCACGTCGGCATGTCGATCGACGCTGTTTGGACCCTACCCTTTCGACATCGCGCTGGCCGAGTTGTCAGGCGAGCAAGGCACGCAACCAGATGAGCACCCGAACCGGCCCCATCCCCACCGGCGCCGTTCTCGCCCGAGACGAGGCACGGCCGGAGCCCGCGCACTGGAGCGGCGTCCTTGCCGTGTCGCTGTGCGTGTTCGCGCTCATCGCCTCGGAGTTCATGCCGGTCAGCCTGCTGACGCCGATCGCTGCCGACCTGCAGGTCACGGAAGGAATGGCCGGGCAAGGCATCGCCATCTCCGGCGCGTTCGCGGTGGCGACCAGCCTGTCCATCGGCCGGCTCGCCGGCGGCATGGACCGCAAGACGCTGCTGCTGGCACTGACCGGCCTCATGGGGCTGTCGGGCGCGGTGGTCGGGCTCGCGCCGGACTACCTCACCTACATGGCCGGCCGTTCGCTCATCGGCGTGGTCATCGGCGGCTTCTGGTCCCTGTCGGCCGCGACGGCCATGCGGCTGGTGCCCGGCAGCCAGGTGCCCAGGGCCCTGGCCATCTTCAACGGCGGCAACGCGCTGGCGACCGTCGTGGCCGCGCCGCTCGGCAGCTACCTGGGCTCGGTGATCGGCTGGCGCGGCGCGTTCTTCTGCCTGGTCCCGGTCGCCGCGATCGCCTTCGCCTGGCAGTGGGCCAGCCTGCCGCGGATGAAGGCGGACGAGCGGACGGCGTCTTTCGGCGATGCGTTCATGCTGCTGAGGAACCGATCCGTCGCGCTGGGCATGGCCGCCTGCGGTGCCTTCTTCACGGGGCAGTTCGCGCTTTTCACCTATGTGCGGCCCTTCCTCGAGACGGTGACGCAGGTCGCCATCCCGACGCTGTCGCTGATCCTGCTCGTGATCGGCGTGGCCGGGTTCATCGGCACGACCCTCGTCGGCAGCTTCCTCCGGCGCGGCCTGTACCCGACGCTGATTGCCATTCCCGTGGGCCTGGGTGCAATCGCGCTGCTGCTGATCCCCCTCGGCGCCAACGCGGTAGCGGCAGCCTTGCTGCTGGCCCTCTGGGGCCTGCTCGCGACCGCAGCGCCGGTCGGCTGGTGGAACTGGATCGCGGAAGCCCTGCCGCGCAGCGCCGAGGCCGGCGGCGGCCTCATGGTCGCCGTGATCCAGCTGGCCATCGCGCTCGGCTCCACCGTCGGCGGCCTGCTGTTCGATGGCGGCGGCTACCGGGCCAGCTTCGTGGCCAGCGCGGCCGTGCTGCTGTCGGCCGCCTGGCTGACGCTCCTGACGTCCCGCTCGCACGCGCCGCGGACCGCCCGAGCGAGAGGAGAGATGCGATGACCCCGAGCAGCCTCTGCTCGCGCCTCGGCAACCGAGGTCCTTCGCCCGCCGGACGTCGCCGCGCCGGGACATCGGCCGCGGCGCGAACGTCGAGCCTGCTGCTCGGGCTGATGGCGCTCGGCAGTTGCGATGCCGCCGAGCCATCGACACCACGCCCACCCGCTGTCGCTGCAGAGGCGGCTCCCGGATCGGCGGCAGCGAAGGAATCACGCATGTGGATGAGCGTCGGCGAACGCCGCTTCGCGATCACCCTGGCCGCCAACGAGAGCGCGCGCGCCCTCGCTGCGCTGCTGCCGCTCACGCTCGACATGTCGGAGCACAACGGCAACGAGAAATACGCCCGCCTGGCGCGCCGCTTGCCGACTGACGCCAGTCGGCCCGGGACGATCCGCAGCGGCGACCTGATGCTGTACGGCTCGGACACCCTCGTCGTGTTCTACGCCACCTTCGAGTCGACGTACTCCTACACGCGCCTCGGCCGCCTCGATGACCCCACCCGCCTGGCGCAGGCGCTCGGCCCCAGCGACGTGCGGGTCGTGTTTTCCGAGGATCGATAGATGAAGGACCCCGCCGTGCGAGATGACGCGGACCCGAACGCCGCAGCAACGCTGAGCGCGGACGAAGCCGCGCTGCTCGAGGAGATGCCCGATCTCCACGGCATCGGCCAGACGCGGCGAACCTTCCTCGGCCAGTCGGTCGCCGGCAGCCTGGGCTGGTTCGCCACCGACCTGCTCGCGCAGGAAGCGGCACTGGCGCAGCTGGCGCCGGCGGCCGGCGCTGCGTCGGCAGCGCCGGCCGCGCAGAACCTCGCCCGCGTGTCGTTCAAGGTCAATGGCGTGCAGCAGGCCTTGTCGATCGACACCCGCGTCGTGCTGCTCGACGCCTTGCGCGAACGCCTCGCCCTCACCGGCACCAAGAAGGGCTGCGACCAGGGCCAGTGCGGCGCCTGCACGGTGATCGTCGACGGCCGGCGCGTCCTCTCCTGCCTGACCCTGGCGGCCAGCTGCGAGGGCCGCGACGTGACCACCATCGAGGGCCTCGCGCGCGGCGACACCTTGCACCCGCTTCAGGTCGCGTTCATCAAGCACGACGCCTTCCAGTGCGGCTACTGCACGCCGGGGCAGATCTGCTCCGCGGTCGGCGTGCTCGACGAGGCCCGGCGCGGCGAGGCGAGCCACGCCAGCGACGACGTGACGGCCACCACCACGCGGCTGACGGACGACCAGATCCGCGAGCGCATGAGCGGCAACCTCTGCCGCTGCGGCGCCTACCCCGGCATCGTCGCGGCGATCCAGGAAGTGCACTCCGGCCGCGCCTCGGCGCAGACCTGGGGCTTCGCCGACGAGCAGCAGCTGGCCGACGCCAGGAAGGAGGACGGCCATGCGACCGTTTGACTACGTCCGCGCGACCGACGCCGGCGCCGCCACGGCGGCGGTGGCCGGGAATGCGCAGGCCCGATACCTGGCCGGCGGCACCAACCTCCTCGACCTCATGAAGGAGGACGTCGAACGCCCGACCCGCGTCGTCGACATCAGCCGCCTGCCCTTGCGCACGATCCGGCAGACCGCGACCGGCGTCTCCATCGGTGCCCTGGCGACGAACAGCGAGACTGCCAACCACCCGCTCATTCGCCAGGGCTACCCGCTGCTCACGCAGGCCATCGTCGCCGGCGCCTCGGGGCAGCTGCGCAACATGGCGACGAACGGCGGCAACCTGCTGCAGCGCACCCGCTGCCAGTACTTCTACGACACCGCGATGCCGTGCAACAAGCGCGAGTCCGGCTCCGGCTGCGGCGCGCGCGAAGGCCTGAATCGGATCCACGCCATCCTCGGCTGGAGCGAGCAGTGCGTCGCCACCTACCCCGGGGACATGGCCAATGCGCTGGTCGCGCTCGACGCCGTCGTCCGTGTCCGCACCGCCGACGGCGCCGAGCGGACGATTCCAATCGCCGACTTCCACCGCTTGCCCGGCGACCAGCCGCAGCGGGACACGAACCTTGCAGCCGGCGAGCTGATCGTCGCCATCGACCTGCCGCCCTCGGGCTTCGCCCGCAACTCGCACTATCTCAAGGTGCGTGACCGCGCCTCGTACGCGTTCGCGCTGGTGGCGGTCGCCGCGGCGCTCGACCTGCAGGGCGGAACCATCCGCCAGGCGCGCGTGGTGCTCGGCAGCGTCGCGCACAAGCCGTGGCGCAGCGTCGAGGCCGAAGCGGCATTGACGGGCCGCCCGGCCAGCGAGGAGAGCTTCCGGCTGGCCGGCGAAGCGGCGCTGCGCGAGGCACGGCCGCTCGCGCACAACGACTACAAGGTGGAGCTCGGAAAGCGCTCGGTCACCCGCGCCCTCATGCGCGCGGCGCGCCTGGCCTGAACGGAATCGACATGGCACGCTACATCGGAAAGGAAACGAGCCGGGTCGACGGCGTCGCGAAAGTGACGGGCACGGCCAAGTACGCGGCCGAGTTCCAGGTCCCGAACGTCAGCTACGGGTTCATCGTGCTCTCGACCGTGGCGAAGGGAAGGATCGCGCGCATGGACACGCGCGACGCCGAGCGGTCCCCCGGCGTGCTGCGGGTCTTCACGCACCTCAACGCCCCGACGCTCGGCCCGAAGCCGGCGCTTCCGGGCGCTGCAGTCGGACCGCATCCACTTCAACGCCCAGCCGGTGGCGCTGGTGGTGGCCGAGACCTACGAGCAGGCCCGCCACGCGGCGCGCCTGGTGAAGGTTTACTACGAGGCCGAGCGTCACGTCACCGACACCGAGCGCGCGCTCGGGACGGCCAAGGTGCCCGCGCAGGCCGCGCCGTCGACGCCGCGCGGCAACCCGCAGCAGGCGATGCTGGGGGCGCCGGTCCGGGTCGAGGCCGAGTACCGGATCCCCATCGAGCACCACAACCCGATCGAGCCGCACGCGGCGATCGCGTTCTGGCAGGGCGACGAGCTGACGATCTTCGACAAGACGCAGGGCGTGTTCAGCGTCCAGGAGCACCTCGCGTCGAGCTTCGGGATCCCGGCGGCGAAGGTCCGCGTCGTCTCGCCCTTCGTCGGCGGCGCGTTCGGCTCGTCGCTGCGGCCGAACTACTACCCGGCACTGACGGCGATGGCGGCGCGCGAGCTGCGGCGGCCGGTGAAGGTCGTCTATACCCGCACCCAGATGTTCACGGGGCACGGCTATCGGCCGTACACGGTGCAGAAGATCGCCCTCGGCGCCGACCGCTCCGGCCAGCTGGCGGCGATGATCCACGAGGCGGTGCACAACACGTCGTCGTTCGAGGAGTTCTCGGACGACACCACCCGCTTCACGCGCCAGGTGTATGCCTGCCCGAACCTCGTCGCGCCCCTGCGCATCGCCGCGACGGACCTCAACACGCCGACCTGGATGCGAGCGCCCGGGGCGGTCAGCGGCATGTTCGCGCTGGAATGCGCCATGGACGAGCTCGCCTACGCGCTGAAGATGGATCCCCTCGAGTTGCGCCTCGTCAACTACGCCGAGGTCGACCCCGAGAGCGGCAAGCCCTTCTCCAGCAAGGCGCTGCGCGAGTGCTACCGCCTCGGCGCCGAGAAGTTCGGCTGGAAGAACCGCATGTTCGAGCCGCGCTCGATGCGCGATGGCCGCCTGCTGGTCGGCTGGGGCACCGCCACCGGCGTGTGGGGCGCCTCGCAGATGCCGGCGAGCGCCCGCATCACCTTCCGCGCCGACGGCACGGCGCAGGTGGCGAGCGCCACGAGCGACATCGGGCCCGGCACCTACACCGTCATGACCATGATCGCCGCCGAATTCCTGGGATTGAAGCTGGAACAGGTGAACTTCGAGCTCGGCGACACGCGGCAGCCCCCGGCGCCGTCGCAGGGCGGCTCATGGACGACGGCCAGCGTGGGTTCCGCGGTCCAGGGTGCGGCGCTCGCCATCGTCGCGAAGCTGCTGGCGCTCGCCCATCGCGAACCCGGCTCCCGACTGCAGGGCGCGAGCGTGTCCGACGTCGAGATGATGGACGGCCGCCTGCGCGTCAAGGCCGACCCGTCGCGCTCGGTGGCCATCGCCGACCTCATGCGCAGGCACGGTCTCGCCGAGATCACCGAGACCTTCGACGCGAAGCCGTCCGCCGAACGCGACAGGTACGCCTCGCTCGCGCACGGCGCGCAGTTCGTGGAAGTGAAGGTCGACCCGGACCTCGGCACGGTGCGCGTGAGCCGCGTCATCGAGGTGACGGCCTGCGGCAGGATCATCAACCCCAAGGCCTCGCACAGCCAGGAGATCGGCGGCGTCGTCTGGGGGATCGGGATGGCGCTGCAGGAAGCGACCGAGATCGATCACCGCTACGGCCGGATCATGAACCCCAACCTGCAGCACTACCACGTGCCGGTGAACGCGGACATCCACGCCATCCAGACCTTGTTCGTGGAAGAGGACGACCGGATCGTCAATCCGCTGGGCGTCAAGGGCATGGGCGAGCTGGGCATGGTCGGCATACCGGCAGCGATCGCCAATGCCGTGTTCCATGCCACCGGTCGGCGCGTGCGCGATCTTCCGATCACGCCGGACAAGCTGCTGTAGCGGTCGGGCCGGAGGCGTCCTGGCCGGCGATCCGCTCGTCGGCCACGCGACCGAAATCGGGAGGTAAGTCGCATTCCCGGCTCGCAGCGACTCAGGTCCGCCCGCCGTCGGCCGATGACCGGCCATGCAACGTGCTCCCAAACGGACCGTCGAGTACTGGCGGTGGCGCTACCGCGACCCGAAGACCGGCCGCATCTGTCGAACCCTCTTCCAGCTCAGCGAAGCGGAGGCATCGAAGCTGCACGACGCCGAGCGCATCGACGGCTCGATGCTGCTGCGCGAGGTCGATACCGATGAGTTTCCGGAAACCGGCCCGGAAGTGCGCCGGCTCGAGAGCCTCTGATCGTGGACCCGAGCCTCGCGGTGGGTCCCTGACCGACGCGCCATGGTCAAGCGCGTCCATGTCGGCGACACGATGAGCCTCCCGAGCGGGCGGGTCTGCAAGGTGACTGCCGTGGCCGACCCGCGGCGGCCCTGGGCCGCCGTGCACATCGGCAGCGGGTGGTACGTCCACCGGCCACGGATCGGGCCGGGTGTCGAGCACTACTTCGCCGGTCAGCTCACGCCGCTGCAGTTGGACGAGCTCGACGCCAACGCGGCAGCGATGATCCTGAACACCGTCCGCGACTAGGCTGGCGCTGCCCCTGTGGGCAGCACGACCTTCGGGCGGACCGAACGAGTCGTCCGGCACGTGCACAGTTCACGGCACGCGTCAGGCGCTGTCGCGGAATCGGTCCGATGGGCGTCTACTTGCGCCCCTCGACGTCGCCCGCTACCGTGAACGAACCCCGTCTCACGCACTGTTGCCTGCAGGCCCCCTGCAGCCGCGAGTCGTCTCACTGGAAGGATGAACGATGGCCTCAAGGCGACTGATTCTGGCGACCCTCCTGGCCTTCGCGGCGGTCGCATGCGGTGGCGGCCAGAGCTCGGCCGGGGCTGATCCGCTCGGCGCCGAGCGCCGCCTGGCGCAGGCGGGGAACAAGGCCCCGGCAGGCAAGGCGGTGGTGGTGACCTTGCCGGCCACGACCCAAGCCGTCGTCGGCAGTCCGGTGCAACTCGTCGCACAGGTGAGAGACAAGAACGGCAGGCCCGTGTCCGGCGTCGTGCTGGTCTGGGCGAGCTCGGACGCGAGCATCGCCACCGTCAGCTCCGGCGGGCTGCTGACGCCTCTGCGCGCCGGCAGCACCACCGTCACGGCGTCCGCGAGCGGCTCGACGGCCACGACGCTCGTGTCGGTGGTCGAACCGAGCTCGACGTCAGCGCGCTCCAGGTACGTGGGCACCAATCTGGCCGGAATCGCCTACTGGGGGACGCAGTTCCCCTTCGCCGACCTGATGAAGAACAGCGGCGGCTGGTGGTCCCTGGAGGACAACGGCACCTGGCACGCACCCTTCCCGGCGATGACCGCCGACGGCTATCCCGCATCGCTGAAGGCCGGCCAGCATGCCGTCGCTGCCGTGGCTTGGGACAATTCCGGGTACGCGCCCGGTCGGTATGTCGTGCTGTGGGATGGCGAAGGGACCATCAGCTTCCCGATGAGCGCAGTGAAAGTCGCCGAGACGTCCGGGAATCGCATTGCCATCGACGTGAGCGTCACGACGGGGCAGCTCTGGGTGTCCATCGACCGGACCAGTGCGACCAATCCAGTGCGAAACCTCCGCTTTCTCTGGCCGGGGACGGAGGCGACGTATGCGACGAATCCGTTCAACCCCGTCTTCCTGAAGAAGGCGGCTCCGTTCTCGACCCTGCGCTTCATGGATTGGGGCGGCACGAACGGCTCACCCGTCGTCCACTGGAGCGACCGCTCCAAGGTCTCGGACCTGACCTACGCCAACCACAACGGCGTGCCCCTGGAAGTCATGATCGACCTGGCGAACACCCTGGGTGTCGATCCGTGGTTCTGCATTCCGCATCAGGCCACGGACGACTACGTTCGCCAGTTCGCCGCCCTGCTGCACAGCCGGCTCGATCCCACGCTGAAGCCCCACATCGAGTATTCGAACGAGGTCTGGAACCTGGCCTTCCCGCAGGCGACGTGGGGGGTCGCGGAGTCGGCCAGGCTCGGCCTGCCCGCGCCTCACGGCATGCCGTCGGCGTTCTATGCGCAGCGCTCGGTCGAGGTGTTCAAGCTCATGCAGCACGTGTATGGGTCCGACAGCGGCCGCCTGGTGCGCGTCATCGCGGGGCAGGCGGTGTGGACGCAGTTTCTCGAGAACGCGCTGCTCTGGAAGGACACCGCCGTCAACGCAGATGTGCTGTCCATCGCTCCGTACTTCGGTGCCGGTCCTGCCGACGACGCGGCCAACGTGGCCAAGACGCTGACGATGTCGAGCGACCAGATCGTCGATCTCATGTTCGCGAACGTGCGCGGGCCGGTCAGGGACATGATGGTCGCGAACGCGGCGCTCGCTCGGCGATACGGCCTGAGGTTCACGGCCTATGAGAGCGGTGCAGGCAACCACTCCTCCTACTTCCCTCCCGACAAGATCGATGCCATGACGGCCTTGTTCAGCTCGGCGCATCGCAACCCGCGCATGCGCGACGTTTATCTCGAGTACTACCGCCTGTGGGTGGCGAGCGGCGGCGACACGATGAACCAGTACCACGACATCGGCCCCTGGTCGAAATGGGGCCTGTGGGGAGCGCTCGAGCGCGTGACGCAGGACCCTGCGACCGCTCCGAAGTACCGCGGCCTGCTCGACTTCATCGCTGCGAATCCGACCCCGCGGTAAGTCCTAGTCCCTGTTCTCGCGCACGCCGGGACGGCGCTGCATCATTGCGGGCGGAGCTTCAGGAGCAACGATGAGCCGTCCCGCGACCCCGCCCGCGTTCGCCACCGTCGACCCCGCGACCCTGCTTCCGGGCAAGTCCTATCCCGGCCACAGCGCGCAGCAGGCCGCGGAAACGGTCGCTCGGTCCGCCGAGGCGCAGCGGGCCTGGCGACGGACCGGCTTCGACGAGCGCGCGCGCCTGATGCGGGCCGCCGCCGCCGTGCTCCGGAAGCGGCGCGACGAGTTCGCCGCGCTCATGACCGGCGAGATGGGCAAGGTCGTGACCGATGGCCGCGCCGAGATCGACAAGTGCGCGAGCGCCTGCGAGCACTTCGCCGAGCACGCGCCGCGCTACCTGGCGCGGCAGGGCGTCGAGATCGAGGGCGCGAAGGCGTTCGTCGCCTTCAATCCGCTCGGCGTGGTGCTGGCCGTGATGCCGTGGAACTTCCCGTTCTGGCAGGTGTTCCGCTTCGCCGCGCCGGCCTTGATGGCGGGCAACGGCGGCGTGCTGAAGCACGCCAGCAACGTGCCGGGGTGCGCGCTGGCGATCGACTCGGTGTTCAGGGACGCCGGCTTCCCCGAGGGCCTGTTCGCCACCGTGCTGGTCAGAGGCGCCGACGTCGAGCGGCTGATCGAGGACGCCAACGTCGCTGCCGTCACGCTCACGGGGAGCGTGGCCGCGGGCCGCAGCGTCGCCGCGATCGCCGGCGGCCAGCTCAAGAAGTGCGTGCTCGAGCTCGGCGGCGCCGACGCCTACCTGGTGCTCGAAGACGCCGACGTGGCGGCGGCGGCCAAGGTGTGCGCCGCAGCGCGCATGGTCAACGCCGGCCAGAGCTGCATCGCCGGCAAGCGCTTCATCGTCGTGCGGCCGCTGCGCGAATCGTTCGAGAGCGCCTTCGTGGAGGCGATGCGCGCCTACCGGATCGGCGACCCGCGCGACCCGGCGACGAAGCTCGGGCCGTTGCAGAGCGTGGCCGCCCGCGACCAGATCCACGAGCAGGTGCAGGAGAGCATCGCCCGCGGCGCAAGGCTCCTGCTCGGCGGCGTGATCCCCGACCAGCCCGGCGCCTGGTACCCGGCCACGGTGCTCGGCGACGTGAAGCCGGGCCAGCCGGCGCATGACGACGAGGTCTTCGGGCCGGTCGCCGCCGTCATCGAGGCCGCCGACGAACAGCACGCCATCGCCATCGCCAACGCCAGCGAGTTCGGACTGGGCTCGGGCGTGCTCACGCGCGACCTCGAGCGCGGCGAGCGCATCGCCGCCGACGAGCTCGATGCCGGCATCAGCTTCGTCAACGACAACGTCCGCTCCGACCCGCGGATGCCCTTCGGCGGCGTCAAGCACTCGGGCTACGGTCGCGAGTGCGCCGACTTCGGCATCCGCGAGTTCGTGAACATCAAGTCGGTCCAGGTCAAGGCCTGATGCGATGACCAAGGGCTCCGACCTTCTCGTCGCCGCGCTCGAGAACGAAGGCGTCGAGCGCATCTTCGGCATACCCGGCGAGGAGAACCTCGACGTCGTCGAGTCGCTCCGCCACTCCGGCATCGAGCTGGTGATCACGCGGCACGAGCAGGCGGCCGGCTTCATGGCCGCCACCTACGGCCGCCTGACCGGCAAGCCCGGCGTCTGCATCACGACCCTGGGCCCGGGCGCCCTGAACCTCAGCACCGCCGCGGCCTTCGCCCACGTCGGCGCCATGCCGATGGTGATGATCACCGGACAGAAGGGCGTCCTGACGTCGCGCCAGGCGCGCTTCCAGATCGTCGACATCGTCGCCGCCATGAAGCCGCTGACCAAGCTGGCGCATCAGATCGTCTCCACCGCCACCATCCCGACGCTCGTGCGCGAGGCCTTCCGCGTCGCCCAGGAGGAGCGGCCCGGGCCGGTGCTGCTGGAGCTGCCGGAAGACATCGCCGGCGAGGAGTGCCCGTCCGCGCGCATGATCCCGCCCCACCCGCTCGAGCTGCCGCTCGCCAGTGCGGCCATGCTCGACCGGGCCGCCGCCATGATCGTCGCCGCCCGCCGGCCGCTGATCATGCTCGGGGCGACCGCGTCGCGACCGCGCGCCACCGCCGAGCTGGCGCAGTTCGTCCTGCGCACGCGCATCCCGTACTTCACCACCCAGATGGGCAAGGGCACGGTGCCGGGCGGCACCGAGCTCTACATGGGCACGGCGGCGCTGTCGGAGCGCGACTACGTGCACGACGCCATCGAGCAGGCCGACCTCATCGTTGCCATCGGCCACGACACCAGCGAGAAGCCGCCCTTCATCATGGACGACGACTACCCGCGGGTGATCCACGTCGCCTACCAGCCGGCGACCGTCGAGCAGGTCTACTTCCCGCAGGCCGAGGTGGTCGGCGACATCGGGCGCTCGCTCTCCCTGCTGGCCGACCGGCTGGAGGGCAGGCTGCCGAACGCCGGCGCGCTCCTGCCCCTGCGCGAGGGCATCCTCGCCCACCTGACGGACCGCGCCACCGAGGACCGGTGGACACCGCAGCGCATCGTCCAGGACGTGCGTCAGGTCATGCCCGCCGACGGCATCGTCGCCCTCGACAACGGCATGTACAAGATCTGGTTCGCGCGCAACTACCGCACCCGCGAGGCCAACACGCTGCTGCTCGATAACGCCCTGGCCACCATGGGCGCAGGCCTGCCGCAGGCCATCATGGCCGCCCTGCTCTATCCGAAGCGGCGCGTGCTCGCGGTGTGCGGCGACGGCGGCTTCATGATGAACAGCCAGGAGCTCGAGACCGCGGTGCGGAGAAAGCTCGACCTGGTGCTGCTCGTGCTCGTCGACAACGCCTTCGGCATGATCCGTTGGAAGCAGGCGAGCGACGGCTTTGCCGATCATGGGATGACCTTCGGCAACCCGGATTTCGCGCTTTACGCGCAGTCCTACGGCGCGCACGGGTGCGGGCTGACGGAGGTCGGCGAGCTGGTGCCGGCGCTGGAGGCGGCGTTTCGCGCCGGCGGCGTCCACCTGATCGCCGTGCCCATCGACTACTCGGAGAACAAGCGCGTGCTCGTCGACGAGCTGCGCGACCGCCCGCCTGCGACGCTCGCGTCCTAGCGACGCGGACCGCCGGTGCCCGCAAGGCTGGTCAGGCCAGCGGCGAGTGGCCGGTGCGGAACACGTCGGGCGTCGTGTCCTCCTCGCCGGAGCCGCGCAGCGTCCGGGTGCCCTCGATGCGCTCCGCCTCCGGCAAGCCGGCCGCTTCCTGCTCGGTCAGCGTCTTCTCGGACACGCGGACCTCGCCGGTGGCGGTGTCCCGGTAGCGCCAGTACCAGCACTCGACGCGCTCGGTGGGCGCGTCCCTGCCCTCTGATTCCATCGGACGATCCCTGCTGTCCCATCGCGAGTGGCAGGCCGCGGACCCGACTTTTCCCCAGCCTCCGGCGGCACCACCCTGAACACGGGGCCCGGGAGGGCCTCGCTGCTTCTGAAACAAGCGGCCTGTCGGACGGGCCGGAAACAGGCGCTCCGAGGCCGGCGAACCCGCTTTGTCCACACTCTTTTCCACAGAAATTGTGGACCGTTCCGGCGCCCTGGCGGGTGCCTCGCGGCTTTCCGATTGCCGTACGATGAGACCGACTCCCCGCGCCGCGACGCCCCAGCCATGACCTTCCTGTGGCCCCAGTACCTGTGGTTGTCGCTGGCGCTGCCCCTGCTGCCGGTGCTGTACGTGTGGCTCCTGCGCCGGCGGCGCAGGAAGGCGCTGCGCTACAGCAGCCTGCAGGTCGTCCGCGAGGCTGCGGGCGAGCCGCACTGGCGGCGGCACGTGCCACCGGCCCTGGTCCTGCTCGCGTGTGGCCTGCTGCTGTTCGCCGCTGCCCGGCCGCTGGCCCCGGTGACACTGCCGTGGGCGAGGTCCTCGATCATGCTGGCGATGGACGTGTCGCTGAGCATGCGCGTGACCGACGTCAAGCCGACCCGCCTGGTGGCGGCGCAGGAGGCGGCGAAGCTGTTCCTGCGCGACCTGCCCAAGGACATCGACGTCGGGCTGGTCACCTTTGCCGGCAGCGCCCAGGTCGTCCAGCCGGCGACCCTGGATCGCGCCGCCCTGGTGAGTGCCATCGACGCGTTCCAGATGCAGATCGGGACGGCGGTCGGGAGCGCGATCGTGCTGTGCCTGGCCGAGCTGTTCCCCGACCATGGCATCAGCCTCGGCGACATGACCTTCGGGCCGGCGCAGAAGGTGCGCCGCCGCGACGACAAGGACAAGCCGCCGCCGAAGCAGATCACGCCCGTGGCGCCGGGCTCGTACAGCTCGGCGGCCATCGTCCTGCTGACGGACGGCCGCCGCACCACGGGCGTCGACACGCTGGAAGCGGCGAAGATGGCCGCCGATCGGGGCGTGCGCATCCATGTCGTCGGCCTCGGCACCGTCGACGGTCAGGCGGCGGGGGGCGACGGCTTCGCCATCTATCTGAAGCTCGACGAGCCGACGCTGCGCGAGGTGGCACGGATGACCGGCGGCGAGTACCACCACGCCGGCACCGCCGAGAAGCTGCGCAGCGTCTACGAGACGCTCGGCTCGCGCCTGCAGGTGCAGACGCGCGAGACCGAGCTCGCGCCCCTGCTCGCGCTCGTGGCCGCGCTCCTGGTCGCGGCCGCGGCATCCCTGTCGGTGCTGTGGCTCGGCGGCATGGGCTGAGGTGCCGCCCCCTTCCGGAGATGCTCATGTCGACATGCTCACGCCCCTTGCTCTGGACCCTCGCCGCGGCACTGCTGGCGGCGCAGGTGCCGCTCGCCGCGCAGTCGCGGGCGCAGGCGACGCCCTCGGTCGAGGCCGACTTGCGCATGCAGGAGGACGCGCAGCCGTTCCGCCGCGCCGCCGACGCCTTCGTCGTCAGTGCCCTCGCCGGCGACGCAGCGCAGGTGCGGTCGATGCTGAGCCCGGCGCTCGTCGCCCGCGCCGGCGACGCGGCGATCCGCACCGCGCTGGAGACGCAGATCCTGCCCTTCTTCGCCCGTGGCACGGCCCCGGGCCGCAGCGTCACCACCACCCGGACGACCGACGCTGCGGGGCAGCAGGGCTTTGCGTTCTACATGTGGCTGCAGGGCGCCGACGGGTCGGCGCAGCGGCCGTTCACGGTGTACGTCGTCGAGGAGCAGGGCCGACTGACGATCGCCAACGTCGTGCCCGACCGGCTCGTCGAAGGGCGGCACCGCTGAGCGCGCAGGACAGGCCTGGGCACGCCATTTGCAGGGCGAGGCACAACGATTCGAGCAGCGTCTTGGAAGCTTGGCTTGTCGGCATTGGCACCGTCCTCGTCGCGGCAACGCTGCTTCCCTTCATACGTGGCCAGAGCTGGTGGATCCGGATCTTCGATTTCCCGCGGATGCAGATCGCGGCAGCCATGCTGCTGGTCCTGCTCGCCCATGTCCTGACGGTCGATGCGAGCCCGTGGGGTCAGCTGCTTCGGGCGGCGCTGATCGCCGGCCTGGCCCTGCAGGTGGGACACATGCTGCCGTACACCCGCCTGGCACGCTCGCAGGTCGAGGACAGCCGCCGGGCCGATCCGGACAACAGCGTGCGGCTGCTGTTCGCCAACGTGCTGCAGAGCAATCGGGACGCGGCGGCGCTGCTGGCCGTCGTGCGCAAGGCGGACCCCGACGTCGTGCTCGCGCTCGAAGCCGACCGCTGGTGGTGCGAGCAGCTGGCGGAGCTGTCGCGGTCGCATCCGTTCACCGTGCTGCGCCCTCAGGACAACACGTACGGGATGCTGCTCTACTCGCGCCTGGCGCTGATCGAGCCCGTGGTGTCGCATCTCGTCCAGGACGACGTGCCGTCGATCCACACCGGCCTCCGCCTGCCCTCGGGGCGGCTGATCAAGCTGCACTGCCTGCATCCGCGACCGCCTGCGCCGACCGAGAGCGACAGCTCGGTGCCGCGCGACGCCGAGCTGCTGATCGTCGGCCGTGCCGTGCGGGAGGATCCCGGTCCCACCGTCGTCATGGGCGACATGAACGACGTCGCCTGGTCGCACACGAGCCAGCTGTTCCGTGACATCAGCGGGCTGCTGGACCCTCGGGTGGGCCGCGGTTTCTTCAACACCTTCAACGCCAAGCACGCCCTGATCCGCTTCCCGCTCGATCACTTCTTCCACTCGAACGACTTCCGCCTGGTCGAGTTCTGCCGGATGCCCTACATCGGCTCCGACCACTTCCCGGTGTACATCCACCTGAGCCACGAGCCCGACGCCGTCCGTGAGCAGGCCGAGCCGGCTGCGGACGCCGAGGAAGGGCGCGAGGCCGAGGAGAAGATCGCGCAAGCGCCGGCCGCGGGCACGTCGCGCCCGGCGGAGCCGGTGCTGCAGTCGCGGTCCAGCGCCGCCGGTTAGCCGTCCGGCACCGGCTCGCGCGAGCCGGTGACCGCGCGCCACGACGGCTTCCGCACGTGTCCCCGGTCGTGCGCCATGCGCAGCAGGAGGAGGCCCGCCGCCAGGCAGACGGCGACGGCCACGATCGACGCTTCCGGGCCGAAGCTGCCGCCCGAGAGGACCGGGTGGCCGCTCAGCTGTCCGTTCAGGTAGCCCGCGCTCTCCACCCCCGACGTGGCAACGCCGAAGATCCCGCTCTGCGCGAAGTTCCAGGACGCGTGGATTCCGATCGCGAGCCACACCCGCCGGGTCACCATGTACGCGGCGGCCAGCATGACGCCGGCCTCCAGCGCGATGGCGGTGGAGCTCATCAGCGTCGCCTCCGGATTCGGAAGATGCATCAGGCCGAAGAGCGCCGCCGAGAGGCCGAGCGCGAGCCAGCTGCCGAGCCATTCCTCGAGGATCCGGAAGGCGACGGCGCGCAGGAGCAGCTCTTCGGTGATCCCGGCCATGAGCGCCAGCATCAGCGCGGGGACGGCGGCCGACGGGGCGTTGACGCCGCTCACCGAATAGACGTCGAGGAGAAAGAGGATGCCGATGACGAGGCCGAACAGGGCCGAGCCGATGGCAGCGCCGGCGAGCGCTTCTGCCAGGCTTCCCTTCGACAGCAGCTCCACGACCGCCCTCCTTTCGACGACGCGGACGAAGGAGTAGTAGCCGACGAGGGCTCCCGCGGCGAGCAGAAGCGGAGCGAGCATCTCGATGCCCCCGGGCAGCAGCGCGGTGCAGGCGGAGCCGATGCCGATCGCAGCGCCGACGCAGAAGAATCCCAGGACGGCTCGCAGCGGCGGCGTCGAGACCAGGCGACGAATGTGGCGGACCAAGCGGCGCAGCATACCCGTGGGTTCGAGCGATGCGCAGCGGATGCCCGCCGCTATCATTTCCGCGATGCGCCCCGAGCTGCGTATCGTCCTGGCGACTGCCGCCTTCGCAGCGGTGCACAGCCTGCTCGCGAGCCGTGCGGCGAAGGACGTCGCGGCGCGCCTCGTCGGCAGCCGTGCGCGGGACGGCTGGTACCGACCGCTCTACAACCTGCAGGCCGCGGCCACCACCGCCTGGTGGCTGCGAGCGGTGCTGCGGCCGCCCGATCGCCAGCTCTGGCGCGCACCGACGCCGCTGGCCGTGGCGATGGTCGCAGGGCAGGCGGCGGCGCTGGTGTGGATGGCTCGGGCCGCCCGCATCGTCGGCATCTTCTCGCTGCTCGGCGTGCACGGCGCCGCGGCCTGGCTCCGCGGCGAACCGGTCCCTCCGCCGCAGGAAGCGCAGGGCCCGGCGCCCTCCAAGGAGACGAGGGGCGCGATGGACGCGCGCGGACCCTTCCGGCGGTCGCGCCATCCGCTCAACGCCGCCCCCATCGTCGTGCTCTGGCTGCAGCCGAGGATGACGCGCAATCGCCTCCTGGCCACGCTCCTCGCCACCGCGTATTTCGTGGCCGGCTCGCGGCACGAGGAGCAGCGCCTGGCGCTGGCCTACGGCGAGCGCTACGAGCGCTACCGCCGCGGCGGTACGCGCTTCCTGGCCTGAGCCGGACCTGACGCGAGCCGGGACGCTCCGCGGTGCCATCGGCCGACCCTCTCCGCATCGTCCACCTGGGCCTCGGTGCGTTTCACCGCGCTCACCAGGCCTGGTATCTGCATCGGCTCATCGAGGCCGGCGAGCGCACCTGGACCATCGCTGCCGGGAACATTCGCCCGGGGATGGAAGACACCGTGGAGGCGCTGCGAGCGCAGGGTGGCGAGTACACGCTCGAGACCGTCGCGCCTTCCGGCGAGCGCAGCTACACGCGGATCGGCTCGCTCCGCGAGGTCATCGCCTGGCAGCCCGGGATCCCCGAGCTCGTGGCGGCGGCCGCCCAGGCGGCCACGCGGATCGTCTCGTTCACCGTCACCGAGGCCGGCTACCACCTGGATCCGAACGTCGGTCTCGACCTGGCGGCAGGCGAGATCGCGGCCGACCTCGCGGCCGCGAGACGACGCGAGGCCGGGATCACGATCTATGGAGCGCTCACGGCGATGCTGCGCGAACGCATGCGCCGCCGCGCCGGCCCGCTGACCCTGCTCTGCTGCGACAACCTGCGCCACAACGGCGATCGGGTGCGCGACGGCTTGCTGCAGTTCATCGAGGCGGTCGGCGACGCGGAGCTGCTCGCCTGGGTCCAGGGCGAGACCACGTTGCCGAACTCGATGGTCGACCGGATCACGCCGCGACCGACCGATGACGTGCGGGAGCGCGTCAGGGCGGCGACGCACCGGGACGACCCTGCGGCGTTGATGACCGAGCGCTTCTCGCAGTGGGTCATCGAGGACGGCTTCGCCGCCGGCCGCCCCGCGTGGGAACAGGTCGGGGTCGACATGGTCGCCTCGGTGGCGGCCCACGAGGAGGCGAAGATCCGCCTCCTCAACGCCACGCACAGCTGCATCGGCTGGGCCGGCACCCTCGCCGGCACGACCTACATCCACGAGGGCATTCGCGACCCCGAGATCCTCGGCTTCGCCCGCGACTACCTGACGGTCGACGCGATTCCGGCGCTCGGCGCGAGCCCGCTCGACCTGCCCGGCTACGGCGCCTCCGTGCTCGAGCGCTTCGGCAGCCCCTTCATCCGCGACACCCATGAGCGCGTGGCGGTCGACAGCTTCTCGAAGCTCGGCGGCTTCGTCGCGCCGACGGTGCGCGACCGGCTGCGCCAAGGCATGAGCATCGACGCCGTGGCGGTGCTGCCGGCGCTGTACCTCGCCTGGCTGCAGCGATGGCATCGCGGTGCCTTGCCCTATGCGTACCGCGACCAGGTCCTCGATGCCGGCGCGGCGGCGCAGCTCTGCAGCGGCAGCGACCCGATGGCCGCGCTCGCGGCGGACGAGCGGACCTGGGGCGATTGCGCCGGCAGCGAGCGCTTGATGGCCGCCCTGCAGCGCGCGCACGCACGGGTCCGGCGCTTCGAGGCTGCGCGCTCGACGCCTTGACGCCGGCGGGCAAGGCAAGGCCTGCTCCCGGCGCGCTGGCAGGCGAGGCGGCACAGGCTTTGCCGAAGGCATGCGCCCGGTGGCAGGGCACCGTTCCTGCCAGGGCAACCGATCCCTCTTCCGAACCCGTCAGGACGTGCGCCGAACCAACCTTGTCGTGGCCCGCGTCGGCCGCCACTCGCTGCATCCGACCTGGCTCGACGCCGGCGGACAACGGACCTGGGACCTGTACCTGTGCCCGTACCAGGAGCTGCACGAGCCGCCCAACGATGCGATCACCGTCGGCGAGGTGGTCGTCGGTCCGAAGTGGACCGGCCTGCGGCAGCTGCTCAATAGCTGGGACGGCTGGCGCGAGTACGAGCGCATCTGGCTGCCCGACGACGACATCTTCGCGACGCAGGGCACCATCGACCGGATGTTCGAGCTGGCCGGCATCCTGCAGTTCGACCTGTGCGCGCCGGCCCTGAACGAAGCGTCGTACTACGCGCACTTCACGACGATGCGCAACCGCTGCTGCCATGCGCGACGCACCGGCTTCGTCGAGATCATGGCGCCGTGCTTCAGCCGCGAGGCGCTCGACCTGCTGCTCCCGACCCTCGACCTCACCACCACCGGCTGGGGATGGGGCCTGGACTCGCTCTGGCCCAAGCTGCTGAGGTACGAAAACATCGGCGTCATCGACAGCACGCCGGTCCTGCATACCCGGCCCGTCGGAGCCTTCCGCGACGAGGCGCTGGGCCGCGCGGTGCGCGAGGAGTCGGATCGCATCATGGAGCGCTACGGCTGCGCGCAGGTGCACCGGACCTTCGCCGCCATCGGCGCCGACCTGCAGGATCTCGACCTCAGCGCCGAAGCGCTGACCGTGCACCTCGCCGAAGGGTGGCGCTATCTGTTCGACTCGGCGCCCGCCGTCCTCCCGTGGCTGCTCGCGGCGCAGAAGCCCGATGGCGGCTGGACCGACTACCCGATCGCGGGCTCGCCGGCACGTGGCTACGTCTGAAGTCGGCGGCCAGGAACGGGTCAGGGACGAGCCCTGCCTCTCGCCTGCCCTGCTGCGCCGCCTGCGCCCGGGCGTGCGCCACCCGGCATTCGCACCGCAGGCACTGCGGCCCGGCATCCTCCACCTGGGCTGCGGCGCCTTCCACCGCGCCCACCAGGCGTTGATCACCCAGCATGCGATCGAAGCCGAGCTGGCGTCGTCCACGCGCAAGGACCGGCTCCCACCCTGGGGCATCGTCTCGACGAGCCTGCGAAGCCCGGACACCGTGCACGCCCTCAAGCCGCAGGGCGGCCTGTATTCGGTGCTCGAGCGCGGCGCCGACCGGACCCGCACGCAAGTGGTCGGCACCCTGTGCCACCTGGCCTTCGTGCCGGAAGAGCGCGAGACGCTGGCGGCCTGCTTCTCGCACGCCGCGATCCGCATCGTCACGCTGACGGTGAGCGTCACGGGTTACTGCATCGATGCCACGTCGCACCGGCTGGACCCTTCGCGTCCGGAGATCCAGCGCGATCTGCGCAGCGACTACCCGTGCAGCACCGTCGGCGTGCTGGTGCAAGGCCTGGCGCAGCGACGCGCCGCCGGCTTGCCGCCGCCGGTGGTGCTCTCCTGCGACAACCTCTCGCGCAACGGGGACGTCGTGCGTCGCGCCTGCATCGACTACGCGGCGCTGAGCGACGACGGACTCGCGCAATGGATCGCCGCGAACGTGCAGTTCCCGAACACCGTCGTCGACCGCATCGTGCCCGCGGTGACGGAAGCGGACCGCGCCGACGCCTTCGACGCCCTCGGCGTCGCCGATGCGGCACCGGTCTCCGCCGAGCCGTATCGGCAATGGGTCATCGAGCGCTTCGACGGGCCGCGCCCGCGCTGGGACGCGGCCGGAGCCGAGTTCGTCGCCGACGTCGGCGCCTGGGAAGCGTCGAAGCTCCGCCTGCTGAACGGCGGTCACCTGGCCCTCGCCTACCTGGGCCTGCTCGGCGGCTTCGACACCGTGGACCGTGCCATCGCCGATTCGCGGATGCTGGCCTTCGTGCGCCGCTTCATGCTCGACGAGCAGTGCCCGACCCTGCCGCCGAGCGGCCACGACGTCATGGCCTATGCGGCCCAGCTCGTGCACCGCTGGCGCAACCCGAACATCGCCGATTCGCTCCTGCGGGTCGGTCGCGACGGCTCGGCCAAGCTGCCGGCGCGCCTGCTCGCGTCCCTGCGCGACAACCTGCAGGCGCAGCGGCCGGCGCCCTGCACCGTGCTCGCCGTCGCCGCCTGGATGCAATGCGCTGCGGGACCTGGCTCCGCCAGGCCCGCTGGCGGCCTCCAGGACCCTCTCTCGGACGCGCTCCAGCGCGTCGGCGTCATGGCCGGCGACGATCCGCAGCGCCTGGTCGACGGCCTGCTCGCCCTGCCGGAGATCTTCGGCGACGACCTGCCCAGCCACCCGCTCCTTCGCCGCGACCTGTGCCGCGCGGTCGATGCGCTGCAACGCCACGGGGTGCCGGGCGCCATCGCCGCGTGCCTGTCGCCGTACGGCGCATGACCGCGACGTTCCTGCCTCGGCAGCGTCGATCGGCTGCGGAGCCACTGGCGATCGAGGCACTCGTCTTCGACATGGACGGCCTGCTCCTCGACACCGAGCGACTGGCGTTCCGTGCCCTGCAGCAGGCCGGCGCCGAGCTCGGCCTGGAGATGCCCGAGAGCCTGTGCCACTCGATGATCGGCGTCGCCGCCGACAAGTCGCGACTCCTGCTGCTGGAGCGACACGGCGACGCGGCCCCCGCCGACGCCCTCTTCGCCGCCGCGGCTCGACACCTCGAGGCGCAGGTCGAGGCGGGGCTGCTCGATGTGAAGGCGGGCGTGCCGGAGCTGCTGTCGGCCGCCGAGCAGGCCGGCCTGCCGAAGGCGGTCGCCACCTCGTCGGCGCGGCAGAAGGCGCTGCGTCACCTGCACGCAGCGGGCATCGACGGGCGCTTCGATGCCATCGTGACGCGCGACGACGTCGAGCGCGGCAAGCCGCATCCCGACCTCTTCCTCCGCGCCGCCGCCGCGCTGGGCACGGCGCCGGAGCGCTGCCTGGCGCTCGAGGACTCCTACAACGGCGTCCGCGCCGCGCACGCCGCCGGCATGCCCGTGGTCATGGTCCCGGACCTGCTCGCTCCGAGCGAGGAGATGCACCGCCTCTGCCGCGCCGTGCTGACGGACCTGCATGCGGTGCTGCCGCTGCTCGGCCGCGGCGGCGATCGCTAGCGCGGCGAACGCACTTCGCGCCCGCCGCCGCCTCAGTACAGGATGCGGCAGCGGATCGTGTCCGGCACGCTGCAGAGATCGGCCAGCGTCGGGTCCCTCGCGGCGCCGTCGACGTCGATCACGACGTAGCCGACCTCCTCGTTCGTGCTCAGGTACTGCGCCGCGATGTTGATGCCCGACGCCGAGAGGCGATCGTTCACATGGGCCAGCACGCCGGGAACGTTGCGGTGGATGTGCAGCAGGCGGCTGCGGCCGGTGTGCTGCGGCAGGGCGACCTCGGGAAAGTTGACCGCCGACGTGGTCGAGCCGTTGCTGCTGTAGCGGATCAGCTTGGCGGCGACCTCCTTGCCGATGTTCACCTGCGCCTCCGAGGTCGAGCCGCCGATGTGCGGCGTCAGGATGACGTTGTCGAAGCGCCGGAGCGGCGACTCGAAGACCACGTCGTTGCCTTGCGGCTCCACGGGGAAGACGTCGATGGCGGCGCCATGCAGATGCCGCCGCTCGAGGGCGTCGGCGAGGGCATCGATGTCGACGACGCTGCCGCGCGAGGCGTTGATCAGGTGGCTGCCCGGCTTCATTGCGGCCAGCTGCGCCGCACCCATCATGTCCTTCGTGTCGGGCGTCTCGGGGACGTGCAGGCTGACGACGTCCGACGCGGCGAGCAGCTCGTCGAAGCCGCTCTCGCGGGCGTTGCCGAGCGGCAGGCGCGCCTCGACGTCGCGGAAGAGCACGTTCATGCCGAGCTGCTCGGCCAGCACGCCCACCTGGGTGCCGATGTGCCCGTAGCCGACGATGCCGAGCGTCTTGCCGCGCACCTCGTACGAGTGGGCGGCGCTCTTGACCCAGCCGCCGCGGTGCAGGATGGCGTTCTTCTCGGGCACGCCCCGCATCAGCATGATGATCTGCGCCAGCACCAGCTCGGCGACGCTGCGGGTGTTCGAGAACGGCGCGTTGAACACGGGCACGCCGAGGCGCATCGCCGCGCGCAGGTCGACCTGGTTGGTGCCGATGCAGAAGCAGCCGAGCGCTTCCAGCCGGCGCGCGTGGCGCAGCACCTCCGCGGTGACCTGCGTGCGCGAGCGGATGCCGAGGAGGTGCGCGTCCTCGACGGCCCCGAGCAGCTCGCTGCCGGCCAGCGCCTTCGGGTGGGTGACGATGCGCGTGTAGCCGTCGCGGCGCAGGGTCTCGACGGCCGAGTCGTGGATGCCTTCGAGCAGGACGACCTTCAGCTCGCTGCGGAGCGCACGGATCTCGGCGGCGTTCATGACGTCCTTCCCTGGCGCAGTCGCAGCGCGTTGGTGATCACCGAGGCCGAGCTCAGGCTCATGGCCACGGCGGCGAGCATCGGCGACAGCAGCCAGCCGGTGAGCGGATACAGCACCCCGGCGGCAACCGGGATGCCGAGGGCGTTGTAGACGAAGGCGAAGGCCAGGTTCTGCTTCATGTTGGCGATCGTCTGCTCGGAGATGCGGCGCGCCCGCGCGATGCCGCGCAGGTCGCCCTTGACGAGCGTCAGCTGGGCGCTGTTCATGGCCACGTCGGTGCCGGTGCCCATGGCGATGCCGACGTCCGCCTTCGCCAGGGCCGGCGCGTCGTTGATGCCGTCGCCGGCCATCGCGACGACCCGGCCCTCTCGCTGCAGGCGCGACACGAGCTCGAGCTTGTCGGCCGGCTTCACGTCGCCGTGCACTTCGTCGATGCCGAGCTTGCGGCCGACGCTGCGGGCCGTGGCGAGGCCGTCGCCCGTCGCCATGACGACGCGGATGCCCAGCGCTTTCAGCGACGCGAGCGCGTCCGGCGTGGTGGCCTTGATGGGGTCCGCGACGGCGAGCCATCCGGCCGGCTCGCCGTCCACGGCCAGGAACATCACGCTGGCGCCCTCCTGGCGCAGCGCGTCCGCCTGCGCCGCCATGGCGTCGACCGAGACGCCGATCTCCTTCATCAGCGCCGCGTTGCCGAGCGCGATCGCCTTGCCGCCGACGATGCCGCGAACGCCGATGCCGGTGCTCGAATCGAAGCTCTCCGGCTTGTCCAGCACGAGCCCGCGCTCGAGCGCGGCGCGCACGATCGCCGCCGCCAGCGGATGCTCGCTGCCCTGGTCGATGCTGGCGGCGAGTCGAAGCACCTCGTCGGCGGTGGTGCCGGGCGCCGGGAAGGCGCGGTCGAACGTCGGCCGGCCTTCGGTGAGGGTGCCGGTCTTGTCGACGATCACGGTGTCGACCTTGCGCAGGTTCTCGATGGCCGCGGCGTCGCGGAACAGCACGCCTTGCGTCGCCGCGTTGCCGGTGGCGACCATGATCGACATCGGCGTCGCCAGGCCGAGCGCACAGGGGCAGGCGATGATCAGCACGGCCACCGCGTTGATCAGCCCGTAGCCCCAGCTCGGCTCGGGGCCGAACAGGCCCCAGCCGAGGAAGGTCAGGATGGCGACGGCGATGACCGCCAGGACGAACGTGCCGGCGACGCGGTCGGCCATCCGCTGCATCGGCGCGCGGCTGCGCTGCGCCTGGCTCACCATCTGCACGATCTGCGCCAGCACAGTGGCGGAGCCGACCGACTCGGCGCGCATGACGAGCGCGCCGCTGGTGTTGATCGTCGCGCCGATGAGCCTGTCGCCGGGGCGCTTGGCGACCGGCATCGGCTCGCCGGTGAGCATCGATTCGTCGACCGAGCTGCTGCCCTCGACGACCGAGCCGTCGACGGGCACCTTCTCGCCGGGACGCACGCGCAGGGCATCGCCCACGTGCACGTGCGTCAGGGGGATGTCGGCCTCGGTGCCGTCAGCGTTGATCCGGCGCGCCGTCTTCGGCGCCAGTCCCAGCAGCGACCGGATCGCCGCCGAGGTCTGCGAGCGCGCCCTGAGCTCCAGCACCTGGCCGAGCAGCGTCAGCGAGATGATCACGGCGGCCGCCTCGAAGTACACGGACACCCGTCCCATGGCGGCGAACGACGCCGGGAACGCCTCGGGCGCCACAGTCGCGACGACGCTGTAGGCGAAGGCCGCCGCCGTGCCGAGCCCGATCAGCGTCCACATGTTGGGGCTGCGGTTGACCACCGACTGCACGCCGCGGACGAAGAACGGCCAGCCGGCCCACAGCACCACCGGCGCCGACAGCACGAGCTCGACCCAGCTTTGCGTCGCCATGTCGAACAGCTGCATGCGGTGGCCGAACATCGCCAGCACGGCGACGGCGATCGTCAACGGCAAGGTCCACCAGAAGCGGCGCCGGAAGTCGACGAGCTCCGGGCTCTCGGCATCGTCAAGGCTGGGCATCTCCGGCTCGAGCGCCATGCCGCACTTCGGGCACGCGCCCGGATGGTCCTGGCGCACCTCGGGGTGCATGGGGCAGGTGTAGACGGTGCCCGGAGCCGCGGGCGCCGCCGCCGCGGCGTGAGCGGGTGCATCGTGGCGGGCCGGCTGCAGGTACTTCGCCGGATCGGCGGCGAACTTCGCCCGGCAGCCGGCGCTGCAGAAGTAGACCGGCTTGCCGTCGTGCTCGTGCACGTGCGGCGACTGCGCCGTCACCGTCATGCCGCAGACCGGGTCCTTCAGCTCGATGAGCGGGTCGGCGCCCGATCCGGGCGCATCCGCGACCGTCGCCGTCCCGGCGCAGCAGGAGGAATCGGCGCCGTGCGCGTGTCGATGGTGTTCCATGGTCTTCTCCAGGTGGAGGTCCGATTTGCCTGAGCGAAGCTTAAACTCCGTACTCGACCCCAGAGTCAAGCCCCCGCATCGGGAGGACCCACGCGCCATGAGGTCATCGCCGCCTGCGCCATCGCTCACCATCGGCCGGCTCGCCCGGGCCGCCGACGTGGGCGTCGAGACCATCCGCTACTACCAGGACCGCAAGCTCCTGCCGGTGCCGCCCAGCGACGGCGCGTTCCGCCACTACCCCGTGACGCTGGTCGAGCGCATCCGCTTCATCAAGCGGGCGCAGGAGCTCGGCTTCTCGCTCGAGGAGATCCGCGAGCTGCTGGACCTGGAGGACGGCGCCGATCGCAGCTCGATCCGCCGCGTCGCCGGCGACAGGCTGCAGCAGATCGAGGCCAAGCTCGCCGATCTCAGGAGGATGCAGCGCGTGCTCAAGGAGGTCCTCACGCAATGCGAGCACACCCGGGCCGACCTGCCGTGCCCGATCATCGGCACCCTCCGCGAGCCCTCGGCCCGGCCGCTACCGGACTCCGCGCATCCTCGACCGCGGCGCTAGCGGGCGATTCGGCTCCGCTCGACGCGCGACGAGGCGCGTGCGTCGGCAACGGATGTACCCGACAGCGGTGGGACATGTACCAAGTGTTCTTGGCGTGGGGCGCACTCAGGATCTGTCCGGTGCTGCCGGCGCCGTCGACGCGCCAGCCGGCGTGCACGCAGAGGATCTCTCATGGCCGCTCGCCTGTTCGTGTCCGCCTTGTTGCTCGCGCTCGGCGCCTGCGCCTTCGACGGACCGGCACCCGCCACGGCGTCGGTCAAGCAGATGGAGGTGAACGGCGCTCGCCTGGCCTACATCGAGCAGGGTCGTGGCGTCCCGGTGGTCTTCGTCCACGGCTCCATGAACGACCATCGCCTCTGGACCCCGCACGTGCAGGCTGTCTCGCGCCAATACCGCGCGGTCTCGTTCACACAGCGGTACTTCGGCAGCGCGCCCTGGCAGACCGACTGGCCGAAGTTCGGCGTCAAGGCGCATGCGGCCGATCTGGCGGCCTTCATACGCGGCCTCGGCGCCGGTCCGGTGCATGTCGTGGGCTGGTCGTATGGCGCCAGCGTCGGTCTGGCGATGGTCCAGCAGCACCCGGAACTGGTGAAGAGCGCGTTCCTGTACGAGCCGGCCCATCCGACCTTCGTGAGCGATCCCGCGGACCTCAAGGCCATCGCCGACGACCGCGCCCATTTCGCTCCCGCTGTGCAGGCTGCCAGGGCCGGCGACAACCTGGCCTCGGCGCGCGCGCTGTTCGATCTCGTCGGCAACCGCAGCGGCGTCTTCTCGACCCTGCCTGCGGAGTTCCAGGCCATGGTCGTCGACAACGCGCGCACCATGCCCCTGCTCCTCACCGCGCAGGAACCCCCACCGTCCATCGCTTGTTCGATGCTCCAGCAGGTCCGGCCGACGGTGGCCGTCGCTCGCGGTGAACGCACGCGGACGTTCTATCGCGTCATCGCCGACACGGCCGCGAACTGCATGCCGAACAGTCGCCACGTGGTCGTGCCCGGGGCCACGCACATGTGGCCTGGAACGGACCCCGCAGCCTTTGCCGAGACGGTGCTTGACTTCCTGTCCCGGCAGTAGAGCGTCGGCCGAGGACGAAGCCCGCGTCAGCGTGCCGAAGCTGAAGGCACGGGCCTCGTCGCAGTTCCGCGGAGGGCCGCTGCGCCGATGGCGGCGGCCTCGCGTTTTGTCATCCTCGACCCGCTGCGCGGATCGCCCTTGCGCGTCGTTCGCAGCCACCGAAAGGCCGCTGCCAGAGTTCCGGCATCGCCGGCAGAGCTATGAGCTCTCGCGGGCCTGCGCTTCCGCCGCCAGCCGCGCCGGCGCATTGAGGGCGCCGTAGGCGTCGTACGCGCGCACGCGCTGAACGATCTCGAAGAAGAATCGGTCGGCGAACGCTTCGGTGTAGATGTGCAGATAGTCGCCGTCGGCCGAGCGATCGAAGAGGATCCCGAGCTCGCGCAGCGAGGCCAGCAGCGCCGGATCGAGATCGAGCCGAGCCGCGAGGTCGTCGTGGTAGTTGGCCGAGATGGCCACGAAGGCCACGCCGCGCGACCTCAGGCGCGCGACGGTGCTGAAGATGTCGTCGCAGGCGAAGGCGATGTGCTGGACGCCGACGCCGCCGGTTGCGCTTGCCTTGCGCGCAGTCCGCGTCGTCCTGCTGCTCGAGGTGTTGAGGACGATGCGGAGGCTGCGCTCGATGTCGGCGACGCCGACGCTGCGGACGAGGCCGAAGGGGTCGGCGAGCTCGAGGCTGTCGCCGGGCTCGAGCCCGAGCACGGCGCGGCCGAACAGCACCCAGCTGTCGAGCCGGTCGTTGGCCAGACCGAGCGCGATGTGGTCGATGCTGCGCAGGCCGCCGTCAGGCACCGCCTCGCCGCGGGGGTCGTCCACGAAGTCGGCCGCCAGGGGATCGGCATCCGGCGACGATCCGGCGACGAAGTGGACCAGGATGCCGCCCGGCGAGACGATCGCCGGCATGGCGAGCTCACGCGGTCCGCGCGGGCCCTCGACCCGCGCCGATTGCAGCGCGACCGCGCGGTTCACGGCGCGCTCCGGTTCAGGCGTCGCGATGCCGATGGCGCAGACGCAGGGGCCGCCCTCGACAAAGCGCCGGCGTGCGGACGACTCCGGCTCGGCGTTGACGACCAGGCGGATCGATCCCTGGCGGAACAGCGCGACGGCCTTGGAGCGATGGCGCCCCGCCTGCGCGAAGCCCATGCGGCCCAGCCACACCGCCAGCTCGGCGGCAGCGCTGTCGTCGACGCCGAATTCGAGGAACGAGTAGCCGCCGAGCCGTGGCATCGCGGGCGGATCGAACAGCTCCGTCCGCTCGGCCGCGAGCTTCGCCGCCGCAGCGCCGTCTTGGCTCGCTTCGCGCTCGAGGCGGCGTCGGACCTGGCTTTCGACCAGCAGCAGGGAACGCATGGCGTCGGTCGCGGTGCGCCGGTTCGGCGTCTCCCGGAAGACGTCGTTGAAGATCTCGAGGGAAAGCGGCCCGGCGTAGCCCGCGCGAAGCACCAGCGCGAGGAAGCGCTCGCAGTCGAACTGGACTGCCCGGGGAGGCAGCGGTGGTGGCGCGCCCACTGCAGGACGTCCATCGCCAGGATCGGCGCGTCGGCCATCTGCAGGAAGAAGATCTTCTCGCCCGGGATCGTCGCGATCGCCGAGGGATCGTCGCCGAGCGACAGCGTGTGGAAGCTGTCGAGGATCAGCCCCAGGTGCGGGTGGTCCGCCCGTTCGACGATCGCCCAGGCCTGCCGGTAGCGGCTGACGTGGCGGCCCCAGGCCAGCGCCTCGTAGCCGATGCGCAGGTTGCGCCGCGCCGCCCGTTCCGCGAGCTCGTGAAGCTGCGCGGCGCTCCGCTGCGGGTCGTCGAGGCTCTGCGCCGAGGTGTTCGAGCAGACCAGCATCGTCGGGGCGCCGAGCGCCTGCATGACGTCGAACTTGCACTCGGCCCGATCGAGGTTGCGGGCGTGATCGGCGTCGGGCATGCCTTCGAAATCGCGAAACGGCTGGTACAGGTCGATCGACAGTCCCAGGTCCGTGGCCATCGCCCGCAAGTCGGCGGCACTGCCGTCGAAATTGACGAAGTCGGGCTCGAACAGCTCGATCCCGTCGAAGCGGGCGGCGGCGATCGCCTGCAGCTTCTGGCGGAGCGTTCCGCTCATCGACACCGTGGCGATCGATCTGCGCATGGCGGCTCCGTTCAGTCGCCGAGCCGCGCCACCGAGCGCAGCACGTCCGGCGTCGTGCTCGAAAAGCCGAAGAACTCCAGGTAGGCCGGGATCTGCTCGAACAGCATGTCGGAGCCGACCTGGAAGCGGCAGCCGCGCTCGGCTGCCGCCGTCAGGAATGCCGTCATCTCCCTCTTCATCACCACCTCGCCGACGAAGGCGGTCGGCGCGATCCGGTCCACGTCCATCGGCAGCGGATCGCCGTCGTTCATCCCCATCGGTGTCGCATTGACCACGATGTCGAAGCCGGCCGGATCGCCGGAGCCGGTGGCGACCTGCAGCGCCGGGTGGTGCGACCGCAGCCGCACGGCCAGCGCTTCGGCAGCTTCGGCGCGAGCGTCGAAGAGGCCGAGCGACGCCACGCCGGCCGCGGCGAGCGACGCCGCGATGGCCGAGCCGACTCCGCCCGCGCCGACGACCAGCGCCCGGGCCCCGTCGACGACGCAGCCTTTGCGGCGCAGGCCGCGCACGAACCCCTCGCCGTCGAACAGGTCGCCGGCCAGCCGACCGTCGGGCTCGCGGCGAACCGCATTGCACGCGCCGGCGATCTGCACCGCGGGCGATCGCAGGTCGAGCAAGGGCACCGTGCTCACCTTGTGCGGCATCGTGATGAGTGCGCCGTGGATGTTCTCGAGCGTGAACACCGCGCGCAGGAACGCCGGGTAGTGCTCGTCGCGGCAGCCCATGGGAACGACCACCGCATCGATCCCCGCTTGCTCGAAGTAGGGGTTGTAGATCAGCGGCGCCTTGAACGCGTGCGTCGGCCAGCCGATGTGGGCGAGCAGCGCAGTGCTTCCACGGATCATCGAGGCCGCGGATCCGGTCTTCATCGTTCACCCGCCAAAGTGCGAACTCTCATCGACGCGCCTGCCAAAAAGAAGCCGATAAGCATTTTGTAGAGGGGCTGCGGTCTGGTCAGGAGCGCCTTTGCGCCGACATCGGGGCAAAGCCCCCGATTGACCGACGCCGGCGAAGACCTAGAATCGAACTCTGTTCTGTCCAACAGAACGCCCATCGCGGGACGCGGTGTTGCTGTCATCCATCCACTTTGCTCGCATACAGGAGAACCCATGAAATCGAAGCTGATCCAGCTCACCGCGATGCTCTCGCTGCTGGCGGCCGGCGGTGTGGCGCTGGCCCAGGACATCCAGGAACGGACGATCCGGTTCGGTCACCTGAACAACCCCGACCATCCGACCAGCACCGGCGTGAAGAAGTTCGCCGAGCTCGTCGCCGCCCGCAGCGGCGGCAAGATCACGGTGAAGGAATTCCCCAGCAGCCAGCTGGGCAACGAGCTGCAGCAGCAATCCGCGCTGCAGGGCGGGGTGCAGGAAATGCTCGTGGCGTCCACCACGTCGCTGACCGGCATCGTCAAGGAGCTGGGCCTCTTCGACTTCCCGTTCCTCTTCAGCAACGCCCGCCAGGCCGACGCGGTGGTCGACGGCCCCCTGGGCAAGATGCTCGGCGGCAAGCTGGCGGAAAAGGGCGTCGTCGTCCTGGGCTTCTTCGACCTGGGTTTTCGCAACGTCACCAACAGCAAGCGCCCGATCACCAAGGCCGAGGACCTCGACGGCCTGAAGCTCCGCGTGATCCCGAACCCGGTGTTCCTCGAGACCTTCAAGACCTTCAAGGCGAACCCGGTGCCGATGCCTTTCGCCGAGCTCTACGGTGCGCTCGAGAGCAAGGCGGTGGACGGGCAGGAGAACCCGTACTCGGTGATCCTGTCGAGCAAGTTCTACGAAGTGAACAAGTTCGTCAGCGGCACCAACCACGTGTACGCGACGAATCCCGTCCAGATCAGCAAGCGCTTCTGGGACCGGCTGTCGCCGGCGGAGCAGAAGCTGCTGCAGGACGCCGCCATCGAAGCCCAGAACCACCAGCGCGTGGTCAGCCGCGAGGCGGCCGGCAAGGCCCTGGCCGAGCTCAGGGCCAAGGGCATGGCCTACAACGACATCTCGCCCGCCGAGCTGGCCCGCATGCGCGCCGAAGTGAAGCCGGTGCACGACAAGTTCGCCGCCTCCTACGAGCCGGCGGTGGTGAACCTGTTCAAGAGCGAGCTGGAACGCGTCTCGAAGCTCTGAGCATCAGGGCCGGCGAGGCAGCTGCGCGTCCGGATCGTCCAAGGCCGCGCACCGCCGTGCCCGCTCGAGCGCTCCATCACATCAACATCCGCGCACGCCGGACGCTTATCGCGGAGCTGAAGGAGTTCTACAAAGGCGTGGTCGGGCTGCGTGACGGTTGGCGGCCGCCGTTTCGGTCGACGGGGCACTGGCTCTATCTCGGCGAGGTACCGGCCGTGCACCTCGTCGAGGACGAGACGCTCGACGAGCCGACGGCGACCCGCGGCTCCACGATCGATCACGTGTCGTTCTCGTGCACGGGCCTGCGGGCGTTCGAAGCCTTGCTGAAGGCGAAGGACATCCGGTTTCGACGAAGCGACGTGCCCGGAACGTCGCTCGTCCAGTTGTTGTTCGACGACCCTGCCGGAAACGGTGTCGAGCTTCAGTTCACCGATGCCGACGCCTGAGGCTCGGCTGCGCAGGAAAACGCATTGCACTACCAACTTTGTGGCCCCCGCGATACGGTTGCCGCAGCACCGTGCGCGGGTCCGCAGCAACTGGAGTTTCCATGAAGATCGGTTTGGCGCAGAGGCTATCGGTGACCTTGTTGGGCGCCTTGCTGGCGTGGCCGGTCGGAGCTCTCGCCGCCGCGACCATCACGCCGATGACCGACGGTTCGAGCGCCTCGGCCGCTGCATTGGCCAATTCGCTCCTGGCTCCCTCGAGCCGCCTGACCTACGTTCCGGGCTCCGCGTCCTATATCGGTTCGCCCACCGCGTCGGGCACGTTCAGCGGCGGCGGAACCGAAGCCGGCGGCATCGGCATCGAAAGCGGCGTGGTCCTGACCACCGGCGATGCCCGCTTCCTCGGCAGCAGCGCTGCCTTCCCGGGCGACTCGCCGAACAAGACCGGCACGTTCACGGCCGGGGTCGGCAATTCGCTGACGCCCAACAGCTCGCCGGGCCATCCCCTTTTCTCTTCACTGACCAGCTCGGGAACGGCCAACGCCACGATTCTCGGATTCCAGTTCGTTCCGCTCGATTCATCGATCCAGCTGAGTTTCGTCTTCGCCTCCGAGGATTACAACGACGTCGTCAACTCGGGGTTTCCGAGCGACGTGTTCGGCATCTTCGTGAACGGCGTGAACTACGCGCTTGTTCCCGGCACCTCGACGCCGATTTCCGCAGCGACGGTCAACTGCGGCGGGCCGACATCCGGACCTGCGAACGGTGCCGGCGCGCAGAACTGCGCCCGCTTCCGCGACAACCCGCCGTTCCTGGACCTGATCGACAGCGAGCTGGACGGATTCACCACCGAATTCACCTTGCTGGTTCCCGTCAACGCGTCGGCCGTCAACCTGATCCAGTTCGGCATTGCCGACAGTCTGGACGATTCCGGCGATTCCGCGTTGCTGGTTCGCGCCAACAGCATCGCTCCGATACCCGAGCCCTCCACCTATGCCTTGATGGTGGCCGGCTTCCTGGCCATCGGCCACGTCGCAAGACGTCGCCGGCAGGCGCGCCGCTAGAAGGGTCGCGGGCCTCCCCAACATCACGCATCACGCAAGGAGAGACAAGTGGAACGACGCAGTTTTCTTTCGGGCGCGGCCGCCGCCGTGGCGACAGCCATGACGGCCAAGGAGGTCGCCTTCCCGGCCGAGGCGTCGGCACAGGCGGTGCCGGCGGGCCAGGTGCTGGTCACGCAGCTCTGGTCGCGCCACCTTCAGTGGGTCAGCACACGGGCCCAGGCCGATGCCGACCCGTACGGCACCGGCGTCAAGGTCGGCGAAGCGCTGCTGGCGGCGGGATACGCGGCGGTCGACCTGACGGTGCGTGACGACGGCCATGTGCGGCCTCCGCTGGTCGCCACCAACCTGCCGCTGATGCTGAACGGGATTCGCAGCACGGGCGCCATCTGCGACCACATCGGCGTCAACTTCGGGCCGCCCAGCGATCCGGCGAACACCGCCTGGATCGCGAGCCAGTTCGTGCACGAGATCCTGTCCGTGGCCGGAGCGAACGGCATCCGCAAGTACCGATTCAACAACGCCGGCAACACGGTGCCGAGCTTCCCGGCCAACACCTTCGGCGCGCAGATGACGGCGCTGCTCGACGGCGTCCGCCTGAACCACCGGCGACTCGCCGCCATCAATGCCCAGTACGGCGGCCTCTGCGGCGTGGCCCACACGCACGGCGGCAACATCGGCACCTCGGTGGAGCCCTACGTCTATTCGATGCAGGGCATCTCGCCGGATCTCATCGGCATCAATCTCGCCATCGGCCATGTCGCCTCGGCCGCGCCGGGCACGACGTGGCAGATCGCCATGCGCCGCGCCATGCCCTACATCAAGTGCACGGCGGTCGAGGACGTGAGGGCGACCGTCAACGAGACGACGGGTGCGCTGAGCATCTCCCGAGTCCAGCCTCCGGGCGCGACGGGCACGGGCGGAGGCGTCATCAACTGGGCGACCTTCTACTCGCTCCTGCGCCTGGGCGGCTACAGCGGGGCGGCCGAGTCTCAGATCGAATACACCATCACGGGCGCGAACGGCACGTCGGTGAGCCTCAACAGCGCCTTCTTCGCCGACAACGCCCAGTTCGTGTCGGGCAACCTGACGCCGGCGATCATGATCGCCGCCATGAAGATGGACTCCGACTTCATCCGCCAGCGCGCGGTGGCGGGCGGCTGGAGCCCGGCGCAGATCCTCTGAACCTCGGAGGGGCTCGGCGCCACGCCGGCCGAGCTGCGTGATGCAGCGTCCAGTGACCGTCGTGACCGGGGCCGCCTTGGCTGTCGCGGCGGCGTTGCTCTGGTGGATCGCGCTGCCTGCGGACGAGGCTGTTCGTGCCGGCGCAGGCGCCCGCGCCGACCCCGGCGCGGAGCCGGTCGCGGGGTCGACAGGTTCCCTTGCTGTCGTCCCGAGCCGGACAGCGCCGGCCGCGCCGGCAGCGCCGCCGAAGCCGGCACCGGCGCAGCCCGTGCGGTCGTCGGCGCCAACCGCGGCGACGCCGGCCTTTCCGGTGCCGATCACGGTCACGGCACCGCAACGTCTCCTGGTCGGCGAGCTCGGTGAACTGATCGTCGGCGTCGGCGCGCGCGCCGGCGTCGCCGAGATCGCCTTCACCGTGCAGTTCGATGCCGACGTCCTGCAGGTGCGCGCGGGAACGCAGGGAAGCTGGGCCGTCGATGCCGGCACGAGCCCGCGTTTCGTCGTCGACATCTCGAGCGAGGAAGACCGCGTGCGGATTCGCAGCGCCGCCGCGGGTCAGCGATCGGGCATGGCCGGCGGCAGCGTCGCGATCGTCCAGTTCCAGGCGCTGGCCCCCGGCACGACGTCGGTGCTGATCACCGACGTGGTGGTCAGGGATTCGGCCGGAAAGGCGATGGCGAGCGCCGTCTCGGGATCCAATCTGCAGGTGACGGTCGACTCGCTGCCGGCGCGCCCGACTGCTGCCCTCAGCCGCTGAAGCTCAGCTTGTAGCCCCACGAGTCCAGGCCGCCGGGGATGGCGTTGAAGGACATCGTGATGCGGCGCTCGCCGCGGTTGGGCGGCACGGCGTGCATCAGGTAGCTCGGAAACAGCACCAGATCGCCGGGTGACGGCGCCGGGGCGAGCCATCGGTCGCCGTTGAACGGCGTCGGAGCCGTCTTGGCGTGATCGTTCTTGAAGACGAAGTCGGTGCCGCCCGGCGACTTCATGAAGACGGTCTGCGACTCCGGGTGCATGCGCGTCAGGTAGACCACGCCCGAGACGAAGCTGTTGGCGTGGTTGTGCATCGCCTGCACGCCGCCGGCGTCCAGCACGTTGACCCACATCTCCTTGATCGACCAGCCGAGCCGCTCGCCGAACATCAGCGCACCCATGTCGACGATCTTGGGCGTGATCAGCGTTGCTGCCTCGATCAGCAGGGGGCTGTCGCCGGGACGCAGCATCTCGGTGTGCGAGAGATTGCCGGATGCCTTGTTGGCGCTCAGCGCCAGGGCGCTGAAGTGACGGACGAGGCCCTCGACCAGGCGCGCGCTCAGCGTGCCCGGCGCGCGCAGGAAGGGAACGGGAAAGAGGCCGAACACTTCATCCATGTCGTTCACTCGCCGCGCGGGCGGCGAGTGGAGACAGCTGCACTAGGTCATCGGGCCCTACTTCGCCACGCGCACGGTTGCCGTCGACGTGAGCTTCTTCTGCACGCCCGCCTCCATGAAGTTGGCCGTCATGGTGAGCGGCACCGCGTCGCCGGCGGGAATGTTGTTGTCGAGAAGCGCCTTGTCGAAGGTCACGATCAAGGTCTGCCCGGTCACGTTCGTGGTCACCGGTTCGAAGACCTCCGCGGTCAGCGGCGTCGAGAGGCGCACGTTGCCGTCCAGCGTGTAGCCGGCCGGGACCTTGAAGACCGCCGTGATGAGCCCCTGGACATTGGTGAAGACACCGGCCGGCCGCAGGTTGAGGACGTTCGGCACGAACTGCAGCGCACCCGGCATGTTCTGCGGAGCCAGGGTGACGATCACCTTGCCCACGGGACGCGGGTCGGTGCAGTCGTTGTAGAAGTACTCCCCTTCGCGATCGAACGTGTACTGCGCCGTCTGGCCGGGCTGCAGCCGGAAGTTGAACTTGCCTTCGAAGAACTGCGTCGCGCAGTGCTCCTTCAGGTTGGGCGAGTTGGGGAACGTCTCCACGCCCGGATTGCGGAACGTCACCGTCGTGCCGACCGGAACCGTCCGCTGCGACGGGACCATCGAACCGGTGTCGACCGAGTCGGGCGTCGAGTTGGCATTGCCGTTCGAGCGGGCCATCCAGATCTCGTTGTCCGGCACGATCCCCGGCGCCGTGTTGCCGACCGGGCGACGCCAGTTCGCGATCGGCAGCGGAGCCGGTGCTTCGCTGCTGCCCGAGACGTAGGTCGGGTCCGAACGCGGGCCGGTGTGGTACTTGGCCGTGCCGCCGATCTTGAACGCCCAGACCGCGTCGCCGTTGCCGCCTTGCGAATACGGCTGGCTCCCGGCCATGTTGGTGGTGGCGATGTACTGCTCGCCGTTGATCATGTACGAGATCGTGCCGGCCTGCGACGGCGCGCCCATCTGGAAGCGCCACAGCTCGTCACCCGTCGCCGCATCGCGCCCGACCAGCCAGCCGTCCATCTGGGTGTGGAACAGCAGGTCGGTGGCCGTGACCAGCGGGTTGTGCTGCCGCGAGAGGTCCAGCCGCAGCGGCTTGTACCACTTCAGCTCGCCCGTCGAGTTGTCGAGCGCGGCCAGGCCGCCGGTCTGGTAGCCGCCGATCTGGCGCAGGCCGTTGCCGCCCTGCTGCAGCGGGTGTCCGACGGGGCTGAACGACATGCCGATGTAGCGCATGTTGAGCCTGGGGCTGATCGACGTGTTGGTCATGTCGTTGCCGCCGTTCTGGCTCGTCATCGACATCGTCACGAAGCCGTCGTACGACCCGTCGTACATGCAGCCGCGGTAAGGCAGCGGGGTGGTCAGGAACGGCTCGCTGGGGGTCAGGTAGTTCGGCGTCCGGTAGACGAGCCGCAGCTGGCCCGGGTTGGCCGGGTCGGGCTCGGCCTGGTAGCCGTTCCAGTTCGGCACCATCCGGTTCTGGTCGCCCGGAACTTCCGAGCCCAGGTTCTGCAGCGACACGCACTGCGGATAGAAGTAGCCCTGCAGCGGGAACGGCTGCGTCGGCGCGGGCGCCTGGCGCGTGTCTGCCGGCACGGCGCGGTACTCGATGGGCAGGGCGGGCTTGCCGTTGGTGCGGTCCAGCGTGAACTGGAAGCCCGACTTGGTGCCGTAGAAGAGGACCTTCCGCGACTGGCCGCCGATCATCACGTCGGCGAACGACGTCGGATTGACGTTGTCCATGTCCCAGATGTCGTGGCGGACCATCTGGAAGTGCCACTTGTACGCGCCGGTCTTGAGGTCGAGCGCGACCAGCGAGCTGCCGAACAGGTTGTCGCCGGGCCGGCCTTCGCCGTTCTGCGAGCCGTTGCAGCTGCGCACGTTGCCGAAGGTCTGGTACAGCAGCCCGAGCTCGACGTCGATGGTCGGGTGCATCCACGGCGTCGCACCCGCCGTGAGATAGCAGTTGTTCGGCGTGTCGTTCGGCGTCTGCCGTGTGGTGAAGGTGTGGCCGGCGTCGAAGGTGGCGCCGTTCACGTCGGTGAAGGAGGTGCCGGCCGGATAGGTGCTGTAGAAGTGCCACGCCAGCGAGCCGTCGCTGGCGCGCAGGGCGAAGGTGACGCCGCGCGCCGTGTCGTTGTTGCCCATGTAGACGAGGCCGTCGTGGTACGTCGGTCGGACCTTCGACACGCCTGCGAACGGCGTGCCGTCGGCGCCGGGTTGCACCGTCCACACGACCTGGCCGGTGTCCTTGTTGAGCGCGACCATGCGGTTGCCCGCGGCCGTGGTGAAGACCTTGCCCTCGCCCACGGACACACCGCGTTGCTGGGTCGCGGGGCCGTAGCCGTTGGCCGCCATGGACGGGACCCACTTCCACTTCACGGCGCCCGTCGCGCCATCGAGCGCGATGACGCCGCCGCCCGCGACGTTGAGGTACATGACGCCCTCGACGACGATCGGCGTGGTCTGCTGCGCGGTCTGGTTGGTGCCCGGGGCGGGCGCCGGTGCGGTGATCGGCTCGGCGGCGGTGTGGGTCACCCACGCCGCACCCAGGCTCCTGATGTTCGACTTGTTGATCTGCGTCAGCGCGGTGTATCCGTGGCTGGCGAGGTTGCCGGCGACGTGGGGCCAGTCGTTGGTCGTGGGGGCCATCGATAGCTGGGCGAGTGTCGCGGCCGGCGCTGCCGCGACTGCGACGGCGAGCAGCGCCGGCGCGACGAATGTGCGTGTCATACGGTCTCCTGGAGATCTGTCGAGGCTCATCGATCTGCCCGGGTGCGTTGATGCATGCGTGCAGACCTCTGGCACCACGACAGGATGTCACGCTGTCAACAAATGCACTGACCCGTTTTATTTGGGTGCATGGGGTCGCGTCGCGTCGAGGTCACGCATGCGCTCATGGCTTGCGCCGGCTGGCGCAAGCCATGAGCGAGCCTCGTGCGCTCGAGCCCTACTCGTGGCTCGAGACCGGCTCGTCGCCCTCGGTCGCCGGGCTGTTCGGCGCTGCGGCCGCGCCGTGCGATGCGCGCAGCGTTGGCCGGGCGAGCACCGGGCCCGCCGCTGCGGCAGGCGGACCGCCGATGAACACCTGGCAGCCCGCCGGAGCGCACGTCATGGCGAATGCGGTCGACGCTCCCAGCAGTCGTTGCCAGGCAGCTCGCACGTCCCTGCCCTGCCATTCGAGCGTCACGTCCGGTCCCTGCATGAGCTCACCGCCATGCACCGAGGTCCGGGTCTGCGCAGCGAGCATCCGGATCGCGTCGTGCACAGGCACACGCCGGAGGTCGATGATCAGGTCCGCGCCGTCCCAGCGGATGCCCTTGCCGGGCGCCGCGCGCCCCGAGTGCTCGCTGTGCTCGCGGGCGTCGAGCGGGTCCGCGCGTGCAGACCCTGCCGAACCCTGCACGGTCCGGGGTCCCACGCGTCCTTCGCTCGTCAGAGCAGGCAGCGTGGCCGCGTCAGCACCCTGTGGGTCGTCGGCGAAGAAGAAGAAGAAGAAGAAGGCGCTCGCGAGCAAGCCGAGGAACAGCGCGCCTGCAGCGGAGGCCGGCGCGAGCCGGCGCCGTCGCGGGCTCCTGCCGGGCGCGGCATTCACCCCTGCGCCGCCCGCGCCGATGCTGCCTTGCGGCGCGCGGCGATGGTCTCGTGCCGCTGAAGCACTCGCCGTGCCCTCTCGGCCACCGGGGCATCGATCATGCGACCGTCGAGCGAGGTTGCACCGAGCCCTTCCTTCTCGGCTGCCTGCAGCGCCTCGATCGTGCGTCGCGCCGCGTCGACCTCTTCCGGCGAGGGGGAGAAGAGATCGTTGAGGATCGGAACCTGCAGCGGATGGATGCAGGAGGCTCCCGAGAACCCGAACCGCCGCGATCGCCGCACCATGTCGCTGAACGCCGCTTCGTCACGGAAGCCGGCCATGCTTCCGATCACGCCCAGCGGCAGGATTCCCGCAGCCCGGGCGGCGAAGACGACCTGCTGCTTGGCCACCTGCATCGATTCGGGGCTGGCCTCCATCTCGCAATCCATGGCGAAATCCTCGGTGCCGAGGTTCAGGCCGACGAGGCGCGGGCTGGCCTTGGCGATGTCGCCCATGGCCAGCCATGCCGCCGCCGTCTCGATCAGGACGACGAGCCGCGAGTGGCCGACCCGCAGCCCGCGCCGCAGCTCGACTTCGGAGATGAGCTCGTCCAGCAGTCGGACCTGGTCCGCGCTGCCGACCTTCGGCAGCACAAAGCCGTCGACATCGGAGCCCACCGAAGCCTCGATGTCGCGCACCGCGAGCGACAAGGGTCGGTTGATCCGGACGAGCACGTCCGCGCCGCCGCGGCGAACACGGCCGGCAGCGCCTTCCACGCAGGCTCGGGCGCGCTCCTTCTCGCGCGGCGGAACGCTGTCCTCGAGGTCGAGCTGGATGCAATCGGCGCCACGCTCGTGAGCCCGGGCGACGAAGCGCTCGAGATGAGCGGGCACGTACAGCAACGACCGCCAGACGGGGAGCGCCTGCATCACTCGTCCGGCTTGCACGAGGGCGCTCGGGACTCGAGCGCGACGCCGGTCTCCATCAGCTCGCGATACGCATCGGCACCGATGCCGATACCTTCGAGGACCTCGCGGTTGTGCTGGCCCAGCCAGGGCGCCGGCAGGCGGATCGACCCCGGCGTGCCGAGCAGTCGCGGCACCACGTGATGCATCGGCAGCTGTCCCATGTCCGGGTCGGGATAGTCCGCCAGCAGCTCGCGTTCGACGACGTGCGGATCGACCAGGATCTGCGAGATGTCGTAGATCGGACCGGCCGTCACCTGCGCCTCGTCGAAGATCGCCACGGCCTCCGCCTGCGTGTATTGCGCGACGAACGCGCCGATGAGGGCGTCGAGCTCCGCGGCATGGCGGACCCGGTCGGCGTTGGTCCTGAACCGGGGGTCGTCGATCAGTTCGGGACGGCCGATCGCCCGCAGCGTGCGCTCCGCCATCTTCTGCGTCGAACCGGACAGGCTGACGTAACGCCCGTCCTTGGCACGGTAGGCGTTGCGCGGCGCCGCGTTGGTGGAGCGGCTGCCCGTGCGCTTGCGCAGCTTCCCGGTCAGCCGATAGTTCGCCGCCTGCGGGCCGAGCATCGCCAGCAGCGGGTCGAGCAACGGCAGGTCGACGACCTGGCCGGCGCCTCCGTTCTGCTCGATCTCGCGCAGCGCGATCATCGCGGCGGACGCGCCGAAGAGACCGGCGACCCCGTCCGCCAGGTACATCGGCGGAAGGACCGGCTCCCGGTCCTCGAAGCCGTTGATCGCGGCGAAGCCCGCCATGCCCTCGATCAGGGTGCCGAATCCCGGCCGCTGGTGATAGGGGCCGTCCTGACCCCAGCCCGAGATCCGCATGACGATGAGGCGGGGGTTCTGCGCATGGAGGACTTCGGGGCCCAGGCCCATGGCCTCGAGCACGCCGGGGCGGAAGCTCTCGACGAGCATGTCGGCGGTGGCCGCGAGCTTGAGCAGAAGCTCGCATGCCCGCGGCTTGCGCAGGTCGAGGCAGAGGCTCTTCTTGTTTCTGGCGTAGACCTTCCAGTGCGTCGACACGCCCTCGGTCTGCCAGGCACGCAGCGTATCGCCGCCCGGCGGCTCGACCTTGATGATCTCCGCACCGAAGTCGCCGAGGATCTGGGTGATGACGTTGCCCGCGAACAGCCGTGACATGTCGACGATGCGAAGGCCGCGCAGCGGGCCGGAAGCGGCCGGCGTGTAGTCGCGCCGCTTCAGGGCTCGGGCAGGCGCCGCGCCGGGCGCGGCCGCCGGGGCAGCGCCCTTGCCTGCAGGCGCACCCGCCGATGATCTGCGAGCCGGCATGCGGTGGTCAGTCGAGGACGTTGCCGCCCTTGAGGAAATCGGCGATGTCCCAGTAGCCGGTGCGGGGCATCGGCACGTCGCCGCGGGTCCTGACCTCCAGGAGGAAGGGACGATCCTGCGCCAGCGCATGACGCAGGCCGTCCTCCAGCTCCAGCGGATTGGTCACCAGCATGGAATCGATCCCGAAGGCCTTGGCGAGCATCATGAAGTCCGGGTTGTACGCCTGCCCGCCGGGTCGGGTGAACTGAGTGCCCTTGGTGTTGTCGAAGTAGGTGGCACCCACCGTCTGGATCGTCGAGAAGCAGAAGTTGTTGAAGAGGACCCACAGCACCGGGATGTCGAGCTCGACGGCGGTCGCCAGTGCACCGATGACGGAGGTCAGCCCGCCGTCGCCGACGAGGCCGATCACCTTCCGGTCGGGGGCGCCGAGCTTGGCGCCGATGGCGGCTGCCGGCGAAAAGCCCATGGTCGCCATGCCGCCGCTGGTGATGAACGAACGCGGGCGCTTCACCTGCAGCTGCTGGCCGGCGCCGTTCTTGTTCCAGCCGACGTCGGTGACGAAGATCGCATCGTCGGGCGCGGCCTCGGACAGGGCCCGGAGCAGCCGCGCCGGGTGGATCGGCGTCCCGGCATCGCTCTGCGTCTCCGACACCTCGGCTTCCCAGCTGCGCTTGCGTTGACTCAGGTCCTGCGCCTGCCCGAGGCTCAGCGCAGCCGGCCGCGGCGAGGGACCCAGCTTGTCGATCAGGGCCCGCAGGGTCGCCTTGGCGTCGCCGACGATGCCGACGTCGACGGGATAGCTCTTGCCGATCTCGCCCGGATCGATGTCGATCTGGATCAGCTTCGACCCGGGGATCGCGAACGTGAACTCGGGACGCCAGGAGCTGCAGTCGGCTTCGCCGAAGGCGGTTCCCACGGCCAGGATCACGTCGGCGTCGCGCGTCGTGTCGTTGGCCGCACGCGTCCCCCAGATTCCGGTCGTGCCGACCGACAGCGGGTCCGTTTCGGGGAACAGCCCCTTGCCCATGAGCGTCGTCGCGACCGGAGCCTGCAAGACTCGGGCGAGCGCGCCGAGTTCCTCGATCGCGTCGGACAGGGTGACGCCATTGCCCGCGAAGATCACCGGACGCTCGGCCGCCGCGAGGAGGGCCGCCGCGGCGGCGACGCCGGACGCATCGCCCGTCGCGCGCGTGAACGCCGGCCGGCGCGTCAGGGTCTGGACCTCCGCCTCGATGGGCGCCGAGAACACGTCCATCGGCACATCGACCAGGACGGCACCCGACCGGCCGGTGCGCGCCAGGCTGAACGCGCGCGGCAGGACGTCGCGCAGCAGATCGACATCGTCGACCCGCCAGACGCGCTTGCAGATCGGCTTGAAGATGTCGCCCTGCGATGCGTCGGCGTGCAGACGGATCGCCTGGTGCGCTTCGCGGGCGTTGTGATAGGCCGGCGTGTTGCCGGAGAACACCACCATCGGCGTCCCGTCCGCGGCAGCGGTCGCCACGCCCGTCACCGAATTCGTCAGCCCGGGCGACAGGTGAACGTTGACGACCGCGATCTGGCCGGAGACCCGGTAGTAGGCGTCGGCGGCGTGGACGGCCTGTTGCTCGTGGCGGAACGAGACGTACTCGATGCCGAGTCGATCGCACGAGTCGATCAGCGCATAGTTCGTGTGCCCGCACTGGCCGAACACCTTGCTCACGCCCTCTTGCTTCAGACAGTGCGCGATGTACATCGCCCCGGTCATGCGCGTCTTGGTCATGCCTGTTGCTCCATTCAAGAGAGGCTTGCGGTGATGAGCCGCTCTTCGGTCATCTCGCGCATCGCGTAGCGCGGGCCTTCGGTGCCGACGCCGCTGTCCTTGACGCCGGAGAACGGCATCAGGTCGACGCGGCTGCTCGACGGTTCGTTGATGTGGACCACGCCGACGTGAAAGCGGCGGGCGGCGTCGAGCGCCCGCATCACGTCGCGGGTGAAGATGCCGACGGCCAGGCCGAAGGGCGTCGAATTCACCTGCCTGACCGCGTCGTCGACATCGTCGACGGGGACGATCGACATCACCGGCGCGAACACTTCCTCGCACATGACGCGCATGCCCGGTGTCACGTCGGCGAGGATGGTCGGCTGCAGCAAGGCTCCCTGACGGCTTCCGCCGCACAGCAGCCGGGCGCCTTGGGCGAGAGCTTCCTGGACCCACGACTCGGCACGGATCGCATCCCGCTCACTGATCATCGGCCCGATGACGGTGGCGCGATCGTGCGGGTCGCCGACCCGCAGCGCACGGGTGGCTTCGAGAAGTCGCGGCACGAACGCGTCGAGGACCTTGCGATCGACGAAGAGTCGCTGGATCGAGGTGCATGCCTGGCCGGCCCGTCGAAACGCCGACTGCGCGCATCGGCTGGCGGCGCGCTGCAGGTCGGCGTCGTCGCAGACCAGCGTGGCGGCGATGCTGCCCAGCTCGAGCGCGACCGGGCGAAGGCCCACGGCACTGCGGATCTGCTTGCCGACGGGCGTGCTGCCGGTGAAGGAGTAGAAGGCGATGTCAGGATTCGCGACCAGCCAGCTGCCGACCTCGCTGCCGGGGCCCTGCACCACGTTCAAGTGCGAGGGAGGCAGGCCGGCGTCGAGGAGCACCTGGGCGAGCAGTGCACCGCTGAGGGGAGTCGCCTGGGGCGGCTTGATCACCACCGTGTTGCCGGCGGCCAGCGCCGGAGCCACCTTGTGCGCCACCATGTTGAGCGGCGAGTTGAACGAGGTGATGCCGCAGACGACGCCGCGCGGAACCCGGATCGTGAAGGCCATCCGATGCTCGTGGCCCGGCGCCGATTCGATCGGGACCACCTCGCCGACGAGTCGCTTGCCCTCTTCCGCCGAGACGATGAAGGTCTGGGCAGCGCGCCTGACCTCGTTCTCGGCGTCGACGAACGGGAACCCGGCTTCGGCGACGATGGTCGACGCCAGCAGCTCGCCCCGCTCGACGATCAGCTCTGCGGCCCGGACCAGGATCTCGTAACGCTCGAACGGTGTGAGCCGTCTCTCCTCGAAGGAACGACGGGCAGCGGCGACGGCCGCATCCACCTGCTCCCTGGACGCGCGCTCGCAGCGCGCGATGGTTGCACCCGTGTACTTGTCGAGCACCGCGAAGTCGTCGACACCCTGGGTCCACTGACCTCCGATCAGGAGTCGCGCATTGCGCACCTCGGGGGGAGAAATGTCGGTCTTCATGCAAGCGCTCCTGGATGCGCGGCCGTCCACCGGAACGGCACGCGCGGCGGTCCCTGGTGGCCTAGCCGGCCCGACAGTGACCCGCGATGTTGTGCAACTGCATGGCCGTCCCCGGCACGCGTTCGTGCGATCGAAAGGCCTCGAACAGCGCCCTCTCCAAGGGCGTCGCCTCGGACGGAGGCTCGTTCAGGGAAGACCAGCGTGGCCACTTGACGCCCTGGAAGCGGCGCACCTCCGCCGACAGCATCTCGGATCGGCGCCATGCGGATGATGCGCCCTCGAGCTTGAGCCATGCGCAACGGAGCCAGTGATCGCGGCGGGCACGACGAAGCGCGCGCTCGTTCGTCGGCAGTCGCAGACACCGCTCGAGAGGCACCTTTCCACCGCTGGCGAGGAAGGCACTGAAACCACGGCACAGCCAGGCCAGATCCTCCTGCTCGACGCTGTCGTTCGCCACCCTGTGCGCGCGCAGCAGCTCATGGTCGAGCTCCGACCACGATTCAGGCATCTCCGCCCGTGCACCCGGCACGAGGGGCCTCTCGCTCGCCGTCGCCTTCGTCGTTCCCAGCAATTCGGTGTCTCCAACGTTCTCGGACGACACTTAACTGAAAGTTCGCAGACCGGCCGGGGCCCTGCGTCGCTAAGTGAGGTCTTGGGTAGGGTCTTCCCACCGTCCTTGAGGCACAGTCTAGCGACGTCACAAAACGCGCCCTAGCTACGTTTTGTTTACCGACAGTTAAGGAAAACTCGATGAAGCTGGAGTTCCTGGCCACGCTCGACGCCATCTTGCGACGGGGCAGCTTCGCGGCGGCCGCAGACGACGTGGGGCTGACGCCGGCCGCCGTCAGCCTGCAGGTGAAGCGACTCGAAGAACACTTCGGGCAGCCTCTCTTCGTCCGGTCGGCGCGAGTCGCCCAGCCGACGCCGATCGCGCACGAGCTCGTCCGGACGATGCGGGAGGCTCTCCTGGCGATGGACGCGCTTCGGGTCAGGTCGACGCCGCTGGTGGAAGGCCGGATGGTGATCGGCACCATCCGCACCGTCCAGACGAGCATCCTGCCGGCTGCTCTGCTCGAGGTTCATCGGCGCTACCCGAAGCTCTTCGTGCGGGCGCTGCAAGGCGAGTCCGGCCTGTTGATGCAGCACCTCAAGACCGGCGTGCTCGACGCCGCGGTCGTCGTCCGGCCGTCGACGGGTGGAGCCGGCCGCTTCCACTGGGTGTCGCTGACCCGCGAGCCCTTCGTCCTGATCGCACCGCCGCACAGCCGCGGCGACTCGCTCACGGAGCTGCTGCGGACGCATGACTGGATCCAGTTCGACACCACGCTGGTGAGCGGCCGGATGGCGGCGCGCTACCTCCACCGGCTCGCGCCGCGCGCCCGGGGCACGGTGGAGGTCGATTCCATCGACACCGTGCATGCGCTCGTCTCGGCCGGCCGGGGCATCTCGGTGGTGCCGAAGCGCACCCACTTGATCAGCAAGGTGCTGCCCGTTCGCGAGATCGCGCTCGACCAGGGCGCGCACGAGCGGGAGATCGCCTTCGTATGCCGGGCGATGGACAAGGACAACCGTCGGGTGCTGGCCTTGCAGGAGGCATTCGCCCTCGCCTACGAGCAAGTCGACGCCTGAGAGTCAACCGATGATCCGCTCGGCCTGCAACCGAAGGGCGGCCGGAATGCGCAGGCCCAGCGCCTCGGCCGTCCGCTCGTTGATCACCAGATCGATCTTCGAAGGCTGCTGGACGGGCAGGTCGCCAGGACGCGCGCCCTTGAAGATCCTGTCGACATAGGCGGCACTCTGCCGGAAGCCATCCTGAGGATCGGCGCCGTAGCTCATGAGTCCGCCGTCCTCGACGTGCTCGGCAAACGCGAACATGGTCGGAAGGCGTGCCTGAAGCGCCAAGGCAGCAAGTTGCCGTCGGTGGCTCCACAAGTTGGCGTCGCCGGCGACATACAGCGCATCCGGTCGGAACGCTGTCATCCCTGCAAACGTGGCTGACAGGTTCAGTGGCAGCTCGGCTTCGAACACAGCGATGCGCCAGCCAAGCGCTTCGGCGGCAGTTCGCAGCACTTCGACGTTCGCGGGATACGTCGGCGTGCGCGCGGTCGCCAGTACCCCGAGTCGCGCAAGGCGGGGGACCATCTGCCTGAGGAGCTCCAGTCGCTTCGGCCCGAGCTCGCCGGCGTTGTTGGACACGCCGGTGAGGTTGCGCCCAGGCCGGGCGAGCGACTCGACGAAACCCTGGCGCACCGGGTCCGTGACTGCCGAGAACACGATCGGGATCGTGGCCGTCGCGCGCTGGGCCTCGACGACGGCGTTCGACGGAGCCGCCAGGATCAGGTCGACATTCATGCGCACGAGCTCTTCAGCCATCGCACGCAGCCGCTCGAGCCTGCCTTCGGCCATCCGTTCGACCGTGACGTAGTGAGTTCCCTTCATGTGGCCCAGCTGTGCCATCTCTCGATCGAAGCTGTCGAGAAATCGTCGGACATCCGCCGGAACATAGGCGTTCAGTATTCCGATGACCTTCGGTCGTTCTGCAGCAGTAGCCGAGGGAATGCAGAACCCGCCCGAGGCGAGTTGAAGGAGCAGGCGACGACGGGTCGGCATGCGCGGCAACGTCCGAGGTGACCGCCGCTCGGCTCAGCGGATCAGTTCGCTTGCCTGCAGCAGCAAGGGTTGCGGGATGGTGAGCCCCAGTGCCGCGGCGGTCTTGAGGTTGATGACCAGATCGAACTTGGATGGCTGCTGGATCGGCAAGTCAGCTGGCTTGGTGCCCCGGAGGATCCGCGTCACGTATTCCCCGGACCGGCGAAACAGCTCGATGAAGTCGGGCCCATAACTCATGAGCGATCCGGTCAAGGGAAATTCCTTGACGGCAGCCATGGTCGGCAGCCGGTGTCGAAGCGCGAGCGAGCCGACGCTTTCGCGCGCGGCATAGAGGACACCACCCGTTGCGAGCAGCACCGCGTCCGCACCGAGGTGCCTGGCCTGCACGAATGCCGCTTCCAGCGCCTGCGGGCTGGTGACCACGATCGGCGCCGGCACGTCCACGCCGAGGCCCCTCGCCGCCTCGCCGATCGGTGGGGCCAGCGTCCGGCGGTAGAGCTCCGGTTCGGCGTCCCAGAGCACAGCGATCCGCGACAGCCGGCCGACGGCTGTCTTCAGCAACTCCAGCTCCTTGCCGAAACGCTCCGGGGTTGCGGCATACGTGAAACCCGTGATGTTGCCGCTCGGCCGTGCCAGGTTCGTTGTCAGTCCCTCCGCCACGGGGTCGCTGCTGCCACCGACCATCACGATGGGGATCGAACTCGTCGCGGAACGCGCCGCCCTGACCGGTGCCGGTCCCGCGACCACGATCACATCGACGTGGCGACTGACGAGATCGGCAGCGTTCTCGAGCAGTCGCTCCAGGCGACCCTCGGCGAAGCGGAAATCGGGCTGTACGCCCTGCCCCAGGACGTAGCCTCCGTCGCGCAAGCCCTGGACCAGCGCCAGGGTGAGCGGATCGGGGTCGGGCGGTCGGCCACCCCACGCCAGAAGACCAATTCGTACCGTCCGCGACGGCGACTGCGCACGGACGACGCGCTGGGTCGCAAGCAAAGCCAATGACCCGGCGACGACGTTTCGGCGGTCAATCATCGAACCCTCCTGGCCCCACGAGGAACCCCATCGCAGGCGAGAATCGTCGGCAGCAATGGTGGCACGAGGCCGGCCGGCTGGGTAGTGCTGCGCCGTCTAGGCTGTGCCTCGTCCGGAACGAAAGCGGCCAGATCCTCGTGAGAGCCGTCAGGAACTGGCCACTCCCATAGGGTGCCCGTTCACACCGACGCGCCGGGAGGCTGGGATTGCCCTCGGCGCTCGCCTCGTGC